>NZ_JACWCT010000111.1 GCF_016613415.1 Methylobacterium ajmalii | reverse complement strand
GGCCGCGGCCGAGCGCCACCGCCTGGTCGCGCAGGGCCTGGAGCGGCGCCGCGATGCCGCGGGCGAAGGCCAGCGCCAGGACCGCCGCGACGGCGGCGAGCATGCCCCCGAGCGCGGCGAACCACACGAGCGAGGCCCGCACCGGCGCCGCCAGCGCCTCCTCGGGCACCCCGACGGCGATGCGCCAGTCCGGCACGCCGGCCCGCGCGTAGGCGATGAAGAGCGGCTCGCCCTCCAGCGACGTGCCGCGCCAGCTCCCCTCCGGTCCGGAGGCCCGGCGCAGGTCGTCGGGCGCCTGGATGCCGGTGAAGCGCTCCGGCGCGCGGGTGCGGGTGAGCACCCGGTCGTCGCGGTCGACGACGCTCATCACCCAGTCCTTCGGCACCCCGCCGGAGGCCAGGAGGTTGCGGATCCGGTCGGCCGGCAGGGAGAACGACAGGAGGTAGAGCACCGCCTCGCCGCCCCGGCGCACCACCGGCACCGTCACCCGGAAGCGCCCGTCGACCACGCCCGAGACCGCCGGCCGGCCGGCGAGGGCCTGGGCGTCCGCCCCGTCGAGGCGTTCCGGCATCGGCTCGGGGCCGATGTCGATCAGCCGCCGCCCGTCGGGATCGCGCAGGGTCGCCGAGAGGCCGCTGCGCCGCGCCAGTTCCTGCATCTGGTCGCGGAACGCCGTCACGTCGCCGCGCTGGAGCGCGTTCGAAAGGCTCAGCGCCTCCAGCGTGGCGATCAGGCTCGCGACCTCGCGGTCGACCGCCGCCGCCTCCATCCGGGCCCGGCCCAGGGCATCCGCCTCGAGGCGCGCCCTCGCCGTCCCGGCGAACTGCCACAGCACCACGCCGCCGAAGATCAGGATCGGCACCGCCAGGCCGAGGGCGAAGACGACGAGGCGGCGCACGATCGAGCCCGGGCGCGATCGTGCGGGAGCGGGCCGGGCCGGTTCCGGCGGGGCCTTCTGGGCCTGCATCAGCATTCGTGGGTCCTTGCGCCGCGCGCCGGCGCCCGGATCGATCCCCGCGCCCCCGACCGGTCGGGCCGGGGGCGCGGGGGTCGCGCTCATCCGGCGTCGACGTAGAGTCTCCCGCCCTCGCCCAAGAATTCCGCCGATTTTTGGGCCATGCCGGCCGCGCGGGCCGCTTCGTCGAGCGGTGTGGCCTCGCCGACCACGGCGCTCGCCGCCTCCATCGCCAGCACGTCGGCGCGCAGGTCCTGGGTGATCTTCATCGAGCAGAATTTCGGGCCGCACATCGAGCAGAAATGCGCGACCTTGTGGGCGTCCTTCGGCAGGGTCTCGTCGTGGTAGGCCCGGGCGGTGTCGGGATCCAGCGAGAGGTTGAACTGGTCCTCCCAGCGGAAGTCGAACCGGGCCCGCGACAGGGCGTCGTCCCGGATCTGCGCGGCCGGGTGGCCCTTGGCGAGGTCGGCGGCATGCGCCGCGATCTTGTAGGTGACGACGCCGGTCTTCACGTCGTCGCGGTTTGGCAGGCCGAGATGCTCCTTGGGCGTCACGTAGCAGAGCATCGCGGTGCCGAACCAGCCGATCATCGCCGCGCCGATCCCGGAGGTGATGTGGTCGTAGCCCGGCGCCACGTCGGTGGTCAGCGGGCCGAGCGTGTAGAACGGCGCCTCGCCGCATTCAGCGAGCTGCTTGTCCATGTTAACCTTGATCTTGTGCATCGGGACGTGGCCGGGGCCCTCGATCATCACCTGACAGCCCTTGCCCCAGGCGACCTTGGTGAGCTCGCCGAGCGTCTCCAGTTCGGCGAACTGCGCCGCGTCGTTGGCATCCGCGATCGAGCCCGGGCGCAGGCCGTCGCCGAGCGAGAACGACACGTCGTACGCTCGACAGATGTCGCAGATCTCCGCGAAACGCTCGTAGAGGAAGGATTCCCGGTGCCCGGCCAGGCACCAGCGCGCCATGATCGAGCCGCCGCGCGAGACGATGCCGGTCACGCGCCGCGCGGTGAGCGGGACGTGGGCGAGGCGCACGCCGGCATGGATGGTGAAGTAGTCCACCCCCTGTTCGGCCTGCTCGATCAGGGTGTCCTTGAACACCTCCCAGTCGAGCTTGAGCGGATCGCCGCCGACCTTCTCCAGCGCCTGGTAGATCGGTACCGTGCCGATCGGCACGGGAGCGTTGCGCAGGATCCAGCCGCGGATGTTGTGGATGTTACGGCCCGTCGAGAGGTCCATGACCGTGTCGGCGCCCCAGCGGATCGCCCACACCATCTTCTCGACCTCCTCGGCGGCCGAGGAGCTCACCGCCGAGTTGCCGATATTGGCGTTGATCTTGACGAGGAAGTTGCGGCCGATCGCCATCGGCTCGACCTCGGTGTGGTTGATGTTGGCCGGGATGATCGCCCGCCCGCGCGCCACCTCGTCGCGCACGAACTCGGGGGTGATGAAGGGCGGGATCGCGGCCCCGAAGCTTTCGCCGTCGGCGATCTTGCCTTCGGCCTGGTCCAGCATCGCCTCGCGGCACAGGTTTTCGCGGTGGGAGACGTAGATCATCTCCTCGGTGACGATCCCGGCCCGGGCGAACTCGTACTGCGTGACGAGCTGGCCGGGCGCCCCGCGCCGCACGGTGCGGGTGGCCGGGCACGGCGCCACCAGCCGGTCCTCGGCCACGAAGCCGTTATCCTCCGGCTTGACCGCCCGGGGCGCCACCGCCCCGTAGCCGCGGGCGGCGAGCCAGCCGGCGCGGATCTCGGGCAGCCCGGCGGAGAGATCGATGCGCGCGTCGGTCTCGGTATAGGGGCCGGAGGGATCGTAGACCCGCACCCGGGCCTCGCCCGGGTCCGTCAGCGCGATCTCGCGGTAGGGCACGCGCAGGTCGGGGCGCCCGCGCGGGGCCGCATAGGCCTTCACCGAGCCGGTGACCGGCCCCGTGGTGACGGTCTTCGGAAGATCCTTGGGAAGATCTTCGGGAGGAAGAGTGTGGGCGGGGATCGGTGCGTTCATGGATCTCTCCCTGGGAGACGATCCGGCCTCGAGGCGCGAGGACGCACGGGTCACGTCGGTCATGGCAGGTTCCCGTCCCTCCGCCGGTACGAACCGGATCAGGTTCAAGGGTCAGGACGCGCGCTCGTCCAGTCTCAGCCCCGGTTGGCGGGGCTCCCCTCGGTAACGGGATCAATCTCCCGCCAGGTGCGAGGTTTGTCAATCGCCGGTCCGAGGGGTGCGGCCGGGAGGGACGGCCTGGTGTCCGGGACGCTGCGGCATCGGTGCTCCCGCGCCGTCGCCCGCGCGGCCTTGCACCCCGCCCGCCCGGCGACCCAGATACGGATCACTCACACCCGCCCTTGCAGAGGAGCAGGCCTTGGGACGCCGAGAGCGGCGCTGGAACGACGACGACCCCTCGACCCATGGCCCGGCCACCCGCCCGGCGGTGATCTGCCCGCTCTGCGAGCGGCCGATCCCGCCCGGCGCCCGCCAGAGCCGGCACCACCTGACGCCGAAGCTGAAGGGCGGCACCCACGGCGAGACCGTGCAGCTGCACCAGATCTGCCACTCGGCGATCCATGCCCGGCACAGCGAGGCGGAGCTGGCGCGGCGCCTGAGCGACGTCGAGAGCCTGCGGGCCGAGCCCGAGATCGCCCGCTTTCTCGCCTGGGTGCGGACGAAGCCCGACGACTTCCACGCCGCGACGCGGATGACCCGGACGCGGCGGGAGACGAAGCGCAGCGTTCGGTAGCGGAAGGCTCGCCGCGGCCGATCAGGGTGAATCCGATCTTGCGCGGTTCGGTGCGATTCGCGGGATCGGGCCCGATCCGATCTTTACGTCTCCCTGGCAGCCTTCCGGCCGAACCTCCGGAGACGCCCGATGTCCGCCCGTCCCAACACCGAACCCGCCCTCTCGGTCCGGCCGGACGATCCGGTGCGCCCGCGCATCGATGCCTCCCCTGGCCGCCTCGCCTGGGTCGACGTCGCCAAGGGCATCTGCATCATCCTCGTCGTGATGATGCACTCGACCCTCGGGGTCGGCGAGGCGATGGGCGGCGAGGGCTTCATGCATCACGTCGTGGAGTTCGCCAAACCGTTCCGGATCCCGGACTTCTTCCTGCTCTCCGGCCTGTTCGTCGGCCGGGTCGTCGATCGCGACTGGCGCCTCTTCGCCGACCGGCGCATCGTCCACTTCGCGTATTTCTACCTGCTGTGGATGGTGCTCCAGTCGGCGGTGAAGTACGGCCAGATCACCGACGGCGCCGGGCCCGGCGCCTTCCTGGCCCATCTCGCCCACGGCTTGGTCGAGCCCTACTCGACCCTGTGGTTCATCTACTTGCTGGCAGTGTTCTCGGTCGTCGTGAAGCTCCTGCGGCGGCTGCCCTGGCCGGTGCTGCTGATCGGCGCGGCGCTGCTCCAGCTCGCCCCGGTCCATACCGGCTCGACCCTGATCGACGAGTTCTGCGACCGGCTGGTCTACTTCGTCGCCGGCTACCTGTTCGCCGCCCGGATCTTCGCCCTGGCCGACTGGGTGCGGGCGCGCTCCGGCCTCGCGCTCCTCGGCCTCGCCGCCTGGGCGTCGCTCGAGGCGCTCCTCGTCTTCACGCCGACCGGGCTGACCTCCCACCCGACGCTCGCGAGCCTGCCGGTGGTGAGCCTGATGCTCGGCGCCGCAGGCGCGCTCGCCATCGTGGCGACCGCTGCGCTCCTGACCCGCGCCGGCGGTCCGGTGACCGCGGCCCTGCGGGCCTGCGGCGAGCGCTCGATCGTGATCTACCTCGCCTTCTTCCTGCCGATGGCGGCCCTGCGCACGGCGCTCGTGCGCAGCGGCGTGATCGAGGATATCGGCCTCGTCGCGCTGCTGGTGACGCTGACCGCGGTGGTGGTCCCGCTCGCCATCGAGCGGGTGGTTCGCCACACCCCGGCCCGCTTCCTGTTCCGCCGCCCGGCTGCCTTCCACCTCGTCGGCGAGGATGGCGGCCGCCCGGCGCCGCGCCTCGCCCCGGCGCCGACGGCCTGACCGCGTTCGGTCCGGGCGCCCCCTCGGCCAAGCTCTCGGCCGGCCGAATCACGCGAACCGACACGACGGCGCCCCCCGGGGCGCCGTTTTTCGTTGGTGCGCGCGACCATCGCGGACGAGCGGGTCTCGCGCCAGCTAACAGTTACGCTGGTACCGCTCGCGATATGCCGATCATCAAGTCGAGGACCAATCCGGACAAATCCGTAAACCACGCTTTACCCTCCGTAAGGCATTCCCCCGCAAGATCCCGCAAGTTCACACCCACGGGGCGAGCCTCATGGATGCGCGATGCCGCCTCATGGACGGCGCCGGTCTGCTGCTCCTGATCCTGGTCCCGTTCCTGGTCGTCGCCGCACCGCGCTCGGACGCGGTGGCGGTGCTCGGCCGTCCGGGCGGCGGGATCGGCGAGACGGTGGCGATCGTCGCCGCCGCCGGCGGCCGGCTCGTTCGCCCCGGTCCGGGCGGCCTGGTGGTGGCGCGTTCGGAGGAGCCCGGCTTCGTCCGGCGCCTCTACGGCGCCGGCGCCTGGCTGGTCCTCGATCCCCTCCTCGCCGGCGGGTGCGGCCCCTCCGCCCCCGCCGGGACATCCCGCAACTTCCTTCCGTCACCGAGCACCGCCCGCTGATGACCGACGCCGACGACCTCCGCCGTTCCTTCGCCCGCATCCTGATCCCGCTGCTCTGGGCGCACGTCCCGGTCGCCGCGGCGCTGCCGCTGATCACCGGCGGCGGCGCCTTGCCGGCACCGGGCCTGGCGGCGGCCGTGCTCGCGGGCGCCGCCACCCTGTCGTGGTGGCGGGACCCGATCGGACTGCGCACCCGGCTCGCCTCCGCGCTCGCCCTCGTCGGCATGGCGGCGGTGCTGCTCTATGCCAGCGCCGGCCATCCCTGGCAGGTCGACCTGCACATGTACTTCTTCGCCTGCCTGGCGGTGCTCGCCGGCTGGTGCGACTGGCGGGTGATCCTGGCGGCCACCGGCGCCACGGCTTTGCACCACCTCGTGCTCAACCTCTTGCTACCGGCCGCGGTCTTCCCGGCGGGGGGCGACCTCGGCCGGGTGGTCCTGCACGCGGTGATCCTGACGATCGAGGCGGCGGTGCTCGCCCGGATCTGCCACACCGTCGCCGGGACGCTGGCCGGGCTCGCCGCCTCCGAGCGGGAGGCCAAGGACCAGATGGCCCGCCTGCGCGCCATGGAGCAGGACGGCGAAGCGGCCCGTCGCGCCGCCGAGCACGAGCGGCGCGAGGGCGTGCTGCGGATGGCGGCGGCCTTCGAGGCGGCGGTGGGCGGCATCGTCGGCCAGGTCGCGGCCTCGGCGGGCGACCTGCAGGCGACCGCCCGGGCGATGTCGCGGACCGCCGGCACCGCCGCCGACCGCTCGGCCGAGGCC
>NZ_JACWCT010000110.1:33922-52323 GCF_016613415.1 Methylobacterium ajmalii | reverse complement strand
ACCTCGTCGAGGCCGCCGCCCTCGCCCGGGCCGGCCGCCGCCCGGCCGGGGCCGGCCGCGTCGTGGCGCTGGCGCCGATGGGCGAGCCGAGCGGAGCCGCGGTGCTCTCCTCCGGCCTCGCCGACGCCCTGCTGCGCTGGCCGCTCGCCCAGGCCGAGTGGCGCCCGGCGCTCGCCGCGCTCGCCACCGGCGGCGCCTTCGCGGGAATCGGCGCCGAGGCCGGTCCGGTCGCGGCCTTGCCGCGCTACCCTCACGCCCGGGTGCTGGTGGCCGACGACAACCCGGTCAACCGCGAGGTCGCGGTCGAGGCGCTCGGCCGCCTCGGCGTTACCCGCGTGGTTACCGTCGAGGACGGCTACCGCGCCCTCGAGGCGGCGCGTGAGGGCGCCTTCGACCTGATCCTGATGGATGGCAGCATGCCGGTCCTCGACGGCTTCGACGCCGCCCGGGCGATCCGGCAGTGGGAGGCCGCGCAAGGGACGCCCCGCACCGCCATCGTGGCGGCGACCGCCCACGTGGTCGGCACGTCGGCCGAGGCCTGGCGCGAGGCCGGGATGGACGGGGTGCTGCTCAAGCCCTTCACGCTCACCGACCTCGCCCGCATCCTCGCGGCCGCGCTCGGGGAGGACGGGACGGTCGCCGCCGAGGCGGAGACGGCTTTCGCGGCCGAGGCCGCCGGCCCACCCGCCGCGCTCCTCGATCCCGATACCGTCACGAGCCTCGCCGAGATGGCGGAGGGCTCCGGTTCGGCCTTCGTCGAGCGGGTGCTCGGGCTGTTCTCGGCCCACGGCCCCGACGGGCTGTCCGCCCTCAGGGCGGCGGGCGACGACGCCGAGGCCGCCGCCCGGGCGGCGCACGGGCTCAAGTCGATGAGCCTCAACGTCGGCGCCGCCGCGCTGGCCGCGCACCTGCGCGACATCGAGCATGCGGCGCGGGTCGAGGGACGGGGCCCCGACGAGGCGGCGCTCGCGCCGCTCGACGGCCTGCTCGCGGCGAGCATCGCGGCTCTCTACGGGCACTTCGACCTGCCGGCCCCGGTGCCGGCCCTGCGCGACGCGGCCTGACCCGCGCCCCGCTCTCCTTCGGCGCCCGATCGGCCGGACCCTTCCGGCATCCCGCAGCGTTACCATGTGACCGGCCACGGCCACGCTCGATGCGGGTCGGCGGCCGTCCCGAAGCGGAACCAGCCCCGAGGAGCGCGAGACGACCATGGCCCACGAGAGCAGCGGCGCGATCTACACCGCCGCGGGCGCCAACCTGGCGATCGCCGTGGCGAAGTTCGTCGGCGCCTTCTTCACCGGCAGCAGCGCGATGCTGGCCGAGGGCGTTCACTCGGTGGTCGACACCGCCAACCAGATCCTGCTCCTCGTCGGCCTCAAGCGGGCGCAACGTCCGGCCGATGCGCGCTTCCCCTTCGGCTACGGCCGCGAAGTCTACTTCTACGCCTTTCTGGTCGCCCTGCTGATCTTCCTCGGCGGCGGCGCCTTCGCGGTCTACGAAGGCATCCACAAGCTCCAGCACCCCGAGCCCGCCGCCGACGCGGTGATCCTCGGCCGCACCATTCCGGGCTACGTCGTCAATCTGGCGATCCTCGGCTTCGCGGTCGCGGCGGAGGGGTATTCCTGCTTCGTCGCGCTGAAGGCGTTCTGGGGCGAGAAGGGCAAGCTGCCGCCGGTCACCGCGATCCGCCGCAGCAAGGACCCGGCCCTGTTCACCGTGCTGGTCGAGGACGTGGCGGCGCTGACCGGCCTCGTCGTGGCGATCGGCGGCGTGGTTCTGGCCGAGACACTGGACCAGCCCGCCTACGACGGCGCTGCCTCGATCGTGATCGGGCTGATCCTGATCGGCATGGCGATCTTCCTGATGATCGAGACCCACGGCCTCCTCGTCGGCGAGGCAGCGGAGCCCGAGCTGGTCGGGGCGATCCGAGAGATCGTGCGCTCCGAGCCGGGTGTGAACCACGTCAACGAGGTGCTGACCCAGCATCTCGGGCCGGCCGACATCCTGGTCAATGTCAGCCTCGACATCGACGACCGGCTCACCGGCGGCGAGATCGAGCGGCTGGTCAGCCAGCTCGAGGCACGGATGAAGGCCCGGAGCCCCAAGGTCCGGCGCGTCTTCATCGAGATCCAGGCCCGTCACGCCGCCGCCAGCCAGGCGGAGCGCCAGTCGCCCGTCCCGGCGGCGTGACCCCGATGCCGGCCCGGGTGCCCGCATGCATCCGGGCCGGCGACAGAGCTGTGGCTCGATCGACACGACGCTCGGTTGATGTTTATACAATTATCCGCGAATTCAGGTCGCGTTTTGCAACCTTGAGTATATTACAATTGGTTGCATCTGTATGAAATCCACAGGAACTACCTGATTTCATCGCCGCGTTGCTGATGCCAGCTTGCGATTGCGCGAAAGACTTGCCAAGATTCTGTGGGATCGGGCGGTGCTCTGTGAGGGCCTCGTGCGCAACGGCTCCCAAGAAGACCGAGTGGCGGTGCGGACCCGGACCGGCCTGCTCCGACGCCGCCGTCCATCACACTCTCGAAGCGGAAACCCAATGATGTCAGACGTGGAAACTCACGACCAGGAGCCGGGCGAGCTCGTCATGCTCACGGCCGATATCGTGTCGGCCTACGTGTCGAAGAATTCGGTTCCGGTCGGAGAGCTGGGAAGCCTGATCGCGGCCGTCCACGCCTCGCTCGAGCGCGTCGCCGCCCCGCCGGCCCCCGAGCCCGAGAAGCCCACGCCGCCGGTGCCGATCCGCAAGACCGTCACGCCCGACTACATCATCAGCCTCGAGGACGGTAAGCCCTACAAGTCGCTCAAGCGCCACCTGACCACCCGCGGACTGTCACCGGACCAGTACCGCCAGAAGTGGGGCCTGCCGCACGACTACCCGATGGTCGCCGCGACCTACGCCGCCCAGCGGTCCGAGCTCGCCAAGAGCTCCGGCCTCGGCCAGCAGCGCAAGAACCGCGGTCGGTAGGCCGCGCAGGCGGACGGTCTTCCGCCCGCCGCCCGGAAACGAACGAAGCCTGCCCGGCCCTCGGCCCGGCAGGCTTTTTCGTGCGGATCCTTCAGGGGCCCGGTGGGCCGGATACGGGCGGACGGCCTCCCGGCTCAGGGGGCGTCGGGGTCCCGCGGCGCGGCCGGGGCGAACAGGTCCTCGGGCGGCTCGACGACGACCCGGCGGCCCGCGACGTCGATCTCCGGCACGAAGGCCTTGGTGAAGGGCAGGAGGGCCGGACTGCCGCCGGAGGCCGGCGCGATCTCCAGGAGGTCGCCGCCGCCGTAGTTCGGTACCGCCTTCACGGTGCCGACGGGGTTGCCGGCGCGGTCGACGACGGCGAGGCCGACGAGGTCGGCGGTGAAGAACTCGTCCTCCTCCTCCGGCGCGCCGAGGCGGTCGCGGGCGACGTAGAGGGCGAGGCGGTTCAGGCTCTCGGCATCGTCGCGGCCGGCAATGCCCGCGATGCGGGCGATCAGGATGTCGTGGGCTCCCGCGGCGGGTCGCAGGGACAGGATCTCGACCCGGCGGCCGTCGGCCCCGGTGAGCGGCCCGTAGGACCCGATCGCGGCCGGGTCGGCGGTGTAGGATTTCAGCCGGACCTCGCCCCGCAGGCCGTGGGCGCGGCCGCATTCCCCCAGCAGGACGAAAGCCGGGTCGCCGGCGATCCGGTCGATCCGCACCGGTCCGGCCGGAGGGGCGGCGCCCCGGGGCTCGGCCCCGGAGCGCGGATCCTGCGCGGGCGCGCCGGCGCCCCGGCGCGGGTCGGAGCCCCCGCGGCCGGGTCCTTTGGGGACCCGGCCGCCCGGGGGGCGGGCGTCGGGACGGCGCGCCATGGCGGAGGTCTTACTCAGCCGAATCGGCGGCGCCGGCCTTCTCGGCGCGGGCGGCGGCGCGCTCCTTGGCCTTGGTGCCGGGCTCGGCCTTCTGCGGGTTGTTGCGGGTCGGACGCTTGGCGAGGCCGGCGGCGTCGAGGAAGCGCAGGACGCGGTCGGTCGGCTGGGCGCCCTTGGCGAGCCAGGCCTGGACCTTCTCGGTCTCCAGGACGACGCGGGCCGGATCGTCCTTGGGCTTCATCGGGTCGTAGGCGCCGACTTTCTCGATGAAGCGGCCGTCGCGCGGCGCGCGGGCGTCGGCGACGACGATGCGGTAGTAAGGGCGCTTCTTGGCGCCGCCACGGGTGAGGCGGATCTTGAGGGACATGTCTTTCTCCTAGAGCTGTCAGTTTAGCGTGTGGCGGATCTCGATCCGGGCATGAGGCTCGACGTTGCCGATGTCTTCGCCGGAACGGATTTCGATGGCTCCGAGGATGGAGCCGTGCTGGGTGCTCAGGGTGAGCACCCGTCCGCCCGCGAACCGCAGGCGGAGCGCGCGGTCGTAGCGGACGATCTCGTGAGCGATGACAGGTCCGTCATCGCCTCGTGTCACCTCGTCGTCGATCTCGTAGGACACGATCTCGATGCAGCGTAGAGGGCCGAAGTCACTTAGCTCGATCCACGAGCACGGCCCGACACTGTTCGCCTCCCTCCCGGCGATCGGCGAAACGGTGATGCCTTCTGGCACTGGCGTAATCACTGCTTTCAGCAAGTGAAAGTCGTCGTAAGGTATCTGAATCCAGTCGGACGTGATGTTGACGAAGGCGGACTGGTCTCCAGAGAGCGGAAAGGCGAGTGAGCGGCACGACATCAGGCCGGATGGCAGCTCGATCTCAATCGCATCCGCCGCAAAACGGGGGCGCTCGGGCCCGATCAACCGGCCAAGGGCCGAGATGTCGCCGTCGTCGAGGCGCCGTTCGTACAGCGAGGACGTGATGCCGTCTCCGCGCTCTCGAAAGCCGGAGGGCTTCATTTCTTCTTCCCGAACGGCAGCCCGCCGAGGCCCGGCAGCCCCGGCAGCTTGCCTCCGCCGAGGCCGGGCAGGCCAGGCGTGGTCTTGCCGGTCGCGCCGAGGTTCGACGGCATCGGCGGCAGCTTGCCGCCGAACTGCTTCTCCAGGGCGGCGATCTGCTCAGGCGTCGGCTCGGGCATGCCGCCGCCCATCATCTTGCCCACGCCCCCCATTCCGCCCCCCATGCCGCCGCCGCCGAGCCCGAACATGCTGCCGAGCGCCTGGCCGATGCCGCGCTTGCCCGAGCCCATGGCCTTCATCATGTCGGCCATGGTGCGGTGCATCTTGAGGAGCTTGTTGATCTCCGAGACGTCGACGCCGGCGCCCTTCGCCACGCGCTTCTTGCGCGAGGCCTTGAGCACGTCGGGGTTGCGGCGCTCCTCGGGGGTCATCGACGAGATGATGGCGCGCTGGCGCTTGAACATCTTCTCGTCGAGGTTGGCGCCCTCGACCTGCTTCTTGATCTGGCCCATGCCGGGCAGCATGCCCATCAGGCCGCCGATGCCGCCCATCTTCTCCATCTGGGCGAGCTGCATCGACAGATCGTCGAGGTCGAACTTGCCCTTGCGCATCTTCTCGGCGACGCGGAGGGCCTGTTCCTGGTCTATGGTCTCGGCCGCCTTCTCGACGAGCGAGACGATGTCGCCCATGCCGAGGATGCGGTTGGCGACGCGGGCCGGATGGAACTCCTCCAGCGCGTCGACCTTCTCGCCGGTGCCGACGAGCTTGATCGGCTTGCCGGTGACGGCGCGCATCGAGAGCGCCGCACCGCCGCGGGAATCGCCGTCCATGCGGGTGAGCACGATGCCGGTGACGCCGAGGCGCTCGTCGAAGGCGCGCGCCGTGTTGACCGCGTCCTGGCCGGTCAGCGCGTCGGCGACGAGCAGCACCTCGTGCGGGTTGGTGGCCGCCTTGACGTCGGCGGCCTCCTGCATCAGCGCCTCGTCGAGGGTGACGCGGCCGGCGGTGTCGAGCATCACCACGTCCAAGCCGCCCAGCCGCGCCGCCTCCATGGCGCGCTTGGCGATCTGCACCGCCGACTGGCCGGCGACGATCGGCAGCGACTCGACGCCGACCTGTTTCGCCAGCACCGCCAGCTGCTCCATGGCGGCCGGGCGGCGGGTGTCGAGGGAGGCGAGCAGCACCCGGCGCTTGTCGCGCTGGGTCAGGCGCCGGGCGATCTTCGCCGTCGTGGTGGTCTTGCCCGAGCCCTGGAGGCCGACCATCAGGATGCCGACGGGAGCCGGCGCGTTGAGGTCGATGATGCCGGCCTCGCCGCCCAGCATCGCCACGAGCTGGTCGTTGACGATCTTCACGACCATCTGGCCGGGCGTCACCGACTTCAGCACGACGGCGCCGACCGCCTGCTCGCGCACCTTCTCGGTGAAGGAGCGCACGACCTCGAGGGCGACGTCGGCCTCCAGGAGTGCGCGGCGCACCTCGCGCAGGGCGGCGGTGACATCGGCCTCGGTCAGGGCGCCGCGGCGGGTCAGCCCGGACAGGATGCCGGAGAGACGGTCGGAGAGGCCTTCGAACATGCGCGTCAGTCTCCGGGGATTATTCGTCTACGCCCGCGGAGGCGGCGCGCCGGGCCTGGAGGGCGCCCTCGAAGTGGTTCAGCGCCCGCTCGAACTTGTCGCGGCAATCGGGATTGCAGAAGCCGACGACCGCGCCGTTGTAGAGCGTCAGCGAGTCGGCCGCGACGGGCTTGCCCGACCAGGGGCAGAGCTCGTTCACCGCGTCCTCGATGCGCAACGGCTGGGGGTCGGTCCTGGTCATCCGGTCTCCTGCGGTCCGCCCGTCGGGGCGGCGGGTCACGAGGATTCGCCCAACGCAAGTCGCGCCCGAGGGCGCATCGCGCTGTCGGGCGTTGACCTCCGGCCTCACGGGCCGGTCGGCGTCGGGACGAGACCTCGTCCTTGAGTGGCGCGGCTTACCGGCCGCCGCCCGCGATGTCAAGGCGGGACAGACACGGGACGTCGGGGCAGGGGCGTGTTTACCGGTTCTTAACCATCTCGCCGTTAACTCGCGAGCAAGATTTGCAGGAGACGCGGCGTGTCCGAACCCGCTTTGAAGACGCAGACCACCGCCGCGCCGCGGCCGGCCCAGGGCCCGCTCCAGGACTGGCTCGCGACCCTCTCGCGGATCGACGCCGCCGATCAGGCCCACGGCGCGCCGCGCCGCCAGGCGGAGGCCCAGGCGGCCTGGGAGCCGCGCATCGTCGCCCCGGCCGAGGTCGCCAAGACCACCACGGCGGCCGAGACCGTCAAGGCGCCCGCCGCGGGACCGGACATCGAGATGCCGGGCCTGCGCGGCGAGGACGACGACCTCGCCGCCCTGATGGCCGAGAACATGATGCTCAAGGCGCGGCTGCGCCAGGAGAACGCGCGCTACGACGAGCTGCAGGCGATGCTGGCCGACGAGCTGCGCGCCCTGCGCTCCCACGTGCAGCAGGAGGTCGACAAGGCCGAGGAGCTGCGGGCCGAGCGCGACCTGTGGATGGCCCGGGCCGAGGCCCTGGCCCAGCCGCTGTTCCAGCGCCGCTGACGCCCGAACCCGGCCGGGAACGCCCGCGCCCGGCCGCAGAACGCAACGCCCCGGCATCGAGCATCGATGCCGGGGCGTTGCGTTTCGGGGGGCCCTGCGGCGCCGCTCGTCGGCCGCGTCGGCCGCGTCGGCCGCGTCGCCGCCGACAACGACCGGAGAAGCCCGCCCTTCGGTCGCCTCGCCCGGGGCTCAGGCCGGCGTCGCGGGGGCCGCGTCGAGCACCTCGCCGTAGATCACCGCGAGCTCTTCCGCCTGCTGGTGCGCGGTCCGGATCGGTGCCGTGAAATCGGGCACGCGCAGGTGGATCTCCGGGTTCTCGTCGATGAAGCGCAACGCCGCCAGCAGCCCGGTCTCGTCAGACACGTCGACGACGTAGCCGTTTCGGCCCTCGGCGACGCAGTCGCCGACCGCGCCCCGGTTCGAGGCCACGACCCAGCATCCCGAGGCGACCGCTTCCCGGGTCACCAGGCCGTAGCTCTCCGGCCAGACCGAGGGCGCCAGCAGCACGTCGATGGCCGCGTAGAGGCCCCCGACGCTCGATTGCGGGAACTTGCCCCGGATCGTGACCGGCACGCTGCCCCACTCCTCGCTCACCTGCTCGGTCGGATGCATGGCGTGGTCGATGAGCAGCAGGCTCAGGTTCCGGAACGGCTCGTTGCGGATCACGTTGCGGATCAGGCCGTAGCCCTTGTGGTCGGCCAGTCCCCCGATGAAGCCGAGGCGCACCCGGCCGGTCGGGCTCTCGGTCCGCGTCACCTCCGGCAAGCGCGAGACGCCGTTCTCGACCACCTCGATCTCCGAGAGGCCGACCTTCCGGCACAGGTCGCCGAAGGGCTGCGACACGGTCAGCACGCGGGCGGCGCCCTTCAGGCAGCGCAACAGCGTCCGCGCACGCGCGTAGCCGTCGCTCATGAACGTGTCGAGCGAAGCCTTGCCGCTGTAGTCGTAGGTCTCGACCACCCGGTTGCCGTTGGTCAGGAACTGGTTCGGCGAGATCCACCAGCCGTCGTGCATCGTGATCAGGTAGGGGATGCGGCGGCGGATCGCCGTGGTGACGCAGGACGTGGTCAGCCGCTGGATGCAGTGGAAGTGGATCAGGTCCGGCACGATCCGGTCGAGGACGCGGTCGAAGACGCGGCCCATCTCGGGGTCCTCGACGAAGCTGTCGATGTCCGGGTGGATCGCGGCGGTGATGCAGAACACCCGCACGCCGTCGCGCATGTACCAGTCGAGAGCGTAGGGGGTCGAGCCGCCCTCGAGGGTGCAGATCACGTCGATCTGCCACTCGGGCCCCAGGATGGTGCGCAGCGAGCGGACGTTGTCGTGGACCACCCGCGTCGCGCCGCCGATGGCCTGCGGCGGGTAGAATACGTTGACGATGACGAGCTTGCGGCGCGGCGCGAGTTGGCGTGCCGTCGTGCGGTCGATGATCTCGGCCAGGCCGCGGGCCTGGCGTTCGAGGCCGTAGCGCTCGACCACGACGCGCTTGGCCGCCGCGCCGATCCGGGCCCGGTCCTCGGGCGAGCGGACCAGGCGGTCGAGGGCGGCGTGGAACGCGTCGCTAGTCTCGCACAGGAAGCCGGTCTCGCCCTCGACGATCACCTCGCGATGCGTCTGCGTGCTGCTGACCACGGACGGGATGCCGAACATCGCGGCCTCCATCCACTTGATCTCGCTCTTGCAGTCGTTGAACACGTCCGGCACCAGCACCGAGATGTTGATGTCGGCCTCGCGCAGGAGGTCCCAGTACGACGCCACGTTGGCGATCGGCCGGGACGCGATGATGTAGTCGGACCAGGGCCGCAGCAGGTCGGAGACCGTGATCTCGCCGATCACCACGATGCGGATGCGCCCGCCATGGGTCTCGAACAGGCGCGCGAGAGCCGGCTCGATCAGCCGCTCGAAGTCGAGCTTGTGGGCCTTGGTGCCCGAACCGTAGAAGATCGTGACAGCGTCGCGAGACGAGGTCGCCTCGCCCTGCATGCTGACGAGGTGGGGGCTGCTCAGGGCGTTCGGCTGGTGGAACACCGTCCCGGTACGGACCCGGCGCTCCAGGTGCCGGGCGAGGCTCGGCGTCGAGGCCATGCCGTAATCGCACAGCGCGGCGGCTTCCGCGAACAGGCAGACGCCGCAGGCCATCGATGCGTGCTGGCGCGCATCGATCAGGCCGACATAGGTCTCAAGCCCCGGCGGAAAATACTGCGAGTCGAACACCAGGTCGTCGATGTCGTAGATCGTCATGATCCCGAGCTCGGCGGTCTTCGTGATGGCGTCGACGACATTCGGGAAGGCGGGCACCCGATAGAAGATCGTGTAGTCGGTCTGGATCAGGTCGGCCATGTAGCGGCCGTGATCTTTGGTGTAGTCGTAGACCTCGACCTCGTAACCGGCCGCCGCGAGCTGCTCGGCGCGCTGGTCGACGCGGTAGAAGCGGCATTGCGCGAGATCGCAATTGGCGTAGACGGCGACCCGGCGGACGCGGCCGGTGCCGACAGGCCGCTCGCCGTCCCGGGCGAGGGAGCGCGCCGCCGCGGTCACCTGCGCGCGGGCCTCGTCGTAACCCGCCGAGAGGGCGATGTCCGCGCTCTTCTCCCAGACGTCGTAGAAGGCCTTCTCCCGGATCTCGCGCAGCCGCAGGCGCAGGCCGACGTCGCCCGGATATTTCGCCACCCCCGCCGCCATGGCGCCCGCCGCAGCCTCGGTCTCTCCGAGCTCGATCAGGCCGTTGGCGAGATGCAGGAAGGTCCACTCGTTGCTGGCGTCGATCGCCACGACGTGGCGGCGCAGGCGCGTGGCCAGGGCGAGATTGCCGCCGCGGTGGATCAGGTCGGCCCGGTGGTTGAGGGCGCGCGGGTGCGTGGGAATCTGGTTGAGCGCGCGGACATACAGTTCGGCGGCCTCGGCGCTTCGGCCCTGCTTGGCGCGCGCGTCGCCGACATCGACCAGGAAGCCGGCGGAGGCGGGATCGCCCGCATCCTGCGTCCACTCGATCAGATCCCGCACGACCCGGCTCGGCGTCGCGGGATCGTCCTCGCCCGCCGCGAGCCGGGCTGCGACGAAGGAGGCGACCGCCCGCGGCAGCTTCGCCTCGTGAACGAAGCGGACGAGCACGGTCAGGTTCGGCCAGTACGGCGCGTCCCGGCCGCTCCTCAGCCAGAGCTCGTAGCGCTCCTTGCGCGTCGTCCCGGCCAGGGCGTCGTCGCCGCTATACTCGGCGCGGAAGAAATCGTCGTCGAAAGCGCCTTCGAGCGAGATGTCGTGCTGCTCGTACTGGCCGATCTCACAGAAATGGCGGATACATTCCGCCTTGTTGAGAAACTTGCCGACCTGCTTGATATATTGATATTGATAAAAATTATGGTCGAAATAGTCCCGGAAGCACGGCGTGTTGACCCCGTGATTGCAGGCGATCTCCTCCTCGTTGAAATACACGAGCTGATCGACAGGCGTCTGCAGGTGCTGCCGGACGAGCGCCACGGCATCCGCGGGCGGCAGCCCGCGCGGCACCGAGACGCCGTACAGCTGGAGAATGAATTCCGCCTCGTAATAGAGGGGCGTGTGGCTGCGATTCTCGGCCCGGCCGTGTTCGTGGTAGTGCTTCAGCCGCCCGGCCGTCGACGGGATCGCGAGGGCGATGTCGGGATTGGCGGCGACGTAGCTCGCGAGGTTGAAGCCCCGCGGCAGGCCGGCCGGCGCGGACCCGGCCGCCTCGGACGGCGCGCCGTAGAGCCTGTTCTCCGCCCGGCCGTGCTCGATGTAATGGAGGGCCGCCTCGAAATCCCACCGGACCGCCGTGGCGACGTCGGGATTCAGGCGCAGATACGTCCCGGCGTCGAAGTCCTTGGGCAGCTTGTCGTCGGCCGCGACGGCGGCGCGGGCGAGCGCCTCGCTGCCGAACCGCCCCTCCTTGCGTCCGAACTCCTTCCAGTGCGTGACGATCTCGTCGTCCGTCGCACCGTGCATGTCGGCGTAGTAATCCCGATAAAACGTCACGTCGAGCGCGGTGTCACGTTTGCGCGCGCCGAGCCGCGGTAGCCTGAAAAAATTCATGTCGCCCCTCGCTGTCACCGATCGCGTCGTGGAATATCTCTGATCAATACTGTCTTGAAGGTGCCGATCGGGAACAAGGATGGCTGCCCGTGCAATCCTTGCCTGTATTTCCCGATGAAACAGCTCTTTCGCACTGCAAAAACGAGTGGATGTACGGGCCGGGCCGAGACGATGTCAAGCGCGCGGGGTCCGCGGGAACGCCGGCTCCGTGCCGGCGCGCGCGACGCGCGCAGCAGCCGGCCCGCCGGGCGATTTCCCGTGCGGCGCAAAATGCTCTAGAGCGGCGGCGCCATTTCTCGCAGACCCACGATGTCGCATAACAGCTTCGGCCACCTCTTCCGCGTCACCACCTTCGGCGAGAGCCACGGGCCGGCCCTCGGCTGCGTCGTCGACGGATGCCCGCCGCTGATCCCGCTCGACGTGGCGGAGATCCAGGCCGACCTCGACCGGCGCCGGCCGGGCCAGTCGCGCTTCACCACCCAGCGTCAGGAGCCGGACCAGGTCCGTCTCCTCTCGGGCGTCTTCGCCGACGAGCGCACGGGCGGGCGCCAGCTCACCACCGGCACGCCGATCGCGCTGATGATCGAGAACGTCGACCAGCGCTCGAAGGACTATTCCGAGATCCGCGACAGCTACCGGCCGGGCCACGCCGACTACGCCTACGATGCCAAGTACGGCATCCGCGATTATCGCGGCGGCGGCCGCTCCTCGGCTCGCGAGACCGCGGCGCGGGTGGCGGCCGGGGCCATCGCCCGCAAGGTGCTGGCCGGGGTCACCATCCGCGGCGCCCTGGTGCAGATCGGCCCGCACGCGATCGACCGGTCCCGGTTCGACTGGGACGAGGTACCGAACAACCCGTTCTTCTGCCCGGACGCGACCGCGGCGGCGGAGTGGGCCGTCTATCTCGACGGGATCCGCAAGGCCGGCTCGTCGGTCGGCGCGGTGATCGAGGTGGTGGCCGAGGGCGTGCCCGTCGGCCTCGGCGCGCCGATCTACGGCAAGCTCGACGCGGATCTCGCCGCCGCCATGATGTCGATCAACGCCGTCAAGGGCGTCGAGATCGGCGACGGCTTCGCGGCCGCCGCCCTGCGGGGCGAGGACAACGCCGACGAGATGCGGCCCGGCAACGACGGCCGGCCGTTCTTCGTCGCCAACCATGCCGGCGGGGTGCTCGGCGGCATCTCGACCGGCCAGCCCCTGGTCTGCCGCTTCGCCGTCAAGCCGACCTCCTCGATCCTGACCCCGCGGGCGAGCGTCACCCGCGACAACCGTCCGGTCGACGTGCTGACCAAGGGCCGGCACGACCCCTGCGTCGGCATCCGGGCTGTGCCGGTGGGCGAGGCGATGATGGCCTGCGTGCTCGCCGACCACCTCCTGCGCCACCGGGCGCAGGTCGGGACCGAGCCTGGCACCACGCCGGCGTTTCAGCCGGAGTGAAATCACGACGATTTCAGTTGGACTGAAATCGTCGTGGGTCTATGACGGGGTCGTGAAACTCGGCGACTGGCTCCGGCAGCAGGGCGTGACCCGCATCGACTTCGCGCGGCGCTGCGGGCTCTCCCCGGCGGCGGTGACGGGGTTGTGCAACAATCCCGAGCCCTGGCTCTCGCGGGAGACGGCGACCGCCGTGGCGCAGGCGACCGGCGGCGCCGTCACCCCCAACGACTTCCTGGGGCTCGTCCCCTCGGGGCTTGGCCCCTCGCGGCAGGAGATGCCCGTGTCCCACGCATCGATCATCGAGGCCCTCGACGCCTTCGCCCGCGGCGAAATCGTGGTCGTCACCGACGACGACGACCGCGAGAACGAGGGCGACCTCGTCGTCGCCGCCTCGCTCTGCACGCCGGAGAAGATGGCGTTCATCATCCGCAACACCTGCGGCATCGTCTGCACGCCGGTCACGGTGGCGGAGGCCAAGCGCCTGCGCCTCGAGCCGATGGTGGCCTCGAACGACGCGCCGCTCGGCACCGCCTTCACGGTCACGGTCGACGTCAAGCACGGGCTGACCACCGGCATCTCGGCCGAGCAGCGCTGCAACACCGTGCGGGCGCTCGCCAACGGCAACATGGGCGCCGCCGACTTCGTGCGCCCCGGTCACGTCTTCCCGCTGATCGCCAAGGACGGCGGCGTGCTGATGCGCTCCGGCCATACCGAGGCCGCCGTCGACCTGTGCCGGCTGGCCAAGCTCCCGCCCGTCGGGGTGATCTGCGAACTCGCCAACGACGACGGCACCGTAATGAAGGGGCCGCAGATCACGGCCTTCGCCGAGAAGCATGGCCTCAAGCAGATCTCGGTCGCCGAGCTGATCTCCTACCGCCAGGCGCGCGAGAAGCTGGTCGAGCGGGTCGGCACCTTCCCGGTCAAGACCGAGTGGGGCGAGATGACCGGCTACGCCTACACCACGCCGTTCGAGCCGATGCAGCAATTCGCCTTCGTGCACGGGCGCATCGGCGAGGGCCGCGACGTGCTGGTGCGGCTGCACCGCTCGAACGTGGTGGCGGACGTGATCGAGGGCGGCCGCACCATCGAGGCGGTGATGCGCCGCTTCGCCCAGGAGGGCCGCGGCGTGCTGGTCTACCTGCGCGACGGCACCGCCGGCGTGCCGCTGTCGCAGTTGCCCGACGGGGCCGGCGAGGATGGCGCCGAGGCCGCCCGCGTCCGCCAGTGGCGCGAGGTGGGCCTGGGCGCCCAGATCCTGCGCGACCTTGGCGTAGTCTCGATCCGCAACATCTCGAGCGCGGCGCGCTCCTACGTCGGCCTGTCCGGCTTCGGCATCGAGATGGTCGGCGACGAGCCGCTGGAGGGGTAGACCCGAGAATTACCCCATAGGCTGTGTGCGAAAGTTGTTCGCACACAGCCTTCTAAGTGTCTCTCACAAAACTCCCGACCACCGCCTCGGCTTGCTGTGGCAGCGACATTGCGGCGGGAGTTTTGTGAGGTGCACTAATTTAATCTGCTGCTTTATAGATTGATTGCAATAAGGATGTATTAAATCGCCGTTTTCTAGTGCGCCTGTTCCGCCATCGCGAACTGGAATTTTATGATCATAAGAAACCGACTTGGCTGGGTCGAGCAAGCCAGAGCATACTGAGCATCGCATGGCTGTATCTATGGCTCTGCGTACAAATATAGCGGACTTTGTGTCATCACTAAATGCAACGTTTGTTGCCGCAGTAGTTATATCCAATATTCTTCCTCGCGCTCCTAGATGCTCTAGGACTTCCTCAATTTTTACTTCTCGATCTTTACTATATTTATCAATTAAAAATTCCAATAAATCCTTCATTTTTGCAATACGAACACTTCTATTCATGTTTTGGAGCAAAATACCAATAAGAGATTTATTTTCAACAAGGAAATCTTCCATTTTTCTTCTGGATATTGTAAACTTCTTAAAATAGCCAGAGTCATTGTTTTTTAACTTGCTGGATATTAGGCTGACCATGCCAAGAAAGAGAAATCTGCTATGTTTACCCTTTTCGTTATAAAAATACACAGCTGGATGCAATCCGAGACTTCCATGAGCGTTTCCGGTGATTCTATTCACAACACTGAGGGCGCTAGCTAAAACTGTTATAGTTTTATCGCCTTTTTCATCGTCATCATAGCTTGCAATGTTGTTTGTAGCTGACTGCGACGAATCGCAAATAAACAAAAAATCAACAAGCAAGGCAAGCGCATCTGTGGGCGCCACCGTGCCTCCCAACGGAAGGTCTAATGTCTTTATTGGCTGATTAATCTCCGGCTCAAATAGTACTGCATAGATTTCAGATGCAGTTTTTTCGATTTTTGCTTGAATTTCTTTATCGAAAGCGGACCAGTATTTATGGCCAACACCAGCGCGCAGTATCGCTCTCGCACCAATAGCTATCGGTTTTTTTCGGTTTCTTAGCAGTAATTCTTCTGTATCATCAAGGGGCGTTCCCTGAGAATTAATTTTAAAAAAAGATGTCTCCGCCACGGACGCCGTACCCTGCACCCACTGCAAATTTAAGCCCCGCGTGAACAGCAATTGAGATCTTTTAGCATCAATATCGCTCACTGCTAATTTTGTCCCAACCAAACCTTTTAGCTTAGAAAATCTACCAATTTTTGACTCAATTAACGACCTAGTCCTCTTCGCTATTCGCTTCTGCTCTGCCGATATTTCGCCGTTATAAAATTGTCTGGAAATAGGGCCGTCGCCATAATCATCCTCCATCCAAGCTCTGAGTGCGCTGAGGCGATGCCCTCCGTCAATTACAAAAATATACGTAGAGGATTTCCATAAAATCAGCGAAGGAATAAGCTCATTATCAAGAAAACTCGCAACAAAAGTCACCAATTGATTGGGCGACCAGTGATTTGTTTCGCGTTGAAAATCTGGTTTTCTTAGCAAGCGTCTTACTGGAGAGTGCATCTCTAGATTTGAAGCTGGAAAATTTTGAAAAAGATCCATGGTATAATCGCCATCTTCAGTGGCAAAGTCTTCTCTTTGAATCATCGCATCTAGATTTACTCGGCTGGCCACGAACGCCTCCCTGAATATATTATTCCTTATAATCCGACAAAAAATTTGTAAAGGAGAATTTTGGCCAATCCGAAAATCTTCACAATATATAACACGTACGAAAATTTAAATGTCAATTCGATAAGTAAAAACACAATTTAGCGACGTATTCGTATACAGTATTCACAGCACTTTTCAAACTACATCAGCCTTTATGATATAATACAATGTGAATATTTACTAAAACAAACTCATGCAGCCATTGTTTTATCGTCCCATCAACGTCTCGACATGGGCGGCGACCGACTTCGACAGCCCGATCAGGTCGTAGCCGCCCTCCAGCAGCGAGACGACCCGGCCGCCGCAGCGGCGGTCCGCCACCTCCATCACCGCCCGGGTCGCCCAGGCGAAGTCGGCCTCGGTCAGCTTCAGGTTGGCGAGCGGGTCGCGCCAATGGGCATCGAACCCGGCCGAGATCACGATCAGGTCGGGCCGGAAGGCCTCGAGGCGGGGCAGCACGCCGTGGCTGAAGGCCTCCCGGAAGGCGTCGCCGTCGTCGCCCGCATGCAGCGCCACGTTGACGATGGTGTCGTGCTCGCCGCGCTCGGAGGGGGCGCCGGTGCCGGGAAACAGCGGCATCTGGTGGGTCGAGGCGTAGAGCACGCTCGGATCGTCCCAGAAGATGTCCTGCGAGCCGTTGCCGTGGTGGACGTCCCAGTCGACCAGCGCGACCCGGGCGGCGCCGTGGTGCCGGCGCGCGTGGCGCGCCGCGACGGCCGCGGTGTTGAACAGGCAGAAGCCCATGGCGCGCTCGCGCTCGGCGTGGTGGCCGGGCGGGCGCATCGCCGCGAAGGCGTTGGCGACGCGGCCCTCCATCACCTCGTCGACGGCGCGCACGGCGGCCCCGAGCGCCCGGCGCGCCGCCTCCAGCGAGCCCGGGGACATCACGGTGTCGGAATCGATGCCGACCAGCCCCTCGTCCGGCGCTGCCGCCGCGATGGCGGCGACGTAGTTCTCCGGATGGGCGAGCCCCGCGACCGAGAGGTCGGCGAGCGGCGCCTGCTCGCGCACGAGGGCGGCGAAGCGCTCGTCCTCCAAGGCCCGCTCGATCACCCGGATGCGGTCGGCCCGCTCGGGGTGGCCCGGCGGCGTGTCGTGGTCGAGGGAGGCCGGATGGCAGAGATAGAGCGTCGTCATCGTGCCCGCTTCGCGCGTTCCCCCGGGCCGGTCGTGCGACGGCCCATCCCTGGCCGGCACCGTGGCAGGGCCATGGCCCGGACGCAACACACGGCCGGCATCGTGCACAGCGGCGCGGGTCCGCGCTTCGCGGCCCAACGGCCACGCTTTACCGTCGAGGGAGACTGATTCGCCTGCTCGACAAGGTTCTCTCCCGATGCGCCGCCCCCGCCCCGCCCTCGCGCTCGTTCTGACGGGGGCCCTCCTGGCGCTGCCGGGCTGCATGTACAAGGCAACCCCCGATCCCGAACTGTCCGCGAAGGACAAGGAGTGGATGGCGATGGTGCCGGAGCCCGAGATCGACCGGCGCTTCGCCCGCTACATGATCGAGGACCCGACCGGTGAGGCGCCCGGCACCATCGTGGTCGAGACCAAGGAGCGCCAACTCTACTACGTCCTGCCCGACCGCAAGGCGATCCGCTACGGCGTCACTGTGGGCGACGAGGCCTATGGCTGGAACGGCACGGCGCGGATCTTCCGCAAGGCCGCCTGGCCGGACTGGCACCCGCCGGCCGAGATGATCAAGCGCTGGCCCCACGTCCACGCGATGCAGGGCGGCCCCGCCAATCCGCTCGGCGCCCGCGCCCTCTATCTGGCGGACGGCTCCGGCAAGGACACGCTCTATCGCATCCACGGCACCAACGAGCCGGAGCGGATCGGCCAGGCGGCGTCCTCGGGCTGCATCCGCATGCGCAACATCGACGTGGTCGACCTGTACAACCGGGTCGGCGCGGATGCCCGGGTGATCGTGCGGTAGGCCGGGCCCTCTTGACCGGGCCCCGTAGGGGGCCGCTTCCCGGCAGACGATCCGGTCTGCCGGGAACCATGCCGGCTTGCATTCGCCCGGTCATCGCAACGCTTTGGCAACGCCGTCCCGTTGCCGGGCTTTAACCTGAACAGGGATTCAGATCCCGCCGTTAACCTGTCGAAGCCCTCCCGCCCCGCATAGTCCTCTTCATACAGGGACAAGCACCGGCACAACAAAGGCCGGGGAGGCATGGACAGATGATCAACGCTTCGCTGCAACACTTCTGCAACCGTATCCTCGCCGCCGGCACCATCGGCCTGGAGGACGTGCGCGAGCTCGGCCGGACCGTGCTGCCCGACGGGCTGACCTGCCGCGACGAGGCCGACATGCTGTTCGGCCTCGACCGCGCGGTCCACACCGCCGACCCCGCCTTCGCCGACTGGCTG
>NZ_JACWCT010000110.1:32272-33774 GCF_016613415.1 Methylobacterium ajmalii | reverse complement strand
GTCGCCGCGGTGGTCGATTTCGCGGTCTGGGGCGAGCGCCCGACCGGGCACATCGACGCCGACACCGCCCACTGGCTCGCCGCCTCGCTGGGCTGCGGCCGCGGGCCGACCGCGACGGGCGCCCGCATCGCCGTCGAGGTGGTGCGCGAGGCCGAGACCAACGATGCGGTGCTGATCGGCTTCGCCCTCAAGGCCAACCGGGCGCGGGCCGGGGGCGACGAGGCGGTCGAGGAGATCCTGGCCTACGCGGTTGCTGCGTGAAGACGGGCTTCGCCCTTTCGCGCTGCATGAAGACGGGCTCCGCCCTTTCGCGCTGCGTGAAGTCGGGCTCCGCCCTTCTGGGCCGCGTGAAGACGGCTTCGCCCCTTCGCGCCGCGTGACGGCTCACTGATGCGTTAGAGCCAGTTCTCGACCGTCAGCCCGCCGACCCTCCGAAACTCCGCCTCGTTCGCCGTCACGAGCGGAACCTCGAGCGCGAGCGCCTGAGCGGCGATGAGCAGATCGTTCGGCCCGATCGGCCGACCCGCAGCCTCGAGATCGGCGCGAATTCGTCCGTAGATGACATCGGCGGGAGCCTCGAACGGAACCACGTCGATCGCCTCCAGGACGGCTTCGACCTGACGGAGAAGGCGGGCCGACCCCCGCTTCGCGCAGCCGTAGCGGAGTTCCGCGACCGAGACGATGCTCGTCGCGATGCCTTTGCTACCGACGCGGGCGATCTGCCGGGCGACGGCACCGGACGGGTTGCGGATCAGATCGGAGAGGATGCTCGTATCGAGCAGGAAGCGTGGGCCGCTCATAGCGGATCATCGTCCAGAGGCGGCAGCGTCTCGTCGAGGTCCGGGAAATCCTCCTCGATCGACTCCAGGGTCGCCAGGACCTCCAGAAGGTCCTTCTTGCCGATCGGCTCCAGGATGAGGCGGTCGCCATCGCGGCTGATGCGGACCCGGTCTCCGGGCAAGGCGAACTCGGCCGGGATGCGCACGGCCTGGCTCCGATTGTTGCGGAACAGCTTCACCTCTCGCGCCTGCGGTATCGGGGTCGGTCTCGCCATGCTGGCACCTCGAATTGGCATATGCCAAGCATATACCTCCCCCTTGTCGGTCTCCAGAGCTTTCGCGCGGGGTCTTGCGATCCGCAGGTCGCGTCGATCCACCCTCGCAACGCTTTGGCAACGCCGTCCCGTTGCCGGGCTTTAACCTGAACAGGGATTCAGATCCCGCCGTTAACCTGT
Organism: Methylobacterium ajmalii; assembly: GCF_016613415.1. Taxonomy (GTDB): domain Bacteria; phylum Pseudomonadota; class Alphaproteobacteria; order Rhizobiales; family Beijerinckiaceae; genus Methylobacterium; species Methylobacterium ajmalii. The sequence continues at coordinate 32,540 of NZ_JACWCT010000110.1, read as the reverse complement.
CGAAGCCCTCCCACCCCGCATAGTCCTCCTCATACAGGGACAAGCACCGGCACAACAAAGGCCGGGGAGGCATGGACAGATGATCAACGCTTCGCTGCAACACTTCTGCAACCGTATCCTCGCCACCGGCACCATCGGCCTGGAGGACGTGCGCGAGCTCGGCCGGACCGTGCTGCCCGACGGGCTGACCTGCCGCGACGAGGCCGACATGCTGTTCGGCCTCGACCGCGCGGTCCACACCGCCGACCCCGCCTTCGCCGACTGGCTG
>NZ_JACWCT010000110.1:0-32124 GCF_016613415.1 Methylobacterium ajmalii | reverse complement strand
GTCGCCGCGGTGGTCGATTTCGCGGTCTGGGGCGAGCGCCCGACCGGGCACATCGACGCCGACACCGCCCACTGGCTCGCCGCCTCGCTGGGCTGCGGCCGCGGGCCGACCGCGACGGGCGCCCGCATCGCCGTCGAGGTGGTACGCGAGGCCGAGACCAACGATGCGGTGCTGATCGGCTTCGCCCTCAAGGCGAACCGGGCGCGGGCCGGGGGCGACGAGGCGGTCGAGGAGATCCTGGCCTACGCCATTGCTGCGTGAAGACGGGCTTCGCCCTTTCGCGCTGCATGAAGACGGGCTTCGCCCTTCTGGGCCGCGTGAAGACGGGCTCCGCCCTTTCGCGCCGGGTGACCGGGTTCGCCCCTTTGGCCGAGAACAGCCGGCTTTGCGCCGCGCGCGCCATGCTTTAACGGGGATGAGCTTGGGTGTGTCCCACCCCGGCCCGGCTTCTCCTCAAGGCTCGAGTGCGCGCTCCGATGTTCGACAAGATCCTGATCGCCAACCGCGGCGAGATTGCCTGCCGCATCATCAAGACGGCGCGCCGGATGGGGATCAAGACGGTGGCGGTCTATTCCGACGCCGACCGCGACGCGCTGCACGTCGCCATGGCCGACGAGGCGGTGCATATCGGCCCGGCCGCCGCGGCCCAGTCCTACCTCGTCATCGACAAGATCGTGGAGGCCTGCCGGCAGACCGGTGCGCAGGCCGTGCATCCCGGCTACGGCTTCCTCTCCGAGCGCGAGGCCTTCCCGAAGGCGCTCGAAGCCGCCGGCATCGTGTTCATCGGCCCGAACCCGGGCGCCATCGCCGCCATGGGCGACAAGATCGAGTCGAAGAAGGCGGCCTCCGCCGCACAGGTCTCGACCGTGCCGGGATTCCTCGGGGTGATCGAGTCCCCCGAGCACGCCGTCACCATCGCCGACGAGATCGGCTATCCGGTGATGATCAAGGCCTCGGCCGGCGGCGGCGGCAAGGGCATGCGCATCGCGCACTCGGCCGACGAGGTCGCGGAGGGCTTCGCCCGCGCCCGCTCCGAGGCCGCCTCGTCCTTCGGCGACGACCGGGTCTTCGTCGAGAAGTTCATCACCGATCCGCGCCACATCGAGATCCAGGTCATCGGCGACAAGCACGGCAACGTCGTCTATCTCGGCGAGCGCGAGTGCTCGATCCAGCGCCGCAACCAGAAGGTCATCGAGGAGGCGCCGAGCCCGCTCCTCGACGAGGCGACCCGGCGCAAGATGGGCGAGCAGGCGGTGGCGCTGGCTAAGGCCGTGAACTACGATTCCGCCGGCACCGTCGAGTTCGTCGCCGGCCAGGACAAGTCGTTCTACTTCCTCGAGATGAACACCCGGCTCCAGGTCGAGCACCCGGTGACCGAGATGATCACCGGCCTCGACCTCGTCGAGCTGATGATCCGGGTCGCCGCCGGCGAGACGCTGCCGATTGCCCAGAACGACGTGAAGCTCAACGGCTGGGCGGTGGAGAGCCGCGTCTACGCCGAGGACCCGACCCGCAACTTCCTGCCCTCGATCGGCCGGCTCACCACCTACCGGCCGCCGGAGGAGGGCGAGTTCGGCGAGGCGATCGTGCGCAACGACACCGGCGTCGAGGAGGGCAGCGAGATCGCGATCCACTACGATCCGATGATCGCCAAGCTCGTCACCTGGGCGCCGACCCGCGCCGAGGCGATTTCTTCGCAGGCCCAGGCCCTCGACGCCTTCGCGATCGACGGCATCCGCCACAACATCCCGTTCCTCTCGGCGCTGATGCACCATCCGCGCTGGCAGGAGGGCCGGCTCTCCACCGGCTTCATCGCGGAAGAGTTCCCGAACGGGTTCGAGGCCCCGAAGCCCGAGGGCGAGGTGGCGCGCCGGATGGCCGCGGTGGCCGCCGCGATCGACCATATGCAGAACGAGCGCAAGCGCGGCATATCGGGCCAGATGCGCGAGCCCTACCTGCTGCGCTTCGAGCAGGAGCGGGTGGTGCGCCTCGGCGAGGAGCGCTTCGAGGCGACCGTCGAGACCACCAACGACGGCGTCGTGGTCGCCTTCGCGGACGGCACCGAGTGGATGGTGGAGAGCGACTGGCTCCCGGGCGAGCCGGTCTGGGCCGGCACGATCGGCGACGAGCCGGCGGCGGTCCAGGTCCGCCCGCTCCTCAACGGCGTGCTGCTCAACCACGCGGGCGCGGCCGCCGAGGCCCGCGTCTACACCAAGCGCGAGGCCGAACTCGCCGCCCTGATGCCGGTCAAGGAGGTCGCCGGTTCGGGCAAGCAGCTGCTCTGCCCGATGCCGGGGCTGGTGAAGACCATCATGGTCACCCCCGGTCAGGAGGTGAAGGCGGGCGAGCCGCTGGCGATCGTCGAGGCGATGAAGATGGAGAACGTGCTGCGCGCCGAGCGCGACGGCACCGTCCAGACCATCCAAGCCAAGGAGGGCGACAGCCTTGCGGTGGATGCGGTGATCCTCGAATTCGCCTGAGGTCGTCCGGTTCTCCCGTGCCGCTGTACTTCGCCTACGGCTCCAACATGGACCGGGCCGCCATGGCCCGGCGCTGCCCCGCCTCGCGGGTCATCGGCCTCGGCCGGCTCAACCGCCACCGCCTGGTGATCATGCGGGAGGGCTACGCCTCGGTGGAGCGCTGGCCCTCGGGAACGGTCTGGGGCGTGCTGTGGGACCTGGCCTTGAGCGACGTGCCCGCCCTCGACCGCTACGAGGGCGTGGCGAGCGGGCTCTACGTCAAGGCGCAGCAGCCGGTCTCGACCGAGGGCGGGGTGCGGCGGGCCTTGGTGTATCTCGGGCGCGGCAACGGTGGGGTGCCGCGGCCGGGCTACCTGGAGGGCGTGATCGCGGCCGGGCGAGAGAACGGGCTGCCGGAGATGTATCTGAAGGGGCTGGCGGCGCTGAAGCGTTGAACGCCTAGAACCCTCCCCCCTCTGCGGGGGAGGGTGCCCCACGGCGAGTGCGAAGCACTCGCACCGGGGCGGGAGAGGGGACGCCGCTTCCGGAGAAGTCGCGACCATGGTGACGGGCGCCCGCTTGATCAGCGTCCCGCCGCCCCTCTCGGCGGGACTTCGTCCCGCTGCGCTCACTCCGCTCGCCACCCTCCCCCCGCAGAGGGGGGAGGGTTGAGCGGCGGTGCTTTACGAAGCGTGGGGAACCAGCTTCACCGCCCCGCTCTCTGCGTCGTACACGACACCCCGATAAAAGCAGTCCCGCCGCCCGGTATGGCAGCATCCGCCATCGCCGCCGACGCGCACCCGCAGCAGGAGCGCGTCCTGGTCGCAATCGACCCGCATCTCGACCAGCGTCTGGATCTGTCCGCTGGTGGCGCCCTTGTGCCAGAGCTCCCCGCGCGAACGCGACCAGTACCAGACCTCGCCGGTCGTGAGCGTGCGCGCCAGCGATTCGGCGTTCATGTGCGCGAGCATCAGCATCGCGCCGGTCTCGGCATCGACCGCGACCGCGGTGATCAGGCCGTCCGGGCCGAAGCGCGGCGTGAAGGTCTCGCCCTCTTCCAGCTCGCGCTTGGGACCGGGCGCCGCGAAGGTCGGAAGTACGGTCATCGCCGGTCGCGGACCAGGGTGAGGAAGCGGACCTGCTCGGTCGGGTCCTGCTTGAAGACGCCGGTGAACTGGGTGGTGATGGTCGAGACGCCGGATTTCTGCACGCCGCGCATCGCCATGCACAGGTGCTCGGCCTCGACCATCACGGCGACGCCGCGGGGATGCAGCACCGAATCGATGACGTCGGCGATCTGGGCGGTCATCGTCTCCTGGGTCTGGAGCCGGCGGGCGAAGGTGTCGACCACCCGGGCGAGCTTCGAAAGCCCGACGACGCCGCGGCGCGGGTAGTAGGCGATGTGGGCGTGGCCCATGAACGGCACCATGTGGTGCTCGCAGTGCGAGTGGAACGGGATGTCGCGCACCAGCACGATGTCGGAATAGCCCTCCACCTCCTCGAACACCCGGTCGAGGATGGCGTCGGCGTCCTGGCGGTAGCCGCCGAAAATCTGCTCGTAGGCCTTCACCACCCTCTGCGGCGTCTCGATCAGGCCCTCGCGCTCCGGGTCGTCGCCGGCCCAGCGCAGCAGGGTACGCACGGCGGCCTCGGCCTCCTGGCGGGTCGGCCGCTCGGTGACGCGCTCCGGCCGGGGGGCGTCGCTGCGCTTGTCGGCCGCCTCCGGGGCCCGGACCGACAAGGACTTCAGCACCGCGTCCATCACGCCTCCAAGATCGTGGCCAGGGTCGGGGCGACCCGGATCTCCGGTTCGTCGGGGCCGCCCTGCCGTCGCGCGCACCGCGCCGCGACCCGGCGGCGTCTCGCGGAGCCGGGCCTCGGTGCCTATATCACGGGCTCGGCTCGGCCGCGCAATGCACCGGGGGCGCGGCAGGTCCTTGCGCTCCGGGGCATCCGCCCGTCAAGCCAAAGTCGGACCGGTCCGGTCAAGCCCGATTCGTCAGTCCGGTGGCCCCTCTCGCCCAAAGTACGACTGCCATGCTCGACGACATCTACAACGCCCGCATCCTCGCCCTCGCGGCGGACATCCCGCGCCTCGGGCGGCTGCCGGCACCGGGCGCGAGCGCGTCCAAGCACTCGAAGCTGTGCGGCTCGACCGTGACGGTCGATATCGCCACCCAGGGCGACACGGTGACCGACTTCGCCCACGACGTGAAGGCCTGCGCGCTCGGCCAGGCCGCCTCGTCGCTGATGGCCCGCCACGCCGTCGGGGCGAGCCCCGACGAACTGCGGTCGCTCCGCGAGACCGTGCGGCGGATGCTGAAGGAGGGCGGACCGGCGCCCGAGGGCAAGTTCGCCGACTTCGCCGTGCTGGAACCGGTGCGGGACTTCAAGGCCCGCCACGCCTCGACGCTGCTGACCTTCGACGCCGTGGTCGACGCCCTCGATCAGATCGCCGCCAAGGGAGCCACCGAGGGAGCCACCGAGGGAGCCACCAAGACAGAGGCGGTGCCGGCGTGAGCCCGGCCCGCCGCGCGGCGCACTTCGCCATCCGCGGCTACCAGCTCTCGCTGTCGGGCCTCGTCGGGCGCCAGTGCCGGCACTGGCCGTCCTGCTCGGCCTATACCGACGAGGCGATCCAGCGCCACGGCCTCTGGGCGGGAGGCTGGATGGGCTTTGCCCGGATCTGCCGCTGCGGCCCGTTCGGCACCCACGGCATCGACCTCGTGCCCGAGACGCTGCCCCCCGGCGCCTGGCACCGCCCCTGGGCCTATGCACGCTGGCGCGGGGTCAACGCGCCGCCGCCGCTCTGCGAGAGCGTCGAGGGCTGATCCTCCAAAGGCGCGGGCGAAGGCGAGGGACTGTGTCTGACATGTCCCGTCATCGCTGCTATAGGGCGCCGGTCCGGTGTGCGGCCCATTGGCCCGCCGGACTTCGTGTCCGCCACCCGGCTTACCTGCACCGTGCGCAGGAGTGAGCCCCGAGGAGTCCTTTGAAGACCATGCCGATCCTGACCTTCCCCGATGGCGCCACCCGCTCGTTCGACGGCGCCGTGACCGGCCGCGCCGTCGTCGAGGGCATCGCCAAGTCGCTCGCCAAGCGCACCGTCGCGATGGCCCTCGACGGCACCGTCCGCGACCTCGACGATACGATCGCACAGGATGCCCGCATCGAGTTCCTCGACCGCACCGACCCGCGGGCGCTCGAGCTGATCCGGCACGATTGCGCCCACGTGCTGGCGGAAGCCGTGCAGTCGCTGTGGCCGGAGACCCAGGTCACGATCGGCCCGGTGATCGAGAACGGCTTCTACTACGACTTCCACCGCGAGACCCCGTTCTCGCCGGACGACTTTCCGGCGATCGAGGCGCGGATGCGCGAGATCATCGCCCGTGACGCCCCCTTCACCAAGGAGGTCTGGGCGCGCGACGACGTGCGCAAGCTGTTCGAGGAGAAGGGCGAGAACTTCAAGGTCGAGCTCGTCGACGCGATCCCGCCGGGCGAGGACCTGCGGATCTACCGCCAGGGCGAGTGGTTCGACCTCTGCCGCGGCCCACACATGACCTCGACGGCCAAGGTCGGCAGCGCCTTCAAGCTGATGAAGGTGGCGGGCGCCTATTGGCGCGGCGATTCGACGAAGCCGATGCTGAGCCGGATCTACGGCACGGCCTGGGCGAATCAGGCCGACCTCGACGCCTATCTCAACCGCCTCGCCGAGGCCGAGCGCCGCGACCACCGCAAGCTCGGCCGTGAGATGGACCTCTTCCACTTCCAGGAGGAGGGGCCGGGCGTGGTGTTCTGGCACCCGAAGGGCTGGACCCTGTTCCAGTCGCTGATCGCCTACATGCGCCGGCGCCTGAAGGGCGACTACGCCGAGGTGAACGCCCCGCAAATCCTCGACAAGGCGCTGTGGGAGACCTCGGGCCACTGGGACTGGTACCGGGAGAACATGTTCGTCACGAAGACCGAGGACGACCGCGTCTTCGCGATCAAGCCGATGAACTGCCCCGGCCACGTCCAGATCTTCAAGCACGGCCTCAAGTCGTACCGCGACCTGCCGCTGCGCATGGCCGAGTTCGGCGCGGTCTCGCGCTACGAGCCGTCCGGCGCGCTGCACGGGCTGATGCGGGTGCGCGCCTTCACGCAGGACGACGCCCACGTCTTCTGCACCGAGGACCAGCTCGCCGCCGAGTGCCTGAAGATCAACGACCTGATCCTCTCCACCTACGCCGATTTCGGCTTCGACGAGATCGTCGTGAAGCTCTCGACGCGGCCGGAGAAGCGCGTCGGCTCGGACGCCCTGTGGGACCACGCCGAGGAGGTGATGACCCGGGTGCTGTCCCAGATCGAGGAGCAGTCGGGCGGGCGGATCAAGACCGCGATCAACCCCGGCGAGGGCGCCTTCTACGGCCCGAAATTCGAGTACGTGCTGCGCGACGCCATCGGCCGCGACTGGCAATGCGGCACGACGCAGGTCGACTTCAACCTGCCCGAGCGGTTCGGCGCCTTCTTCGTCGATGCCGACGGGCAGAAGAAGACCCCGGTGATGGTCCACCGGGCGATCTGCGGCTCGATGGAGCGCTTCACCGGCATCCTGATCGAGCATTTCGCCGGCCACTTCCCGCTCTGGCTGGCTCCGCTCCAGGTCGTCGTCGCAACGATCACCGGCGAGGCCGACCCCTATGCCCGCGAGGTCTTGAGAGCGGCCGACGCGGCGGGCCTGCGGGCCGAGGCCGATCTTCGCAACGAGAAGATCAACTATAAGGTCCGCGAGCATTCCCACGCCAAGGTACCGGTGATGCTGGTCGTCGGCCGCAAGGAGGGCGAGGAGCGCACCGTCTCGATCCGCCGCCTCGGCAGCCCGCAGAGCCGCACCCTGCCGCTCGACCAGGCTTTGGCCGAACTCGTCGCCGAGGCGACCTTCCCGGACCTGCGCCGGGCGCAGGCCGTGGCCGACAGCGTGCCGAGCGAGGGCGTGACGCTCGACGGGCAGCACGGGGAGACGCCGGCTCCGTAGAGGGTTGAACCGCTCCGGGATTCCCGCAGCGGTCTGCCTTGGAGGATGCGAGATCCGATCGAGTGCCTCGCGATGCGGCTCTCGGCGCCGATCGGATCTCGCGCAGGCTTCCGATACGGCGTACCGACGTCGCATCGACCCCTCGCCGAAGGTGTCGTTCCTGGCGGATCGAGCCGGGTCGCGATCGTATCGATCCGTCATAATCGACGATCACGGTGTTTGGATCTGGCGTTGTTTCCCTCTGCAGCCTGGGCGAGGGGAACGCTCGCTCGAAGACATGATCGCGAAATCACGACGTCGTATTTGATTCTCGCCTCGATCCGGCGGCCGAGGGGGTAGGTCGCTGTCGGGTCGGCGACCGTCGTTCGAGGAGGACGAATCCGTTCGCGTCGTGCGACGATCGGCGCTGACCTTGCGGCAAGGCATGATATCGTGCCGCCATGACAGGACGGTCTCCGCCCACCCTCGACACGCCCCGCCTCCACCTGCGCCTCGTCGCCCCGGAGGACGCGGAGGCGACCTGCGCCATGATGACCCCGGCGGTGAGCCGCTGGCTCGCCTCCTGGCCGCTGCCCTACACCGTCGCGATGGCCCGCGAGCGGATCGCGACGGCGCGGGAGCAGGCCGCGGCGGGCCGAGCCCTGTCGCTCGCGATCACGGCGCGGGGCGAGCTCCTCGGCTGGATCATGCTGCACCGGACCGATCCGCGGACCGCGATCCTCGGCTACTGGCTCGGGGAGGCGCATCACCGCCGCGGATTCCTGCGGGAGGCGGCCGGCGCCGTGCTGCCCGCCGCGTTCGACTGGTTCGACCTCGACCGGATCGAGGCCAGCGCGCACCCGGAGAACGCCGCCTCCTTCGCGGTCATGCGGGCCTGCGGCCTGACGTTCCGGCGCGAGATGGTGATTCACGCGCCGGCGAGGAGCCGCGACGAGTTGGTGCAGGTCTACGCCGTCGAGCGTGAGGGCCTCACTCCGCCGTCAGGCACAGCTCGAACGTGATGCAGGCGGCGTTGGCGCCGCGGTGCAGGACGCCCTCGTGGATGCCCCCCGCGACGTCCACCACCGCGATATCGAGCCGCGCCACCCCGTCCCGCACGGTCCCGTCGCGGATCAGCACCTCGCTGGCATCGGTCGGGATCACCCGCCCGTCGGCGAAGGTCGGCCGCACGATGCTGCCGATGCCGCGCACCCGCGCCGCCGCGAGCCGGTGCGCCCGGCACGCCGCCTCGATCGCGCCGTGGATCTCCTCGTTCGGCTGGATCTTCAGGAGCAGGCAGGCGGACGGTGCGTCACCGCAGGCCACGGGGGTGAACAGCGGAAAGTTGGTCTCGGCATCCGGCAGGACGCGCCAGGCCGCCGCCGCCGTACCCCAGGCCTCTGCCCGGACCGCGTCCGCGATCACGACCTCCAGCGGCAGGAGGTGACCGGCGCGGCGGCGCCCGTCGGGCTCGATCCAGGTGCCGTGGACGTGCAGGAACGGCGCGCCGTCGCGCTCGCCGAAGGTGGCGCTGGCGCGCTCGAGCCGCGTCTCGCCCTTGGGCCGGTGGGTCTCGCTGTAATAGGCGGCAAAGCGCGGGTCGGCGGAGAGCGCCGGCATCACGTAGGCGAAGGGAGAAAAACTCCCGCCCGCGAGATGCACCACGCCGCCGCGCATCCCGGTCGCCGCGAGCGGCCCGGCGACGGCATCGAGCAGGGTCCGCCGAGGCGCGAGGTCGAAGGCGCGGCGGAGGAGGGCGCCGCCGGCCGCCAGCCAGCGTTCGGGCCGGGCCGGGCCCGGCTGCGCCAGGGTGGCGAAACCGGGCCGGGTCGGATCGGCGCCGCTCACGACTGCGCCCTCTCGCCCAGCAGCCCGGCAGCCTCCAGCTCCTCGCGCACCATCTTCTTGGTGATCTTGCCGTAGCCGGATTTCGGCAGCGCCTCACGCAGGATGACCCGGCGGGGCAGCTTGTAGCGGGCGACCTTGTCGAACAGGAACGCCATCACGTCGTCCTCGGACAGCGCCATGCCCTCGCGCGGGACGCAGACCGCGATGCCGATCTCGCCCCAGGTCGGGTCCGGCACGCCGAGCACCGCCGTCTCGGCCACCGCCGGATGGGCCAGGATCTTCTCCTCGATCTCGCGCGGATAGATGTTGGAGCCGCCCGAGATGTACATGTCGGAGGCGCGCCCCGTGATGTAGAGGAAGCGCTCGGCGTCGAGGAAGCCGAGGTCGCCGGTGCGGAACCACCCGTCCCGGAAGGCGTCGGCGTTGGCCTTCGGGTTCTCCCAGTAGCCGGCGAAGACCGCCGGCCCGCAGACGCAGATCTCGCCGGTCTCGCCGGGAGCGACCTCGCGGCCCTCGCCGTCCTGGATCTGCACCTGCATCCCGGTGCGCTCGAAGCCGCAGGTGCCGATCTTCACCGCCGGGCCGTCCTCGGCCTCGTGCAGGGCGGGGGGCAGCACCGTGATGTTGCCGGTGACCTCGCCGAGGCCGAAATACTGCACGATCACCTTGCCGAGGCTGCGCAACGCCCGCTTCTGGTCCTCGCGGTACATCGGCGCGCCGGCATAGATGATGTAGCGCAGGGACGAGTGGTCGTGGGCGTCGACCGCCGGGTGCTCGACCATCATCTTCAGGATCGTCGGCACGGTGAACATGTTGGTGACGCGGTGGCGCGCGACCAAGCCCCAGACCTCCGCGGCGTCGAAGCGCTCCGAGCCCGGCAGCACCGAGGTCACCGCGCGGGCGACCTGCGCCACCGCGTGCACGCCCGCCCCGTGCGAGAGCGGCGCCACCACCAGCGAGGCGTCGGTCTCCGGGCTCGTGCCCGGCATCAGGTCGCAGAGATGGTTGGTGATGACGAAGGCCATCTGGCCGTGGGTCAGCACCGCGGCCTTCGGCTTGCCGGTGGTGCCGGAGGTGTAGAAGAACCAGCACGGGTCGTCGTGCTCGACGCCCTCATTCGCAACGGCCTGTCCTTCGCCGGAGGCCACCACGGCCTCGTAGGCCTCGCCCTCGGCCGGTCCTTCGCCGATGACGACGACGTGGCGCAGCGACGGGCAGGCCTCCCGCACCGCCGCGACGTGCTCGGGATAGTCGGCGTGGCACAGGAAGGCGGTCGCGCCCGACTGGCTCGCGAGGTAGGACACGTCGCCGGGCATCAGCCGGAAGTTCGTCGGCACGAACACGGCGCCGAGGCGGAACGCCGCGTACATGATCTCCAGGATGGCGTTGCCGTTGCGGGCGTGCACCAGCAGGCGGTCGCCCTTGGCGATCCCGCGAGCGCGCAGCGCCGCCGCCAGCGCCGAGACCCGGGCGTCGAAGGCGCGCCACGTCCAGCTCCGCTCGCCCCACACGATCGCCGGGCGCTCCGGGTGGCGCGCGGCGGCCTGGGTGAGCGAATGGGCGAGGTTCATCACCCGGCGCGACATCGGCCTCATCGGGCAGCCCTCCGGCTCGTATGGGTCACGTCGTATCCTCCCTCGGGACGCCGGCCTTCGGCCCGTGCGCGTCGGGGGAAGCTTACGATGCCCCCGCCCCGCAGCGGAAGCGCGCAACGCGCATGCACTCCGCTACGAGGCGCGCGACTTGAAGCTGAGGCGGTGGTGGCGGGTGACGCCGAGGCTCGCCATCGCGGCCCGGTGCGCGGCGGTGCCGTAGCCGACGTTGCGCTCCCAGGCATAGGCCGGGTGGCGCCGGGCGAGCGCCCGCATCAGCCGGTCGCGCACCACCTTGGCGACGATCGAGCTCGCGGCGATCTGCGGCACCAGCCGGTCGCCGCCGACGAAGGCCCGGCACGGCAGGGGCAGCCCGGGCGGCACGTCGCGCCCGTCCACCGCCACCTCGGCCTCGATTCCGAGCCGCATTACCGCCCGGCGCATCGCGTCGAGGGTCGCGCCGCGCACGTTGATCCGGTCGATCAGGTCGCGGGAGCCGCCGGCCAGCGCGACGCGTCCCGCCTCCATGATCCGCGGCGCCAGGCGCTCGCGGGTGGCGGCATCGAGGCGCTTGCTGTCGTCGAGGGCCTCCAGCAGGTCCGGGGGCAGGGCGGCGGGGTCGAAATGCACCGCCGCCACGATCACCGGGCCGCAGAGCGCGCCGCGGCCGACCTCGTCGCAGCCGATGACGACGGGGTAGCGGGTGGCGTGGCGGGCATCGAACGGGCGCATGGGCGAGGTCTGCCGTAATCGGGGTTTCCAAATCCTTCCCGGGCGTGCCGTACCGGCACCGGCCCCCGTGGCGGGCGTTTCCGTGATAAGCCGGACGCCCGCACACGAGGAGGATGCATGACCACGCCGCCGCGGCAGAACCGTTTCCTGGCGCTCGCGCTGCCGATCGGGCTCCTGGCCGGGACCCTGGCGATCGGGTTCTGGACCCTCGACCAGATCCGCATCACCCGCGCCCGTGCGCTCACCGCGCAGATGTGGTCGCAGCCCTGAACCCTGCGGCCCCGGCCCGGCGCAAAAAAGGGACCGCACTCCGTAGGAGGCGGCCCTGAAGTCGTTTGGGTCTCGAAACCTCAGGAGGATGCCCCGCCCGTCGTCACCGCGGCGGCCGCGAGGGCCGGGGCGACCGATGGGCCGGGCCAAGAGGTCGGTTCCGTCATGCGCGCGCATCAAGGCCGGCGCAGGGCGCGATTCGGGCGATTCCGTGACCGGCACGTCCCCGCCGAGCGGGTTTTCGGCCCCGTCCCGGCACGATCCCGGGTCGGTGTCGCCCGGGCGCAACCCTTGCGAGGCGGTTTTCGGACTCCCATCATGGCGTGAGGCCGGCCGCTCGCCGGCTCACCACCCGTCGCCCGGACGAATCCCCGTGACTCGGCCGGGCCCCGCGAATCACCCCGACAGGCAGGAGAAGCGATGAGCGAGGGAGAGACTGCCGATAGCCGGAGCACCGGCACCGCGTCCGGCGGGCATGTCGTGCCCTTCCCCCGGGCCGTGCCGCCGCAGGTGTCGTTCCATCGCGACGAGCTGCGGATCATCCTCAACCTCTACGGACGGATGGTCGCCGAGGGCGAGTGGCGCGACTACACGATGGACTTCAACCGCGAGAAGGCGGTGTTCGCGATCCACCGCCGCACCTCGGAGCGGCCGCTCTACCGCATCGAGAAGGACCCGCGCCTCGCCCGCCGCCAGGGCGCCTACGCGGTGATCGCCGAGACCGGGCGCATCCTCAAGCGCGGACACGACCTCGCCCAGGTGCTGCGGGTACTGGAGAAGCCGCTCCGGGTGGTGTGAGCCGCGGCCTCGGAGACTCCCCTGTGAACGCGTCGCGGCGATCTCGACCGGTCCCGCGAACCGCCCCTTAACGCTCCCGCGCATCCCGCGCGTCTTCATCCGTCGGCAAGCATCTTTGCCAACCGGAACGACAGGTTTCCCGGCGGATTGTCGCTTGGCTGAAGAAGGTCACGCTCGAGGACCGCAGGGATGCACAAGCAGAGTGGATGGGCCGCGGCGGCATTCGTCGCGGCGATGCTGGCGGCCGGCCCGGCCGCCGCGCGGGAACTGGTCGCGTTCGACGCGGCGACGGAAGCCGGCACGGTGGTGGTGCGCACCGCCGAGCGGCGACTGTACTTCGTCAACGGCGACGGGACGGCGATCCGCTATCCCGTCGCGGTCGGCAAGGCCGGCAAGCAATGGACCGGCTACGCCCGCATCGACGGAAAATACCTGCGGCCGGCTTGGTCGCCGCCCGACGAGGTGAAGCGGGACAATCCCCGCCTGCCGGAGGTGATCGCCGGCGGCTCGCCGAGCAACCCGATGGGCGTGGCCGCGCTCACCCTCGACCGGGGCGAGTACGCGATCCACGGCACCAACCGTCCGGGCTCGATCGGCACCTTCGCGTCCTACGGCTGCATCCGGATGTTCAACCAGGATGTCGCCGACCTGTACGGCCGCGTCCAGGTCGGCACCACCGTGGTGGTGACGCGCTGAAAGCCGCTTCCCCGATGGTCACGTCCGGGGCTCCGGCAGGACACGTCCGGGGCCCAGACAAGAGAAGCATGAACCCGCCAGCCCCGCGGGAGGGGAGAGAATCTCACCCCGTTTTCGGGATCGAGGTAAGCGCAGGAGCGAGGGAGGCTCGACGAGCCAGCCTCCGATCACACCGCCTCACCCCCGCGGCGAACCCTCCGGACAGGGATGGGATCCTCGATCCATAGGCCCTCTCCCGCCCGCCGGGGCGGGAGCGTTCCGCGCCTCGTCGATTCCTCCGACGGCCCGGCGATTGCGCGAGATCAATGACGCGGGCCGCCCCCCGCCCCAAGACGGCGCGTGCCCGTTTCCGGGCGGCTGGACAGGCGGCGATGGCCCCGAGCGAACCTGCGACGACGGCACGGGCCGCGGCTCCGCACGAGCGCCGCCGGACGAAGTTCGGCGCCGCCGCGACCCGGACGGCGGTGCCGGCCGTGACCGGCGCCCTCTACGAGGCGCGGCGCAAGATCCATCCGCAGGCGGTGCGCGGCCGCTTCCGCACCGCGAAGTGGATCATCCTGGCGGCGGCCCTCGGGGTCTACTACCTCGTGCCGTTCCTGCGCTTCGATCGCGGTCCGGGCGCGCCCTCGCAGGCGGTGCTGATCGACCTCGACCGCGGCCGGCTCTACTTCTTCTTCATCGAGCTGTGGCCGCAGGAAATCACCTACGTGATGGGCCTGCTGATCCTGGCGGCCCTGATCCTCTTCCTGATGAACGCCGTCGCCGGCCGGCTCTGGTGCGGCTACCTCTGCCCGCAGACGGTCTGGACCGACCTGTTTCTCGCGGTCGAGCGCCTGGTCGAGGGCGACCGGCGGGCGCGGCTGAAGCTCGACGCGGCGCCGTGGTCGGTCGAGAAGGTCGCCCTGCGCACCCTCAAGCACGCGATCTGGCTCCTGATCGCCTGGTGGACCGGCGGCGCCTGGGTGCTCTACTTCGCCGACGCGCCGACCCTGGTGCGCCAGCTCGCGACCTTCCAGGCCCCGCCGGCCGCCGGCTTCGCCATCCTGACCTTGACCGCCACGACCTACGGGCTCGCCGGCCACCTGCGCGAGCAGGTCTGCACCTACATGTGCCCGTGGCCGCGCATCCAGGGCGCGCTCACCGACGCCCACTCCCTCAACATCCTCTACCGGGTCGACCGTGGCGAGCCTCGCGCCTCGGTGAAGACGGCGGGCGCCCTGCGCGCCGCCGGCCGGCCGGCCGGCGATTGCGTCGATTGCTATGCCTGCGTCACCGCCTGCCCGGCGGGGATCGACATCCGGGACGGGCTGCAGCTCGCCTGCATCCAGTGCGGGCTGTGCGCCGATGCCTGCGATACCGTGATGACGAGGCTCGGGCGGCCGACCGGCCTCATCGCCTACGACACCGAGGCGAACGGCCGGCGCCGGGCCGCGGGCCTGCCGCCGGTCCGAAAGATCCTGCGCCCGCGCACCGTCGCGTACGGGCTCATGGTCGTGGGAATCGGCGGCTTCATGCTCGCGAGCCTGGCGGCCCGGAGCTTCACCGGTGTCAGCGTCCTGCACGACCGCAACCCGCTCTTCGTCGTCCTGTCGGATGGCGGGGTGCGCAACGGCTATACCGTGCGGGTCATCAACAAGCGCGGGGCCGCGCGCCGTTTCGTCCTGGGTCTCGAGGGGCTGGCGGGCGCCCGGCTCGAGGTGGTCGGCGCCGCCGGCGACCTCGTCGTGCCGGCCGACGCGACGCGGGAGTACCGCGTCCTCGTCTTCGCACCGCCCGGCAGCACCGGCTCGGCCCCGCTCGCCTTCCGCCTCACCGATCCGGCCACCGGCGAGACCGCCGTGGCGCCGGACCACTTCAAGGCACCGTGAGACCATGCAGGCCCATCCCGTCTCCCCGTTCCGCCTGACCGGGCGGCACGTCCTCCTCGCCTTCGCCGGCTTCTTCGCCACCATCGCGGCGGCCGATGCCGTCCTGGTCTCCTCGGCGCTCCGCACCTTCACGGGACTGGAGGCGGCTTCGCCCTACCATGCCGGACAGGTCTACGCCGCGGAACTCGCCCGCGCCCGGGCCCAGGGCGCCCGGCACTGGAGGCTCGACAGCGCGCTCGCGCGGGACGGGGCCGGCGCGCGCCTGACCGTCTCCCTGCGCGGCCCCGACGGCACCCCCCTCCCGGGCAAGGATCTGCGCGCCCGGCTGGAGCGCCCGACCGATGCCCGCCTCGATCAGGTCCTTCCCCTCGCGGCCGGCGCCCCCGGCACCTATGCGGGCGGGCTCGACGCGCTGCCCCCCGGCCAGTGGCGCCTCGTCGTCGAGGTGACGGGGCCGGACGGGGTCGAGCTGCGGCGCGAGCGCCGCCTCACCGTCGAGTGAGGGGAGCGGTCCGATGTGCTGCACCGATGCGGCGCTCGCCTATGTCGAGGCCCATGCCGCCTGGAGCGAGGCGAACACCCGCCCCTCTCTCGGACGCAACTACGACGCCTTCGTCACCCGGAGCCACGCGGGGGCGGCGCGGGCGGAATTCGCCGTCGAGGGCGTGCGCTGCGCCGCCTGCCTGTCGGCCATCGAGCGCGGCTTGGCGGAAGTGCCGGGCGTGGCGTTGGCGCGGCTCAACCTCACCGAGCGGCGCCTCGCGGTGGAGTGGGCACCGGACGCCGCGGCGGATGTCGAGGCGATCCGGTTGCGGCTCGCCGCCCTCGGCTACGCCGCCCATCCCTTCGACCCGCGCCGGCCGGCCGATGCCGAGGCGGCGGAGAGCGAGCGGCTGATCCGCGCCCTGGCGGTGGCGGGCTTCGCCTCGATGAACGTGATGCTGCTGGCGATCTCGGTCTGGGCCGGCAGCGTCTCCGACATGACGCCGGAGAACCGCGACCTCTTCCACTGGATCCAGGCGCTCGTCGCCCTGCCGGCGGCGGCCTATGCCGGGCGGCCTTTCTACGAAGGAGCGCTCCGCGGCCTGCGGGTCGGGCGGATCACGATGGATTTCCCCATCACGCTCGGAGTGGTGCTGACCCTCGTCATGTCGGTGGTCGAGACGGCTCTGGGCGCGACCCACGCCTATTTCGACGGCGCGATCATGCTGCTGTTCTTCCTGCTGATCGGGCGGGTGCTCGAACAGGCGATGCGGCGGCGGACCCGGGCCCTGGCCGAGAACCTCGCGGCCCTGCGCTGCGAGACCGCGGCGCGGATCGAGGCCGACGGCTCGGTGCGCGACGTGCCGCTCGGCGAGATCGCGCCCGGCGCCCGCGTGCTGGTGCGCCCGGGCGAGCGGGTGCCGATGGACGGCCGGATCGAGCGCGGGCGATCGGAGATCGATGCGAGCCTCGTCACCGGCGAGACCGTGCCGGTGGCGGTCGGGGAGGGCGCCCGCGTCCCGGCCGGCGCCCTCAACGGCGACGGCGCCCTCGTCGTCGCCGTCACGGCGGCGGCCGGGGCGAGCTTTCTCGACGAGGTCGAGGCGCTGATGCGCCGCGCGCTCGAGGCCCGCTCGCGCATCATGGTGCTCTCCGACCGGGCCACCCGGCTCTACGTGCCGCTGGTCCACGCGGCCGCCGCGCTGACGGGTGCGGGCTGGCTCCTCGCCGGGGCCGGGCCGCACGCCGCGCTGCTGGCCGCCGTCGCGGTGCTCGTCGTCACCTGTCCCTGCGCGCTCGGCCTCGCGATTCCCGCCGTCCAGGTCGTCGCCGCGGGCGCGCTGTTTCGCGACGGCGTTCTCCTCAACGACGGCTCCGCCCTGGAGAGGCTGGGCCGGATCGACACCGTGGTGTTCGACAAGACCGGCACGCTGACGCTGCCCGAGCCGGTCCTCGTCGCGACGGCGGGCGACGACGCGACGCTCGGACGGGCCGCCCGCCTCGCCCTGTCGAGCCGCCACCCGATGGCCGCGGCGCTGGCGCGGGCCGCCGACGGCGCCGAGCCCTATCCCGGGGCGCAGGAAGCGGCCGGCCTCGGCGTCCGGGCCGTGGTCGACGGCGTCGAGCTGCGCCTCGGCTCCCCGGCCTTCTGCAGCGCCGAGGCGCAGGCCGCGGCGGCGCTCGCGGCCGCGCCGGAGGCCTCCGTGATCTGCTTTCGCGCCGGAGCGGGGGAACCGGTCGCCTACCCGGTCGCCCAGGCGCTGCGCCCGGACGCGGTCGAGGTGGTGGCGGCGCTGCGGGCGCAGGGGCGCCGGGTCGCGGTCCTGTCGGGGGACCGGGCGAGCGCGGTCGCCGCGGTCGCGGCCCGTCTCGGCGTGGCCGAGTGGGAGGCCGGCCTCTCGCCGCAGGACAAGATTGCCCGGATCGAGGCGCTCGGCCGCGCCGGCCGGCGGGTGCTGATGGTCGGCGACGGCCTGAACGACGCGCCGGCGCTCGCCGCCGCCCACGCCTCGCTCTCGCCGGTCACCGCCGCCCATGTGAGCCAGGCCGCCGCCGACGCGCTCTTCCTCGGCCGCGGCCTCGCCCCGGTGCTCGCGGTGCTCGCGGTGGGCGCGCGCGCCCGGCGCCTGATGATGGAGAACCTGTGGCTCGCCGGCGCCTACAACCTCGTCGCGGTGCCGCTCGCCGCCGCGGGGCTCCTCACGCCGCTCATCGCCGCGCTGGCGATGTCGGGCTCCTCGGTCGTCGTCACGCTGAACGCCCTGCGCGCCCGGGGCCGGCCGCGGCCGGCGCCGTCTCTCCCGTCCGGGGAGTCCGGCCCGGCACCGGCGATCCCGGCCGTCCTCGTCCCCTGAGCGCTCCCGGATCCCGTCATGGCCGTGCTTCTCCTCGTCATCCCGATCGCCCTCGGCCTCGGCGGCCTCGGCCTTTGCGCCTTCCTGTGGGCGCTGCGGTCCGGCCAGTACGACGACATCGAGGGTGCCGAGATGCGGGCCCGGTCGGACGACTGAGCGGTCCCGCTCCTTCCCTCCACGCCACCGGAGCAGCCCCGTGACCGACGCGTCCCCCCTCTCCGAGACGTTTCTCCCCGAGACGATCCCGCCCGAGACGATCCTGCCCGAGACCACCGTCCAGGCCTTCCTCGCCGACCGTTCCCTGTGCGGGGTGAGCGGCGGCTTCACGGTGGCGAGCGCGTGCCACCTCATGCGGGACCGCGGCATCGGCGCCCTGGCGGTGGTCGAGGGACGCCGCCTCGTCGGCATCGTCACCGAACGGGACGTGGCGGTGCGGGTGATCGCCGGCCACCGCGACCCGCACCTGACCCTGGTGCGCGAGGTGATGACCCGCGATCCCCGGACGATCGCCGCCGAGGCGAGCCTCGTGGAGGCGCACGCTCTGATGCGTGCCGGCGGGTTCCGGCACCTGCCGGTGATGCGGGGTGGCGAGGTGGTCGGGATGATCTCCCTGCGAGACATCCCGCCCGGCGCGGGGCGGGCACCCGGCGCGGCGACCGCGACCGCTTGAGCGAGATCAAGGCGGCCCGCGGCGGGCCGGGCCACGATACGGCAAGACAGGGTCCAAGGCCGCCATGCCCGCTCCGACGGGACCGGTCCTCGTCGTCGACGACGACGAGGCCGTCCGACGCTCGCTCAAATTCGCCCTCGAGCTCGAAGGGCTCGACGTGCGCCTCTACGAGGATGCCGGCCACCTGCTCGGCGAGGCGGGGCTGCCCCGGTCCGGGTGCCTCGTCGTCGACTACCACATGCCGGGCATGGACGGGGTCGAGCTGGTCGGGCGCCTGCGCGCCCGGCGCGTCGGCCTGCCCGCCATCCTGGTCACCGGCCGCCTCACCGAGGAGCTGCGCCACCGCGCCGCCAGGGCCGGCTTCCGACAGGTGGTGGAGAAGCCCTTCGAGGACGGGTCGCTGCTCGCCGGCATCCACGACGCGCTGTCCGCCTCGGCGTGAGGGGCGCGGGACGCGCGGCGGAGGTTCGGTCCGCGCGGCCCGTGCTACCGTGCCCGGATGCGCATCGCCTCGTGGTAACATTCGTCGATGAAGACCATTGCATCGGTCCCGAACCGGCTCGTCAGCGCGATCCGGCGGTCGTTCCGGCAGTTCCTGGCTCTGCCGCTCGCCACGGTGCTCGGATTCGTCGGCCTCAGTGCCCTAGTCTACCTGGCGGACGGGTCGTGGTCCGGCGATCGCGCGCCCCGCGGCTTTGCCTGGCTCGGGGCCCTGATGGGGGATCGCGCGGCCCTGGGCAGCCTGCTCGCGACCGTGGCGTCGAGCATCGTCACGGTCACCTCGATCACCTTCTCTCTCCTGCTCCTCGCCGTGCAGCAGGGCGCGGGCGCCCTGACGGCGCAGGTCACCGACCAGTTCATGGCGCGCCGGACCAACCAGCTCTATTTCGGCTACTTCGTCGGCCTGTCGGTCTTCGTGCTGACGACGCTGGTGACGAACACCGACTATCACCGCCCGGTCTTCGCGGCGGCGCTCAGCCTGTTGCTCACGGCCCTGGCCCTGTGCCTGATCATCGTGATGATCTACAACACGATCGACCAGATGCGGCCGGAACAGATCATCCAGTTCATCCACGACAAGGTGCTCGAAGCGCGCGGTGCGGATCTCGACGTGCTGGCCGCGACCCGCAGGACGACGCGCCGCGACTGGGCCGACCGCGCCCTCGTCCGCTCCCGGGAGAACGGCTACGTCGTCGGGCTCGACCTCGCCCGGGTCGAGCGGGCCCTGGAGCGCGCTGGCGACGTCGAGGTCGAGGTCCTGATCGCCCTCGGGACGTATCGCGCCGTCGGCGATCCGGTGTGCCGGCTCCGGTGCGGCCCCGGCGCCGTCCTGGACGCGCAGGCGTGCGAGCGCATCGCCGACGAGACGCTCGCCGCCTTCGCGTATGACGACGGGCGCGATCTCCAGACGAGCACCGCCTACGGCCTGCATCAGCTCGCGACCATCGCCTGGACCTCCGTCTCGACCGCGAAATCCAATCCCAATCCCGGCCTCACGGTGATCCAGGCGCTGCGGGACATCATCGCGCGGTGGAGCCGCGGCGAAATCGAGATCCGGGGCGATGCCGGGTCCCGCATCGTCTACGGCGACGCCGCACCGGTCATCGCGACCGACGCCCTGGAAGCCGTGATCGTCGTCGCCTCCGAGTCGATCCAGTCCCAGACCCTGACCGAGGCGGTCGCCACGCTCGCCATCCTGCTGCGCCACGTCGAGGGGCCGACGGCCGAGAGACTGGCGGATGTCGCCCACCGGGCACTGTCGAGCCTGGGCGAGCACGTCCTGACGCGGCAGCTCGACGCCGCCCTGCACGACCTGGCCTCGGCCCTGGAGGAACGCGGCTTTCGGAGCGTGGCCGAGGAGGTCGCCAGGGCATCCGCCGCGCTTGCGGGCAGCCTGGGCAAGCTGAACTCGCGCTCGACCCGGGTGCCCGGGACGACGTCGTAAGGCTCGCCCCGCCGGAGAGCGCTTTCCCCGCATGCCGTCCGGCCGGGCCTCCTGCCTGATGCAATTCGCAATCCGCAGGCGTCTGTCACAATGACTTTCAGTGACCCGCCGACCTACTGACCGGGCGATCCGGACCGCGACCGCCCGGGTCCTGGGACGCGTCCAGGATACGGACGCGCTCGGGCCTAAGAACCTATCTCACTTGGACTTATTGCCACGCTTCGGCTCCTGCGGGGGAAGCTTGGCATTCTGCCATACTGGCATAGCCTCTAAGGAGAATCCCTTACGCGTCGAACCGGAATGTCGCCGCCGTCCTCGATCGCCTAGCCATGGACCTCGTCAAGACCGCCCGAACGATCGCCTGACAAGGGATCCGATGCAGCTCGCGTTCACTTGCACCGAACCGCCTGGAGAGGTCACCTACTGGACAAGTCGCGCCCTAGCGCGCGCCGTCGGGATCTCCCTGCGGTCGGGCCAGCGCATCTGGGACGCCTATCGTCTCCAGCCACATCGAGTGCGCAGCTTGAACGGATCGAACAATCCAGCGTTCGCCGAGGAGGTCGAGGACATCGTCGGCCTCTATATGGCTCCGCCGCGCCATGCCGTCGTGCTCTCCCTCGATGAGAAGAGCCAGATCCAGGCCCTGGAACGGACCCGCTTGCGCCGAGCGTCACGCCAAGTTGCCTCGAGACCCGGACCCACGACGACATCCGCCACGGCACCACGACGCTGTTTGCCGCGCTCGACGTACTGGAGGACACCGTGATCGGGCGATGCATGCAGCGTCACCGCTACAAGGAGTCCCTGCGCTTCCTCAACACTGTCGAGGCGGCTGTGACGCCTGTCAAACTGATCCACACGATTCTGGACAACTATGGCACGCACAAGCACCTGAAAGTGCGGGCCTGGCTCGCCTGGCATCCGCGCTGGATCTTCCACTTCAACCCGACCTCGGCCTCATGGATGAACGCGGTCGAGGGCTTCTTCTCCGCCCTGACTCGGCGCAGGCTGAAACGTGGCAGCTTCAGCGGGATCGTCGATCAACCGCACCATCGCCGAGCACAACGAAACGCCAAAGCCATTCGTCTGAACCAAGTCAGCCGCAGCCATCCTCAATGCTGTCAACTGTAACGCTAAAACACCCATTTAAGTCAGCAATATAATCACCATGAGCGGCGAGAGATTTTCGCATTTTTGAGTTGCGATACAGTGCACAATCATGTAGTTACTCAAATATTATATAGATAACCCCGCAAATATTGGACTATATCTTTGACGTCAAAGGCAAAATCGACATAAAAGCTGTAGAAATGTATATACAAATCAATACAATACTAGTTCGACGCTTAGATTTGCTTGTAACTATACGCAACTTTCTAAATTTGATTGCTATGATAAGGGCCAATAAAATATTTATTGATAATTGTGTCAATCCCAGTATCGCGTAATGACTTTCGACAAAGCCTCCGTTGGCGTACATAATTTTTCGAATTATTGTTGACGAGCTTGAAACTGCTAGGATTATAATAAATATTTTTACAATAGCAATTACATTTATAAATTCTGGCGTTGAGGCGGCTTTATTTAGATAATAAGTCGGAGATTTTTGTTGATTTACTTCTTTTTCAAAATTGTCGATCTTATTTTCGTTGCTTATTTTTAATTCTTCAAGCAAATCAATATTTAATTGCATCATAGAAATCCTATTTTCAAGTTCTTTCGTTTTAGAGTTATGCTCGATATCACGATTAGATACGATCTCTTTGAGTCGATTGTATTTCATCTCTAAAGATCGCAATTGGGCAAAAGGACTTTGAGAAAAATTAATATTCCTAGCAATGACGAACTCATCAACGTCTAGCAAGACCTTTTTTTGGGGCGATGGTAAATTCGGATTTTCACTGACTCGGCTTTTGACCTTTTCATAGACTAGGTCAAGGGTCATGTACTCGACAAGATCATCTATTCCGTCTCGCAATACAGTAATTAATTCCTTTGAAAAAGCAGTGAATCTTTCAGATTTTGGTGCGAAAGCTACTCTGTTACGTGGAGCCGACGCAATGGAATAAACACCTCTGATATTGATATTGCTAGAAACAATGCTTGATGGTGATCCGCCCATTTCCTCTGAGTTTATCTCGCCACTGTAGCAGCAATCGAAGATAAGAATTTTTTTAGCTGCTGGAGATTGATGTATGATTCTTCTAATTTTTCCAAACTCCACTCCATTTAGATGGCAATGCTTAGCCGTTGTATCAGACGCAACTATAAAAAGACCATCGCTTTCAGTCGTTTTTATACCATGTCCAGCGTAATAAATGAATAAAGTGTCAGTTGCACATTCGGCCGCTTCTGATATTTTTAATAACATATTAGTATTAGATGGGGAATCTATTATGATTTTAATGTTATCCTCTGGAATTCCAATTATATCAGGATTTCTAAAAATTGAAGCTAGATCGTCGATATTGTTTTTTACAGACGGCAGATCAGGTAGGTTTGTACTATCTAGTGGGCACCTAGTAGTGCCGATCAAAACTACCATTGTGCCAGCGCTGCCAAATGATAACATAATGCCGCCTTCCCGATTCGATGGCTAGAATATAGATATAATATTATTTTTTGCCAATTATATCATTCAATAAAAATTGAATATCCTTATAATTATCTACATCTATCGAAATATGATAACCATCACTCCTAGTAATGACAACTTTCGCCTTTGATTTCCGCGAATTGAACCACGAGCCGATCGATTTTATGATCTCAACTAAGACAGGACTGCCAACAACAGCTGTAACTACAGGCGCCATGGCACTTATTACAGGAAGTAAATCTCCGCCCATCTCATCAGGTAAAGGCGTTGCACGCTTTTGCTCAAACCGAATTCCTTGTATCTCTTCTTGGCGGAGCCATCGAAGAAGGTCGGGCGTATCTTGGGAGGCGGTCTCGCCTTCAATTTTTATAAGCACGGCAGCACCAACGTAATATTGTCAAGGCACTTTAACCAACTCTGTCGATCTTGCAACGGCTCATAATCTGGCCGCGTTGCGACATATAATGCTAAAATAAATAATTCATATCTAATCAATGACGCTAATGTATGTCTAGTAAAATTATGACTAGATAGAAACATATTTTTGCTCATTGCAATCCAGTCGTAAGGAAACGGGGTAGGGCTGCACTCCCCCGTTGCTGCGGCAGGCGTCTCTCGTGGTGATCTCACCGAGTACGCCGACCGGGCAATTCGCGTCCGGACCCACTGGGCACTCGGGCGCAGCTGGATTCCGGACGCGTTCAGACCTAAGGAGAATCCCTTACGCGTCGAACCGGAATGTCGCCGCCGTCCTCGATCGCCTAGCCATGGACCTCGTCAAGACCGCCCGAACGATCGCCCGACGAGGCATCCGATGCAGCTCGCTCTCGCCACCGCCGGCCTCGGCCCCGCGCTGAATCCCGGGTCCGTCCCCGCCCATCGCCGTCCGGAGGAGCCGGGGGCGCGCCGCCGCGTCGAGGCCGACGAGGAGATCTACGCCGAGGGCGATCGCCCGCTCCACTTCTACAAGGTGGTGTCGGGCGCGGTGCGGACCTACCGCCTTCTCAGCGACGGGCGCCGGCAGATCGACGGCTTCCATCTCCCGGGCGACATCTTCGGCCTCGAGGCCGGCGACGAGCGCATGACCGGGGCCGAGGCGGTGGTCGACACGGTGCTCACGGCCCACCGCCGGAGCGACCGGGCCGCGCTCACGGGCGATGCCGGCGCGCTGGCGCGCGAGGTGGTGGCGGCGATGCTGCGGGCGCTCGCCCGGGCGCAGGACCACATGCTGCTGCTCGGCCGCAAGACCGCCCGCGAGCGGGTCGCGAGCTTCCTCCTCGACCTCGCCGAGCGGGCGGGGGCCGACGGCGTGCTGGCGCTGCCGATGTCCCGGACCGACATCGCCGATCATCTGGGTCTCACGGTCGAGAGCGTCTCGCGAACCTTCACCCAGCTGGAGCGCGACGGAATCATCGCCCTGCCGGCCCACCGCCGCACGGTCGAGCTGCGCGACCGGGCGGCGCTGCGGCGGCTCGACGGCTGAAGGATGCCCTCGGGGCGGACGCCGCGCCGGGTTCCTGCTATCGACGGCGATCCGATTCCGCGCCGCGCGCTTTGGCCCGCATGACGAAACCCGATTCCCCCGCGAGCCCGCCACCCGCCGCACCCGATGCCGAGGAGCTGCGCCAGACCCTCGAGGAGGTCGGCATCTGCTTCTGGTCGCTCGACGTGCCGACCGGACGGATCTCGGTCTCGGCGAGCGGGGCGCGGCTGTTCGGCGTGTCGCCCGAGGAGCTGACGACGTTCGAAGCGACGCAGGCCCTGGTCCACCCGGACGACCGCGAGGCCCGGGCGGGGGCGATCCGGGGGGCGCTCGACCGCGGCGGCAGCTACGAGGTCGATTACCGGGTGGTCCGGCCCGACGGCCGCAGCGATTGGCTGCGCTCGCGCGGCACCATCGAGATCGACCCGCAGGGTGGCCCGGTGCGCCATCGCGGCGTGGTGTTCAGCATCCAGGCGCAGCGCCAGGCGGAGACGGATCTGCGCGCCCGCGAGGCGCATCTGCGCTCGATCCTGGAGACGGTGCCGGACGCGATGGTCGTCATCGACGAGGAGGCCCGCATCCGGTCGTTCAGCGCGACCGCGGTGCGCCAGTTCGGCTACGCCCCGGAGGACGTGGTGGGGGAGAACGTCAGCCTCCTGATGCCCGAGCCCTATCGCAGCCGGCACGATGCCTACATGGCCCGCTACCTCGCCACGGGCGAGCGGCGGATCATCGGCATCGGCCGCGTCGTGGTCGGCCAGCGCAAGGACGGCTCGACCTTCCCGATGGAGCTCGCGGTCGGCGAGATGCGGTCCTCGGGCGCGCGCTACTTCACGGGCTTCATCCGCGACCTCACCGAGCGCCAGCGCACCGAGACGCGGCTGCAGGAGCTGCAATCCGAGCTCGTCCACATGTCGCGCTTCACCGCGCTCGGCGAGATGGCCTCGACGCTCGCCCACGAGATCAACCAGCCGCTCACCGCCATCGCCAGCTACCTCAAGGGCTGCCGCCGCCTGCTCCAGCGGATGGAGGGGCCGGAGGTGCCGATGCTCGCCGACGCGGTCGGCCAGGCCGCCGACCAAGCGCTGCGGGCCGGCCAGATCATCCGCCACCTGCGCGAGTTCGTCGCCCGCGGCGAGGGCGAGCGGCACATCGAGGGGCTGCCCAAGCTCGTCGAGGAGGCGAGCGCGCTCGCCCTCGTCGGCGCCAAGGAGCGGGGCGTCCACGTCACCTTCGCGCTCGATCCGGAGGCGCCGCTGGTGCTGGCCGACCGCATCCAGGTGCAGCAGGTCCTGCTCAACCTGATCCGCAACGCGATCGAGGCGATGCAGGACGTCGCCAGGCGCGAGCTGCGCGTCACCACCCGGGCCCTGCCGGGCGAGGCGCTGGTCGAGATCGCCGTCGCAGATACCGGCCCGGGCCTCGCGCCGGAGGTGGCGGAGCGGCTGTTTCAGCCCTTCGTCACCACCAAGGCGCACGGGATGGGGGTCGGGCTCTCGATCTGTCGTACCATCGTGGAGGCGCATGGCGGCAAGATCCTGGCCGAGTCACAGCCGGGGCAGGGGACCTGCTTCCGCTTCACGCTGCGGGCGGTCGACAGAGGGGAGCTGGACGATGTCGGGTGAGGTGCCGGTGGACGTGGTCGACGACGATCTCGCGGTCCGTCAGTCCCTCGCCTTCCTGTTCGCCTCCGACGGGATCCCGGTGCGCCTGCACGACTCCGCCACGGCCTTCCTCGCCGGCCCCGCGCAGGCCGCGGGCTGCATCGTCACCGACGTGCGCATGCCGGGCCTCGACGGGATCGCGCTGCTGCGCCGCCTGAAGGCGCAGGGCGACGGGCGGCCGGTGATCGTGATGACCGGCCACGCCGACGTGCCGCTCGCCGTCGCGGCGATGCGCGAAGGCGCGTTCGACTTCATCGAGAAGCCGTTCGACGACGAGGTCCTGCTCGCCGCCGTGCGCGCCGCCCTCGACAGCGGGCGCCGGGCCGCCGAGCGCCACGCCGCCGCCGCCGAGACCGGCCGGCGCATGGCCGCGCTCTCGGAGCGCGAGCGCCAGGTGCTCGACGAGCTGATGGCCGGCAGCCCCAACAAGGTCATCGCCCAGGCGCTCGGCATCAGCCCGCGCACGGTCGAGATCTACCGCGCCAACGTCATGGCGAAGATGCAGGCCGGCAGCCTCGCCGAGCTGGTCCGGATGGCGCTGACGGTCCGGCCGGGCGGATAGGAGCCCGCCCGGCCCGCGTCGTACGATGGCGCATCACCGCCCCCGGGCGGCGTCGGCGTCCTCGTTCCAGTCGAGGGCGGCGTAGGTGTCCCGCAGCGCGCGCTTGAGGAGCTTGCCGGCGGTGTTGCGGGGCAGGTCGTCCTGGAACAGGATGCGCTTGGGCACCTTGAACGGCGCCAGGCCGGCCCGGCAATGGGCGACCAGCTCCTCGGCGTCGACGGCGGCGCCCGGGCGGCGCACCACCACGGCGGTCACGGCCTCGATCCATTTCGGGTGGGGCAGGGCGATCACGGCGACCTCCGAGACGCCGGGATGGGTGAACAGCACCTCCTCGACCTCGCGGCTCGCCACGATGGTGCCGCCGGTCTTGATTACGTCCTTCACCCGGTCGACCACCGTGATGTAGCCGGCCTCGTCCATGATCCCGACATCGCCCGAATGGAACCAGCCGCCGCGGAACGCCTCGCGGGTCTCCTCCGGCTTGTCCCAGTAGCCGGCCATCAGCTGGGGCGAGCGGTGGACGATCTCGCCCCGCTCGCCGGGGGCGACGTCCCGCATCGCGTCGTCGACGATCCGGGTCTCGACGTTGAAGACCGGGCGCCCGCAGGAGGCCGGACGCGCGTCGTGCTCCTCGGGCCGCAGGACGGTGGCGAGCGGCGCGATCTCGCTCTGGCCGTAGCAGTTGTAGGGCCGCGCCCCCGGCAGGCGGGCCCGCAGCTCCTCCAGCACCGGCACCGGCATGATCGAGGCGCCGTAATAGACGTGGCGCAGGCTGGTGAGGTCCCGCGTCGCGAAGTCGGGCGAGCGCAGGAGGCTGATCCACACGGTCGGGGGCGCGAAGAACGAGGTCAGGCGGTGCGTCTCGATCAGCCGCAGGCAGGTCTCGGGCGCGGGCGCCTCGATCAGCACCGTCTCGGCCCCGGCCAGCAGTTGGGGCATGGTGAAGGCATGCATCTGAGCCGTGTGGTAGAGCGGCAGCGCGGCGAGCGCCCGGTCGTGCGGCCCGAAATCGAGGGCGAGGATGCAGCTCTGGTACTCGGCCAGGAGCCCCCGGCTCGTCATCATCGCGCCCTTCGGCGCCGCCGTGGTGCCCGAGGTGTAGAGGAGCTGCACCACGTCGTCCTCGGCGAGGGCGACCTCGACCGGCTCGGCGGGGCCGCCGTCCCCGGCGAGGTGCAACACGTCGAGGCCGGTGCCGCCGAACAGGGTGCCGAACCACGGCGCGGCAGAGGCGCCGAGCGCCTCCCGGGCATTGCCCGCGAGGGCCGGGTCGACGATCAGGCACGCGGCGCCGGACTGCTCGACGACGTAGCGCAGCTCGCGTCCGGTGAGCGCGTAGTTGATCGGGACGTGGATGATCCCGGCCCGGGCGCAGGCGAGCCAGAGGATCAGATAGGCGTCCGAGTTGCGCCCGAGCGCGCCGAGCCGGTCGCCGCGCGACAGCCCCGCCGCCAGAAGCCCGGCGGCGACCCGGTCGGCGGCGCGGTCGAGGGCGGCAAAGCTCCAGTGCCGTTCGGCGAAGGACAGGGCGGTGCGGTCCCGATGGCGCCGCGCCGCGCGGCGCAGGGCGTCCGAGATCGTGTCGCGCCGGGCGCGGTCGGCCTCCTGCGTGTCCTCGTGTGCCATGGCGCGGCGTCCCTCCGGTTTTCGTTGTTTGTCGCTCCTTGTCGCAAGGTCGTGCCGGCAAGTCACGCCGGTGGGGGCGTCACGCGGGTGGCGACGTCGAGGCAGGCTCGTGCCGGGGTTTATCCAATGCGAAAGACCGCCGCGGCCCGGCGGGGCGGCGACGGTCCACGAGGCATCCGTCGGAGCCGCGGCTTAGTGCACCTCACAAAACTCCGGCCGCAATGTCGCTGCCACAGCAAGCCGAGGCGGTGATCGGGAGTATTTTGAGAGACACTTACTTCAGCCAGCCGTCCACGGTGGCGCGGTTCGCCGCGATCCACTTCGCGGCGGTCTCGGCGGGCTTGGCGCCCTTCTCCTCGTTCTCGGCCATCACGGCCTCCTCGTCCTTGATGCCGAGCTTGAACTTCTGGAGGATGCCGTAGACCTCCGGCATGTCCTCCTTCAGGCCCTTGCGGGCCAGCGTGTTGACGCTCTCCTCGCCGCCGAAGACCTGCTTGGGGTCGGCGAGGTACTTCAGCTGGTAGCGGGCGAACATCCAGTGCGGCGTCCAGGCGGTGACGACGACGTCCTGCTTGCGGCGGATCGCGTCCTTGAGCGCGCTCGTCATCGTGGCGTCGCTGCCGTCGAGGAGCTTGACCGGCAGGCCGTAGGCCTTGATCGCCGCCTCCGAGGTCTTCATCACGCCAGCGCCGGGATCGATGCCGATCACCTTGCCGTCGACCTCGGCGGCCTTGGTCTTCAGGTCCTCGATCGAGTTGAGCGGCGAGGTCGCGGGCACCGCCCAGCCGATCTTGGCGCCCGTCACGTTCGGGCCGATCAGCTCGAGCCGGTTCTTCAGCTTCTCGTAATAGGCGCCCTGGGTCACCGGCAGCCAGGCGGCGACGCTGGCATCGGCATCCCCGGTCGCCACCGCCTGCCACATCGCGGCGGCGGCGAGCGGGATCGCCTTCACCTCGTAGCCCTTCTCCTCCAGGGCGAGCTTGAGGATGTTAGTGGCGACCACCGCGTCGGCCCACTCGACATAGGCGAGGCGGACCTGCTTGCCGGCGGCCTCGGCGGGCGTCTGGGCAAGCGCGAGGCAGAGGGCGACGCCGAGGAGGGGAGCGCGCATCGAAGGACCTTTCTGGGAGGAGACTGGAAAAAGGCTCAGGCGGTGCCGTGCGGCCGGGCGCGGGCGGCGAGCGCCTGGGTGGCCCGGTCGAGGATCACCGCCAGGATGACGATGCCGATGCCGGCCTCGAAGCCGGCGCCGGCCTCCAGGCGCTGGATCGACTGCCACACCACCCGGCCGAGGCCGCCGGCCCCGATCATCGCGGCGATCACCACCATCGACAGCGCCAGCATCATGGTCTGGTTGACGCCCGCCATGATGGTCGGCAGCGCCAGCGGCAGCTGCACCTTGAACAGCTTCTGCGCCGACGAGCCCCCGAAGGCGTCCGAGGCCTCGACGAGCTCGGCCGGCACGTTGCGGATGCCGAGCGCCGTCAGGCGGATCACCGGCGGCACCGAGAACACGATGGTGGCAAAGCAGGCCGAGACCGCGCCGAGGCCGAAGAACGGCAGGGCCGGGATCAGGTAGACGAAGCTCGGCAGCGTCTGCATCATGTCGAGCACCGGCGAGAAGATCCGCCAGGCCCGCCGGCTCAGCGCGAACCAGATCCCGACCGGGATGCCGATGACGAGGGCCGCCGCGGTTGCCAGGACGACCAGCACGAGAGTCTCGACCGTCGCCTGCCATAGCCGCAGGTTCCACAGGAACAGGAGGCCGAACAGGGTCAGGAGCCCGACCCGCCGGCCGCCGACCTTCCAGGTGGCGAGCGCCGCGGCCCCGATCAGGATCCAGGGCGGCACGGCCACCAGGGCCGAGGTCAGCGCGTCGATCCAGTCGGCGACGTGGCGGCTGACCGCCCGGGTCAGCCAGCTGCCATGGTCGGTGAGCCAATCGAGGCCCTCGTCGCTGAGCGTGTCGAGGGGGAATTTGGGGATTGTCCAGTCCATCGCTCAGCTCCTGCCGGCTCGGAGGAAATCGCGGGCCGGGGATCGCCCGGGTCGGCTCCGCCGGCGCCCGGGCGGGCGGACAGCGCCCGCACGACGTCGCGGCTCGCGAGGCTGCCGACGAGGCGCCCCTCGGTGTCGATCACGGCGAGCACGCCCTCGGCCGCCACCCGGCCGAGGAGTACCGCGAGGCCGGCATCGGCCTCGACGGTGCCGGACTCGCGGTCGAGGAGGCCCGCCAGGGTCTCGTCGGGACGCGCCGCGGCGAGGCGGGCGGCCGGCAGGCGGCCGGCGAAGCGGCCGTCGGGTCCGGCGACCAGCCAGGCCTCGCCGCCGCTCCCGGCCAGCACCGCCCGCGCCTCGGCGGCCGTCTGGGTGGGAGAGAGGACCTGGGCGGTCCCGTCGGCCACCTGCCCGGCGCGCAGGACCGCGACCCGGTCGATATGGGCGACGAAGCGGGCGACGTACTCGGTGGCGGGGGCCGCCACGATCTCCTCGGGCCGCCCGGCCTGGACCACCTCGCCGTCCTTCATCAGCACGATGCGGCCGCCGAGCGCGATCGCCTCGTCGAGGTCGTGCGAGACGAACACGATGGTCTTCTTGAGCGTCTTCTGCAATTCGCGCAGCTCCGCCTGCATGTCGCGGCGGATCAGCGGGTCGAGGGCGCTGAACGCCTCGTCCATCAGCAGGATCTCGGCATCCGCCGCGAGCGCCCGGGCGAGGCCCGCCCGCTGCTGCATGCCGCCCGAGAGCTCGTGCGGATACTTCGCTTCCCAGCCCTTGAGGCCGACGAGCTCGATCGCCCGCATCGCCCGCTCCCGCGTCTGGGCGGCCGGCACCTTCTTGATCTCGAGGCCGAAGCCGACATTGCCCAGGATGGTGCGGTTCGGCAGCAGCGCGAAGTGCTGGAAGACCATGCCGAACATCTTTTGGCGGAAAGCCAGCAGGTCGCGGCGGCTCAGCGCCGTCACGTCGGTGCCGTCGACGACGATGCGCCCGCAGCTCGGCTCGACGAGCCGGTTCATGCAGCGCAGGAGGGTCGACTTGCCCGAGCCCGAGAGCCCCATCAGGACCAGGATCTCGCCCTCCGGCACCTCGACGGCGACGTCGCGCAGCCCGACCACCGCCCCGCACGACGCGGCGATCTCGGCCTTGGTCCTGCCCTGGGCCATCAGGTCCATCGCCCGGGCGGGGTCGCGACCGAAGACCTTGCCGATGCCCTGCAGAGTGATGCGGCCCATTTGCTCACGACTCCCCAGGAGTGGCGCAATCCCCGATTCGTCGTCCGGCCCCGTCGGCGCCGCGGTGCCTTCGATCTGGGATGATGAAAAGCTAGTGGGACCAGACGTCACGGCTTGTCGCGCGGCGACGCTTTCTGCCGGAAAAACGGTTCTTCGTCATTCGGGGTTGATAGGGGCTCACAGTAGCCCCGCCTCCAAATCGGCCTCCAGGGTTGATAGCGGCATCCCGTAGTACCGCCAGGGGCCGTA
>NZ_JACWCT010000109.1 GCF_016613415.1 Methylobacterium ajmalii | reverse complement strand
CCACCTCGGACCACGTGCGCCGCGCTGGAGCACGTCCAAGCCGAGCCGGGTTTCGGAACTTCCGACATCCCTGGCGCCCTACCCGCAATCTGGGATGCCGTTTCCCGCCACGAGGCTGGCGCAGGACGGGCATTCGAGTGCGGCGGCTAGGGTGGTAGCGTCCAAGACGGTTGGCGCTCCTCTGCGAGGCGCTGGCGCGGTTAGGTGGCGCCTTGCTGGGCTCGCCGGATCGCGCCGACGGTGGTGGGCGAGATCCCGAGCCGGCGGGCCACCTCGCGGTCGGTGAGGCCTTCGGAGATCAGGGCCGCTGCGGCAGCACGGCGCTCAGCCCGCGTCGTCGGGCGCTGTCCAGTTTGGACAGCTTGCGGCTTCGGGGTGTCCAGATCGTCGGATGCCCCCTCGGGCGCAGGCTGGGCCTGTCCGAACTGGACAGACAGCCGCTCGATGTCGCTACGCAGGCTCGCCAGGGCCAGCTTCGCGTCGTCCACATCCTGCTCGATTTCGCTGTGGGCCCAATAATCCAACCACGCCACACGGGCTTTGATGTCGCACAAGTCCGCGGCTGGCAAATTATTGATTCTCTCCTCAACGACGTATTGCCTTGCCGAGCTATATGCATGAGGATTGAAATAATAATCGACCACATAGCGATCAGTTATCAATTTGTCGAAAGCTTGATATTCAGCCCACGCGGCAGCAACCGTCGAAGGAAGGGGCCACGCCTGTGACACGGCTGCCCTCACAGAAGCGGGCATGCTACGTCGGCCGTACCCATCCCAACCATCGAGGCGATATAGCGTATTCCAGGCCTCGCCCGGCCCAAGGAGCGGCTCGCACGCGGCCCGGCATGCCGCCTCGATTTCCGTGTCGGCGAAGATCGCTTGCTCACTGCCGTACTCGGCCACCAGATCCGCTGCCTTCTTGAGCCGCTGCCGGTCGCGCTCGGCTCGCTCGGCAAGGGCTTCGGGCGAATTGAAAATGGCGTTGAAGGCGTCGGCCATGGCCTCGGCCCGCGTCTTCGGCTTGGGGGCGTCCAACTTGGACACCGCCTCAGCGACCGTCATTCCAGCGGAGCGGGCGAGCGCTTCCATCCGGCTTGCGGCTGCAGCCTTCTCGCCCGGGGTCGAGGCGCGATCATGCAGGGCGCGCACCTTCGCGAACGTGTCGAGGCCACTCGTCATCGGGAAGCCCTCAGCGTTGCCGGATCGGGAATGTCGTCGTCGAAATCGTCGTCCTCGATCTCCGCATCAGCCACCGGCGGTGATCCTGCATCGACGGTGGAAGCCCTCTCCTCCCGAATGCCTTGCGTCGCAGACGGATTGCTCGACGGATCGTCTGTCGCTGTCGGGTCTCGCTGGACCCGCTCCGCCTCGATCTCCTGGCTTCCCGTTTTCCGAAGGATCTGCTTCCAATCCTCTTCGGATGGCTCAGCGCTGTCATCCGGCTCGCTGGCGGTTCTGACACTCTGAACGTTTTCTTCTCGTGGTATCCCCTTCTTGGTATCGTCCAGGTATACATGGTGGTTGTCCGTCAACCGGTCTGTCGGTTGTCCGTCAACCAGGGGGGTGGTTGAGGGTCTACCACCCTTTCTTGCCCGAGGCGGTTGTCCCTCAACCACCTGTCGATTGAACACCGGGCGGGTCACGCTCAGCATTTCGCCTTTGATCAACTCCCGTGTCCGCAGGATGTGCCGGCGTGCGGCGAGCGTGCGCAGAGCGGTCCGAACGCTCTCGCCAGATAGACCGATCCTCGCGCCGAGCTTCTCGTGGCTGGGCCACGCCCTGGCGTCCTTGTCGTTGAAGAGGAAGCACAGGCCCCACGCGACCTTGATCTCGGTGCGATTGCTCTTGGGATCGCGCATAACGTTATGCGCCCACTCCTCGATCATCGGCCACTTCTCGCCTTTCCCCCACACGATCGGCAGCGGCGGAGAGCTTTTGTTCGTCATGCGGGAGGGTCTCACCGCCCGCCCCAGGAGCAGAGCACGAGATCGCATCGCACCGATCCTGGTCGGTGGCCTCGAGGGAGGCGATGGCAAGGCCGAGCACGCGGTGGAGCTCCCGGGCCTGTTTCGGGGTGAGCTCGGCGAACTCCTCGACCTCGGCGCGGCCGCGGCGGGAGATCTTCGCCCGGAGTTCGACGTAGGGGCGCCCGGCGAACTGGCGGGCGGCCACGATTACGCGCCGGCCGCCCTGGGCGTCCGCGTGGGCCTTGTAGAGCGGTGGTGCTGCGCTCATGCGGCGGTCCGCCGGTCGGTGAGGGCCGAGACCGCGGCGTCGATGTCTGCGAACGTGCCGAGGGCGGTGCCGGCCACGTCATAGGCATAGACGGTCCCCGGCCGGGACTTCACGACAGAGCCGAGCGGGCGCCGGCCCTCATAGATCTTGAGCGCACCTCTGGTAGCGGCCATAGCTGACCTCGCTTTCATCACCCGATGTCATTGGAAAGTGCCGTCCCATTTAGAACATAGATGGGACGGCGAAGATCCGCCACGTCACCGGCCCGGGTTTCCAAACAGAAATTCCGAGCCGGCGGGAAAGGATCAGGCGCCGATTGTCCTCGACGCGCGGTTGGTCTCGAATAGAGCGCGGGCGAGATCAGCCCGGGACTGAGCGCGCAGCCGGAGCCTCTCGCTCGCCCGCTGGTCCTGCCACGCGGCCCGGAGCAGCCACAGGGCGCGGATCGTGCGCAGGATCCTCATGCGGCACCGCCCATCGCGAGCAGGTCTTCCACGATGCCGATGGCGAGCCGCACGTCGGTGCAGTACTGCGCGCGAAGCTCGCCCGGGTACCGGCTGCCCGGCTTGCCGTAGCACCATGAGCAGGCCAGGGCCTTCACCGCGAGCCCGGCCGGCGTCGTGGCGCGCTGGTGCTCGATCTCCTCGACGACCTTGCCTGTGGCGTCCCAGGCAGCGTCCACGAGACGGGCGTCCGCGTCGGACCGGCTGGCGTCGAACACGCGGTAGGCCTCTTGCTCGGCCGCCACGGCGTCCAGAAATCGGCCGTGAAGGCGCATCAGCTCGGCGTCGGGCCTCTCCTGCGGGACAGCTGCCAGGGCGAGGCCGCCGGCGCCGATGATCGGCGCGATGGCGATGCCGCGCAGAACGGCGCGGCGCGGGGTAAGGCCGCTCATATGCAATCTCTCCTTGCCGGCCATCACGCAAAGCTCTTCTGAAGAAATTGCCCGGCTTCTGAGGCCTGCTGCCAAAGCACTTGGAGATTTGATTGGGCTCTGCTAAGGTCATTTCCGATGGCGGCGACGAGTTCTCCCTCTATTTCGTGCGGGCTGTCGGCAAGATGTCCAAAGATCTTGCCGTAACCTCCGATCTGGCGAATTTCGCGGTCCATCAGTTCGACGGCGTCGAGCAGGCGGCGAAGTTGAACGTCGTTCGTGGTAGGCTTGCAGGTAGCCATGTGACGTCTCTCAGCGACGTGGCAGGGTCAGGCCGGGTGGGGAGGGTGGTAGCTCCCGGCCCGGCCGCGAGGCATGAGCCCCTGACAGACATTAATGGCCGTTAACGGATTGACGTCAATACCTCTGATGCCTTTTATGGTCATGGAGGTATTGCGATGCACATCACCAGCGAACAGATACGGGCCGCCCGCGCCCTGCTCCGGTGGGAGCAGAAAGACCTTGCGGAGAAATCCGGGGTCTCGCTCCCGAGCATCAAGCGTCTGGAGGGCACCAGAGGGCCGCTCGCCGCGCACGGCCGGACGATAGCGGCTCTTCAGGATGCCCTTGAGGCGGGTGGCGTGGTGTTCCTCGCCGAGGGCGACGCCGCGCCGGGCGGCCTCGGCGTTCGCCTGGCGGGAGAATGAGCCATGAAGCGTTACGTCCTTCACGCTGACGGCGGCAACGTCACCCTGGCACCGCTGCGCAGCGGCCGGGACGCGGTGTTGCACACCGCTGCACAGGTTCACGCCGCGATCGGAGAGGACAAGTCGCCCAAGCGCGGGCGCCCCCGCGGGCGGCGTGATGTGGCGTCGAAGCAGACGCTCTACCTCGACGCCGATCGGTATGAAGCCCTCGTGCGCATGGCCGAGGATCAGGGCCGGTCCCTCCATAGCCTGGTCCTGGAAGGCATAGATCGGGTCATCGGGAAGCCGAACGCTCCCGGATGGAAGGCGGATGCCTCCTAGACCTTAACCGGATGGCAGGGAGCCATCCGCAGGATATCCTCTCGATGTGCGACGCATACCGGGAGGATTGATGATTACGGTCGTGGGCGGGACCAAGGGCGGATCGGGCAAGAGCACCGTCGCCACCAACCTCGCCATCATGCTCGCCGGTGCCGGGCGGGACGTTCTCCTCGTTGATGCCGACGATCAGGAGACGAGCACCGACTTCACCAATCTGCGGGAAGGCAACCGGCCCGGTGGCGCCGGCTACACCTGCGTCGCTCTCACTGGCCCGGCCGTGCGCACGGGCGTCCAGCGCCTCGCCCCGAAGCATCAGCACGTCATCATCGATACCGGCGGCAGAGACACGGTGAGCCAGCGCGCGGCGCTGTCCATTTGCACCGCCTACCTGGTCCCGTTTGCGCCGCGATCGTTCGACGTGTGGACCCTCGACAAGGTGTCCGATCTGGTCGAGGAAGCCCGCACCGTGAACCCGGATCTCCGGGCATTCGCCTTCATCAACAAGGCGGACCCGCGCGGCAGCGAGAACGCGGAGGCTGCCGAACTCCTTCGCTCCCGGCCTGCCCTCACCTTCATCCCGACAGGCCTCGGCAACCGCAAGGCGTTCGGCGCGGCGGCGGCGGCAGGGCTCGGCGTGGTCGAGCTGCGGCCGCAGGATCCGAAGGCCTCCGAAGAGATACAGGCCCTCTACGGATATCTCTTCGATACCGCCAAGACCTCTTCCGTCAATCCTGCGGGGATCTGATAGATGGCCCTGTCATCGAAGCCGAAGCGGCCGGCGCCCGTAGCTGCGGACCCGATCGATGCCTTCATCAGCAAGGGCGGATCGGTGCCGGCAGTTGATCCCGTAGCCGAACCCGGCGAGGGCAAGCCTGCGAAGGCCCCTCAGCACCCGCTGAAGTTCCCGGGCGACAGCGACCTGTTCGAGCGGCTCGAGAGTGCGCGCCGCGCCACGGCCGTCCGGCTCCCGCGCAACACGTGGATCCTCCAAGCGATCGCCGAGAAACTCGATCGGGATGGGCATTAGATATCAGCAGCATATCCGATGCATGTTAGTCGGATGTGTAGATACGATCTTGATGATTGCCGCTGGAAGTCCGTCGGATGCCTACGCGACCTGACGGCGGCAGGAGCAAGGGGAGGGTGCGCCGGCCGCCTCGACGATCGGTTTCCAGCCGGGGTTCGCAGGCGCGCTGGTTGACACGCCGGGCGCCAGCCCCTCGAATGGTTAAGGCTGTGCCCCATGGTGGGGCTCGGAGGTAGTGACCACAAACACAAAACCCGCCCACTGGGGAGTGGACGGGCCTCATGCACGGCTCGGGGAAGAGCCATCGGATGTGTTGCAGCACCGATCCTCTCCCACAGAGCCGGGTTTCGTCAAGCCAGAAGTGGGGACTTCTGGCGACGGCGGAGCCATGCCTTGTGGCTAGGACGACCCCAGCCGGCGGGTGATTCGGAAGGAATCACCATGTCGACCGGATACCGCCTGCCGCGTGCCGTCGCGGACAGGCTCGATGCGGCGTTGCAGGGGCGCAAGAACGCGCCGGCCTGCCTCGCGCTCGCACATTTCCTCGCGCGGTTCTGGAGCAGCCCCAGGCGGCTCCTGTGCGCCTTCCCGATCGATCGGCGGGCCCTGGCCGAGCACGAGGCCCTTGGGCTGTCCGAAGCCCGTGTGCGCGGCGCCCTCGCGGTCTTGGTCGAGATCGGCTTCCTCGCCCGGTACGAGCCGGATGCCGGCAAGCGGTACCAGCGCACCGAGGGTGGCCTTCAGCGCCGAGCGATCCTGCACCGCTTCGGGGAGGAATTCGGAGTCGAGTTCGGGAAGGCCAACGCGGCGGCACAGCGAGCCCGTGGAGCCCCGGCGCCGGCCCGACGCCCCGTTGCTCGCCCGGAGCCGCTCCTGCCTGTCCTGGGCGCTCCCGCGAGCCGCGTTGGGCTCCCCAGATCTGGGGAGCGCAAACCCGCAACCCAACTCGCCCAAAAGCATACTTCCCCGGAAAGGGGGGTGATTATGGGTGAGCAGAATCGGGCAGTACCAGAAAGCCCTCTTGAGGCTGCTCTGGCGCGGTGGGCGAAGGCTATCGGGGGGTGAAGTGCGGAAGCCTATTCACCCTTCAGTCGCTGATAGAGAAATGCGCCTACAACGGAAACAACTGTTGTTCCGCCGACGATTCCAGCAACCCACGGCTCACCCATCCAAACGCAGAAGCAAGTTACGGCCATGGCAGACAGTGCGAAGGCTGTTGCGCTCAACTGTCCGTAGCGCGTAGTGCGCAGATTACCCTCTAAAGCTACTGTCTCGAAATTACGCCTGTGGTCAGATTCCTTCTCCCATTGGCGAAATATACGCTCGGGAGCGTCTGGAACCATTTGGCGAAACTGTTCAAGCACCACCGGCGGAGGGAGTGGGCCCTGCCAAAACTGGTGATTTACCTCGACCCTGGAAGGCCCCTGCTGTTCAGAGATCTGCGATCCGGTCGGCGGATTAGGGGGCTTTCTTCGCCTGGACACGCTCGCGCTCGCGATCGATCACGCGGCGCATGTCGGCACCAATCCGCTGGCCATCGCTGCGGAGGGCATCGAGATCCGATCTATGAGGGTAGCGCGTGACCACTGTTGCAGCCGGCCACACAGACGCAAGAGCGCCGAGGCCGGCAACGAAGCTGCCAACACGCGTCTTCCGCTTGGGTATGGACAAGGCATAGGTCCTCATGGGCGGATTCATGTACGCGCAGTGCGTCTGCCGTCAATGGGGACTCTCAATGGCGATTGCTGACTCTCGTCAACGTTCAGTGGCATTTGATCGGCTTTCAGCCCGACTGGCTGTCCTCAATCAGACAGCGGGACCAGGCACGACTCGTGCGCGAAATCGTGTTTATGGAACCGAAATCGGCCCCTCCCGGAAGTCCTCGGAAGGTCTCAAGCGCGCCACCGTGGCGCGCTCAGTCGAGGTGCAGTCTATCGGGTCTCCGGGGCGCCTGACGATGGGCCACCTCGTCTCTGCTGGTCTGTGGTGGCACCTATTCCATTCTCACACCCTGCAATGTGGGAGTTTCGTGCTAGGGTTGCGGTCGAGAGCACCAAGCCCCTCGGCCGCCTCCTCGAAGCTGGCGCGCCGGTGGCCGATGATCGACAGCAACGAGCCGAGCACGGGCGGATAGCCGCGCAGGGCGAGCGCCGCACGGAGGTGAGGGAACAGGATCACCTTCCCGCGGGGCTGCACCTGGAAGCCGCGCTCCTGCGTCTCGCCGTCCGTGACGAGGTAGGCGGTGTGCGGCCGGAGAATGACGTTGACCGCCGTCATCGCGCCGGCGCCATGGTAATCGGCAGCGTGGCCGACGAGATGACGGCGTAGCCGACAACCGTGGCCGTCGTCAAAGTACCGGCTATGGTGACCGAGGTTGTGCCGATTGCGGAAAGTACTGCGGCGCCGACTGCGTCAGGCATTTCAGCAAGCTCCCTGTTTAAGCCGGCCGGTAGCGGCGCCGCCCGTCGGCGACGATGCCGTTGATGTTGCGCCGGAACTGCTGGTCGCGCTGCGCCAGCGCGGCGAGCATCTGCTGCGGGGTCACGCCTTGCGCCGAGGTGATGCTGATGGTGTCACCCCCGATGACGATGTCGCCTCCCATGTCGCCCCCGCCGCCGCGCGCGATGGGGACGATCTGGCCGTTCTGGTTCGGGATGAAGAGCTCACGTCCGCGCTCACCCACCGTGTAGCCCCGGCCGGCCTCGACGGGACCACCGTTGGCGCGAAAGGCCCCGAAAATGGCCTGGAACAGGCCGCCGATCCCGCCGCCGCCCGACGCAGCGTCGAGGGTGGCACCGCTGAGCGTAGGCCCCTGCAGGGCACCGCCTCCGCCGCTCGGCAGTGCCGCCTTGAGCAGCCCAGCCAAGCCTCCAACGGTGTCCCCGGAGCTTGCGGTGGGGGCCGTCCCGAGCAACCCGGCGAGCGGGCCCTGGCCAGTGAACAACGCCTGCAGCCCGCCCCGGGCCAACTGCTTCGTGAGGTTGTTGAGGATGTCGCTGAAGCTCCGCCCCTCGAGGATGGCGTCTGCCAGGCTGTTGGCCGCGATGTCGCCGAAGTAGCGGGCGGCGTCGGCCGTCTGGCGGATCTGCTGTTCGAGATCCTTCTGCGCATCCTTGTAGCGCGTGGTCTTGTCGGCTGCGTCGAGGATGCGGCTGCGCTCGTCGCTGTCGAGGTTCGGGTCGGTGCGCTTGCCGCGCTTGACGTCTTCGCGGGCCGCAGCCTCCGCCTTCGCCAGGGCCACCGCGCGCTCGCGTTCGGCGTTGGTCTTGCCGACGTTGTCCAACTCGGCCTTGGCGGTGTCCCTGGCCTTCTCCAGCTGGTTGATGAGCGTTTCGACGGCGTCGAGGCTTTCCGAGCCGTCGCTGCCCCTGCCGGTTCGCGGCACGAGGGAGCGGAGCGTGTTGGATCCATCCTTGCCGGTGCCAGGGGCGCGCACGCGCATAGTGAGCGGCTTGTCCGGCGCGGGCGGACCGTAGACCTCAGGGGCGTCCAGGGCATCCTTGACGCCCGTGGCGCGCAGGAAGTTGTCGATGACCTCCTTTGCCTTCGGGCCGACTCCGTCGATGCCGAGGTATTTGCCGATCGCGGGCGCGCCGAGGCTGGTCGCAAGCTCGCCCTGTGATGGCGTCATTTCGGCGATTTTCGCGGCGATCCGCGAGACCTCGGCGTAGAGTTTCGCTGCGACAGCAACAACTCTCGCGATCGTCCTCTCTACGTTCAGGAATGCTTCGTAGGTGTCCAGGGCAGAGTTCGAGATATCCTTGTTGATCGGAGCAAGGATGCTGGCGAAGGTGTTCGCGATCTCCTTGGCCTTGGCATCGAGTTCGTTGGCTCGCGCCACCTCCTCGTCACCCACGATGCGGATGCCCGCGACCGTCGTCGAGGTCGTGGCGATGGTGGCCTTCAGCTTGGCGACGGCGTCCTCGCCGTTCCGCAGCTTCCGCTCGAAGTCCGGGCCGATGAACTTGCCGGCGAGGTCGAACGCTGCGGCGCCCTTGCCGGCGTCCTGAAGCTTCTGAATGATGTCCAGCAGCGCCTTGAACTTGGCCTCGGTCCCGTCCGCACCTTCGTAGGACTGCCGATCGGCTGCGGAGATGTTGCGCGCCCGGACGTTCTGCTCCAGGCGGTCGCTGATGGCGGACGAGTTCCGGGAGTGCTCACCCTCGCCAAGACGGATCTGCGAGGCGTCCCGGAAGCGGTTGAGCGCCTGTGTCGCCTGGTCGACCGTGAGTCCGTACCTGTCCGCCCCCTGCGTCACACGCTGGAAGAACTCGGGTGTGACGCCGGCCCGCTCGGCATCCTTGCCGATTTTCACGAACTCCTCGACGTGTTTCCGCGCGAGGTCGATCGACGCGCCGACCGTCTCGAAGATCAGCTTCGCGGCCTCGAACGCCAGGAAGGCGCCGAGCAAGGTCTTGAGCGTGGGGATCTGCGAGGCGAGGCCAGACACGGCTGCCGTGGTCGTCGTCAGGCCCGTCTTGATCGCTGTGCTGGCAGCCTCCGACCCGGCGGCAGCGGCCGTGAACTCGCGGACAACGCCCTCGAGAGTTGCTTTCTCCGCGGTCGCGGCCGCGGCTGTGCGAGAGGCGATCGTCCGGACGTCGTTGCTGATGACCGTCGCGGCCCGCTGGACGTTCTGCTGCAGGGCGCCGATGGCGTTACCCGTCGCGTTCGCGTTGGCCGCGAGGCCCGTCATGGCGACGCCAGCGCTCGCCATGTTGCCGGTGATGGACGCCACGAGGCTCGTCATGGCGCTCTGCGCCCGCGAGGTGTCGGCGGCGAATTGGATGACGAGCGGTTCAGCCATCGTCAGGCGCTCCCGGCCGGCGGGTGGAGGTGCGCGA
The DNA here is from genome assembly GCF_016613415.1 of Methylobacterium ajmalii. Classification (GTDB taxonomy): domain Bacteria; phylum Pseudomonadota; class Alphaproteobacteria; order Rhizobiales; family Beijerinckiaceae; genus Methylobacterium; species Methylobacterium ajmalii. The sequence goes on along the minus strand of NZ_JACWCT010000109.1, from coordinate 5,296 downwards.
CGGTACGGGCGGCCTGCTCATACAGCGCGATGTGATCGGCCCGTCCGTCGAGGATCAGCAACATCGCGTGACCCATGGTGACGAGGGCAAGGGCGAGATCCCGGTTGTCGCCGGCCCAGGCGTTCGCCGCCTCGCGGACGTGGTCGATCGCTTCGGGGGTGATACTCAGATCGGGGGTCGACATTAGGCCCGACCCCGCCCGAACAGGGCGCCCACGATCTCGCGCGCGGCCTGCAGCTCCTCGGGGTCTTCGATGATCGCCTGGACCCGGCGATACTGCAGTTCGTCCTCCACGGCCCGCCGGAAGCCGGTGGCGTCGGCCGCGATCACCGCCTCGTCGTCGCCGAAGGTGCGCACCTCGGCGGCGTGCCGGTCGGCCGCCTCCCGGACGATGCGGTCACTCTCGACTGGCTCGAGGGGGAAGGCGGCATCCGCCACGGTGCGGACCGCGCCGCGACGTGCCGCGCCGGGGAACAGGTGGATCTCTCGCATAGCCTCACCCCACCCTGACGCGCTGTGCATGCCGGCGCCGGCGCATCTCCATGCTCGCGGCGTCCATCCCGCCGGGCGAGGCGGGCGCCGCGACCGGACCGCCACCGCCGAGCCGGCGAAGCGTCTCCTGCATCGTCGCGATGCGGTCGACCATGCCGAGCCGGGCCGCCTCTCGGGCGCCCACCGCACGCCCCTTGCCGTACTCCGCCCTGACACGGGCCGGGGTGACGCCGCGCCCACGGGCCACGGCGCGCACGAAGTCACCATAGGTCTCGTTCACCCGCTTCTGCGCGTAGGCGCGGGCCTCCTCGCCCAGTGGCTCGAACGGGTTGCCCTCGGTCTTGAACTCGCCGGCAGAGATGAACGTCTTGCGGATGCCGGCCTTCTCCATGGCGGCCGACACGTCGCTGTGCATGCCGTAGACGCCGATGGAACCGACATCCCCGCCGGGCGTGGCAACGATCTCGCTGGCCGAACTGATGATCCAGTACGCGGCCGAGGCGGCGAGGCTGTTGACCTGCGCCACGATGGGTTTCCGGCCCCGGGCCGCGAAGATCTCGTCGGCCAGCTCCTGCGTGCCGTAAGTCGAGCCGCCGGGGCTGTCGACGTCGAAGACGATCGCCTTGACGTTCGGGTCCGCCATGGCGCGCCGGAACGCGGCGCCGACCCGGTCCGTGGAGGTGCCGCCTGGGCCGCTGATGTCGGCCATCATGTTCATGCGCTGCGAGATGATCCCGACGATCGGGATCACCGCCACCACGCCCGAGGACGCAGCCGGCTCGCCGGTGCGGCCGGGGCCGATGCGGGCCTGGATCTCCTCCCGGGAGAACCGCGCGCCGTCGGCGCGCAGCGCCAGGAAGGCTTGGATCTCCGCCAGCTTCTCCGGCATCAGCGCCCAGGGCTGCGAGGCCGCGGCGGAGAGGATGTGGTCGATTCCCGTGCTCATGGGGGCCTCAGCCGATCAGCCGATTGAGGATGCCGCGGCGGGAGCGGCGTTCCTCGGGGTTGTCGTCGATGGGCCGCCCGATCAGCTCTTCGCGGGCCTGCTTGTAGGCCGGCCAGGGGCGGGCGGGCTCGGCCTTCGGGTAGTCGCGAACCAGCACGAGTTCCGAAGCGTCCGGCAGGGCCTCCACCAGGCGCGCAAGGCGCTCGCGGATGTCGCCCTGGTCCGGCTCGGCCTTCATACCCTCGATGTCATGGAAGAGGGCGAGGATGGCCGTGCGGCGGCGGTCGATCGACGGGGCGTTGCTCCAGATCTGGTGGACCCACCGCCCCTGCCGCTCGTCGTACAGCGCATTGCGCTCCTCGCTCTCGGCCATGGTCGCGATCGTCGCCTGCATCAGCTCCGTGAGAGCGGTGCGCGTCTCCTGGATCACCGGCTCGGCCGCGGCGTACACGCGCCGCACCTGCCGCTCGCGCGCATAGGCGAAATCATGCGCCCGACGGGTGTGCTCGCCCTGCGCCGCCGCATAGGCGCGCATCGCCTCCTGATAGGCCGGCGTCAGGCTTTCGAGGTGGCGCCGGGCCCGCTCCTCTGCGGCTGCCAGCCCCGGCAACTCGGCGTCGCGTTGCGCCTCGATGCTGGAGATCTCCGCGCCGGCCGTGGCGCGCAGCGCGGCTCGGCGCTCGGCGGCTGCTGCGAGGTCGAACTCGTCCGGCTCGGGCTGCTCGATGCCGCGAAGCTCGTTGACCACCTGCCGTTGGGAGCGGGGGCGCGGGATGTGGGTGATGGGATGGTCTCGCATGCCGGCATGCTGCCCAGCCGCCGTGCGCATCTCCACCCAGGGTGTGCGCTCAGCACCGGCCGGAGCGAGAGCCGACGAGGATGCGGCGGATGTGGCTGATGCTCGGCACCTCGTCGCAGGCTCGCAGGGCGTCGAACAGCATCTCGCGTGCAGTCCCGATGTACTGTGCCGGCGGCGAGGTCTCTATCCGGTCGAAGCGCCATGCCGACGCCGCGTAGGCCAGGAGCGCGGACCGGATCGCGGCCGCCTGCCGGGCTGGTGGCTCCCCGCGGTGGAAGGTGGCCGCGAGCGCCCGCAATGCGGCGTCGCGGGCGTCCAGGGCTTCAGCACGCCACCACGCTCCATGCCCCGGCACCCGGGCGACGCCGAAGGTGCTGTCGAGGGTCGCGCCGGCCGGCGCGCCGTCAAGGTAGGCCCGCACCCGGCCAGCCAGCACCGCCCGGTCGGCCTCGGTCTCCCGGCCGGCCGCGATGCGTCGGAGCAGGGCGAGGTCAGGGGAGCGCGACACCCGCGACCACGCTCAGGGGGATTTCTGACATATCAGCATCCTGCCGGGCCGCCCTCGTACTGAATGGCGGCTCTAGGTTTTTCGGGCATTTTTGTAATTTCGCGCCGAATTTCGCGCGCCGGAAATTAAATCCGCGGATGGGAGCACAACCGCTCTTCATCCGAAAACTCTGGCGAGTTCTTACCCCCCCACCCGGGGGGGTGGGCGCTGACGCTCGCAGCCGATCACGAGAGGGCGCGCCTACTCTGCGGCCACCGGCACCTCGAGATCCTCGGCCAGCCGTGCCAGGTGCCCACGTAGCTCCGCAGGGGGCATGAGGCGGGCGAGGCGCACGATGGCCGCCGCCAGGAGGGCAAGGCCGACCTCGCGCTCGCTGAGGCCCGGGCCGATCAGGCGCTCCCCTGCCACCTCCAGGGTGTTCGCGGCACGGCGCATGGCGTCGGTGGTGGTGTCGTCGGTCATGGTGGTCTCCATGTCGAACGAGGGGCGCGCTGGCGCCGTTCTCTGGCCTCAGGGGTGGCAAGGGGCTGTCGGCATGGTGGTGGCCGTGTGCGGCCTCCCTGCGCGGCAGGAGCACCCTCCCATCCATCGGGGGGGGCAGGGCCGGCATGGGCCTACGTGGCCTCAGGCTGGCGCAGGACGGGCATGACCGCTTGCCAGCCCTGGCACCGGCGCGCTCGCCCTTGCCGCCCCGAAACCCTCATCACGCCACGTTGGCGAGCGCGAGCTTCTCGAACGTGTCTGCGTCGGCGCCGCACTCGCGCAGCATCTTGATGCCAGCGATGGCGAGTTGCTCTCCGACGATCTGCATGGAGGTCCCGCTTTCGACTGCTCGAGCAGCTGTCGCGTCAAGCGCACTGCGCACCGTGCCAGCGGACATCGGGGTGGTGGTCTGGTCGCTCGTGGCCTTGCCGAGCGCGCGGACGTGGGAGATGCCGCGCTGTTGAAGCAACTGCTTGGCGCCGGCGATCGTAAGGCGCTGCTCTCGCAGAAGTACCTTGATGCCGGCGATCAGCTCAAGGTCTGCCTGAGAGTAGTAGCGCCGGCCGCCGGCCCGAATGACAGGACGGATCTGGGCGAATTGCGTGCCCCAGAAGCGCAGCACGTGTGCGGGCAGGTCGAGCCGCTCCACCGCGGCGCTGATCGGAACAAAGGTAGGAGTGCACAGGCTGGGCATGATCGGTCTCCAGAGCTGACGCAGTGCGGCCCAACGCCTTGCAGCCCGCGGCCCGGAAGGGCGCAGGCTGGTGCTCGCCAGGAGCGGCGAGGTAACGAGGCAGCAGGTGTTGGGAGGGCGTGCCGGCGGCGGGGCCTCAGGGCCGAACCATTTCAGGCACAACTCGAACTGTAGGAATTTGATGCCCGCAGATGCCGGCAACTGCAAGGGCTAAAAATGCTCTCTTCACATGCAGTTCATGAAGAACACGAGGCAAGGCGCGGGCAGAGTTCACGTCATGCGTGAACGTCGCAGGCCGCAGATTTCTGGGCACCTCACCAGTGGCCTGCCGCGCCCCGGCGTGGGCACGTAGCCCAGAAACGACGAAGGGCAGCCCTGGGGCCGCCCTGTGGTCCTGCGCCGTGCGCTGTACGGTGCGCTCGCTCTTGCCGGTGGCGGCGGCGGTGGCAGCGGTGAAGCGGGCCGTGTCGCCATTTTGGCGAGACGGCGAGAACCTACCCCCGGCCCCCTGATTCCCGCCCTGTCGCGTCTCTGGGTGGAGCGCCTCATAGATCTCCTTCCGCCGGGCGATGTGGGCAGCCTCCTGGGCGGGGGAGAGGCGCCCCGCGGTGGGGCGCCCCGGTCTCAAGCCACCAGGCGGGCGCCGAGCGCTTCGGCCTCCTCGAGGGTGTGGCGGAAGGTGAAGACGCCGCCGGTGAGCGGGTCGCGGACCGGATGGGTGGGCGCCGGCCGCGGGGTGGTGCCGGCCAGCAGCGCGGTGAAGTCCTGCTCGATGGTGCTGGGCGCGGCGGCGACCGGAGCAGCGGCGGCGATGATCTCGTTGAGGGCGGCGGCGAGGTCGTTGTTCATCTGGTATCTCCTCTGTCTGTGCTTCTGTTGTACTTTGATATACTGATGTCGTCAAGAGTAAAAGCGCAGATGATCGAAGAATAATATGCGATAATGTGGATGATGAACGGGCTAAGTTCAACTTAGGTCGTCAGGCGAGGGCACGCGCGCCGCCGTGGCTTGAAGGCTAAGAAGTTCTGAGGCTTCGGATTGTGCGTCGCTCCGACGCGAAATTCCCTGGCTCCGGGGTTTCCGCCGGATTGGGCGGAAACCCTGCCCTACGGCGAAGCGGGCGCCCCCCTCACGATGTCCAGTCTGGAAATCGCAGAGCGGACCGGGAAGGAGCACCGGAACGTGACGCGCGACATCCGCGCGATGTTTGATGCCCTCGGGGTCACTGAAACCAAATTTGGTTCGAGCTACCGGGACAGCACGGGTCGCTCCCTTCCGTGCTTCAGCCTCCCCAAGCGCGAGTGCCTGATCCTCGTTTCTGGCTACTCGGTGCCGCTCCGGGCGGCGACCTGGGGGGTGGGTGTTTTTTACCCA
>NZ_JACWCT010000108.1 GCF_016613415.1 Methylobacterium ajmalii | reverse complement strand
GGCCCCGGCCCGTGCCCGGCGGCGCCCGGTCCCTCGGGGGCGGCGGACACGAACCGCACCGCGGCGCCGAGCAGCTCGGTGGGCCGGGCCGGCCCGGTGCCGAGCACCGCCTACCCGGACGCGCCCGGCGGGCTGCCGTCGAACCGCCCGGACGGCGCGGCGCCGCGGTGACCCGCTTCCGCCGGTGACACGAGATCCGGACGATCGTCTCCGGATCTCGTCTCGAAAGCCCGCGCGGTGGAGCCGCAGGCTCCACACGCCCGCGCGATCGATCGGACATCGCATGACGCCGACGATCGGCGGAGGAGCGATGTCGTTCGCTCCTCCGCCGATCGTCATGCGCCGTCCGGTGCCCGTTCGCCGGCGGATGCCTCGATCGCCGCCTCGTAGGCCGCGAGGCTCGGCGCGGCCGCCGGCAGGGCCGGGATCGCGACCTCGGCCAGCTGGCCGCGCGCCGCCACCAGGGCGTCGAGCAGGGCGGCCGTGTCGCGGCCGAACGGCAGCAGCAGGCCGCCGCCCTCGGCGCGGATGCGCTCCGCCGGGGCGCCGATGTCGAGGGCGACGACCGGGTAGCCCGCCGCCCAGGCCTCCGACAGGACGTAGGAATAGGTCTCGGGCCAGACGCTCGACAGGAACACGTAGTCGGGATCGGTCTCGGCGAGCAGGCGCGGCAGGTCGTCGGGCCGGTAGGGGCCGGTCACCGTGAGGCCCGGCACCCGCGCGGCGCGGTCCCGGTCGGCGACGGAGCCGATCAGCGTGAAGGCGATCGGCCGCCGCTCCCGGGCCGCGCGCTCGGCGAGCGCCACGACGAGCTCGAAGCCCTTGTGGTTGCCGAGCGAGCCGACGACGGCGACCCGCACGGCGCCGGTCCGCGGTCGGCGCGGCGGCGCGGCGGCGTGGGCCGGCGCCGCCTCGGGATGGGGCACCACCGCGATCCCGGTGAGCCCGAGGCGGCGGGCATAGCGCGCCGCGGTGTCGTGGGAGGGCGCCACGAGGCGCCGGGCCCCGCGCAGGATGCGCTCGTTCGTCGCCAGCCAGCCGCCGAGGCCGCCGCCCATCAGGGCGTTCTGGTCGGCGTAGTCGTGCGTGACCCCCCGCACCGTGCAGTGGCGGCAGACGTCGGCCGGCGGCTCCTCGCAGTAGAAGTCGCGCCCGTCGACCAGGTGGACCTTCGGGCAGTACCATTGGAAGTCGTGCAGGGTGACCGCGTAGGGCCAGCGCCCGGAGAGCAGCCGGTCGAGGAAGACGGAATCGTAGCCGAGGCGGGCGTCGAGGTGGAGGTCGACCGCGACCCCGGCCTCCTCCAGCCTCTCGAGGAGGCCGAAGAGCTCGTCCGGCCCCAGGGTCAGGGCCGCCCGGGCGGTGTCGAGCGTCAGCGACAGCCGCCCGCGCGAAGGGACGAGGTGGCCGATCTCGTGGTCGGGGGCCCGGGCGAGGCCGCGGATCTGATCGACGTAGCGCGTCGCCCCGCCGCCGAGGCCATGGCCGACATGGAGCGTCAGGCGCTGCAGCCGCGCGGCGAGGAGCCGCCCGAGCACGGCGAGCCGGAGCGGCGCGAGCGGATCGGCGGCGAGGAAGGCGTCGACCTCGTCCTGGTATTCCGGATAGAGGGCGACGAGGCGGGCGTGGTTCCGCTCCAGGATCGCCAGCCGTTCGCCCTTGCCGAACGACACCGAGCCCTCGTGCTCGACATAGGTGTCGGTGGCCGCGACGTGGATCCAGCCGAGGTCGCGGGCCTTGAGGCACCAGTCGACCTCCTCGCAATAGCCGCGCCCCCATTCGGGCGAGAGCGCCCCGACCTCGTCGAGGGCCTGCCGGTTGAGGTAGAGGCAGAAGCCGATGCCGGTCGGGAGCGTGACGGGCGCCGGGGCGGCGGCCTCGAGGGCCGCGTCGATCGCGGCGGGCGGCAGGCCGAGGAGCGGTCCCTGCGCCTCCGGCATCCCGGGGAAGCCCAGGATGGTGGCGTTGTTCGACAGCGGCGTGGCGCTGGCGATGCCGGGCCGGCGGTGGCAGGCGGCGGCGAGCTTCTCCAGGGCGCGGGGCGCCAGCACCGTGTCGGCGTTGACGAGGACGCAATCCTCGCCCGGCTCCAGCAGGGCGAAGCCGGCATTGACCGTGCCGATGAAGCCGAGATTTTCCCGGTTGCGCAGCACCGTCAGGCCCGGACGGGTCTCGGCCGCCAGGTCGTCGAGGTAGCGCGTCACCGCCGGATCGGGCGAGGCGTCGTCGATGACGAGCGCCCGCATCCGCCCCGGCGCCAGCTGCGGCAGCAGCGAGGCGAGGCAGGCCTTCAGGTCGGAGAGGCCGTTATAGACCGGCACGATCGCGCAGGCCGGCGGCGGCGTGCGGGCGGCCCCGGGCAGGTCCGCCTCCGGCACCGCCGGCTCGCCGAGGACGAGGCGGGCACCGCCGCCGGGCCGGATCGCCGCCACGAGGCGGTCGTGGACGGCAAGGCGCTCCTCGCGGGTTGCCGAAGGATCGTTCGGCAGCAGCAGGGCGCGGGCCTCGGCCCGGGCGAGCTCGATGGTGCCGCGCAGGTGACCGATCACCTCGCCGGCGCCGATCGGGCCGACCGCGAGGTCGGTGCCCGGCTTGAGAGCCCCGGGCGGGAACGCAAAGGCGGCGGAGTGGCGGCCGAACAGGTCCAGGAGATCGGCGCGCGCGTGGGTCTCGACCTGCGCCACCTCCTCGCCGTCCCGGACCGCCCGCACGACGGTCGGCCGGTCGGGCCCGGCCTCGTCGAACACCCAGCCGGTGACCCGGTCCGGCGCCTCGATGTGGAGGCTCGATCGCAGGTGCGGCGCGTAGGCGCCGAGCGTCGCCACCGTCTCGCCGGCCCGCACGCCGATCGTGTGGGGCCGCCCGTCGAGGGCCCAGGCCGGCAGGGTGAAGCGAAAGCCGTTCCAGCCGCCCTCGCGGCCGCCGAAGCGCAGCTCCGGCCGGTAGACGTCCGGGCGGACCGGCTCGCCCTCCAGGCCGTCCACCATCAGGTGCAGGGCCGGCAGCGGGTCCGGGGACAGGGACGAGACCCAGCCCGACAGCACCCCGCCCGAGACGCCGTCGAGGTGGACCGTGTGGTGGCCGGGCCCGACCGCGACCTGCTGCTGCTCGGCCCGGCCCGGCTCGGTCACCGTCAGCCTCAGGCGGCGGGAGCCGGCCAGCAAGGCCGGGTCGAGGACGGCGTGCAGGTAGGTGACACCCTCCTCGACGAACCGCCGGTCGACGGGAAGGGGCTGATCGCGTTCCCCGCCCTGCGCAAGCGCGAGGCTCACCGCGTCGGCGTCGGCCTCCGGGTTGAGGGCGACGAGCACGCCGCAATTGTAGAGCCGGCTCCAGGCCACGGGGCCCGGGGGAGGCACGAACCACTGGCGCCCCGTCTCGGCGAGGCGCCGCGCACGTTTCAGGATCGTCACGTCGGGAAGGACCGCTCAGGAGGGGGCCGGCCGGGGCCGGCGGACGTCGAGTCACCTCCTAGAGCAGCGCCCGATCGCGTTGCAATCGGGTGCCGCGCCGGGCGGCGATTCTCGAGGGCGTGATTCTCGATGCTGCGATCCTTGCGGCCCCCGCGGGCCTGCCCGGCGGCGCTCCTCATGCGGCCGCCAGGGCGTCGAGCACCCGGTCGGGCGCGATCTGGTGCAGCATGTGGCCGGCGCCCTCGACCGCGACGAGGCGGCTGCCCGGGATCCGGCGATGCAGGGCCGCCGACTGCTCGGCGTGGGAGACCAGGCGGTCGCCCGTGCCGGACAGGATCGTCACCGGCGGGCGCAACTCGCCGTAATGCGGCCGGAGCGCGAAGGCGTCCGGCACCATCAGGACGGACTCGGCGGCCGCGCTGCGCAGCTGCGAGGGGCGCAATACCATCTCGACCGGGAAGTCGCGGGCAAAGCGCTCCGGCACCGGGCTCGGCCCGAACAGGCGCGCCAGGATGCGCGGCCAGAGCAGGCGGCCGGCGACCGGCGCGACCGTGTGGCTGATCAGGTCGCCGAGGCCCGGCAGGGCCTGGGGCGTGAACAGCATCCCGTCGATCCGCGGCGAGGGAAAGTAGTATCCGGATTCGAGGACCAGGGACCGTACCCGGCCGGGATCCTGCAGCGACAGGGCGATCGCCACCTGGGTCCCCCAGGAATGGCCGAGGATCGTCGCCGTCTCGACCCCGAGGCTGTGCAGTGCGCCGCGGATCAGGCCGGCCTGCATCGCCGGGGTCCAGATCCGGCTGCGCGGCCGCTCGCTGTGGCCGAAGCCCGGCCGGTCGAAGGCGATTACCCGATGGGTCGTCGCTGCTCGCTCGATGAGTCCGCTCACCAGCCAGTCCTGGATCAGGCTGCCGTTGCCGTGGAGCAGGACGAGGGCCGGGCCGTGCCCGCGCTCGAGGACATGGAGGCGCGTGCCGCCGACCTCGACGAACCGCCCGACCGGCGGCGTCGCCCGTTCGGCGGCCCGGGCGCGACGACCCGCCTCGACCGCGCTGGCGCCGAGGATGGCCGCCCCTGCCAGCGCGAGGCCTGCAGCCGGGGAGAGGGCGCGCCCGGATCGGGCGGGGAGGGTGGTGGGGAGGGGAGCGTGTGCTGACATGCCGGCACAACGGTGGGACGGTGGCTGGGTTCGCTCCCGCCCTCGAACGGCACGGCCGCCGCCCCTGGGGACTCCCCTGGGGACGACGGCCGTGCAGGGGGTCACGGGCAGGGACGGCGGGTGCCGTCGTTGCTCAAGTAGGTGCCGCTCGCCGGATCGTAGGAGCGGAAGCGCCGGGCGCAGGCCGCGACCGTCTCCGGGTCGGGACCTCCCTGGACCACCACCGGGGCGGCCTGGGCCTGCGAGTTGGCGATCGCGCCACCGATGATCGCCCCGGCCGCGAGGCCCGCCACGCCCGCCCCGACCGCGGCACCGACGCCCGGGCCGCGGCGATAGCCGTAGCCGCGCCGGAACCCGTAGCCCCGGCGGTAGCCGTAGGGCCGGCCGAAGCGCCGGTACTGCGAGAATTCCGTCGGCAGGTCGCCGCGGACGAGGGCCGCTGCGGCGGCACCGGCCTCGGCCGGGGCGGCCGAGGCGGGGCTGCCGACGACGAGGGCCGCGAGGGTCGCGGCGGCGACGAAGGGGAGCTTCATGAGGGTGTCGGTTCCTGTCCTCGTTTCATGCGCCCTTGCATGGGGCTGCTCAGTACGTCCGGCCGTGCCGGGGGCTGGTGCCGCGGCGGTTGAATCGCGCGATCAGCTTCGGCAGGACGAACAACATGAAGATCTTGCGCAGCATGGTAGTCTCCTTTTCAAGGCTTGCGGATTGATTTCAGCTTCCAACGCCCGAAAGCGAGAAAAGATCCCGATACAAATCGATCGTTCTTTGGGAATGCTGCGACAGAACGACAGATACCGGCGCGATGCCACGAAACAATTCGCCGGGATGGACGCTGCGATACGGCGTTCGTGCTTGCTGTCACCGATTCAGTCGGTGCCCCCACCTGTCCGGTCGGGTCGCGCCTGCGCTGTAGAGGGCGCGGTGGAGGCAAGGCTCCACCGCGCGGGGCGGCGACCGGTCGTCGTCAGGGACGGGTGCATCCGGACGACGTCCCGGTCGCGACTGCCGCTTCAGTGACGGCGGCGGAACAGCCAGCCTGCCGCGAAGGCGAGGGCGGCGATGCCCAGCACGGTGTTGGTGCGGTGGCCGTCGGCATAGGCGAGGGCTTGGCGGCCATAGGTCTGGCCGCGGCGACGCACCTCGCGGGCGGCGTGGCGCCCGTCCTCGATGACGTGGCCGGCCTGCTTGCGGGCGGTGTCGGCGAAGTCCTCGGCGTAGTCGCGGGTCGTGCCGGCCAGGGTCTCGGCCCGCTCGCGGGCGGCCTCGGCGAGGTGGCGGCCGTCGTCGATGAGGTCTTCGGCCCGGTCGCGAGCGCGGCCGTAGGCGTATTGCGCTCCGCCGGCCACCTGGTTGGCGGCACCGCGGACCTGCTGGGCCGGGTCGCCCGTGAGGCCGCCGAGGGCGGTCTGGGCGCGGCCCTTCAGGTGACGGGACGCGCCACGGATCTGATCGCGGTTCATGCTGTCCTCCTGAATTTCGAAACGGAAGGGCGGCGGGGCGGGCCCGCCGCGGATGTCGGGTGTGGCCTGGTCGGGCCTTACTTGCGGCCGAGCAGGCTGTCGGCGGCGCTCTTCACGCCGTCCTTGACCTCGCCGACGGTACGCTGGGCCTCGCCCTTGAGCTCCTGGGCCTTGCCCTCGACGACGAGGTGGTCGTTGCCGGTCACCTTGCCAACGCCCTGCTTGACGTTGCCGACGGCCTCGTTGGCCAGGCCCTTGAGCTTGTCCGTGGTGCTGCTCATCGAGATCTCTCCTTCGGGGGCGTGAAGAACGGGCGGGAGGGGACCGACCCCCGCCCGGCGGGCGGGGGTCGGCGCCGCGTCAGACGCGGCGGGTGGTGTCGTAGGCGCCGACCAGCTTCGGGGCGCCCAGGCGGCCGCCGAAGAAGGCGGCGGCGGCGCCGAGCAGCAGCGCGATGGCGGCGTAGAAGGCGCCCTGGGTGGCGGCGGACTTCGCGGTCACGGCCGCGGCCTCGGCCTTCTGCTTGGCGGTGGCGACCGCCTGCTCGTACTGCTTCTGGTAGTCGTCGATCTGGGTCTTGGCCTGGTCGGGCGAGATGCCCTGGGCCTTGGCCAGCGCGTCGGCGGCGCGGTTCTTGGCCTGCTCCTTCTGGGCCGCGTCACCGGTCAGCACGGCGCGCACGGCGGCCACGGCGGCGTCGCGGGCGGCCTGCGGGTCCTGGCCGGCGGCCTGCTGGCGCACCTTGTCCTCGATGCCCTCGAGCGGGTTCTGGATCTTCGACAGCGACGGGGCCGCGGCCTGGGCGGCGGTCTGGACGGTGCCGCCCACGAGGTTGCCGGCGCCGCCGAGCGCGCTCGAGACCGTGCTGAGCGTGCCGCCGACGAGGCCGCTGGCCGCCGAGGTCACGAGGTAGATCACCACCAGGGTCGTCACCGCCCAGGAGACGAGGCCGTGCAGGGCGGCCGCGCCCGGCAGCGGCTTGCCGGAGAGGCGGCCCGCGATGGCGCCGCCGGCGAGCGAGGCGACGATGCCCGAAACCACGAACCACAGGCCGGCGCCCGTCGACAGGGTCGAGGCGGCCGGGTTGTCGCTGGCGTTCACGCCGACCGACGACAGGCCGACGCCGACGCCCACGAGGTTGAGGATCACCTGGGTCACCAGGGCGGTGACGGCGCCGGCGAAGATGGCGCCCCAGGAGACCTGGTTGAGCAGGACCGCGCGGGTGTCGGCCTGGGCGGCGGTCGCGAGGGGGGAAACGGGGGTCTGGATGGTCACGTGGTTACTCCGGGTCGTTCATGCATCGATGGGTCGGGGGCGGCCCCGGGGCCGCGCGGCGCTCTCCTGCGCCGGATTCCCCGGGGCTCGCGATGTCCGGCCGCGACGCGGTCGGTCGCGCGATCAGTCGCGGTTGGCGCTCACGAGGAGGCCGAGGCCGAAGCCGACGAGGCCGGCGATCACCAGCGAGGCGACCGGGTACTCGGCGACCTGATGGCCGACCTGACGGGTGCCGCGGCGCAGGACCTGGCTGCCGCGCTCGTAGGCGTCCTCGGCGTAGTCGCGGGCGTCCTCGGCATAGCCGCGGGCGTCGTGGGCGAAGTCCCCGGCGTAGTCCTGCGCCCGGTCGGCGGCGTGGCGCACGCCGTCCTTGGCCTGGCCGTAGGCGTTCTCGGCCGCGCCCTGAGCCTCGCGGAACCGGCCCTCGGCCGAATCCCGGTGCGAGCCGGTCAGGTCGCCGACGGCGCCCTGGATCTTGCCGCCGAGCTCGCGGGCGGCGCCGGTGAGGCGATCGGTGTCAACCATCTGAAGTCTCCTGGTGATCGGGGTGGGTGGGACGGCGACCCCTGGGGATCGCCGGATGACCTGTGCCGTCAGTCCCGGCGCGGTGCGGTTTCCCTGGGGGAGTGCCCGTCGCCCTTCTGACGCCGGCCCTCGGCTTCGACCCGGACGTCGCCGGTGATCTTGCCGATGGCCTCCTTCACCGAGCCCTTGACCTGCTCGGTGGAAGTCGATGTCGCGCGCTTGGTCATGAGCAACTCCGTGAAGAGTGAGAGAAAACTCCGACCGGCCTGCAGATGTGCCCTCCTGGCGCGCGTTCAATGGTAGAAAGGTACTGGTATGCTGAACATCAGCTACCAGAAGCCTGGAGTGGGAAACCGTGCTCACGGCCCCACAGGATCACCTCGGTCCGGCGGTGGACGCCGAGCTTGCGGTAGAGCGCGGCGCCGTGATTGCGCACGGTGTTGCGCGACAGGCCGAGCTTGCGCGCGATGGCGTCGTCGTCGAGGCCCGAGCAGATCAGATTGAGGATCTGGCGCTCGCGCAGGGTCAGGTCGGGTACCGCGGCCCCGGGAGTCTCGCGCCCCGGCCGGCGCAGGTTGGCGAGCTTCTCGATCAGGCCCCGGCTGAACCACGAGGTGTCCGCCATCACCGTCTCGATCGCGTCGAACAGCTCGCGCTCGGTGTGCTTGCGCTCGGTGATGTCCTGCAGGACCATCAGGACGAACTCGTCGTCGCCGATGACGACGCGCTCGGCCGAGACGAGGCAGTCGAGGTCGGCGCCGCTCTCGTGGCGCAGGCAGACCTCGAGACCGAGGACGTAGCCGGTGCGCGTCAGCACGTCCTCGAAGCGGCGGCGCTGCTCGTCCGAGACCCAGAGCCCGAACTCCGCCGGCGAGCGCCCGACAACCTTGTCTTCGCCGAAGCCGAACACACGCCCGAAGGCCTCGTTGATGCTGGTGACCTGGAACGCCTCGGCGCGGGCCAGCAGCGTCGGGACCGGCGTCAGCCGGAACGCCTTGGCGAAGCGCTCCTCGCTCTGGCGCAGGGCCGTCTCGGCCTTCCGCCGCAGTTCGAGGTCGGCGAAGGTGAACAGCATGCAGGGCTCGTCGCCCATCTCCATCGGCTGGCCGGCGACGATGACGAAGCGGCCGCCGCCGTCGGGCAGCTCCAGGCGCGCCTCCATCTGGGGGATCGTGCCGCCCTGGTTCAGCCGCGACACCGCGAGATCGCGGTTGCGGGCGTTGGCCAGCACGTCGACATCGTAGACGCTGCGGCCGATCACGGCGTCGCGGGTGTAGCCGGTCATCTCGAGGAAGCCGGCATTGACCTTGACGTGGCGCAGGTCGGCGAGCCGCGTGATCACGGCCGGGGCCGGGTTGGCGTTGAAGGTGCGCTCGAAGCGCTCCTCGGCCTCGAACTGGTCCGATACGTCCTTGAGGATCAGGGCGAGGCAGCTCGGCTTGCCCTCCCGGTCGGTCGCCACCAGGCTGCGCAGGGAATGCACGAAGCCGACATCCGGCTTGTCGGTGCGGGTCACCTCCACCACCACGTCGTGGAAGCGCTCGCCGGCCACCACCCGCTCGATCGGGTAGTTCTCCGGCGCGCGGTTGTTGCGGTAGCGCAGGGCGAAGCGCTCGCGGTAGGCGTCGACCGTCGGGCCGATCTCGTCCAGGCTCTCGGCGCCGTGCATCGCGAGGGCGGCCTCGTTGGCGTAGGCGATGGTCTGGTCGGGCTCGACCAGGATCACGCCCTCGCTGAGGCCGGCGATGATCTGCCGGAGTTCATGCCTGTCGACGCCTGCGGTCACGGCCGGTGCGGTCCCTTCGTGCTGGCGGACCGCCGGGAGCGGCGGTCTCGCGGCTACCTCTCGGGCAGCGGAGCACAAACGGATCGCGCGCCATCGGGTTCCGTGACGGCAGGCAATTTCACCGGTAAAATCGTATCATTGACGTAATTGCCGGCGACCAGAAATAAATCGTGTCGTCGCCTGCTCCCCGCACTGCCCCACGGGACTAGTCCGTTGGGCCGAGCGGTCTAGCCCGGCGGGACGAACGTTGACGGGTCCTGGACCGTGGGAACAGACGACGTGACGCGCGAACCGGATGTCGCACCGGACGTCGCCCTCGCCCTGATGCAGTCGCATCTCGGCCGGCAGCTGCGGCAATACTATCCCGAGATCGTCGCGGTCGAGGCCGGCTCGCGCCTGGGCGACGTGCTGGCGCGGCTGACGCGGGCGCTGCAGACCGCCGAGGCCGGGCGCGAGGTGTCGGCGGCGTTCAAGGACGAGCTCCTCGGCGCGGTGCCGCGGCTGCGGCGCTACGCGCTGTCGCTCGCCCAGCACGGCGCCGATGCCGACGACCTCGTGCAGCACACCCTGCTGAAGGCCTGGGAGCACCGGCGCCAGTTCGTGCCGGGCACCAGCCTGTCGGCCTGGCTGTTCACGATCCTGCGCAACGGCTTCTTCAACGGGCGCCGGCGCCATCGCCTCGAGGTGGCGGATCCCGACGGGGTCCATTCCGCCGCCCTCACGAGCGATGCCGTGCAGGAGCACCGGGCGGACCTGCGCGACCTGCAGGACGCCCTCGACCGGCTCGAACCGAGCCAGCGCGAGGCGCTGCTCCTCGTCGGGGTCGAGGGCCTGACCTACGAGGCCGCCGCCGTGGTCATCGGCTGTCCCCCCGGCACCGTGAAGAGCCGCGTCAGCCGCGCCCGCGACCGGCTCGCCCAGGAGCTCGGGCACGTCTGAGAAGGAGCTCGGGCACGCCTGAGACCGGAGTCCCGATCGGCGCTCCCCATCCCGATCCGCCCCCCGCGGGCGTCCCCCATCGTTCCGGCGCCGTCCCCCGAGGCGTTCGGAACGGTCGCCGGCCGGGCACGGCATGGTCCCCCCATCCGTGCCCGGCCCGGCAGCGACCATCGTCGACCCGAGAGGAGACCATGACCTCATCCCGCCTTCCGGTCCTCGCCGCCGCCCTCGCGCCGGCCCTGCTCCTGGCCCCTGCCGGCCCGGCCTCGGCCGCGCCGTCGGCGGGACGCTTCGACGGGGCCTGGTCGGTCGTCGCCACCGCCGAGACCGGCAATTGCACCGGTCCCTACCGCTACCCGATCGTGATCCGCGACGGCGTGGTGGACGATGCCGGCGGCAACGGGGTCGACGCCTCCGGGCGTGCCGGCGCCGACGGGCGTATCACCGGCACGATCCGCAGCGGGCTCGCCAGCGTCTCGGTCAGCGGCCGCCTGCGCGGCACCGCCGGCAGCGGCCGCTGGAGCCTGGCGGGGATCAGCCCGTGCTCTGGACGCTGGACGGCGCGCCGCACCGGGTGAGCAGGGACGGCGCTCAGGCGTCCCTCCGCGCCCGCTCGCGGCCGGCCTCGATGATCGAACGGATGCGGGCGGCCATCACCTCGACGGCGAAGGGCTTGGTCAGCACCGACATGCCGGGGGCGAGGGTCCCGGTGCCGAGGATGGCGGTCTCGGCGTAGCCGGTGATCAGCAGCACCTTCAGGTCCGGCCGGGTCTGCCGTGCGGCTTCCGCCATCTGGCGGCCGTTCATGCCGCCGGGCAGGCCGACATCGGTGACGAGGAGGTCGATGCGCACGTCCGAGCGCAGGACCTTGAGGCCGGCCGCGCTGTCGGCCGCCTCGATCGCCGTGTAGCCGAGATCCTCCAGGATGTCGGTGACCAGCATCCGCACGGTCGGCTCGTCGTCGACGACGAGCACGGTCTCGCCCTCGGCCGCCCGCGGCAGCTCCGCGATCGCCGTCGCCTCCGCGTCGGCGGGGGCCGGCCCGTCGTGGCGCGGCAGGTACAGGCTCACCGTCGTACCCTCGCCGGGCGCGGAGGCGATCCGGACCTGGCCGCCGGATTGCTGGGCGAAACCGTAGATCATCGAGAGGCCGAGGCCTGTGCCCTCGCCGATCGGCTTCGTGGTGAAGAAGGGCTCGAACACCCGGGCGATCACCTCCGGCGTCATGCCGGTGCCGGTATCGGTCACGCTGAGGGCCAGGTACTCGCCCTCCGGCAGGTCGTGCCGGCGCGCCGCCCTGGCGTCCATCGCGGCGTTGCCGGTCTCGACCGTGATCCGCCCGCCCTCGGGCATCGCGTCGCGGGCGTTGATGCACAGGTTGAGGAGCGCGTTCTCGAGCTGCGAGGGATCGACCAGCGCCGGCCAGTCGCCCCGCGCCGCCACCTCGAGGGCGATGCCCGGTCCCACGGTGCGGCGGATCAGCTCCTCCATGCCGGCGACCAGGCGGTTGACGTCGGTGGGGCGCGGATCGAGCGTCTGGCGGCGCGAGAACGCCAGCAGCCGGTGGGTCAGCGCCGCGGCGCGCTTGGCCGCCCCCTGCGCCGCCGCCATGTAGCGCTCGACGTCCTTGAACCGGCCCTGCTGCAGGCGCGTCTGCATCAGCTCGAGCGAGCCCGAGATGCCGGCCAGCAGGTTGTTGAAGTCGTGGGCGAGGCCCCCGGTGAGCTGGCCCACCGCCTCCATCTTCTGCGACTGGCGCAGGGCTTCCTGCGTCGCGGCCAGCTCCGTCTCGGCGCGCAGCCGGTCGGAGATGTCCCGGGCATGGTGGAAGGCGCCGATCACCCGGCCGTCGCCGTCGCGCAGGGGCGAGTAGGTGACCTCCCAGGCCGGCTTGGCGAGGCCCGGATCACCGAACTCCTCGGTCACGGTGTAGATCTCGCCCGACAGCGCCCGGGCCATCAGGCCGCGCATCACCGGGGCCTGGTCGGCCGGAAACAGGTCGGGAAAGACGTCGCCGACGCGCACCCGGGTGCCGAAGATCCGGTAGAACTCGTCGCTGTGGGCTTGGTTGAAGGCGATCAGTCGGTACTGCGTGTCGAAGGCGCAGATCGGCGCGGCGCTCGACTGCACGATGTCGCCGTAGAGGCGCATCTCCGCCGTGCGGTCGGCGACCTGCCGGCCCAGCGAGGCGGTGAGGTCGCGCGTCGCCGCCTCCTGCCGCTTGCGCTCGGTGATGTCGGTGGCCGCGCCGTACCACTCGGTGATCCGGCCCTCGCGGTCCAGCACCGGCACGGCGCGGGACGAGGCCCACCCGACCGAGCCGTCGGCGAGGTAGACCCGGTGCTCGAGGCTGTAGGAGGTCTTGGTGCGGATCGCGCGCTCGATCTCGCTCCGCACCGCCGCCCGGTCCTCGGGCGGGATGTAGGTCTCGATCCAGGCGGTGCGCGGCGAGGTCGTGTCCGAGAGGAGGCCGCCGCCCGAGAGCTGATACAGCCGGCTCCAGTCGGCGCTGGTCCGGTAGCGCACCTCGGAGGAGGAGCGGACCAGGGCGTCGAGCATCTGCTCGCGCCGGCGCAGCGCCTCGCCGAGGTTGTGCAGGTGCTCGCGCTCCAGCGTGACGTCGAACTGCGAAGCGAAGAAGTAGGTCAGCGCGCCGTCCTGGTCGAAGACCGGCGAGATCAGCAGCCGGTTCCAGAACCGCTCGCCGTTCTTCTTGTGGTTCAGGAGGTCGATCTCGATCGCCACGCGCCGCTCGACGGCGTCGCGGATCTTGTCGACGTCGGCGCGGTCGGTCTCCGGTCCCTGCAGGAAGCGGCAGTTGCGCCCGAGGATCTCGTCGCGCCCGTAGCCGGTCAGCTTGGAGAAGGCGGCGTTGACGAAGACGATCGGGTTGTCGGGCTGGTGCGGGTCGGTGATCAGCATCGGCATCCGCGTGGCGCGGACCGCGGCGGCGAACGGGTCGTGGCTGGGCGCCGACCGGCCGATCTCGGCGTCGATGCGGTCGGTTTCGCGGCGGTCGTTCACTGGTCCGTCGCCCCCTTCCGCGACCCTCGGCGGCGGTCTCATAGCACCGGCGCCCGGCCGCGCCATAGCACGGCCGCTCCCATGCGCATCCCGCGGCGGCCGCGGGGGCGTCCCGCGCGGGAGGATCGGCATCCTCGGCCTCCGCCTCCCCGGCCGGCGCGGGATCGGGCGGGGGGCCTGACCCGAGGCCGCCCGCTTCCCTCTCCGTCTACCTCTCCGGCGCCTTGTCCTGCACGGCCGTCGGATCGACCGCGACGATGGCGCCGCTCTCGGCATAGACCGCGCCGAGGACGGTGCGGAAGTGGTGACGCACCCGGCCGTAGCACTCGCAGGCCGACCGCTCGGCCTGGGCCCGGTCCAGGATGGTGATCTGGCCGCGGCGCACCGAGATCAGCCCGCGGCGCTGCAGCGCCCCGATCACCCCGGTGAGGTAGGTGCGGCGCACGCCGAGCATCTCGGCCAGCATCTCCTGGGTTACCGGCAGGACCGGCGTTCCCAGCCGGTCCTGGAAGGTCAGGAGCCAGCGCAGGCAGCGCTCCTCGATCGGGTGGACGGCGTTGCACGCCACCGATTGCAGCACCTGGGCAAGCAGGCAGTCGGAGTAGCGCACGAACAGGTCGCGCAGGGTCGGGGACGAGGCCCGGGCCCGGGTCAGCCTCTCGGCGTCGAGACGCAGCACATCGCCGGCGACCTGCACCACCGCCTCGCTGAACGCCGGCAGGTAGCCCTGGCTGACGATACCGCCGACCGCGCCCTCGTGCCCCACCGTCGCGGTCTCGACCATCCGCCCGTCGTTCATGCGCGAGACCAGCGTCACGGTGGTCTGGTTCAGCGGGAAGGTGACGTGCGACACGTCCTCGCCGGCACGAAACAGCACGGCGCCGCGGGTGCGATGGCCGCGCTCGAGATACGGCGCCAGCAGGGCGCGATCCCGGGTCTCGAGGGCTTCGAGCAGGAGATTGCCTTCGAAGAGGCCGGCTGCGAGGGCTCGTGAATCGTCCGGCGCATTCACCGTTGTCGTCTCCGGAAATCAGGCATCCGCCTCGCGGTACGGCCGCAGCACGATGGATTGCCGGAGGCGGGCTCCGCCGCCCCTTCCTCGCGCTTCGCGCATCCCCGCGGCTGAGGCGAGATGGAATTAGTCTAACTGTGATGTTGTTCCTTGTCTGTCGTATTTCGAACGTTTCAAAGCCGATTTCGGCCTATCTCGTTCAGCCGAGCTTTCGATCATTTTCGTATCATATACTCCTCCGCACTATCTGACCGGTGATTGGAACGAACTTTTCCGCGCACAGCCGACAGCGGTTGCTGCGATGATATTCAAATCATGGTAGAGTTTGTTCTTATATTTGAAAAATAAAACAATGCATACTTGAGCGAAGCAAACGATTTCGGGGACGACGCCGGCGTAACGATTAGTGTCTCGGCGTTTCGCTGGTCTCCGCAGACCGGACGCGAACGGCGTGGTCGATGTTCTCGACCCGAGCCACGAAACGACTTCCCGCGTCGGGCCCCCTCGCCGGAAGCCTAGCGCAGGACGCGTCTCTAGGTCAGCCCGAAGCGGCGACGCGCGTTCTCTCGCCGAAGCCGAGCGGGTCTTGCGCCCGGAGCAGCGGATCAGGCTCCGCGACAGGCCCGAAGTCTGGAGATCCGGGATCCCGGGTTCTCAAGCGCCGACGAGACGGCGACATCGGGCGTGCCTGCCGGCCTCCGGCGAGCTCGGTGCGTGCCGGCGCGGCGGACGCGCAGGAACCGGACCCCGTAGGCCGTCCCGGCGGGCCGTCGGTCTCAACCGTCGAGCGAGACGGTGCCGGCATGCCCCATCACCGAGCGGGTGAGCCGGTCCGCGCCGAGTTCGCCACCGGAATAGCCGAGGAGCTCGGCGAGCTTGTCGCGGGCGCGGCAGACCCGGCTCTTCACCGTGCCGACCTTGCACTGCATCAGCGCGGCCGCGTCCTCGTAGGAGAGATCGCCCACCGCGACCAGCATCAGGGCCTCGCGCTGCTCGGCCACCAGCTTGTTGAGAGCGGCCTGGAGGTCCTGCACGTCGAGGCGGTCGCCCTGGTTGGGAGCGGAGGTCAGGCGGGCCGAGTAGGCGCCCTCGCTGTCCTCGACCTCGCGCGAGCGCTTGCGGTGCTCGGAATAGAAGGCGTTGCGCATGATCGTGAACAGCCATGCGCTGAGGTTCGTCCCGGCCTCGAACCGGTCGCGGTTCTGCCAGGCCTTCAGCATCGTGTCCTGGACGAGGTCGTCGGCCCGGGCCGGGTTGGCGGTGAGCGTCAGCGCGAAGCGGCGCAGGGACGGGGTCGCCGCGAGCAGGTCGTCGCGAAAACCGTCCTTCTTCGGCGCACCGAGCGCGGCGAGCGCCAGTTCCAGGCGTCCGAGCAGATCGGCGAAGGCGGCCGGTGCCGCCTCCACCTCGACGGCGGCGTAGTGCGCGCGCAGGCGCTCGCCGAGATGCTCCTGCACCGATGGCGGCAGGGCGGGGGCGGCGCCCCTCGGGGCCCCGTCCTGGGCGGCGTCGGCCGCGGCGATCGTGGGCGGACCGGGGGGCGTGCTCTGGGTCATTGGGTCGTTCGGCTGGCGCGGGATTATCGCCAAGCTAGAGCATATGCACCCGTGAGGCGAGGCCGAACCGGCCCTCGCCCTCCGCGCTGCAACCGAAGCACCGCTGCGTTGCAGCGACGGCACGCCGGCCGAGAGCGCCTTCGGCCCCGGTCAGGGGCTCAGCGCCGTCCCTTCAGCAGCCAGCCGGCGACGAAGGCGAGGCCGGCCACCGCCAGCACCGTCTCGGTCGGGTGCGACTCGGCCCGGCGCAGGGCGGAGCGGCCGCGATGGCGGGCCTCGCCGTAGGCCGAGATGCCGCGCGCGTAGGCGTCGCGCCCGCGCTTCTCGATCTCGCCGGCGAGCGCGGCTCCGTCATGCGTCAGCTCCTCGGCGACGCGACGGCCGCGGCCGTAGGCGTACTGGGCCCCGCCGACCACCTGGTTGAACGCACCTTCCGCCTGCGGCCGGGCACGGCCGGCGACGGCGCCGTACGCGGTCTGGCCGCGGCCCTTGAGGTGGCGCAGGCCGCCCTCGATCTGGTCCCTGTTCATCACGGTCTCCATCAAGTTCGAGCAAGGGTTCGGCGGACGCGAAAAACGAAAAGGCCGGCCTCCCGCCTGAGCTGCGAGGGACCGGCCCGAACGTCCGCTGCAGTCGGGCCGGCGCGAAGCCGGCCCTCGCGCGGATCAGAGCTTGCTCTTCACCGTGTCGGCGGCATTCTTGATGCCGTCCTTGACGTCGCCGGTGGTCTTCTGGGCCTCGCCCTTCAACTCCTGGGCCTTGCCCTCGGCCTGCAACTTCTCGTTGCCGGTCATGTTACCGATGCCCTGCTTCACGTTGCCGACCGCCTCGTTGGCGAGACCCTTGATCTTGTCGGTGGTGCTGCTCATGGGAAGCTCCTCGGTTCGTGCAGTTCGTCGACTGCTCAGGTCTGAAGAACCGCCGAGCCGACGCATTGTTCCGCTGCGACAGGACGGGCCGACACCCCCCGGGCTGGACCGGGCGGGCGGAACCCGCTAGGTCGCGCGCCCTCCCTCCCGGCACCGTCAGAGATTCGGCATGAAGGCCTGCGGCCTCGATTTCGGCACCTCGAACACCACGCTCGGCCTCGTCGCGCCCGCCGGGGGCGACATCGCGCTCGCGCGGCTGGAGGGCGAGGCGGTCACGATCCCGAGCGCGATCTTCTTCCCGCCCGGCGGCGAGGAGGCGATCGGCCGGGCGGCGATGACCGCCTATGTCGAGGGGACGCCCGGGCGGCTGATGCGCAGCCTCAAGTCGGTGCTCGGCTCCTCGCTCCTCGACGAGACGACCCTGGTCGGGCGGCGCCGGCTGTCGTTCCGGGCGGTGATCGCCCGCTACCTCGCCGCCGTGAAGGCGCGGGCGGAGGTGCAGGCCGGCGAGACCCTGACCAAGGTGGTCCACGGCCGGCCGGTCCACTTCGTCGACGGCGACCCGGAGGGCGACCGCCGGGCCGAGGACGCGCTGGCCGGCATCGCCCGGGAGGTCGGCTTCACCGAGGTGTCGTTCCAGTACGAGCCGATCGCCGCGGCGCTCGACTACGAGCGCGGCCTCGACCGGGAGGAGGTGGCGCTCATCGCCGATATCGGCGGCGGCACCTCGGACTTCTCGGTGGTGCGGCTCGGCCCCGAGCGGCACCGGGCGGTGGAGCGGGCGGGCGACATCCTGGCCAATGACGGCGTGCGGATCGGCGGTACCGACTTCGACCGCACCCTCAGCGTCGGCGAGGTGATGCCGCTGCTGGGCCTCGGCAGCCCGATGCAGCGGCCGGGCCTCGACGTGCCCTCGTCCTACTTCCACGACCTCGCCACCTGGTCGCAGATCAACCGGCTCTACGACGGCAAGACCCTGCGCGAGCTGCGCTCGCTCCGCCGCGACGTCGCCCGGCCGGACCTGATCGACCGCCTCGCCGCGGTGATCGAGGCCGAGCGCGGCCACACCCTGGCGATGGAGATCGAGGACGCCAAGATCGCCCTGTCGGAGATCGACGAGGTCGTGCTGCCCCTCGGCTGGGTCGAGCCCGGCCTCGTCGCCGAGATCGGCCGCCCCGACCTCGCGCGCCACTCCGCCGACCTCGCCCGGCGCATCGGCGCCTGCATCACCCGCTGCCTGCGCGATGCCGGGGTGGAGGCGTCCGCGATCGACGCCCTGTTCCTCACCGGCGGCTCGACCCGCCTCGCCCCGGTCCGCGAAGCGATCCTGGCGGCGGCGCCGGGAGCCCGGGTGGTCGAGGGCGACACCTTCGGCTCGGTCGGCCTCGGGCTGACGGTCGAGGCGGCGCGGCGCTACGGCTGAGCCGCCCCTACCCCTCCATGGCGATCAGCGCCGCGTCGCCGCCGGCCGCCGCGGTGTTGATCGTCACGGTCTGCTCGGTGGCGAAGCGGGTGAGGTAGTGCGGCCCGCCGGCCTTCGGGCCGGTGCCCGACAGGCCGTGGCCGCCGAAGGGCTGCACGCCGACCACCGCGCCGATCATGTTGCGGTTGACGTAGACGTTGCCGGTGGACAGCCGATCGACCACCCGCTCCACCGTGGCGTCGATGCGGGAATGCACGCCCAGCGTCAGGCCGTAGCCGGTGGAATCGATCGCATCGAGCACCCGGTCGAGATCGGCGGCCTTGTAGCGGGCGACGTGCAGGATCGGCCCGAACACCTCCTCGGTCAGCGCCTCGGGGCCTGGGATCTCGTAGATCTGCGGCGCCACGAAGTGGCCTTCGCCCGGCACCTCGCCGGCGTAATGCACCTTTGCGGTTCGGCGCAGCGCGGCGCCGTGGCGGTCGAGGCGGGTGCGGGCCTCGGCGTCGATCACCGGACCGACATGGGTCGCCGGGTCGCGCGGATCGCCGAGGCGCAATTCGCGCGCGGCGCCCGCCACCATGCCGATCATCTTGTCGGCCACGTCCTCCTGCACCAGCAGCAGGCGCAAAGCCGAGCAGCGCTGGCCGGCGGAGCGGAAGGCGGACATCACCACGTCGTCGGCGACCTGCTCGGGCAGCGCGGTCGCATCGACCAGCATCGCGTTGATGCCGCCGGTCTCGGCGATCAGCGGCACGATCGGCCCGTCCTTGGCGGCGAGCGCCCGGTTGATGTGGCGCGCGACCTCGGTCGAGCCGGTGAAGACGACGCCGGCCACATCCCGATGCGCCACGAGCGCCGCCCCGACCGCGCCGTCGCCCGGCACGAGGTGGAGGGCGGTCGCCGCGATGCCGGCGCGATGCAGCAGGCGCACGGCCTCGGCCGCCACCAGCGGCGTCTGCTCGGCGGGCTTCGCCACCACCGCGTTGCCGGCCATCAGCGCCGCGGCGACCTGGCCGACGAAGATCGCGAGCGGGAAGTTCCACGGCGAGATCGCCACGAACACCCCCCGGCTGCGCAGGGACAGCCGGTTGCTCTCGCCGGTCGGGCCCGGCAGATTCGTCGGCGTGGCAAAGAGCGTGCGCCCCTGCGCGGCGTAGTAGCGGCAGAAATCGACCGCCTCGCGCAGCTCCGCCACCGCGTCGTCGAGGGTCTTGCCGGCCTCGGCCTGGAGCAGGTGGATCAGCCGGCCGGTCGCGGCCTCCATCGCGTCGGCGGCCCGCTCCAGGGCCGCGGCGCGCCGCTCGGCCGGAACCCTGCCCCAGGCGGCCGCGCCCTTGCGAGCGGCCTGCATCGCGGCGGCCGCGGTCTCGGGCAAGGCCTCGACGACGCGGCCGACGACCGTGCGGGCGTCGCTCGGGCTCACCACGTCGCGTGCCGTGCCGGGTTGCGTCGCGCCGTCGATCACCGGGGCGGCCTCGGCGGGCCCGCGCGCGCCGGCGATCGCATCCGTCAGGCGCTCCAGCGCCGCCCGGTCGCCGAACTCGACGCCCGCGGAGTTGGTCCGCTCGGGGGAAAACATCTCGGCCGGGCGGCGCAACCTGGCGTGCCGGGCCCGGTCGGGATTGCCGACGCTCTCGGCGGGGCGGCGCAGCAGGGTCTCGACCGGGACCGCCGGATCGGCGGCCTGCGAGACGAAGGAGGAATTGGCGCCGTTCTCGAGCAGGCGGCGCACCAGGTAGGCCAGCAGGTCGCGGTGCCCGCCGACCGGCGCATAGGTGCGGCAGGCCGCCCCCGGCACGCTGGCGAGCAGCCGGGCGTAGAGCGCCTCGCCCATGCCGTGCAGCCGCTGGAACTCGTAGGTGCCGGCCTCGGGCCCCGCCCGCTCGACGATCGCCGCGACGGTCAGCGCGTTGTGGGTGGCGAATTGCGGGAAGAGCCGCGGGCGATGGGCCAGCATCCGCTCGGCCGCCGCCAGGTAGCTCAGGTCCGTCATGCTCTTGCGGGTGAAGACGGGGTAGTCGGGCAGGCCCCGCTCCTGCGCCCGCTTCACTTCCGTATCCCAGTAGGCGCCCTTCACGAGCCGCACCATCAGGCGCCGGTCGAGGCGGGCGGCGAGGTCGGCGACGTGATCGATCACCTGGAGGCAGCGCTTCTGGTAGGCCTGGATCGCGAGGCCGAACCCCTCCCAGCCGGCGAGCGCGGGGTCGCCGAGCACCGCCGCGATGACGTCGAGGGAGAGCTCCAGCCGGTCGGCCTCCTCGGCATCGACCGTGAAGTTGAGGTCGTAACTCTTCGCGGCCTTCGCGAGGTCGAGGAGCACCGGCACCAATTCTGCCATCACCCGCTCGCGGCCGACCGCCTCGTAGCGCGGATGCAGCGCCGAGAGCTTGACCGAGATGCCCGGACGGTCGGGCAGCGGCCTGTTGCCGGCGGCCCGGCCGATCGCCTCGATGGCGGCGGCGTAGGACTCCCTGTAGGCCCGGGCGTCCTCGGCGGTGCGGGCGCCCTCGCCCAGCATGTCGAAGGAGTAGCGGTAGAGCCGGCCCTGTCCGCTCGCCGAGCGCTTGAGCGCCGCCTCGATCGTCTCGCCGAGGACGAAATGCCCGCCCATCACCCGCATCGCCTGGCGGGCGGCCTGGCGCACGGCCGGAAGCCCCAGGCGCTTGGCGAGGCCGGCCAAGATCCCCTCCGGGGTGTCGCCGGGCTGGATGATCCGGGCCGAGAGGCCGAGCGCCCAGGCCGAGGAGCGCACCAGCAGGGCGTCCGAGCGGGTGGCGTGCTGCTCGAACCCGCCGAAGCGCAGCTTGTCCTCGATCAGCCGGTCGGCGGTGGCGGCGTCGGGCACCCGCAGCAGGGCCTCGGCCAGCACCATCAGGGCCAGCCCCTCCTTGGTCGAGAGCGAGTATTCGCGCAGCATCGTCTCGACGCCGCCCAGCGATCCGCCCTCCTGCCGGATCGCCTCGACGAGGTCGCGGGCGAGCCGATCGACCCGGGCCTCGCGCTCGGGCGCTAGGGTTCCCCGCTCGAGGAAGAGCCGGGCGAGGGCGGCGTCGTCTGCGGCGTAGGGGGCGTGGAAGACGGGGAGGGGAGCGGGCATCGGGCGTGTCCGGGCGGGGCGGCTGAGCGATTCCCAGCGTATTCGCCCTTCCGCCGCGCTTCGATGGCGCTTATCGCGGGTTTGCCGCAGGATCGGCGGCCAAACCGGGCTTTGACAGAAAACATGACGGACGGGCTCGACCGGGTCGATCGGCAGATCCTCAAGATCCTCCAGCGCGAGGGGCGCATCCCGAACGTCGAGCTCGCCGAGCGGGTCGGGCTGTCGCCCACCGCCACCGGCGAGCGGCTGCGACGATTGCAGAAGGACGGGGTGATCACGGGTTTCGGCGCGCGGCTCGACCCGCAGCGTCTCGGCCTGAGCCTGCTCGTCTTCGTCGAGGTCTCCCTCGACAAGACCACGCCCGACGCCTTCGCGCGCTTCGCCGCCGCGGTGCGCCGCGCGCCGGAGGTCCTGGAATGCCACATGGTCGGCGGCGGGTTCGACTACCTGGTCAAGGCCCGGGTCGCCGACATGCCGGCCTATCGCCGCTTCCTCGGCGAGGGGCTCTTGTCGCTGCCCGGCGTCAACAACACCCGGACCTACGCGGTGATGGAGGAGGTGAAGAGCGACGGGGTGTTGCCGCTGTGACCCCGTTAAACGGAAAGATGTAAATTTATATATTAATAAAATATAGTTTGTAGATTTAATATTTTCCCTCATAAAAATAAAATAAATACATTTAAGTATATTTTTTTATTTAATATTTGAGTCAATATTTGTTATTGGATAATGATAATGTAGTTTAATCAGCATATTTTGTGTTCGTATCTCGGTGTTGAATTAGCGATCTATATTATACTGAAAAGGATTTATCTTAAATTGCTCAACTTGCGATATTGACGAATAAAACCCTTTCGCCCATAATACTCATGGTAAATAAATAAACTCGAGGTACATTATGACCAATAATATGGAGCGTTTCAAAAATGACTTGACGAAATTAATAAATCTCGGCGATTTACTTTTGCTATCCATGAAAAGAGACTTGTCTACTAAAGAAGATTTCAGAGAGACGATGATAAAAATCGTCGTAAAAGACAAGCTTGAGCAAGCCATAAAACAAATTCCTAATTTCGATATTGCATATGAAGCGTGGTTCTCAGAAAGTCTTTCTGTTATACGCCAATTAACCCCTGATAGGGTAGGTCATTTTACAGATTTGTATGAAGTAAGCAAAAATCGCAAAGATATTGATCATTCTACTTATAAAATTCAAGACTATCTTAATGGATTGCGCGTAAGAAGATTTGCAGAGGTGGTGGTAAATGTTGACGCGGCGTATCCAAAACTCAAACAGCAAGTTTATATTTTGAAGGCAGTCCAATCTCGATTTGAAAGCTCTCTATTTGAAATTCGGCAGCTTGTTCAAGCTGATCTTTTTGATGCAGAAATAGATAGCGCTAAGGAGCTTTTGAAGAAAGGGTTTTTGAGAGCGGCTGGTGCAGTATCTGGAGTAGTGCTTGAGCGTCATCTCGCGCAGGTATGCAAAGACCATCACCTCAAGACATCAAAGAAAAATCCTAGTATTGGGGATCTCAACGAAATTTTAAAAGCAAATTCAGTCATCGACGTCCCTCAGTGGCGATACATATCAATGCTTGCAGATATCAGAAATATATGCGATCATAGCAAATCTAAAGAACCTACAGAAATTCAAGTTGCAGATCTTATCGAAGGTACAGATAAGATCTTAAAAACAATATCATAAAAATATTTAGTATCTTGTATTTTTAAATATAACATAAAAAACTGTCTTCTTCATCTAGTATTTATAAAATAATTATATCAATTTATTAATGCATACAAGATTGTCTGAGGGCCTGTTAATTTTTCCCCGAAAAACTATATCGTGCATGTCATTGCCGTTGAGCCGCTTCGACGGCCCATCAGGCCTACGGCGGCACCGCCAGCAGGTCCCGGTGTCCGATCACCGCTCCCGTCCCGGGCGCCCGCCGGGCCTCGCGCCACGCCTCGGCTGCCTCCGCGGCGACCCGTCCGGTCTCCGCCGCCGCCCGGGCGGTGCCCTCGGCGAGCTGGTGCAGCAGGGCGGCCTCGCCCGGCCCGAGGCGCCAGGGGCTGGTCGCGGTCTCGACCGCGTAGCCGTGGGCCTGGAAGGCCCGGGCCAGGGCCGCGGTCGCGGCCGGGCCGAGCGAGGGCCCGAAGCCCTTGTCGCCGCCCTGGTGGGCGAGGAAGGCGGCGTGGATCGCGGCGTCGGCCGGGTGGGGCGGCGTCCACTCCTCGGCCCCGTCATAGGTGAGCGCGGTGTAGAAGACGGCGCCCGCCGCCGCGACCGCCCGCGCCAGGGCGGCGATCCAGGCCTCCGACACGAGGTCGAACAACGCCGCCGCGGTGACGAGGTGCGGCGCCTCCGAAAGGGCCGCTTCCGGACCGGCCGCGAGGTCGAGGGCGCTGAACCGCACGGCGATCCGAGCACCGTCCCGGTGCAGGACCAGCCCGTCGCCGGCCGCCTCCGCCCGCTCGGCCCAGGCCGCGAGTCGGGACCGGGCAGCGATGAGCAGGGCCGGATCGTGGTCGACCAGCACCCAGTCCTGGTCCGGGCCGAGATGCGGCGCCAGCGCCCGCAGGTTCGAGCCGCTGCCGCAGCCGAGATCGACTGCCCGCACCGGCCCCGGGAGCACCCGGGCGAGCGCGGCGACGAGGGCCGGATCGCGGGCGGCGTGGTCGGCGGGCTCGCGCAGGGCGAGCCAGTCGGGGCTGAAGCCGCTCATGATGTCCTCAGGGCTGCGGCGATGGCCGCCGCGGTGTCGGGCCAGTCCGGCAGGCGCTGCCCGGCCGCCCAGGACGCGGCGGCGGCCTCGGCCCGGCGGGCGGGATCGGCGATGAGGTCGCG
>NZ_JACWCT010000107.1:8217-59313 GCF_016613415.1 Methylobacterium ajmalii | reverse complement strand
GCCGAGGCCCAGCGCGCCACCGCCGCCGCCGAGGCCGCCCGCGAGGCGGCGGAGCTGCGCCTCGCCCGCATCCGCGCCGCCCTGCTCGACACGGTGGCGCCGCCGGCCGAGGCGGAGCGGCCGGCCCTGCATTGAGAGCCGGCCCGACCAAGACAGGAAATTTTTACCCCGCTCATCGCCTCGGAGCCTGTACGAGCGGGTCCGACGAGCGAATGCCGGCGGTGAGATCGAGATATCCCGCCCTTCCACCTCATCCCGAGCTGTCGGTCGATCGAAGATCGGCTGACGCCTCAGGATGACATGAGAGCGGAACAACAGTCTTCGATTTTCGTCAAACGGGCCCGGCACCCGCCCCGGCCCCGCGCGGCGGGGACGCGGAAGGCGGACCGCCGCGCCCCGCATCCCCTCACCCCGCCTTCGACAGCGGATCGGCGATGCTCTCCAGGGACTTGCCCTCCGCGTCGACCCCGAGCCGCCACTCCGTCACGGCGGCGATCACCAGGAGCGCGGCCGCCCCGACATAGCCGCCGGCGAGCGCCCAGTGCTGGCCCGACTCGATCAGGCGGGTGAACAGCCAGGGGGCCATCACGCCGCCCGCACCCGTGCCGAGGGCGTAGAACACCGCGATGGCGAGCGCCCGGGTCTCGAGCGGAAAGATCTCGCTCGCCGTGAGGTAGGCGGAACTCGCTGCCGCGGAGGCGACGAAGAAGATCGCGATCCAGGCGAAGGTCTGGGTCCAGGCGGTGAACAGGTCGAGGCCGAACGCGAAAGCCGTGGCGAGCAGCAGGAGCCCGCTCACCGCGAAGGTGCCGGCGATCATCCGGCGCCGGCCGATCGTGTCGAAGAAGTGGCCGAGCAGCAGCGGCCCCAGGAAGTTGCCGATGGCGAGCGGCACCAGGAAGATGCCGGCCTTGTTCTCCGGCACGCCGTAGAACTTCGCGAGCACCAGCCCGTAGGTGAAGAACACCGCATTGAACAGGAAGGCCTGGGCCACCATCAGCACCAGGGCGAGGATGCTGCGGCCGCGGTGCTTGTGCACCATCGAGGCGAAGATCTCGCCGAAGCCGAAGCTCTTCTTGGGGTGCACCTCCAGGATGCCCTCGGCCTTCGGGAGCTTTTGCCCGGTCTCGGCCTCGATGCGGCGCTCGATCTCGGCCACCGTGCGCTCGGCCTCCTCCTCGCGGCCGTGGGTGACGAGCCAGCGCGGGCTCTCGGGGACGTGGCGGCGCAGGAACAGGATGCCGAGGCCGAGCACGCCGCCGATGCCGAAGCCGAGGCGCCAGCCGAAATCCGGGTCGAGGAGGTTGGGGTCGAGGAGGAGGAGCGCGGCGCCCGCGCCCGCGGCGGCACCGAGCCAGAAGCTGCCGTTGACGATGAGGTCGACCCGGCCGCGGTACTTGGCCGGGATCAGCTCGTCGATGGCGGAGTTGATCGCCGCGTACTCGCCGCCGATGCCGAGTCCGGTGACGAGGCGGAAGAGCGCGAAGCTCCAGAAATCCCAGGCGAGCGCGCTGGCGATGACGCCCCCGACATAGATCAGCAGGGTGGCGTAGAAGACGAGGCGGCGGCCGAACCGGTCGGTGAGCCAGCCGAACACCAGGGCGCCGACCACCGCGCCGACGACGTAGAACGAGGCCGAGGCGCCGATCTCCTGGAGGGTGAAGCCCAGCGCCCGCTTGTCCTGCAGCACGGGGCCGATCGCCCCGACGATGGTGACCTCGAGCCCGTCGAGCACCCAGGTGACGCCGAGCGCGATCACCAGGATCAGGTGGAAGCGGCTCCAGGGCAGCCGGTCCATCCGCGCCGGCACGTCGGTGCGCACCACGCCCGATCCGGCGACCCGCGCCGTTCCTGCTCCTGACGCCACAATCGTCCTCCCCGGTCGTCCGTGGGAGACGTAACGGCAGCGCGGCCGTTGCGTTCCGCGCCGGTCCGGCGGGGGGCGACGGGGGTCTTCGCGTCAGGCCGCTTCAGCCCGGGCTGCGGCCGGTCTCGGCGGCGGCGACGCGGCAGACGTTGCGGGCGGGGCCGAGCTCGGCGAGCGGGGTCTGCTGCGCGGCGCGGACGGCGCTGCGGGTCGCCTGCGCGGTCCAGCGGGCGCCGCCGGCCGACGAGAGCCGGTCCTGCGAGACCTGACCTTGGGAGACGTGCCCCTGCGAGGCCTGGGCGAGCTGCACCCGGGCGAGGGACTGGCGCGGCGTCGCGCCCTCGCGGTCGTACCACGGGCGCTTCTCGTAGAAGGCGTTGCCGCCGGCCAGCGCCACGTAGTGCATGTTGCGGTAGGAGAAGGTGTAGCCGGCGGTGTGGAAGAACATCGCGCCGCCGACCTTCTCGTGGCGCTCGCCGGCCAGGATCGCGTCGGCGACCTGCTGGGCCTTCTCGCGCTCGCGGTCGCGCATCGGCTTGTGCAGCACGCCGGCGGCGAACTGGCGCTTCTGGCCGACGACGCCGCAGATCGAGTTCGGGTAGGCCGGGGCCTCGAGCCGGTTCATCACCACGGTGCCGACCGCGAGCAGGCCCTCCTCGCTCGAGCGGTTGGACTCGAAGTACATCGCCCGGGCGAGGCAGTCCCGGTCGGCGGGCGTGACGGCGGCGAGCTGCTTGCGGTCCGGAAGGCTTCCCGTCGTCTCGACCCCGTGGGGGACCAGGCTGCAGCCGCCGAGATGCGGCGCCGCGGCGAGCGCCGCGAGGGCGGCGGTGATGGGGAAAGTCCGGTTCCGGGTCATGCAGGCCCCTCTCGTGCATCGGCCGAGCGGACCGGAACGGCCGCGCTCAAAGCCTAGCTTTAGGCGGAATGTGGCGAAGGCGGGGCACGGATACGCTTCGTAAACCAATTGCCAAGCTCGGCAGCAAGATCGTGGCGACGTGATGCAACGGGGAAACACCGCCGGGGGGCGCACGAAGCTTCCGCGAGCTGCGTCCGGGACCACGGCAGGATCACGGCCCGATCATGGCCAGTCGAAGGCGGCATTGCGGTGCAGCGAAACCGCAACGCATCCGCGTCATTCCGGCTCCGGCCGTTCTCACGACGATGCGCCGCGCCGCGGGGAGGCCCGCGGATCGGCCGAGGACAGGGGAACGAAGTCGATGCCGGCGCGCGTGCCCTCGCGGCGCAGGCCGACGTCGCGCAGCAACCTGTCGTCGAGCCCGTCCAACCTGGCGCGGTCGCGGCGCTGCCGCAGGTGTCGCGCGAGCGCGCCCTCCCCGGGCGGGCCTGCGCCGGGGCGTGCGGGCCCGAGCGCGGCGAGGAGGCGGCGAATCAGTTGCGGCAGGATCGGGAGCGGCATCGGCGGGGTCCGGCGGTTGCATCGGCCCGGTGTCGCCGGTCCGCCGGCCGCGCTGCTTCGGCGCCGGCCGAAGCGTCGGGCGCTCGCCCGCGCTACAAGGGAGGCCCGCCGCGGCGCCGACCCGAGGAGACCCCCATGGTGACCGTCGCCGCCCTCGCCCGCACCGCCGCCCTCGTCGGCGATCCGACCCGCGCCGGGATGCTGGCGGTGCTGATGGACGGGCGCGCGCTGACCGCGGCCGAGCTCGCCCGCGCGGCGAACGTCACGCCCCAGACCGCGAGCGGCCACCTCGCGCAGCTGGTCGAGGCCGGGCTCCTCGCGGTCGAGCGCCAGGGCCGCCACCGCTACCACCGCCTCGCCGCCCCGGCGGTGGCCCGGATGCTCGAGGGCGTGATGGCGGTGGCGGCGGTCCCGGCCGCCGCCCCGCCGCGGCCGACCGGCCCCCGGGACGCGGCGTTGCGCGAGGCCCGCACCTGCTACGACCACCTCGCCGGGCGGCTCGCCGTCGCGATGACCGACGCCCTCGTCGCCCGCGGCGCGGTCGAGCTCGGGGCCGACGGCGGCGCGCTCACGCCGCAGGGCGAGGTGTTTCTGCGCGGGCTCGGGGTCGATCTCGACGGGGCGGCCCGGGGCCACCGCCGGCGGGTCTTCTGCCGCCCCTGCCTCGACTGGAGCGAGCGCCGGCCCCACCTCGCCGGCACCCTCGGGGCGGCCCTGCTGGCGACCGGCCTCGACCGAGGCTGGCTGCGCCGGAGCGCCGGCAGCCGGGCCGTCGCCGTCACCCCGGGCGGGCGCCTCGCCCTGGCGCAGGCCTTCGGGGCGGAGATCTTCGCCTGCGCCTGCCGGGAGGCCTGACCGCGGCCGGTCTCCCTCGCGGCAGAGCCGATGGCCGATCGATCCCGCGGACGACCTTGCGGACGATCCCGCCCGCCCCCACCTCCCGGTCGCGCCTGCGGTTGGGCGCTCTTCGGAGAAGATCATGCCGCACCACGACACCACCGCCCTTTCGGGCACGATCCAGCACGTCTTCGCGCACCGCTTCACCCTGGAGGCGGACGGCGCGGTCCACCTCGCCGATCTCGGGCCCAAGGGCGCGGAGGCCTTCCCCCTCGCGGCCGGCCTGGCGGTGACCCTGGAGGGCGAGCGCCGCCCCTCCGAGATCAAGGTCGCGCGGATCGCCACGCCGGGCCGCGCCCCGGTCGAGATCCACCACAAGAAGCCGAACCACCCCGGCAAGTCCCGGTCGGACGCCCCGGTCGATCCCGCCGCCGCCCTCGCCGCCGTGACGGCGGCCGGGTGGACGCCGACGGGCGAGCCCAGGCTCAAGCCCAAGCACGTCGAGGTGCTGGCCCGCCGGGACGACGGCGCCTGGACCGAGCTGCACGTCGACGC
The DNA here is from genome assembly GCF_016613415.1 of Methylobacterium ajmalii. GTDB lineage: Bacteria > Pseudomonadota > Alphaproteobacteria > Rhizobiales > Beijerinckiaceae > Methylobacterium > Methylobacterium ajmalii. The sequence continues at coordinate 54,634 of NZ_JACWCT010000107.1, read as the reverse complement.
GTCCGGGGCGATCTACAAGGAGAAGGCGCCGGACGCCGCCAAATGGGGCGCGGCCCTCGCCTGACGAGGGTCGGAGGGCCGCGCCCCGGCGCGGTCCCCCTTCAGCGCCCGGCAACCGGCTCCATCCCGGTCCGTCGGATCGCCGCCGCGGCCCGGTCCGAGGCGAGGTAGGCGATCAGCCGCCGGGCCGATCCGACGGCGCCCGAGCCCGCGACGATCGCCGCGGTGAAGGTCTGGACGAGCTGGACCGCGTCGGGCAGCGGCCCGACCACCGTGATGCCCGGCACGTCGACGAGTTCGCTGACCGGCCCCAGGGCGAGGTCGGCCTCGCCCGCCGCCAGGGCGGCCGCCGACTCGGTGCCGCGCGCCAACATCGTCACCCGCACCGTGTCGGTGAGGCCGAGGCGCGGGAACACCGTGTCGCGGATGAACAGACCGCTCGTGCTGCCCGGCATCACGACGCGGCGGGCCTGCGCCAGGGTACGGGTCAGCGCCGCGACCGTGTCGATCGCGGGCTCGGGCGCGCCCGTGCGCACCGCGGCGGCGAGCGGCGCGGTGGCGAGCTCGACCGCCGACCCGGCGAGGATCCGGCCCTCCTGCGTCAGCTCGTGCAGCCCCTCGTTCGAGAGGATCACCACGTCGACGGAGGCGCCATGGGCGAGCTGGTGGCGGATGGTCCGCGGCCCCTGCCCCTGCGAGGCGCCGGACAGCGTCCGGACCGCGAGCCCGGTCTCCCGGGTGAAATCCGGCAGCGCCGCCTCGTAGGCCAGCGCGAAGCCGCCCGAGATCATGACGGCGAGGTCGGTCGGGGTGTCGTCCGGAGGGGTCATACCGTCATCCACCTGCTGCCCGTGCACCGGCTGCCCGCGACGATCCAGGGTGCGGAGGGAGGCTCGTTCCGCCCAAGACGACCGGAGATCGAGACTGCAACAGATCCCGCACCGGGTCACGCCCGCCACGGGACAGGGAGCAAGGGGACGGCGGACGAGGGAGCGCGGATCCACAGGCCTGCGGGCCGCCCTGCCCGGCGCGGGACCGTGCCCATGACGCAGCGGAATCAAACTCGGCCGCAAGACATCGACGCCCCTTCGACCCGTTCATTCTGCCGAATCGCAACGCAACAGGACATCTGCGCCGAAATTCGCTGAAATAAAGCAAAGCGTTTTATCATGAAGCGTTGCCGTAACGAACGGCCAATAATAGTCTTTCTCCACCAACCACATCATCAACGATCCGGTCAGGCCGCGGGAGGCCGGCCGTGCGCGATCCTGTCGGGGCGTTGACGAAGCCATGACGAAACCGTCGCTGCATCTGGCCGTGCTGGCCTCCCTGTTGCACTCCCTGTCGCTCGCCACCATCGCCCACGCGACGGACGGCTACTTCCAGAACGGGCTCGGCGCCAAGGCCAAGGGCCAGGCCGGCGCCGCGATCGCCGATCCGCAGGATTCCCTGTCGATCGGCGCCAACCCGGCCGCCGCCACGGCTTTGGGCTACCGCTTCGACATCGGCGCCGACGTCTTCGTGCCGGACCGCTCCGCGGCGATCTCCGGCAACGGCGCGGGGCTGGACGGGCGCTCCAGCGGCAACGGCCTCAACCCCTTCGTCATGCCGGAATTCGGCATCGTGCGCCCGCTCCCGGGCGGGCTCGCTCTCGGGCTCGCCGTCTACGGCAACGGCGGCATGAACACGGTCTACAAGCAAAACCCCTTCGCGGCCTTCGGCGCGACGGGCCATGCCGGGGTCGACCTCAAGCAGGTCTTCGTCGCGCCGACGCTGGCCGTGGAGGTCGCCTCCGGCCAGAGCCTCGGCGTCTCGCCGCTCGGGCTCCTCCAGAGCTTCAAGGCGGCGGGGCTGCAGCCCTTCGCGGTCGCCTCCGCCGATCCCGCCCGGTTCACCAACCGGGGCACCGACTGGTCGACGGGCGCGGGCGTGCGGGTCGGCTATCTCGGGCGGTTCGGCCCCGTCAGCCTGGGGGCGTTCTACCAGTCGGAGGTCCTGGCGACCGGCTTCCACCGCTACGAGGGATTGTTCGCCGAGCGCGGCGTCTTCGACGTGCCGGCCTCCTGGGGCGCCGGCCTGGCGGTGCGGGCGAGCAAGGCGCTGACCGTCGCGGTCGACGTCAAGCGCATCGCCTATTCCAGCGTCCGCTCGATCGGGACGCCGCTGGCACCCCTGCTCGCCGGCCGGCCCTTCGGCGCCGCGGACGGCCCCGGCTTCGGCTGGCGCGACATCTCCGTGGTGAAGCTCGGGCTGCGCTACGCCGTGAACCCGAGCCTGACCCTGCGGGCGGGCTACGGCTATGCGCAGAACCCGGTCCGCCCCTCGCAGACCCTCCTCAACATCCTGGCCCCCGGCGTGGTGACCCACCACGTCACCGCCGGCGCGACCTGGACCACGGCCTCCGGAACCGAGATCACCGGGTTCGTGATGCACGCGCCCCGCAACACCGCGAAGGGCCGGGGCTCGATCCCGGTCTCCTACGGCGGCGGCGAGGCCGACATCGCGCTCGCCGAGACCGCCCTCGGCGTCTCGGTCGGCTGGAAGCTGTAGCGCCGTCGGCGCACAGCCGGCGACGAACCCGCATCCCCTCGCGCGTAAAATGCTCTAAGGCCCTCCCTGGACACGAAGATCAGGGGGGAGACCATGGAAGCGGAGAAGCGGGAGGACGCGCGGGGCTTTCCGCGCTGGCGGCTCGCCCGGGGGTCGGTGGTGCTGCCGGACGAGCGCCCGCCGGGGGTCCAGGCGGTGGTGCTGGCGCTCCAGCACGTCGTGGCGATGTTCGGCTCCACCGCGCTCGCCCCGCTGCTGATGGGGTTCGACCCCAACCTGGCGATCCTGTTTTCCGGCATCGCGACGCTGCTGTTCTTCGTCGTGGTCGGCGGCCGGGTGCCGAGCTACCTCGGCTCCAGCTTCGCCTTCATCGCCGTGGTGGTGGCCGCCACCGGCTATTCCGGCAGCGGCCCCAACCCCAACCTGCCGGTGGCGCTGGGGGGCATCGTGGCGGCGGGCGCGGTCTACGCAGTGATCGGGATCGCGGTGATGCGGGCGGGCGACGCCTGGATCGGCCGGCTGATGCCGCCGGCGGTGACCGGGGCGATCGTCGCGGCGATCGGGCTCAACCTCGCGCCGATCGGGGTGAAGGGCATCTCGGGCTCCGGCCTCGACACCGGGATCGGGCTGTTCACGATCCTGGCGGTGGGCCTGTCGGCCGCCTACCTGCCGGGCGCGGCAAGGCGCCTGCCGCTCCTCATCGGGGCGGTGGCCGCCACCCTGCTCTACGGGGTGCTCGCCAACGGCTTGGGGCTGGCGAAACCCCTCGATCTCGGGCGGATCGCCGACGCGCCGTGGTTCGGCTGGCCGCACTTCACGACCCCGGTCTTCGAGCCCTCGGCGATCTGGCTCGTCGCCCCCGTCGCCCTGGTGCTGGTCGCGGAGAACCTCGGCCACGTGAAGGCGATCGGCGCGATGACCGGGCGCAACCTCGACCCGTATCTCGGCCGGGCCTTCCTCGGCGACGGCCTCGCCACGATGCTGTCGGGGTTCTTCGGCGGCACCGGCGTGACCACCTACGCCGAGAACATGGGCGTGATGGCGGTGACCCGGATCTACTCGACCCTGGTCTTCGCGCTGGCCGGCGTGGTGGCGATCCTGTTCGGACTGTCGCCGAAATTCGGCGCGGCGATCCTGGTGATCCCCGGCCCGGTGATCGGCGGCCTGTCGGTGGTGGTGTTCGGGCTGATCACCGCGGCGGCCGGGCGGATCTTCGTCGAGAACCGGGTCGACTTCTCGCGCACCCGGATCCTGCTCACCGTCGGCACCGCCCTGGTGCTCGGCGCCGGCGACTTCACGGTGCGCCTCGGCAGCTTCACCCTCGGCGGCATCGGCACCGCCACCGCGGCGGCGATCCTGCTCTACCACCTGCTGCGCGACGAGCCGGCCTGACGGCGGGCCTTCCCGGAGACCGCCGGCGGCGCGGGCGGACCCCGCGTCGCCGGACCGTCCGAGACTCTTCCGAGTAACGTCAGCACCTGATCGATGCGACCGCCAGGATGACGCCGCCATCTCGGCGCCATCGACATTCGCTGCCGACCGGTTATCGGCACACTTTTCATCCGGACACTTAATTCTGTCGTAACGTCATTCCGGCATGGTCGCCGCGTGGCATCCGGCGGGAGTTCGGGACCGTGGTGACGACAGCAGCGACCCCGTGGACGGCGCAGGCGGCGTCCGTCGCGCCCTCGAAGAACTCGGTCTCCGGCGGCGCCGTCCTCGCGCCGCAGGCGGCGGGGGCGGCGAAGCCGGGCGCGGAGGCGGGCAAGAGGCCGTCGACCGGGCTCGGGGCCGCCGCAATCGTCGTGCTCAGCGCCGCCGCGCAGGCGCGGCTCGCCGAATCCGGCGGCCCGGGCGTGTCCCGCGCGACCTCGCTCGACGACCTCGTGCGGGAGCGCACCAAGGCCCTGGCGGACAGGATCGGCGGGGCGATGGCCCGGGCGAACATCGCGACCGACGGCCCGATGACGTTCAAGCTCGACGGCAGCGGCGCCATCACGACCGACGGCCCCGCGCGGAAAGCCGTCGAGACGCTGTTCAAGGACGACCCCGACCTCGCCAAGGAATTCAAGGACGTGGCCGCGCTCCACGGGATACAGGCGATGCAGAAGGTCCTGGAGGCCCTCGAGAGGGAGACGAAGGCCGCCAAGGACGACGAGGGAAGGAACGCCGCCTATGGCCGCCACACCGTGCGGCTGGTGAAGCTGCAGTCCGTGTCGGGGATGATGACGCTCGACGCGGGCAACCTGCGATCGTGGAGCGTCGCCCTCGCCGACGCGATGGTGGGCGAGGACGCGCCGGGCGCCACGGCCCGGGAGGCCGCCGCGCGGACGGCCTGAGGCGCGACCGGGGTCGGGCGCGTCACCGCCCCGCCGACGGGTCCCGCGGCGCCGGGGCGCGCAGCCGCACCGCCTGGGCCAGGCGGATCAGCTCGCGTGCGGTCAGGCCGCGGCGGTCCTGCTGCGACCAGATCTCGGCCGCCTCCCGTTTCGGCCCCTGCCGCGTCCCGCCGGGGGCCGGGGCCCCCTGGCCGAACCGCGGCTCGTCGCGCGCGCCGCCGCGGCGCCCCTCGCAGGACCGGTCCGTCCAGCGAGAGGCCGGGGCCAGGATCCGGTAGGCTCCCGCCGCCGTTCTCACGCGCGCTCCCATGCGGTCTCCCATGCGAAGGCTCCGGTGCGAAATCCGGCGCATGGTTAGCGAAGCGTGGCGGTTTGCGGAATTCTTGAACTTGCGCGGCGGCGCGCTACCCCGCCGGCGGCCCGGCCATGCGGCGGCCCGGCCCGCCGGAACGCCCGCCGCTCGGGGGCGAATGTGTGGGCCATCAGCCGGCGACGCGGTTCCTGTTCCCCGCTGCGCCGACCCTCCCGCGACCACCCGGCCCACTGAGCCTCACAGGCTGGCGGGGAGAACTGGTCCACCGCCAACTCGTCGTCGCGAGCCCCCTCACGGTCCAGCCTGTCGGCGGAGCCGGAGCGCCACAGGGTACGTCCACGAGGGAGACGAGTCGTCTAGCAGGTCGCCGCCGGGGGGCAAGGACGTTCGGGGGCGCGGGGCGGTTTGCCGCCCCCCCCCGGGAGCCCGGACCGGCCCACCCCTTATTCCCTTACGTCATGCGCCGCGAGCATGGCCGTTGTGCAATGCGATCGATTGTGTTGTGCGCCGCACCATGAGAAAAGGGCGCCGTACCGCCGCGATGGCGTCGCGGCGGTGCAGCCCTCTTTGGGCGTTTCCTCCCTAGACTTCGGGCCGCCTCGCAAGGGCGGCCTTTTTTTGTTGCGGTACCGGCAGGTCGGCGACACTGTCCGCCGCCGGGCCGCGGTGGCGCGGGATGCCTGGGGTCGAGGAACCGAGCGATGGATCGTCCGCGCAGCGTCGGCATCGCCTGGTACGAGCCGGGCGACTATCCCCGGATCCTGGAGGCGATGGCGGATTCCGGCCTGCCCGGGAGCTACGCGACCTGGCTGATGTCGGCGACGCAGGTCGAGCGCGAGGTGGCGCGCAGCGGCGTCGAGGTCCGGCGGGTGCGGATCGAGCCGGAGGCCTTCCTGGAATGGTGCCGCGCGCAGGACCGCGCGCCCGACGCGAAGGCGCGGGCCGCCTTCGTGCAGGACGCGCAAGCCCGAGGCTGACGAGGCCAAACACCTGAAAAATGAAGCCCGGCACGCCCGGGCCGCATCGGCCCGGCCTCAGGCGACCGCCCCGGCCGGGGCGGGGTCGAGGGCGGCGGCCGCCGTCAGGGCCGCGGCGAGTGCCGCCTCGGTCTCGCGCCGCGGCCGCACCAGGGGCAGGCGCAGGTCCGGCGCCACGTCCGGGCGCAGGAGCGCGAGGGCGAGCTTGACCGGGCCCGGATCGCTCTCGGCGGACAGGGCCGCGACCAGCGGCATCAGCCCGGCCTGGATCAGCCGGGCGCGGGCGTGGTCGCCGTCCCGGGCGGCGCGCTGCAGGGCGGCGCACGCCCCCGGCACCAGGTTGGCGAGGACCGAGACGCAGCCCTGCCCGCCCAGCATGGTGAAGGCGGCGGCGGTGGCGTCGTCGCCCGACAGGAGCAGGAGGTCCGGGGCGGCCCGCCCGATCGTCGCGAGCCGGGCGAGGTCGCCGGTGGAATCCAGGATCCCCCGGACCCGCGGCAGGGCGGCGAGCCGCGCCAGGGTCGCGGGCGCGAGGTCGATCCCGGTCCGGGCCGGTACGGTCTGGACCAGGAGCGGCAGGTCGACCGCCGTGACGATCGCCGCGTAGTGCCAGTAGAGCCCGTCCTGGGTCGGGCGGTTGTAGTAGGGCGTGACCGCCAGGGTCGCGGCGGCGCCGGCCGCGGCGGCGTCCCGGGTGCGGGCGACGCTCGTGCGGGTGCAGTTGCTGCCGGTGGCGGCGATCACCGGCACCCGCCCCGCCGCGGCCTCGAGGGCGATCCGCAGCACCCGGGCGCGCTCCGGCTCGGTCAGGGTCGGCCCCTCGCCGGTGAGGCCGGCGACCACCAGGCCCTCGCTGCCCTGCGCCACCTGCCAGGCGACCAGGTCGCCCAGCGCCCGCTCGTCGAGCCGGGTCCCGCCGGCCGCGAACGGCGTGACGAGGGCGGTGAGCGCGCCGCCGAGGCGACAGGGTGCGGTCGGACGCCTCACGGGACGAGGGCCAGGGGGGCGCTGGCGAGGCGCACCGCGTCGGGCCGGCGGCCGGTCTCGGCGGCGGCGTAGGTCAGCGCGTCCCGGCGGGTGCGGAAGATGCCGCCGCACAGGCCGTGGGTCTCGACGGCGAGCCAGTGGCCCTCGGCGCTCTGGCCGACGAGGAAATCGAGCGGAAGACGGGCCGGGACCGGGGCCGGCGCGGAAACGTCCAGGGATCGGGGCATCGACGGGATCGGGTTCGCGCGGCCGTCCTGGGGCCGCGGCCTCAAGGTGTCCCTCGCCCCATAGGGATTCGAGGCGGACGGCGCGGGCGCCGCATAAGGATCCCGTATGGATCCGACCGAAGCGGAACCGGTTCGGGCGGGGCCTCAGGGAGCCAGGCCGTAGACCCCGTCGCCGAGCCGGCGGAAGACCGCGCCGCCCTGCGCGCGCTTCCACAGCCGGGTGTTGAGCGCCGCCACCGGATCGTGACCCGGCAGGGTCAGGCCGCGGGCGGCGAGCCGCTCCCAGATCTCGGCGGCATGCATCGGCCGGCCGGCGGCGGACAGGATCTCCTCCGCAGCCTCGATCAGCCGGCGCCCCTCGCGGCGGGCCGCGCTGCCGGCGGCGGGGGATTCCGCGGTCGGCTCCGCGGTCGGCTGCGAGGTAGGCTTCATGGGCGCGACCGGCGCGGACGCGGCCGGTGCGGGCCCCGGGCGCGGCTGCGCGACCGGAACGGGGCCTTGGGTCTGGGCCGGGACGGGATCGGCGATGCCCGGCCGGGCGAGCCGGCGGCCGAGATCGAGGTAGAGCTCGTGCTCGGCGATCGCCCGGTCGAGGGCGGCGCGCTGGCGCCGCAGGTCGTCCAACCGGGCCTCCGCCTCCGCCTCCGACAGGAACATGGGTACCTCTTGGAATATTCCCTGGGAGACGATGGTTCTCTCCAGGAATAGCGAGAATAGGAATATTCCATAAAAGCGCAAGCCGCCGTTCGGCCGCTTCCACGGGAATGCCGCCGCGGCGGCACCCCTTCTCCGGTCCTGTATAGCCACAAGGGGCGCCGTTGGCGGCGGGAATGGGAGCGACGGGCAGTTTGGAATGAATGCGAAACATTCCATGAAACAAGGGAAGACGGGGGTTCGCGCGCGGATCTCGTCGCACCGGTGAGGGCAGGGTCGTCCGGAGACCGCAACCCGGAGAGAATGGAAGCGCCCTCCCCCGTCCCGCCCCCCGGTGGAACGGTTCGGCGCGACGATGGCGGGCGGACGTCCCGCTTGGGATGAACGGGGTTCCCCCGCCGCGTCGCTCGGGGACATGTCCGCCTCGACCACCACCCGCGTCCTCCCGCAGGGCCGATCGCCGTCGCGGCCCGGGCGGCCTCCCCCTCGTGAAGGGAGCGGACGAGCGCCGTTGCCGAGGATCGTCGCCCGGGGCGCGCTGGACGGCGGCGAGTTGCGGACCCTCAGGCGGCCCCTGCCCCGGCGGACGCGGCCTTGCGGCGGGCGGCCTTGGGGGGCACCAGGAGCAGGCCCGGATCGGTCGGCATCAGCTGCAGGCCGGCCTCGTCGAGGCTGAGCGGGAGCTTCGGAAAGACCTCCTTGACGTGGGCCACGTCGGCCTTGAACGCCTGGCGGAAGCTGCGCAGGGAGGCGTTGTCGGCGCCGAACTGCTTGTGCACCGTGTCCCAGGTCAGGCGAAGCGGCCGCTGCAGGCTGCGCAGGCGGTAGCCGACCCAGAACAGCAGGTCGAGCTTGCGCGCCGAGCCCGAGAAGGCCCGGGCGGCCCGGATGTCGACCGGCAGGGCGTGCTGGACCAGGTTGTCGTAGAAGTCCTGGTGGAACTGCACCGTCTTCGACCAGGCGATCCCGTCCTGCCCGTCGGCGCGCCAGAGGTCGAGCTGCCGGAAGGGCGGCATGGTGAGGGTCGAGGAGCGCGACTGCCCGTCCCACAGGCCGATCTGCATCGTGCAGGCGGCGAGCCGATGCAGCTGCTCCTTGAACTGCCGGATCGTGCCGCGCTCGCCGCCGGTGACGGCGAATCCCATCTCGCGCATGAAGCCCGACAGGCTGTCGGCGACCTCGACCGTCGGGCTGCGCTGGCGCACCGCCTCGGTGCACAGGTGCAGCAGCACCAGCCGGGCCTTGGGGCCGTAGGGCAGCCCCTGCAATTCCATCTGGCCGGTCGTCGGGTTCTTCAGCCGGCCGGCCAGGAGGCTCAGGGTGTTGCGGCCGTATTCGCGAAAGAATTCCCGCTCGTCGCCGGGGTCGCGGTAGGGCAGGCCGCAGAGCGCCAGCACGGAATGGATGTGCTGGATCGTGTCCGGCGTCACCGGCTCGGCCTCGATCACCAGGCGGACCGCGTCGCGGCGGCGCTGGTCGCGCCCCATGGCGGCGCGGGTCTCCTGCCGGCGGCCGGCCTCCGCCCGCTCGGCGTCGCGCAGGGCCTGGCGGTGGGCGATGTGCTCGACGATGACCGCGTACAGGAAACCGCCCCGGGCCGCTTCCAGCTCGGCCAGCAGGTCCTCGTCGTGGATCGCCGCGATCTTGGCCTCGATGCTCATGCCTGCCGGTCTTGCCTGACGCCCGCTTCGGGTTCCGCGGCCGTCCTCGCCGGCCCGTGGTCCAAACCGTCATGCACGATTCGGCTCCCGGGATTCCGTTGCCCGGGACGGGTTATCCCAAGATTCCCGCGACTCGTCCCCGTTATCCCGCGCCGAATCCGGCACCGGCCCGCCGAAGCGGCCGCCGAAGGCCCGTGGAGAGGCCGTGGAGGCTCGAGCGGAGGGCTCCGGCGTCCTCGCCCTCCCCGCCGCCGCGGCCCTGTGGCCCGGCTGTGCAAGGCCCTGTGTACCGCCCTGTGCACCGTCCTGGGGATCGGCGGTGGCCGGGCCGGCGGGCAAGCCTGTGGGCGGGGTGGGCGGATCCCGGTGGAGCACCGGTGGAGGAGCGGCGCAGAGTTCGATACGGGGTCGATTCCCGGATCTCCCGGCCGCGCAGAGTTCGATACGCGGGGGCCAATCGAAACCGGCCGGATTCCGGGGACTTGGCCGGGGCCCGACGCCGAATCCGATGCGCGGGCACGCAGAATCCGATGCGCGAACCCCCGGAATCCCCGCAGAATCCGATGCGGCTCCACGCAGAGTCCGATGCCGATCCACGCAGACCCGTATGCGCAACCACCCCGCAAACCCTTGTCGCGGCGAGGAAATTCGCTCCTCCATATAATCCACATAACTGACTCTCTGAGAATCCATGACTGATAAGTCACCTATAGGCCCGAGACATGGTTCGTTTTGAAGAACGATCGGGGGCGCCTTCGGCGCCGATCGGATACAATCGCCGAGGTAGTAGGAATTTACGGAATAAGCGAGGTTCTGCAGGGCCCTGCCCTCCCCCCACCGGGCGCTTCCCCGGGGGCCTGCCGGCGCCTATGAGCGGGGCGAGGCGCCGCCCGGAGCGGCGCGGACGGATGGCTGAGCGAGCATGAGTACCCCCCCGATCGCGCGGCTTCTCGGGATCATGGCCGCCTTGCGCGACCCGGAGGGCGGCTGCCCGTGGGACCTGGCGCAGACACATGCCAGCATCGTCCCCTACACGATCGAGGAGGCCTACGAGGTCGCCGAGGCGGTGGAGACCGGCGATCCGGAGGAGCTGCGCGACGAGCTCGGCGACCTCCTGTTCCAGGTCGTGTTCCAGGCCCGGATCGCCGAGGAGGCCGGTGCCTTCGCCTTCGACGACGTCGCCACCGCCATCGCCGACAAGATGGTGCGCCGCCACCCCCACATCTTCGGCGACTCGAAGGACCTCGACCCGGCGGCGGTGAACGCGCAATGGGCGGCGATCAAAGCCGAGGAGCGGCGCGCCAAGGCGGCCCGCGCCGCCGCCGCCGGGCGCCCGCCCGCCCCGGAGGGCACCCTCGACGGCGTGCCCCTGGCGCTCCCCGCCCTCGCCCGGGCGGAAAAGATCTCGGCCAAGGCGGCCGCCGTCGGCTTCGACTGGCCGGACGCCGCCGAGGTCGTCGCCAAGGTGCGGGAGGAGACCGACGAGGTCGTGCAGGCGCTGGCCGGCGAGGGCCCGGAGGCGGTGGCCGAGGAGATCGGCGACCTCCTGTTCTCGGTCGCCAACCTCGCCCGCCATGCCGGCGTCGATCCGGAGGAGGCGCTGCGACGCGCCAACCTGAAATTCCAGCGCCGCTTCGCCGCCATGGAGGCGGAGGTGACGAAGGACGGCCGCCCCCTGGCGCAAGCCGGCCTCGCCGCGATGGAGGAGGCCTGGGTCGCGGTGAAGCGGCGGGAGCGCTGAGCCCTCTCCATGAAAGCACCGTCGGGCGATCGGGCTTGACCGTCGATCGGTTGTGAGAAAATCTCTCATTCATGAGAGACGATCTTCCGCTCGAACCCGTGCCCGACCCGCGCGCCGCGTCCGGCGAGGCCGCGGAAATCGACCGGCGGCTGGCCGCCCGGCTCGCCGCCCTGCGCCAGGAGCACGGCCTGTCCCTCGACGCCCTCGCGACCGCGAGCGGGATCAGCCGCCCCACCCTGTCGCGGCTGGAGCGGGCCGAGACCAGCCCGACCGCCTCGCTGCTCGGCCGGCTCTGCACCGTCTACGGCCGGCCGATGTCGCGGCTGCTCGCCGAGATCGAGGCCGACCCGGCGGAGGTCGTGCGCCACGCCGCGCAGGCGGTCTGGGTCGATCCCGAGACGGGGTTTCGCCGCCGCGGCGTCTCGCCCCCGGCCCGGGATTTTTCCGTCGAGCTCGTCCACGGCACCCTGCCGGCCGGCGCCAGCATCGCCTACGCGGCCCCGCCCGTCGGCGGGCTCGAGCATCACCTCTGGATGCTGGCGGGCCGGCTCGACCTCGCCCTCGATGGCGTCGTCCATGCGCTCCTGCCCGGCGATTGCCTGCGCTACCGCCTCGCCGGCGCCTCCCGCTTCACCAGCCCGGGCCCGGACGAGGCCCGCTACCTGATCGCGATCGGCCGGCCGTGAGAGGATTCGAGACCATGCCCCCCATCGAGACCCTGTCGGCCGACGCGGCCGAGGCCGCCCTGCCCGACCTCGCGGCTCTGCTCCATGCCTGCGTCCTCGACGGGGCCAGCATCGGCTTCGTGCTGCCCTTCACCCTGTCCGAGGCGGAAGGATTCTGGCGCGACGGGCTGCCGGCTTTGCGCAGCGGCGCCCGCCGGCTGCTGGTCGCGCGGGACGGCACGCGCGTCGTCGCCAGCGCCCAGGTCGGCCTCGCCGGCCCGCCGAACGGCCGGCACCGGGCCGAGATCACCAAGGTGCTGGTCCACCCCCGGGCGCGCCGCCGCGGCCTCGGCCGGGCGCTGATGAACGAGGCCGAGGCGGTGGCCCGGGCGGAAGGGCGCTCGCTCCTGGTCCTCGACACCCGCTCGCACGATGCCGGCGAGGCGCTCTACCGCTCGCTCGGCTACGCCGTGACCGGCGTGGTGCCGGACTACGCCTGCTCGCCCGACGGCGTGCCGGAGCCCTGCACCTTCATGCACAAGCGGCTTCCGGGCAGCGCACCCCGGTCTGGAACCTGACGAATTTTTGATACGCCGATCGCTTGCGCGCAATCGAATATTCGGGTCATGTCGCGCCGGGCCGAATCGGCCCCGCGAAGGGATGACCGATCATGACCCGTTCCCCGATCCGGCGCACGCTCCTCGGTGCCGCCCTGCTGCTCGCCGCCGTCCCGGCCGCCTCGGCGCAGGACGCCTCCACGGCCGAGCAGACCATCGCGGCCATGACCAAGATCTTCGGCGAGCATCCGGGCAAGCGCTCGAACCACGCCAAGGGCGTGGTGGTGGAGGGCAGCTTCACCCCGTCGGTGGATGCCAAGACCCTGAGCAAGGCCGGCGTCTTCTCCGGCGCCGCCGTGCCGGTGACCGTGCGCTTCTCCGACGCGACCGGCCTGCCCCAGATCCCCGACGGCGCCCCCGAGGCCAACCCGCACGGCCTGTCGATCAAGTTCAAGCCCGCCGACGGCTCCGAGATGGACGTCGTCACCAACTCGCTGAAGACCTTCCCGGTCGCCACCGGCGAGGAGTTCCGCGACCTCCTGGTGGCGATCACCAAGAGCGGCCCCGGCACCGCCAAGCCGACCCCGGTCGAGCAGTTCATGGCCGCCCACCCGAATGCCCCGAAGGCGCTCGCCACCGCCAAGACCCCGTCGAGCTTCGGCCGCCAGGTCTATAACGGCGTCAACGCCTTCATCCTGGTCGACGCCGCCGGCAAGCGCACCCCCTTCCGCTACCGCATCGTGCCGGTGGCCGGCGAGGAGATCCTGAGCGCCGACGACGCCAAGGCCAAGGGCCCGAACTACCTCGTCGAGGAGATGCCGGCCCGCCTCGCCAAGGCCCCGGTGGCCTTCCGGGTCGAGGCGCAGATCGCCCAACCCGGGGACTCGACAAAGGACGCGACCGTGGCCTGGCCGGAGGACCGCCGCTTCGTCGATCTCGGCACGCTCACCCTGACCAAGGCGGTGCCCGACAGCGAGACCGCCGAGAAGGCGCTGCTGTTCATGCCCAACAACCTGCCGGACGGCGTGGAGGTCTCGGACGACCCGCTGATCGACGCCCGGGTCCAGGCCTACGCGATCTCGTTCGGCCGCCGCTCGCAGTGAGGGTTGCGGCGCGCGGCGCGGCCCCTTGGGCCGGAGCCGCGCGCCTCTATGCCGCCTCGCGGTACCCTGAAATCCTGACGTAAAACCTCTCCGGGATGGAGTAGTGGGAGCAGTTCTTCGGTTTCCAGTTCGACCGACATGGGGTGATCCTTAGAGTTTAAGTCTATGCGAGATCCTGTTTGATTTTTGAAGCGACGGATCATCTGTATCGTCATCTTCCAATTCGCAATCTCATCCTGATAAACTGGTTGGGCGGTTTTGAATTTTAAAAAAATTAAAATAACTATGATTTATCCTACCCTCTGCCTCATCCTAAGGTGTTAGTCGATCAACGATCGACTGACCTCGAAGGAGGGCTCCAGGGATCTCGGCGATTTCTGGAGCCCTCCTTCGAGGCTCCCTTCGGTCGCACCTCAGGATGAGGTGAGAGGGTAGGGTAATCATGAATCCCTCAAGTCTTGATTTAAAATATCATACTCAAACAGTCTCTGAGGTGTCAGTCGATCAAAGATCGACTGACCTCGAAGGAGGGCTCCAGAAGCCTGAGTGATGGCTGGAGCCCTCCTTCAAGGCTCAGCGATCTCCGAACGCCAGCACCTCAGGATGAGGTCATGGATGGGGGATTCGGTGGACTCCGTCCGATAGGCCTCGGAGCAGCGAAAATGAAGGGTGCCGATTCTGTAGGCCACCAGGACCGCACGATCTTTCCGCCTTGAGGAGATCGTCGTTGCGGTCGGTCCATCCCACCGTTACCCCACCTCCATGCCCCCCTTCCTCACGGCCAATCTGCGCTGGCTCGCGGCCGGGTTCCTGCTCCTGTTCTGCAGCTGCTTCGGCCAGACCTTCGTGGTCGCGCTGTCGGGCGGGGCGATCCGGCGGGAGTTCGGGCTGTCGGACGGGACGTTCGGGGCGCTCTATGCCGGCGTCACCCTGGCGGCCGCGTTGGCGCTGGCGGGGCTCGGCGGGCTCATCGACCGCTGGCCGGCGCCCCGGGTGGTGAGCCTCGCCGCCGGCCTGCTCGCCGCCGGCGCCGCGCTCCTCGCGCTCGCGCCGAACCTCCCCGTCCTCGCCGCCGCGCTTTTTCTGCTCCGCCTCGCCGGCCAGGGGCTGATGCTGCAGACCGCCTACACGCTGCTCGGGCGCTGGTTCTCGGCCGAGCGCGGCCGGGCGGTGTCGCTCGCCGCCACCGGGCTCAATGCCGGCCAGGCCTGCCTGCCGCTCGCCCTCGTGGCCGCCGCGGCGGCACTCGGCTGGCGCGGCGCCTGGCTCGGGGTCGCGGGCCTCCTCGTCGTCGCCTTGCCGCTCGCCCGTCATCTCGTGCGGCGCGAGCGGGTGCCCGCGGCGGCGGAGCGCGCCGGGCCGAGCGAGGGCGCGACGCGGGCGCAGGCCCTCGCCGACCCCTACCTCTACGGGCTGCTCGCCGCGATGCTGCCGCCCTCCTTCATCAGCAACACGATCTTCTTTCACCAGGCGCATCTCGCCGAGAGCCGCGGCTGGTCGCCGGAGGTGCTGGCCGCCGCCTTCCCGCCCTACGCGGTGGCGACCTTCCTGTGCCTGCTCGCCGCCGGTCGCCTGGTCGACCGGTTCTCGGCCCTCGCGCTGCTGCCGGTCTACCTGGTGCCGTTCGGCCTCGCCTGCCTGGTCCTCGGCGGGGTCTCCGCGCCGTGGTCCGCCTTCGCCTTCATGCTGCTCTACGGCGTCACCGACGGGATCTCGCTCACCCTGTTCGGCGCGCTCTGGCCGGAGGTCTACGGCACCCGCCACCTCGGGGCGATCCGCGGCGCCATCGTGGCGATCATGGTGCTGGGCACGGCGCTCGGTCCCTTCCTGTCGGGGCTGCTGATCGATGCCGGCGTGCCGTTCTCCGGGATCGTCGTCGGGTTGGGCCTCTACTGCCTGGTCGTCTCGGCCACCTTCTGCCTCGTCCGGCGCCGGCTCGCGGCGCATCTGCGCGGGCGCCGGTTCGCGGCGGCGTGACCCGCGCCATGGACCGGGCCTACCGCTTGGGCCGGGACTATCGTTTGGGCCAAGTCCAGGACGGCGGGTCGTGGTCGGGCGCGAGCGTCTCGCCGAGGCGCTTCTCCAGGGTGATGCGGGCCGCACCCTCCCGCTCCAGGGCCGCCACCAGGGCGGCGGCATGCGACACCACCAGGACCTGCGTGCCCTCCGCCGCCCGCGCGATCAGCGCGGCCAGCGGCGCCAGGAGGTCGGCATGCAGGCTGGTCTCGGGCTCGTTGAGCACCATCAGCTCGGGCGGGCGCGGCGACAGGAGCGCGGCGGCGAGCAGGATGTAGCGCAGCGTCCCGTCGGAGAGCTCCGCGCCGCGCAAGGGGCGCAGCAATCCGTGCTGGCGGAATTCGAGGGTGAAGTGGTCCTCGCCGCTCGCCACCGACAGCTCCGCCCCCGGAAAGGCTTCGGCGATGGTCGCGTCGAGGGCGTCCCGGTCGCCGATCTCGATGATTGTCCGGATCGCCGCCGCGACATCGGCGCCGTCGCCGGCCAGCACCGGCGTGCGGGTGCCGATCTGCGGCCGGCGGGCCGGCGCGTCGCGGTCGGTGCGGAAATGATCGTAGAAGCGCCAGGCCCGCATCCGTTCGCGCAAGCGCAGCACGTCGAGGGCGTCGCGGGGATCGGCGCCGTGGGTCATCAGGCTGTCGTAGGCGGGCAGGTCGCCCAGCGCCTCGGTCCAGGTGCCGGTGCCGTCGCGCAGGCGCACCAAGGGTCCGCGGCGCTCGGCGAAGACGTTGGCCCGCCCGACGATCGGCCCGTTCCAGACGCTCTCGGCCTTGATCTCGGGATCGTGGGAGAAGAACGTGCCGGCAAAGGACGGCGGCGGCAGGCCGAGGGCGATGGCGTAGCCGACATCGTCGTCGGAGAAGCCGAGCTTCAGCTCGACGGGGCGGCGCCGCACCGTGCCCTCGACCCGCTGCGAGCCGTCGAGGACCCGGCGCCCGAAGGTCTCCGGCCCGGCCCAGAGCGCCGAGGCGAAGCCGCCTTCCCGGGCGAGCGACGGGATCGCCCGCCCCTGCGCCACCTCGGCGAGGAGCCGCAACGCGCGGTAGAGGCTCGACTTGCCGCTGCCGTTGGCGCCCGTCACCACGGTCAGCCGGTCGAGGCCGAGCACGATGTCGCGCAGGGAGCGGTAGCCGGCAATGGCGAGGCGGTGGATCGGCATGACGGTGAGGGCCTCGCGGGCTTCTCCTACCCGCCCCCCCGCAACCGCCGCGCCCCGCCGAACCGGTTGAGGAAGCGCGGCTCCTTCTCGGGGGCGATCCGGACCACGAGGTGGGTCGCCCCCTCGCCGTCCTCGCGGCGGTCGAGGACCTCGGCGTTCTCGTAGAGCCAGTGCAGCTCGGCGCCCTGCGCCGGCTCCAGGATCACCGCGAAGCTGGTGCGCGCCTCGGCGATGCGGGCCTCGATCCGGCTCATCAGGCGGTCGATGCCCTCGCCGGTGAGCGCCGAGAGCAGCACCGGTCCCGCGCTCTGCCCCCCGTTCGGCCGGCTCAGGTTGAGCAGGCGCTCGCGCTCCGCCTCGTCGAGGAGGTCGGCCTTGTTCCAGACCTCGATCACCCGGTCGGTGTTCGGCTCGATGCCGAGCTCGGTCAGCACCTGGGCGACGTCGGCGCCCTGAGCCTCCGCGTCCTCGTGGGCGATGTCGCGCACGTGGAGCAGGATGTCGGCCTCGATCACGTCCTCCAGCGTCGCCCGGAAGGCGGCGATCAGCATGGTCGGCAGGTCGGAGATGAAGCCGACGGTGTCGGACAGGATCGCGGTCTCGCCGTGCGGCAGCTTGATGGCGCGCGCCGTCGGGTCGAGGGTGGCGAACAGCATGTCCTCGGCCAGCACTTCGGCCCGGGTCAGGCGGTTGAACAGGGTCGACTTGCCGGCATTGGTGTAGCCGACGAGCGCCACGATCGGGTACGGCACCCGGCGCCGGGAGCGGCGGTGCAGGCCGCGGGTGCGGGTGACGGTCTCGAGCTCGCGCTCGATCCGGGTCATCCGCTCCTGGATCATCCGCCGGTCGGCCTCGATCTGGGTCTCGCCCGGGCCGCCGAGGAAGCCGAAGCCGCCGCGCTGGCGCTCGAGGTGGGTCCAGGAC
The DNA here is from genome assembly GCF_016613415.1 of Methylobacterium ajmalii. Classification (GTDB taxonomy): domain Bacteria; phylum Pseudomonadota; class Alphaproteobacteria; order Rhizobiales; family Beijerinckiaceae; genus Methylobacterium; species Methylobacterium ajmalii. The sequence continues at coordinate 36,761 of NZ_JACWCT010000107.1, read as the reverse complement.
CGCACCAGCCGGCTGCGCTGGTAGGCGAGGTGCGCGTGCTCGACCTGCAGCGTGCCCTCGCGGGTCGAGGCGCGCCGCCCGAAGATCTCCAGGATCAGGCCGGTCCGGTCGATGACCTTGACGCCCCAGGCCTTCTCCAGGTTGCGCTGCTGCACCGGCGAGAGCGCGCAATCCATCACCACGAGGCGGATGCCGTCGGCCTCGATCCGCCCGGCGATCTCCTCGACGCGGCCCTTGCCTAGGAAGGTCGAGGGCCGGATCTGCTGCACGGTGACAAGGAGCCGGTCGGCGACGTCGAGCTCGATCGCGGCGGCCAGGCCCACCGCCTCGTCGAGGCGGGCGAGCGGCGCCCGGGGCTCGGCTCCGGCGTCGCGCCGGGTCTGGTAGGGGCCGATCACCAGCGTGCGGGTCTCGGCCGCGATCGCGGCTTCCGGCTCGGCCTGGCGTTGCAGGCGGATCTCGCCCGGTGTCCGCGGTTCCATCGTGTCTCCGGCTGCTCCCGAAAAAGGCCGGGAGTCCATCGGACAGAGGTTGGATGGAGCGGGGCCGGAATCAAGCGCCGGCGGGGGTGCGCCCGACGAAAAACAGGCCGCACGCGGCGGCCTGGATGAAGTCGGCGTGCCGCTCGGGCGGCACGGAGGCGCGGCGGCGGGCCGGCGAGGCCCGGCCGCGCGGGGTGCTGGCCGCGAGCCGGCGGCGGGATCAGGCCTTCTCGGCCCCCTCCTCGCCCTGCTCGAACAGCTGCACCGGATGGCCCGGCATGATGGTCGAGATCGCGTGCTTGTAGACGAGCTGCGAGTGCCCGTCGCGCCGCAGCAGCACGCAGAAGTTGTCGAACCAGGTCACGACACCCTGCAACTTCACGCCGTTGACCAGAAAGATCGTCAGCGGAATCTTGTTCTTGCGAACGTGGTTGAGGAAGGTGTCCTGCAGATTCTGAGCGCGTTCGCCCGCCATTCTTCTTGTCCTTTGAACCCGCTGCCAGTCCCTGTTGACGGGTCGGTCCGTGTTGTTGTGCTGCGGGAGGCGCGGCGCGCCGCCCCGGGAACCGGCCGCCCCATTATCACGGTGAAGCTCGCCCGGGCGCAAGTGCAGACTGGCCGCAGGGAAAGCTCCCCGGGCCGCCGAACCGCCGCAACCGTCCTTTGCCCGCGCCCCGTCGCGTCCCGGCCACAGGCCCGCCTAGCAGAACGCCCGGGGCTTGGCACCGTCAAAAGCGGGCCGGCGCGACCGCGACGCGCTCAGGCGCCGATGCCGAGGGACTTGAGCTTCCGGTGCAGGGCCGAGCGCTCCATGCCGATGAACTCGGCGGTGCGGGAGATGTTGCCGGAGAAGCGGGCGATCTGTGCCACCAAGTACTCGCGCTCGAAGATCTCGCGCGCCTCGCGCAGCGCCAGGCTCATCAGCTTCTCGCCGCCCGCCCCGCTCGGGGTGGTGGGCACCAGCGCGCCGACCTCGCTCGGCAGCATCTCGGTCGTCACCTCGGTCTCGGGATCCCCTTGCGTCAGGATCATCAGCCGCTCGACGTTGTTGCGCAGCTGGCGGACGTTGCCGGGCCAGTCGTGCGACTGCAGCACCGCCATGGCGTCGGCGGCGATGCGCCGCTGCGGCAGGCCGGTGGCGCCCGAGATCTGCTCCATGAAGAACGTGATCAGCTCGGGCACGTCCTCGCGCCGCTCGGCGAGCGAGGGCACCCGGATCGGCACGACGCTGAGGCGGTGAAAGAGGTCCTCGCGGAAGCGCCCGCCGGCGATCTCTTCCGCCAGGTCGCGCGAGGAGGACGAGATGATCCGCACGTCGACATGGACCCGGGTGGTGCCGCCGACGCGCTGGAAGTTCTGGTCGACGAGGACCCGCAGGATGCGGTTCTGGGTCTCGCGCGGCATGTCCGCGACCTCGTCGATGTAGAGGCTGCCGCCATGGGCCTCCTCGAGCGCGCCCACCCGCCGCGGCCTGCCGTCGGCCGCCTCGACGCCGAACAGCTCGGCCTCCATCGTCTCGGGGGTGATCGTGGCGGCGTTGATCACCACGAAGGGGCCGTTGGCCCGCGACGAGGCGGCGTGGATGGTGCGGGCCGAGAGCTCCTTGCCGGAGCCCGGCGCGCCCGCGATCATCACCCGGGCGTTGGTGGGCGCCACGCGCTCGACGGTCTGGCGCAGCTGGTTGGCCGCCACCGAGGCGCCGACGATGCGGCTCGCCTGGCCGGAGCGCGCCTTGAGGTCGCGCACCTCGCGCTTGAGGCGCGAGGCCTCGAGCGCCCGCTCGGCGACCAGGATCAGCCGGTCGGCCTTGAACGGCTTCTCGATGAAGTCGTAGGCGCCCGCCTTGATCGCCGAGACCGCGGTCTCGATGTTGCCGTGGCCCGAGATCATCACCACCGGCAGGTCCGGGGCCTGGGCCTTGATCACGTCGAGCACCTGGAGCCCGTCGAGGCGCGAGCCCTGGAGCCAGATGTCGAGGAAGACGAGGTGCGGGCGGCGCGCCTCGATCGCCGCCAGCGCCTCGTCGGAGGAGCCGGCGGTACGGGTACGGTGGCCCTCGTCGTCGAGGATGCCGGCGACGAGCTCACGGATGTCGGCCTCGTCATCGACGATCAGAATGTCGGCGCTCATGGCTTCAAGGCCTCCCCGCGACGCGGGCGGCGGGCCTGAGGGCCCCGCTCCCGGTGCTGTATCGAATTGGGCTGTCGAATCGGTGGGTGTGGTCCGGCGCTCCCGGCGCGGGCCGGGGCGTCACGCGGCGGGCTCCGGGGAGGTGGCGGGGGTCTCCGGGACCTGGGCCGGCCGGGCGGTGCCGGCCTCCGTCGGCGCGTCGCGGCGCATCTCCCGCAGGACGCGCATCCGCACCTGGCCGCCGCGCCCGCGCGGATTGTCGTTCAGCTCGATGCCGCCGCCGTGCTCTTCCAAGACCTTGCTCACGATCGCCAATCCGAGGCCCGTGCCCCCCTCGCGGGTGGTCATATAGGGTTCGAGCAGCCGCTGGCGCCCTTCCTGCGGGAATCCCTTGCCGGTATCGGTGATCTCGATCACCGCGGCCTCGCCCTCCTCGTAGAGGCGCACCGCGACCAGGCTCTCGCCCCGCACGTCCTCGGGCACCGCCTGCACCGCCTCGACGGCGTTCTTGAGGATGTTGGTGATCGCCTGCGACAGGAGCCGGGTGTCGAAGGCGGCGCTGACCCGGGCCTCGCCCTCCTGCAGCGTGAAGGCCACGTCGGGATGGGCCACCCGCATCATGAACAGGTTCTGCTTGACGATCTCGGTCAGGTCGTTGCGGGCGATGGCGGGCTTGGGCATCCGCGCGAAGGACGAGAACTCGTCCACCATCCGCTTGATGTCGTCGACCTGGCGCACGATCGTGGCGACGCACTGCTCGAAGATCTCCTTGTCGGCGGTGATCACCTTCCCGTACTTGCGCCGGATGCGCTCGGCCGAGAGCTGGATCGGGGTCAGCGGGTTCTTGATCTCGTGGGCGATGCGGCGGGCGACGTCGGCCCAGGCCGAGGTGCGCTGCGCGGTGACGAGGTCGGTGATGTCGTCCAGGGTGACGACGTAGCCGCGGTCGCCGTCCTGCGACTGCTCGCTCGTGGTGCGCACGTCGATGGTGCGCTCGCGGCCGTTGCGGGCGATCTGGATCTGCTGCTGGGTCGGGCGGGCGCGGGAATCCCCCGGCAGGCCGCCGAGCTCGGGGATCACCGCCTCGAGGGGCTCGCCGACGAGGTCGGCGACGGAGCGCCCGAGCATCCGCTCGACGGACGGGTTGGCGATGGTGATGACGCCCCGCCCGTCGACGCCGATCACGCCGGCCGGCACCCCGGCGAGCACCGCCTCGGTGAAGCGGCGGCGGCTGTCGATCTGCTCGCTCTGCTCGATCAGCGTGGCGCGCTGGCGGCTGAGCTCCTGGGTCATCTTGTTGAAGCTCTCGCCGAGGTGCTGGAGGTCGCCCTCGGTCTTCCGGAACGGCACCTGGGCGTAGTAGTTGCCCGACGCGACCTGGTCGGCGGCGTTGATCAGCCGGCGGATCGGCGTCACGAAGCGGTTGGCGAAGTTGAGCCCGAACCACACCGCCGACAGGAGCGCGATCAGCGCGATCAGCGCGAACATCGTCGCGAAGGCGATCTGCACGCTGCGCCGCCCGGCATCGATGGTCAGGAACTCGGTCGCGGCGGCCCGCGACACGCCCGGGAACTCGACGGCGAGCCGCGTCACCTCGCGCTCGACCAGCAGGAAGGCGTCGTCGTAGGCCGGCAGCTTCATCAGCGTGCCGAAGACCCGCCCCTCCCGCGGCAGCAGGCAGGTGGCATCGGGGGATTTCGCCGCCTCCTCGAAGTCGCTGGCCGAGGGCAGCGGCGGGTCCTTCAGGATGTCGATGTTGGCCCGCGCCACGGTCTCGGTCGGCGAGCGCATGATCCGGGCGATCGGCAGGCCGAGCGAGGCGGCGCGCGCCGTCATGAAGCTCTCGAACCAGGCCCGCTCGACGTCGAAGGCGGGCCGCGCCCGGGTGAGATCGTCGGAGAGGATCCGCGCCTCGCGGGCGAGGCTCTGGCACTGGTTGGTCAGGTAGGCGTCGGCCACGTCGACCGACATCAGCACGACGTTGCGCATCCGGTCGGAGAACCAGGGCGACAGGCCGCGCTCCAGCGTGATCGACGCCACCACGGCGAGCAGCACCGTCGGCAGGGTCGCGATCAGGCTGAACAGGCCGACGATGCGGGTGTGGAGCCGGGCGGCCGCCGCGTTGGTACGCCGGGCCCGCAGGAAGACCCGCGCCTCCCAGGCGATGACCACGACGAGCAGCAGCACCAGGGCGACGTTGCTGAGCAGCAGCGCCACCACCACGGTGTGGGTCGGCGCGATCGCGGTGGCGCCGACCAGGATCAGGAAGGTGACGAGCGCCAGCGCCAGGGCGACGCTGACCGCCAGCGCCCCGAACCAGCCCGGACCCCGCGGCGCGGCGTCCGGAACCGATCCGGGCGGGAGCGGTCCGGCGAGGTGGCCGGCCGGACCGGAAGGGGGCGCCGGAGCCCGGGGGCGTCGTGTGAACAGCATCCGTGGTGCAAGGCCACTACAGTGTGGCGAAATTAATACGGATGCCGCCGCGGCGGTCATAAGGGCCGCCGGCGGCGTCGGGTCCGCGCGGGGTCGAGCCACCGGATCGGCCCGTATGGGATCGGTCCTCGGGGATCAGGCCCGCTGCGGGATCGGGACCGGGCTGCGCGTCGTCAGGCGGCCTGGGTCGAGCGCGGACGACGGACGACCGGCTTCTGGCCCAGCCCGATGCTCTTGGCGAGCTCGGAGCGCTGGGCTGCGTAATTGGCGGCGACCATCGGGTAGTCCGGCGGCAGGCCCCACTTCTGACGGTACTGCTCGGGGGTGAGCCCGCGGCCAGCCAGGTGGCGCTTCAGCGTCCGGTATCGGCGCCCGTCCTCGAGGCTGATCAGGTAGTCGGGCGAGACGGTCTTCTTGATCGGCACCGGCGGGGTCAGCCGCTCGGGCTCCGCCGGGGCGGCCGTGCCGAGGCGGGCGACCGCCTCGTGGACGCTGCGGATCAGGCTCGCCAGCTCGCTCACCGGCACGCTGTTGTTCGACACGTAAGCCGACACAATATCGGACACCAATCCGATCATCTGGGGCTCTTCGCCGTGGTCATGTGTACTCATGTGGTCCTCTAGAAATGCCGCCCCCTGTCCGAGGTGATGGATGTTACGCCGGTCTGCGTCAACTGCAAGCTGTCTCGGTCAACATAAAGGATCGTTCTGCTTTGACCGTCTTTTTCCGTAGCGGCGGGTGCCGGGCGGTCCGCCGCCGCGGGACTCCGCTGCCGGCCGCCGCGGAGGCTTGCGCGAGCCGCCACGGCGAAGAAGGAAAGATCTTTGGGGACAAGGGCTTGGTATGCCGCCCGCGGCCGGTCGCCCGGCCCGGTCCGGACCTCCCGGAGGGGGGCGGGCACCGCCGGACCGGCGCGGGGGCGTCACTTAACAATTGGTAAAAACTACAAAACAATAGTTCGTCTTCTGGCCAAACCCCGCGCAGAGACCCAATCCAGGCGCCGCCGGGCCGACCACGGCGACCGCGGCTGATCGCTCGAAATCGTGTCATCCCGCTGCGATTTCGCCCGCGGCCGCCTCCGATCACGGTCCGGTGCGGCATTCGCTAGATCTAACGAGACGTCAGCCGCGCGCAGCCTGCCGGATCGACTGATCAATATGTCCGGTATGGACGATCTTCCATTGTCCAGAACCCACCCTGACGCATCGGAAACTCAGGGCGCAGGCGCGGCGGCAAGATTTCGTCCGAGCCATGCGGGGGGAAGCGCCTGTACTCGGAGGGGCCGATACGGGGGACAGTACCCTCGAACCGGCGCCGCAACGATCCGGCCTTGCCGGATTATCCCGCATCTTGGCCTTTGGTACCCCCCTCATCGTCGGGGGACAAGAAGTTGCGTCGGAATGCCGCGCTGGACCAGGCGGGTTGTCCCCCCGGTTCCGCCTCCGGCCTCGCCCGGCCGCCGTCAGCGCGGGGTGCGGAACACCTGCAGGTCGAGGTCGCGGACCTTCTTGCGCAGGGTGTTGCGGTTCACCCCCAGCAGCTCGGCGGCGCGGATCTGGTTGCCGCGGGTCGCCGCGAGCGCCGCGCCGATGAGCGGACCCTCGATCTCGCGCAGGACCCGGTGGTAGAGGCCGGGCGGCGGCAGCGTGTCCCGGTAGTTGGAGAAATACTCCGACAGGTGCCGCTCCACCGCCGCCGAGAGGCCTTCCGCCTCCCCGTTCCCCTTGCGCCCCGTCCCGCCCTGGGCGGGCGCGGCGAGCGGCAGGGTGTCGAGCTCGGCCTCGATCACCGGGCCGGTGATCGTCTCCTGCGGGTAGAGCGCCGCGAGGCGCCGCACCAGGTTCTCGAGCTCGCGCACGTTGCCGGGCCAGCGGTAGCGCTTGAGCTTCTCCATCGCGTCGCCGTCGAGCTGCTTGCGCGTCAGGCCCTCGCGCTCGACCAGCACGAAGAAGTGGCGCACGAGGTCCGGCACGTCCTCGGAGCGCTCGCGCAGGGCCGGCAGGCGCAAGGGCACCACGTTGAGGCGGAAGAACAGGTCCTCGCGGAAGATCCCCTGCTGGATCGAGACCCTGAGGTCCTTGTTGGTCGCCGCGATGATGCGGACGTTGGTCTTGATCGGCACCCGGCCGCCGACGGTGGTGTACTCGCCCTGCTGCAGCACCCGCAGGAGCCGGGTCTGGGCCTCCATCGGCATGTCGCCGATCTCGTCGAGGAACAGGGTCCCGCCCTCGGCCTGCTCGAAGCGGCCGGCCGAGCGCGCGGTGGCGCCCGTGAAGGCGCCCTTCTCGTGGCCGAACAGCTCGGATTCGATCAGGTCGCGGGGGATCGCCGCCATGTTGACCGGCACGAACGGGCCCGAGCGGCGCCGGCCGTAATCGTGGAGGGCGCGCGCCACCAGCTCCTTGCCGGTGCCGGATTCGCCGGTGATCATCACCGTGAGGTCGGTCGGCATCAGGCGGGCGAGCGACCGGTAGATCTCCTGCATCGCCGGCGAGCGGCCGACGAGCGGGATGTCCTCGTTCTCGGGCGGAGCCCCCGGCGCCGCGGCGCCGCGCGGGCGCGACAGGGCGCGGCCGACGATCGCGGTCAGCTCCTTCAGGTCGAAGGGCTTTGGCAGGTACTCGTAGGCGCCGCGCTCGGAGGCCCGGATCGCCGTCATGAAGGTGTTCTGCGCGCTCATCACGATGATCGGCAGGTCCGGCCGCACCCGCTTGATGCGGGGCAGGAGGTCGAAGGCGTTCTCGTCGGGCATCACCACGTCGGTGATGACGAGGTCGCCCTCGCCCTGCGCCACCCAGCGCCACAGGGTGGCGGCGTTGCCGGTCGAGCGGACCTCGTAGCCGGCGCGCGACAGGGCCTGGTTGAGCACGGTGCGGATGGCGGCGTCGTCGTCCGCCACGATGATGTGTCCGTTCGGCATGGCGCTCACTCGGTCTCGGCGGAGGATTCGCGCCCGTCGCGGGCATGCGACATCGGCAGGAGGACGCGGAAGGCGGTGCGGCGGGGGGCGGGATCGCACTCGACGATGCCGCCGTGGTCGCCGACGATCTTGGCGACCAGCGCGAGGCCGAGGCCCGACCCTTGCGCCTTGGTGGTCACGAAGGGGTCGAACAGGTCCGGCAGCAGCTCGGCCGTGACGCCCGGGCCGTTGTCGCGCACCGCCACCTCGATCGGCAGGCTCACCCGCTCGCGCGAGCCCGGCACCTGGAGGCGAAGCCCCGTGCGGAAGGCGGTGGAGAGGACGATCTCGCCGTCGACCGCGTCGGCGCCGATCGCCTCGGCGGCGTTCTTGACGAGGTTGAGGATGACCTGGACCAGCTGGTCGCGGTTGCCGAGCACCGGCGGCAGCGAGGGATCGTAGGTCTCGACGAAGCGGATGTGGCGGGCAAAGCCCGACTGGGCCGAGCGCTTCACCTGGTCGAGGACGCCGTGGACGTTGACCGGCCCGCGCTCGACCGGGCGCTCGTCGCCAAAGAGCTCCATCCGCTCGACGATGCGCACGATCCGGTCGGATTCGTCGCAGATCAGCCGGGTCAGGAGGCGGTCGTCCTCGGCGGCCGACTGCTCGAGGAGCTGGGCGGCGCCGCGGATGCCGGCGAGCGGGTTCTTGATCTCGTGGGCCAGCATCGCGCCGAGCGCCACCATCGAGCGGGCCGCGCCCCGGTGGGTGAGCTGGCGGTTCATCTTGTCGGCGATGGTGCGCTCCTGGAGCATCAGCACCACGAGGTCGTCGTCGAGATGGGTCGCGAACACGTCGACGCTGCGCTCGACACCGGTGCGCGGCGAGGCCAGCTCGACCCGGTACTCGCTGACGCTGGCGCGGCGCCGGCGCACCTCGTCGACGAGCGCGATGATCGGCGAGGAGAACGGGATGATGTCGCGCAGGCGCTGGCGCTGCATCATCCGGCGCGAGTAGTCGAAGAAGTGCTCCGCCGCCATGTTGACCTGGAGGATCCGCTCGTCCGGACCGATGGTCAGGACGGGCAGCGGCAGGGCGTTGATGATCATCTCGCTCGTCGGGTCGCTCATGAGCGAGGCCTTCCGGGTGCGGGCGGCAGGGGGTGCATCGCTCATCCTATGCGGCCCGAATCTCGGACCGTGCGGCCCGAGGCTCGGGCCGTGCGGCGGGCTGCGCGGACCGGCCCTCGAAGGCGCGCCGCAGGAGCCGCGCGGCCTCCGCCGGGTCGGTGGTGGTGAGAAGCCGGATGCGCTCGTCGGGCCCGAGCCCGCCGGCATGGTCGGCATAGGCCGCGAGGTGCTTGCGGGCGTGGCGCACGCCCATCCGGGCGCCGTAGAGGGCGATGAGCCCGTCGTAATGCTCGGCGGCGAGCTCGGCCTTGGCGGCGTCGTCCGGCTCCGCGACCGTCTCGCCGGCGAGCCCCGCCGCGATGGCGGCGACGAGCCAGGGCCGCCCGACCGCCGCCCGGCCGACCATCACGGCGTCGGCGCCCGACGCCGCCAGGCAGGCCTGCGCGTCCGCGAGGCTCGCCACGTCGCCGTTGGCGACGAGCGGGATCGCCACCGCCTCGCGGACCAGGCGGATCGCCGCCCAGTCGGCCCGGCCGGTATAGAATTGCTGCCGGGTGCGGCCGTGCACCGTGACGGCGGCGTAGCCGAGCCGCTCGGCCCGGCGGGCGAGGTCGGGGGCGTTGCGGGTGGCGTCGTCCCAGCCGAGCCGCATCTTGACGGTGACCGGCACCGACACCGCGCCGCGCACCGCGGCGAGCAGGCGCTCGGCATGGTCGAGGTCGCGCATCAGGGCCGAGCCGGCCTGGCCGCCGGTCACGGCCTTGGCCGGGCAGCCCATGTTGACGTCGATCACGTCGGCGCCGTTCGCCTCGGCCAGCCGCGCGCCCTCGGCCATCCAGCGCGGGTCGCAGCCGGCGAGCTGGACGACGTGCGGCAGCACGCCCTCCCCCTCGGCCCGCAGGCGCGCCTCCTCGGTGCCGCGGGCGAAATCCTCCGCCGCCACCATCTCGGACACCGTCGCGGTGGCCCCGAGCCGGCGGGCGATGCGGCGCATGTGCAGGTCGGTGACGCCGGAGAGCGGCGCCAGCAGCGCGCCCTGCGCGTGCGGCGCAGCATCGTGCGCCGCCATCCGTGGCAGCGCTGCCGGCCGCACCCCCGTGGCCGCCCCCGGCCCCTCGGCGCTCAAATAATGGTCAGTCGTCATTGTGCTCAGCAAATAGCCAAAACCCGGTCGGACGCAAGCGCGTTCCCTCCCCGACCGGCGATTCGCGTCCGATTTGCGTCGGGGCCGTCCCTTCCGCGGTTCCGCGGGGCCGGCGGGCGTCGTGCGAAACCTTCCCTAACGTCGGATCGGATCGCCCGGCCCAGGATAGCGGGGCATGGCGCGGAATTGGAAGCGCCGTAACCCCGGACTTTGCTGCAGTGCAGGGCAGCATCCCGGGGCCGAACCGTCGGCCGGGCGCCGCGCCGTCTCCGGTTCTGCATGCGCCCCACGCAACCCCGCAGCGCGGGGCCGGCGGGCCTGCAGCCCGATCCGGCCTGATGACGGTGAGATGTCCCATTCCCGCGCGGCACCGCCCTTCCCCCAGTGCATTTGCGTCGACGGGTGCGCGTCGCTAAGGAGCGGGCAATCCCGGGAGCGACCTCTTTGACACTTCCCCAGATCGCCGCAGTGGTCGTCGCCGCGGGGCGCGGCATCCGCGTCGGCGGCGACACGCCCAAGCAGTACCGCCGCGTCGGCGGCCAGGCGGTCCTGACCCGGACCCTGGCGGCGCTCGCCGCCCATCCGGGCGTCGGCCGGATCCAGGTGGTGATCGCGGCCGACGCCGCCGCCTTCTACGACGAGTGCCTGGGCGACCTGCCGCCGGCGGCGCAGGCCAAGCTCGCCCGGCCGACGCAAGGCGGCGCCACCCGGCAGGCCTCGGTCCGGGCCGGGCTCGCGGCGCTGGCGCGCGAGGCCGCGCCGGAACTGGTGCTGGTGCACGACGCCGCCCGCCCCTTCGTCGACGACGCGCTGATCGACCGGGCGATCGCGGCGGCGCAAGACCACGGCGCCGCCGTGCCGGGCGTGCCGGTGAGCGACACCATCAAGGTGGTCGAGCCGGACGGCCGGGTGCGCGCGACCCCCGAGCGCGAGTCCCTGCGGGCGGTGCAGACCCCGCAGGCCTTCCGCTTCGCGCTCCTCGCCGAGGCGCACGCGCGCGCCGCGGCGGAGGGGCACGACGGCTTCACCGACGACGGGGCGCTCGCCGAATGGGCCGGCCTGCCGGTGGCGGTCTTCCCCGGCGACCTGCGCAACCGCAAGATCACCCAGGCCGCCGACCTCGTCGAGGCCGACCGCGCCTTTTCGCCCCCCTCCGAGAGCGACTCCGCCATGACCCTCCTGACCCGCCTCGGCACCGGCTTCGACGTGCACGCCTTCACGGAAGGCGACCACGTCTGGCTCGGCGGCGTGCGCATCCCGGCCGATCGCGGCGTGCTCGCCCATTCGGACGGCGACGTGGTGCTGCACGCGCTCACCGACGCGATCCTGGGCGCGCTCGCCGACGGCGACATCGGCGTGCACTTCCCGCCGAGCGACCCGCGCTGGCGCGGCGCCTCCTCCGACCAGTTCCTCGCCGACGCGGTGCGGCGGGTGAGCGAGCGCGGCGGCGTCATCGACCACCTCGACATCACGGTGCTGGCCGAGGCGCCCCGGATCGGCGCCCACCGCGACGCGATCCGCAGCCGGATCGCCGAGATCGCCGGCGTGCCGCTCTCGGCGGTGTCGATCAAGGCGACGACGACGGAGAAGCTCGGCTTCGTCGGCCGGGCCGAGGGCCTCGCCGCCCAGGCGGCGGCCACCATCCGCCTGCCGGAGGCGCGCGCCTGATGTTCGATGCCGCCCTCATCACCCGGGCGAGCGTGCTGATCGCCGCCTATCGCGAGCGCCAGGCCCGCCTCGTCACCGCGGAATCCTGCACCGGCGGCCTGGTGGCCGCCCTGCTCACCGAGGTGGCGGGCTCCTCGCAGGTGGTGGAGCGCGGCTTCGTCACCTATTCCAACGAGGCCAAGGCCGAGATCCTCGGCGTCGACTTCAACCTGATCTCGGCCCACGGCGCGGTGAGCGAGCCGGTGGCGCGGGCGATGGCCGAGGGGGCGCTGGCCCATTCCCGCGCCGACGTGGCGCTCGCCATCACGGGCATCGCGGGTCCCACCGGCGCGACGGCGGCCAAGCCCATCGGCCTCGTCCATTTCGGCCTCGTCGCCGCCGGCCGGGCGACCCGACACATCGAGCGCCGCTACGGCGACCTCGGCCGCTCCGAGGTCCGCCGCTGCGCCGTCGAGGACGCGCTCGGCTTCCTGGAGATGGCGCTGGAGAAGGTGTGATATGGGATCCGGAAGATTGCTTCCGGATCCCATATCACCAGCCCGCGCGGCGCTTGAGCGAAGCTGAAATCCGCATCGCGAAGCAATCGATCGGATTTCGTATGAGGGTACGCCCTCACAGGTCCAGCATCCAGGTCTCCCCCACCAGGTCCTGCCCGAAGGAGCGGTGCGGCGCCGCCTCGACCAGGCGGAAGCCCGCCTGCGCGTAGATCCGCCGGGCGCTCGTCAGCACGTCGTTGGTCCAGAGCGTGAGCTGCCGGTAGCCGCGCTCCCGGGCCCCCGCGATGCAGGAATCGGTCAGGCGCCGGCCGAGGCCCTGGCCGCGGGCCGAGGGCTCGACGTAGAGCAGGCGCAGCTTGCCCACCCCCTCGGCGCCGCCCGCGGGCACCAGGAAGACGCTGCCGGCCACCGCGCCGTCCCGCTCGGCGATCCAGGCCGCGGCCCGGGCCGGGTCGAGGTCGCGCACGAAGCCGGCCAGGATCTCGGCCACCAGCGCCTCGAAGCCCGTGTCGAAGCCGTACTCGGCGGCGTAGAGCAGGCCCTGGCGGTGGGCGATCCAGCCGAGATCGCCGGGCTGCAGGTCGCGCAGGATCGTCGGCGCGTCCGACGCCGGGTCGCCGAGCAGGCCGCGCACCCGCGCCATCGCGCCGACGAGGAGCGCCCGGTCGGCGGCGGGCAGCCGGGCGAGCAGGGCCCGCACCTCGGCGCGCGAGGCCGCGTCCAGCGGCGCGTAGGCCGCCCGTCCGGCCTCGGTCAGGGCCAGGACCTGGCGCCGCCCGTCCTCCGGCGCGGCCCGGCGGGTCACCAGGCCCTGGTCCTCGAAGCGCTTGAGCAGGCGGCTGAGATAGCCCGCATCGAGGCCGAGATCCTGGCCGAGGACCGAGGCGGTCAGGTGATCGCGGTGGGCGAGCTCGTAGAGCACCCGCGCCTCGGTGAGCGAGAAGGCGCTGCGGTGGAGCCCCTCCTCCAGGAGGCCGATCTGGCGGGTGTAGAACCGGCCGAAGGCCCGCACCGCCCCGACCATCGCTTCGTCGACGTCCCCACCCTCGTCCCGCATCGCCGCCCGCCTCCGCTCAGGCCGGCAGGATCGTCCGATCGATTGACTGAGTCAACTATTCGTCGCGCGGTGCCAGTGCCGCGACGAGGTTGCGCACCTGCTTGAGCCGGAACGGTTTTCGCAGGAAGGCGGCGTGGCCGCCGGCGCGCTCGCGCACGGTTTCCTCGGGCATCGAGCTCATCAGCACGACCGGGATGCCCCGCGTGCCCGGGTCGCCCGCGAGGGCGGCCAGCATCGCGGGCCCGTCCATCACCGGCATCATGAAGTCGAGGAAGATCAGGTCGGGCGGGTCGGCGGCGACGCGGGCGAGGCCCTGGCGCCCGTTGGCGGCGGTCGCCACGGCGTGGCCGTCGTCGGACAGGACCGCGTCCAGCAGCTCGGCGATGCCGAACTCGTCGTCGACGATGAGCACCCTCGCCACGGGCCTACTCCCCGCCGCGGCTCGGGGCGTCCCGGTCGGCCAGGATCGCCTCGGCGCGATCGGGGCCGTCGTCGATCGCCAGGCCGCCGGGGCGGATGTCGAAGACGCGCAGGCGGGGGTCGATCCGGGCGTCCCGGACCTTGGCAACGGCGATCAGGCGGTGGCGGCCGGAGCGCAGGGCGCAGGAGCGCATCAGCACCACGTTCTCGGCGACGCTGGAGGTCTGCCGCAGGGAGCCACTGCCGGAGGGCGCATCGACGAAGGTGCCGCGCAGATCGGTTTCTCGGGTGTACATCGCCGTCACGCCCAGCGCCCTCAGCTCCGCCGTGAGAGCGGCGAAGATGCGGACGATCCGGTCCTGATCCCCTGCGATCCGGCTCATCGCGTCCAGACCGTCGATGAACACGCGCCGGACCCCCCGGTTCCGGATATCGCGCAGGAGATCGTCGCAGACCTCGTCGATCAGCCCCTCGGTGGCGGGCTGCCACATCACCCCGACCCGGCCCCGCTCGATCAGGCCGGCGACCGGCAGCGCGAGCGCCCGCGCCTTGGCGAGGAGCGCCGCCTCGCTCTCGTAGAAGCCGCAGAGCAGGCCCGGCGCCTCCGGGTCGGCGCCGAGGAACTGCAGGCCGAGCGTGGTCTTGCCGATGCCGGCGGGACCGCCGACCAGGGTGGTGGAGGCGTGCGGCAGGCCGCCGCCCAGCATCGCGTCGAGGGGGGGCAGGCCGGTGGTCAGCGCCGGCCCCTCGACAGGGTCGCGCCGGCTCGGCACCCGCAGGCGCGCCTCGATGCGGGGAAACACCCGGACCCCGTCGTCGGTGATGCGGAAGGCGTGGCGCCCGCGCAGGAAGCCGCCGCCGCGGAACTTGCGCACCTCGATCTCGCGCTCGGCCCGCCACCCGGCAAGGCGGCTCGACAGGACGATGAGCCCGTCCACCATCGTGTGCTCGGCCGCCACCAGATCGGCCCCGGCCGAGGCGCTGGTGAGGAGCAGCACGGTGGCGCCGGTGGCGGCGGCCTGGGTCTGCAATTCGTGGATGAAGGTCTTGAACTCGAGGGTCGAGGCGGCGGTCTCCTCCGCCGCCACCAGCCCGTCGAGGACGACGAGGCTCGCCTCGCGCTGGGAGGTCTCCCGCCGCAGCAGGGTCAGGAGGCCGGCCAGTCCCCCGTCCTGCAGGGTGCGGAAGGCGCTGAGATACGTGATCCGGTCGGGGATCAGGTCGGGCCGGAAGAAGCCGAGCGGCGCGATGTGGCCGAGCATCCGCGCGTGGCTCTCGGCCAGCAGCGTGACGTAGAGCGCCCGATGCTCGGGCGCGGCGCCCGGATCGCATGTGGCGGGCGAGGCGCCCCTATCCTCGTAGGCGGGCGAGGCGCCCATATCTTCGTAGGCGGGCGAGGCGCCCGCATGGGTGTAGCAGGCCTGGTTGCCGAAGATGGTTTTGCCCGAGCCCGGCGTGCCCTGGACGATGTAGACGCCGCCGCGAAACAGCCCGCCGCCGAGGATCTCGTCGAGGCCGGCGATTCCCGTCGGAACCCGCTCCAGCCCGCCATAGGCCCCGGCCTGCCCCATGCTCGGTCCCGCCCCCGTCATCCGCGCTCTCGGCCTCGTGTGGAACTCATCGACCCCGCGCGGGATCGTCGATCCCCGCCGTGATCGCCTACCCGTGCAGGGGAAGCGTTACCGTGAAGGTCGCGCCTTCGCCAGGGCGGCTCTCGAGGGCGACGCTCCCGCCCATCGCCTCGGCGAGGCGGCGCACCAGCCACAGCCCGACCCCGAAGCCGGTCGGCGCCGTGCCGGGATCGGCCACCGCGCGCTCGAACCGCTCGAAGATCCGGCCCTGGTCGGCCGCCGGGATGCCGACGCCGCGGTCGCTCACCCGGATCCGCGCCACCGCGCCGTCCCGCGCCGCCGCCACCGCGATGGCGCCGCCGTCGCCGTACTTGATCGCGTTGGTGATCAGGTTGTCGAGGATCTGGTCGAGGGCGAGCCGCTCGCAGGACAGCACGAGGTCGTCCGGCACCGCGACCGCGATCGCGCTGCCGGCATGCGCCGCCATCGGCCGCAGGCTCTCCACCACCTCGTCCACCACCTCGGCCAGCGGCACGGGCGTGGCCAGCAGCGCGAGCTGCCCGGCCTGCGCCCGCGACACGTCGAGGAGGGTGGTGGCCCGGCGGATGTAGCGCTCGACGAGCCAGTGCAGCTGCGCCAGCCCCTGCGCCACCCGGCCCTCCGGCGCGTCGCGCTCGGCGGCGGCGCGCAGGCGCTCGACCTGGCCGAGGATCGGGGTCATCGGGTTGCGCAGCTCGTGCGCCACGCCGGCCAGGAACGCGTCGCGCTCGGACAGGGCGCGCCGCAGGGCGCCGACCTCCCGGCGCAACGCGGCGGCCTCGTCGGCCTCCGCCGTCTCGGCCAGGATTCGCTCCGCCCCGCTCATGCGCGCGGCCGTCCGCTCCCGACGGGAGGCGTCCGGCCGGGAAACCGGCAGGCTGTCCGGTTCGACGGCGTGGGGGGCGAGGTCGGCATCACCCGCACGGCATAACAAATCGCGGCCGGGCAGGCGAGCGCCCGCCCGCATGCCCGAAGGGTCCTTCCCGCTCCGGTTCCTGCGAGAGAAGGTCGCGGGTCAGCGCCGCGGCGCGTCGACCGAGATCACCCGCGCGCCCCCGACCCGCCGCTCGCCGCCGTTGATGACGTAGAGCACCGGATCGGCCTTCGGCTGGGGCGGGATGCCGGCGACGGTCGGGATGCCGTAGGTCCCCTCGCCCCAGGCCGACGGGACGAGCTCGCTCGGGCGCGGCAGCTTGAAGTAGGGCTCGGCGACGAGACCGGGCTCCAGCACGCCGTTGGCGCCGTAGAGCCCGAGAGGACCGGCGAAGGTGGTGCCGCCGTAGGCAGCGAACCGCCGACCCGCGAAGCTCCGGCCGGCATAGCCCCTGCCCGCGAAGCCCCGCTCGCGCAGCGCCCCGATACGCCCGTGCCGCCCGCGCACGTCATAGACCGCGGCGCGGCCGCCCTGCGGCCCGACATGCGGCTGCCCGGCGCCCGCCCGGCCGGCGCCGCCGAGCGGCTGCGCCGCAGCGCCCGTCCCCGCGAGGGCCGCGGCGGCGAGGGTGAGGACGATCAGGTCGCGACGCATGGTGTGTCTTCCCGGCTCCCGGCACTCGCAGGTTCAATGCCGGGGTGCCATCCTCGTTCCCGTGGGGGAGCCGCGCCAGCCGTGGCAGAGTACGGAGGCCTGAGATGATCACTCGATCAGCTTGATAATGTGGGCATTTGGTTCCGACCAAACCGAATTTTTGCTAGCTGAGGAAAACGGCGCCTTTTCCTCGGACTGCGCATCGGCTCCGATCTGCGAAAAAATGATGACATAAAAAACTTCACGATCTAGTCTCGCACATCTGCGCGGGGATGGAATGAAACATGCGCATAAGACGTTTGGTAAAAAAGGAAAAAATTACAGAATCTGCCGGGCAATGGTCAGCAAAGGACCTTCAGCCACGATATGCGCCGATCTATGCCAAAACAAAGCCGATCCGCGCGGGGTGGCAATGGCGATCTTCAAAAGTTGTTTCGGGTGGCGAGATTTATATTTTGCTGGCGGAATGCAACCCTGGCCGCGGAAATTGGAACGCGAAGCTTATCCGTGAAACGGTCGACGGATTTTCCGTTGTCGCCCGTTTCGAGTCACATGCAAGCCATCCTGGCTTGCATGTGCATGCTCACTGCGACCGAGGAGGCTAGAGACGGGAGCGACTGGGCTTGATAATCTCGCTCGCATCCCGCCTATCGGGGCACGGCACCGGCGGACAAATGCCTGGACTGAAACGACTTTCTGGGAAGCCGCAAAGCGGTTCTTCTGCGTGAGAGAGGAGCAAGGAGTTCTGGACCTCGATGCGCCCTGAAGATCTGAAAAAAACACTTTGCACGACTTTCTGCGGTGGCATTTCTGTCCATCCCGTTCCAACTGGCTATGCCATAAGTTCAGCTTTCGAGGATAGTCTAGGCGACCCTATCAGCTTCTATCTTACTCACGCAGATGGAGAAAAATATATTATTGAAGATGATGGTGGTTATCTCGCGCATTTGATCGCAAAAGACATCGCGATAGATCAGGGCACGCGTGGTCAGCTTCTGGATGCTATTCTTTTATCGGGAAATGCATATTGGGATCGTGATACTTATGAAATTCGTACAGGAGAGTTTTTTGACGCAGACATACCGCTTCGGGTAATTGATTTTATTTCAAGTATGATTCGTGTGCGTGATTTGGAGTTGCTGACGCGCGATGTCATTCGCTCGACGTTCAGAGAAGATGCAACGCGCGCGCTTGTCATCGCCTTGGGAAAGGCAGCAAATATCGTTGAAGATGAGCCAATTAGTAAGGATCTCAAAGATTTTCCGCCGGATATAATTATAAAACCACGCCCAGAGTTCGAAAAAAAGCTCGAACGGGGGCGATTTATTTTGTAAACTCAAACGATAAATTAAATGAGGCTCTTTTATTGCAAATGGAACAGAGGCAAATGGACCGCAGAGATTTTGAAGTTATAGCACTCATAGAGGATCCAGAGATGCGTAATATAAAGCGGAAGAATTTTCAGCGCGCTCAAAATCGTGAATTGGCAATGCCAATATTTCGCGAAGACGAGCAAGGTGCCATAAATTCTATCCGACGTAGGCTTGGCTATCCTAAGAATGTCACTATCTAGAGTATTGATCGATCGTATCGCGACCGGACGATAATCTAGATATTTTTTGCCGCATTTTCTCCGACAAACCGGTGTCCGATTTGTCGGGAAATGCCCTGGCGATGTAAATTAAATGCTTGCACCCGCCTCCGAAAATTCATCATTGCGTTGAGCTGTCGTTCAGGTGGTTTGATCGACCATGTCGAGCCCCCGACGGAAGTCGCACGACCTAAGTCTCACGACGAATTGTCGGATGGGCGCCGGCCCACGGCTCGCTTAACGATTTGTTCCGGCGGCGGATCACGCGCGAGCGGGCGGTCTCAATCCCCCCGCCCGGCGGAGAAGGCGCCGCCCGATACCCGGTTCACCCTCCACGCGACGGTCCCGACGCGGCGAAGACTCGCGCGGGCGAAGCGTGACGTCCGTCACAGGAAACGCCCTCACAGGAGGAACACCCCATGGCAAGCTCAGCCGCCCTCGGGCAAAGCGGCGATGCCGCGCGCCCGATGACGCGGGAGGAGAAGAAGGTCATCCTGGCCTCCTCCCTCGGCACCGTGTTCGAGTGGTACGACTTCTACCTCTACGGCTCGCTCGCCGGCATCATCGGCGCGCAGTTCTTCTCGTCCTACCCGCCGGCGACCCGGGACATCTTCGCGCTGCTCGCCTTCGCGGCGGGCTTCCTGGTGCGGCCGTTCGGCGCCCTGGTGTTCGGGCGCGTCGGCGACATCGTCGGGCGCAAGTACACCTTCCTCGTCACCATCCTGATCATGGGCCTGTCGACCTTCATCGTCGGCATCCTGCCCAACGCCGCGCAGATCGGCATCGCGGCGCCGATCATCCTGATCGTGCTGCGCCTCGCCCAAGGCCTGGCGCTCGGCGGCGAGTACGGCGGGGCGGCGACCTACGTCGCCGAGCACGCGCCGCACGGCCGGCGCGGCTTCTACACCAGCTGGATCCAGACCACGGCGACGCTGGGCCTGTTCCTGTCGCTGGTGGTGATCCTGGCGGTGCGGTCCTTCACGGGTGAGGCCGCCTTCGCCGAGTGGGGCTGGCGCATCCCGTTCCTGGTCTCGGTGCTGCTGCTGGGCATCTCGCTCTGGATCCGCCTGCAGCTCAGCGAATCGCCGGCCTTCCAGCGCATGAAGGACGAGGGCAAGACCTCGAAGGCCCCGCTGACCGAGGCCTTCGGCCAGTGGCGCAACGCCAAGATCGCCTTGATCGCGCTGCTCGGCCTCGTCGCCGGCCAGGGCGTGGTCTGGTACACCGGCCAGTTCTACGCCCTGTTCTTCCTGCAATCGATCCTGAAGGTCGACGGCTATACGGCCAACCTCCTGATCGCCTGGGCGCTGCTGCTCGGCACCGGCTTCTTCGTGGTCTTCGGCTGGCTCTCGGACAAGATCGGCCGCAAGCCGATCATCCTGGCCGGCTGCCTGATCGCGGCGCTGAGCTTCTTCCCGGTGTTCAAGCAGATCACCACGCTCGCCAACCCCGCCCTCGAGAAGGCGATCGAGAACGTCAAGGTGACCGTGGTGGCCGATCCGGCCCAGTGCGGCAGCCTGTTCAACCCGGTCGGCACCCGGGTGTTCTCGGCGCCCTGCGACCTCGCCCGCGACTACCTCGCCAAGTCCTCGGTGCGCTACACCACCGAGGCCGCGCCGGCCGGCCAGCCGACGGTCGTGCGGATCAACGGCACCGAGGTCCCGTTCGCGGCGGGCGCTCCGGCGGCGGAGTTCAACAAGGCGGCGGCGGGCGCGCTTCAGGCGGCGGGCTACCCGAAGGCGGGCGACGCCCAGGTCGTCAAGATGGCGAACCCGTTCGACATCTTCCGGCCGCAGGTGGCCGGCGTGATCGGGCTGCTCTTCGTCCTCGTGCTCTTCGTCACGATGGTCTACGGCCCGATCGCCGCGGCCCTGGTCGAGCTCTTCCCGACCCGGATCCGCTACACCTCGATGTCCCTGCCCTACCATATCGGCAACGGCTGGTTCGGCGGCCTGCTGCCCGCCACCGCCTTCGCGATGGTGGCCCAGACCGGCGACATCTATTACGGCCTCTGGTACCCGATCGTCATCGCGCTGATGACCTTCGTGCTCGGCCTGCTGCTGGTGCCCGAGACCAAGGACCGGGACATCTTCGACGAGCGGGATACCGCCGCGCACTGACGTCGGGGATGATGCGACGGGAGGGGCGTCCGCGGCGAAGGCTGCGGGCGCCCCTCCCGCTTTCGGGACATCCCCGCAAGGGGAACCGACGCCGCTCCCGTCCTCGGACATCGTCCCGGGTTCCCGACTGCGCGGCCCCGGGACGCCTCGGAGGGGTTCGAGACCGTCGCGCGAAAGCCGGGACCGGCGATGGCAAGGGAACGGCCCCTCCACGAAAAAAAGGCCCGCCTCCCCGAGACGGGCCCCCAGCACCGTTCAGGCGCGTGCGGTCACCGGCAGGTCGTGATCCGCCGCACGATCCAGCCCTCGCCGTCGACGAAGAGCTTCCGGCGCGCGGTGAAGCACTGGGCGTCGTCCGCCTCCGGGGCGGTGACGCTCGCGGTGGCGGCGACGTCGCGGGTGGTACCCGTGGCGGCCTTCGGCGCCTTGTCGACCGCCGGCGCGGCGACGGCGCCGAGCGGGGCGACGCCCGCGGCCAGGGTGGCCAGCACGGCGAGCAGGGGCAGTCGGGCGCAGGGGCGCGCGCGCATGGTCGGTGATCCCATCGGTTGAATGCCGAGCGGCAATGTCGGGCGGAGTGGCCCTGGACCGCTCGCTCTCTGACCGCTCTCTCTTGCCATGGATAAGTCGCGAGCGCCCGAAGAGTTGCGCCGCCCAGGCGCGTCGATCCACAAAACGGTAAACACGGCGGTGCGACGCCGCGGTGACATTCCGCACCCGGTCGCGCAACTTACGCATCGGCAAGGCCGGACCGGCCCTCGACTGTCGCCCCGGTCGCGATCGACTGGGCTGGACCTCGAACCGCGCAAGTCCCCGAGAGTTCCGTCCCGGTTCCATGCCGGTATCCCGCGGCCGGCGCACCAGACGAGCCGGCCCTCGACTGTTCCCGGACCTGGCGCGGGATCCGGGCGGACCGGATCCCGCCGCCGCGTCAGGCCGGGACCGGCCGGGCCTGGCCCGCCTGGCGCTGCACCAGCCAGAGCGAGATGGCGACGTTGAGCAGGTTCCAGCCGATGCCGTTGGCGAAGGCCGCCGCGTAGGTGCCGCTGAGGTCGAAGATCACGCCGGACAGCCAGCCCCCGAGCGCCATGCCGAACAGGGTCGCCATGATGACCACCCCGACCCGGCCGCCGGCCTCGCTCGCCGGAAACAGCTCGCGCACGATGATCGCGTAGGCCGGCACGAGGCCGCCCTGGAAGAGGCCGAACAGGGCCGAGATCACGTAGAGCGAGGTCAGCCCGTCGAAGGCGAGGTAGAGGAGCAGCGCCACCCCCTGCAGCACCGAGCCGACGAGGAGCGTGCGCAGGCCCCCGATCCGGTCGGCGAGGAAGCCGGAGGCGATCCGGCTGACGATGCCGAAGCCGAGCATCAGGGAGAGCATCTCGGCACCACGGGCGACGCCGTAGCCGAGGTCGCCGCAATAGGCGACGATATGGACCTGCGGCATCGACATGGCGACGCAGCAGGCGAGCCCCGCCACCACCAGCAGGCCCTGGAGGAGGTTGGGCGGCAGCCCGAGCGTCCCGCCCGCCCCCGCGACCCCGGCGCGCTCCACCGCCGCGACCGGCGGGCGCCGGCGCATCAGGAGCGCCAGCGGCAGCATGGTGGCGAGGCAGAACACCCCGATGCCGGCTTGCGTGGCGCGCCAGCCATAGGCCGAGACCGCGTGCTGGACGAGCGGCGGCCACAGGGTGCCGGCGAGGTAGTTGCCCGCGGCGCAGACCGAGACCGCGATGCCGCGCCGGCGCGCGAACCACAGCGAGATGTCGGCCATCAGGGGCCCGAAGGCGGCCGACGAGCCGAGGAGCCCGATCAGGATTCCGTGCGCGAGGGCGAACTGCCACAGGCTCGTCGAGAGCGCGGTGGCGCCGTAGCCGAGGCAGAGGCAGACCGCGCCGAGCGCCAGGGGGCCCAGGATGCCGAACCGGTCGGCGAGCTTGCCCATCAGCACGCCGCCGAAGGCGAAGCCGATCATGGTCAGCGTGTAGGGCAAGGCGGCGGCACCCCGGGCGGCGCCGAACTCCGCCTGCACGGCGGGCAGCACCACCACCACCGACCACATCCCGACGCCCCCGATGGTGGTCAGCAGGACGGAGACGACGAGGCGGCGCCAGGCGGCGGCGGAA
This sequence comes from Methylobacterium ajmalii, assembly GCF_016613415.1. Classification (GTDB taxonomy): domain Bacteria; phylum Pseudomonadota; class Alphaproteobacteria; order Rhizobiales; family Beijerinckiaceae; genus Methylobacterium; species Methylobacterium ajmalii. The sequence continues at coordinate 13,926 of NZ_JACWCT010000107.1, read as the reverse complement.
TCGAGCCCGTCGGCGGGCATCGGGCGGGTCACGGGCGTTTCCTCGACTCGTCTTGGCCGGATGGCTTCGCCAACTGAACGGCTCGGCCGAATCGGCTTGGCTTTCCGGGAGTCGTAGCAGCCGGGCGGATCGCCGAGGAGCGATCGGGATGCAACCCCCGCCCGCTTCCGCTCACCCCTCCGCCACCGTCCCGGGAAAGCGCGCCGCGAGGTCCCGGCGCGTCGCCTCCATCCAGCCGCGGCCGCGCTCCGCCCGCGGGATCGGCAGCGCCACCTCTCCCGCGAGGCGCGCCGGCCGGCCGGAGAGCAGCAGCAGCCGGTCGGCGACCGCGAGCGCCTCCGGCACGTTGTGGGTCACCATCAGGACCGCCGCGCCGCGGGCGGCCGCGCTGCCGAACACGGCGGCCCGCAGGGACGCGGCCGACGCGTCGTCGAGGGAGACGAAGGGCTCGTCGAGGACGAGGAGGCCGGGCGCCAGGGCGAGCGCGCGGGCGAGCGCGACCCGGCGGGCCATGCCGAGGGAGAGCGCCCGCGGGTAGCGGTCGCGCCACTCGGCGAGCCCGAGCTCGTCGAACAGCGCGTCGAGGGAGCGGCCGCGCTCGGCCCGCGGCAGGGAGAGGCGCACGTTCTCCTCGACGCTGCGCCAGGGCAGGAGCCGCGGCTCCTGGAACACCATGCCGATGCGCAGGTCCGGCGCGGTCGCGAGGTCGCCCTCGAAGTCGCGGTCGAGGCCGAGCAGGATGCGCAAGGTGGTGGTCTTGCCCGCCCCCGAGGGGCCGATCAGGCACAGGGTCTCGGCCCGCCGCACCGACACCGCGAGGTCGCGCACCGCCTCGACCGGCGCGGCACCGGCCGGGCGGTAGACCTTGCGGCGCACCGTCAGGGTGAGGATCGGGGCCGCCGCCTCGCGGCGCAGCCCGGCGGCGGGAACCTTATCGCCAGCGGCGGGCATGGGCGTCGAGGGGCTGGAGCAGGAGGGCGTCGACCGCCAGCATCACGGCGCTGAACACGAGGCTGTAGCCGATCAGCGCCGCGACGTCGAAGAGCTGGAAGTAGTACGAGATGGCGTAGCCGACGCCGTCCGGCCGCCCGAGCAGCTCGACCACCAGCACGATCTTCCAGGCGAGCGAGATCCCCGAGCGCGTCGCCGCCACCGCGAAGGGCTCGAGCTGGGGCAGGAGGACGTGGCGGATCCAGGTGCGGCGGTCGTACCGGAAGGCCTGCGCCATCTCCTCGAGGCCGGGATCGAGCCCGCGGGCGCCCTCGCGCAGGATCACCGCGACGTTCGGCATCTTGTTGAGCGCCACTGCCAGGATCGCCGCGGTCTCGGTCAGGCCGAGCCAGATATAGGCCAGCACCGTGACGATCAGCGCCGGGGTGTTGAGGAGCACGAGCAGCGGCGTGTCGAGGAGCCGGTCGGCGGTCCGCGAGCGCCCGAGCGCGATGCCGAGCACCGCGCCGGTCGCCATGGCGAGGACGAACGAGGCCACGACCCGCCACAGCGTGATGCCGACGTTGCGCAACAGGTCGCCGGAGGCCGCCTCCCGCCCCACGAACGCCGCCACCGCCTCGGGCGACGGCAGGGTGCGGGGATCGACGAACCGGCTCGCCAGCCACCAGCAGGCCAGCAGCAGGAGGGCCGAGGCGAGTCGGGCGAGGAGCGCCGTCAAGCGAGCCGCCCCACGATCGGCCAGCCGACCGGTGCCATCCTCGACCCTCCCCTCCGCGACCTCATCCTGAGGTGCTGCAAAGCAGCCTCGAAGGAGGGCTCCAGGGATCGCAGCGTCCTCCTGAGCCCTCCTCCGAGCCTGCGCGATCCGCGATCGCTCCGCATCTCAGGACGAGGTCGCGGGTGGGACGGGACGAGCGTGGCCTCGTGCGCCGGAGAGGGGCTGCCGTGTCGCTCAGCCATTCGGCCCGCCGTCCCAGTACAGCCCGGCCGGCAGGGTCGTGGCGGCTCCGACCAGGCGCTCGCCGCCGAGCCGCGCCAGCACCGCGTAGAGGCGCTCGGCATCGGCGCGCTCCGCGGCGGCCGGCCGGCGCGGGATGCCCTCCAGGAAGGCGCGCTTGAGGGTGGCGTAGGTCGCCTCGTCCTCGGCCGCCATCAGCGGGCGCACGGGCGCCCAGGCGGCGTCCCCGGCCTCCAGGGCGCGCTTGGCCCGCGACGAGGCGCGGGCAAGGCCCGCGACCGCGGCCGGCGCGCGCTGCAGCAGCGCCTCGTCGAAGACGTAGCCGAGGAGCGCGATCGGCCCCGTGACCCCGAACGCCGCCGCGATGCCGTCGGCGCCGATCAGGCGGCGAAAGCCCCTGGCCTCGAGCCGGGCGCAGAAGGTCCAGTAGAGGAGCGCCGCGTCGAGCTCGCCGGTCTCGAGCTTGCGCATCAGGAGCGGCGGGGCGCCGAACACGGGGCGCGCCTCGCGCTCGAGGTCGAACCCGTCCTTCTCGCGGGCCCGTGCGCGCAGGAGCAGCCAGTTCTTGTCGAGGGGGCCCCCCGCCACCCCGAGGCGCTTGCCCGCGAGGCCGGCGACGGTGGTCAGGGAGCTGTCGCCCGGCACCATCAGGGCGCCCTCGGTCGAGGAATAGGGCAGGAACTTCACCGCCCGGCCCTCCGCCCGCAGGCGGGCGGCCCAGAGCAGGTCGGACACGATGGTGTCGACCTGGCCGCCCTGGAAGGCGATGCGGGCGGCGTCGCTCCCGGCGAGGCGCACGCCCTCGAGGTCGAGGCCCTCCGCCGCGTCGATCCCCTCCGCCTTGATGACCGCCGCCTCCCAGGAGACGGTGCCGAAGGGCAGGAGCCCGACCTTCAGGCTGGCGGGCGCCCCCTGCGCCCGCGCGGCCGAGGGCAGCAGCGGCGCCAGCGGCCACAGCCCGGCCGCCGCCATCAATCCACGCCGTGAGAGCATGGGCGCCCCTCCCTCCTGCCCGGCCCGTCGCCGGTCTTGCCTGCCGCCGGTCTTTACCCCGCCAGAGGTAGGCGGCGCGGGCGGCGGCGTCCACCGCTTGCCTGCGGGGGCGCGAGGCCGCACCCTCGGCGGATCGGCCGCCGCCGTCTGTTGGACTCTCGTCCTCTCTTGGACCCTTGTCCTCTCTTGGACCCTCGTCGGGCGGCGGGCCGGGACGGAGACCGTGCCTCATGCCGAACGACAAAGACGACGTCCTCGCCCCCGAGGCGATCGCCGCGCACCTCGCCGCCCTGCCGGGCTGGACGGAAGCCGATGGCTGGATCACCCGCACCTACCGGACGAACAGCTGGAAGGGCACCCTGATGGTGATCAACACCGTCGGGCACCTCGCCGAGGCGGCCTGGCACCACCCGGACCTCACCGCCTCCTATGCCTGGGTCGAGGTGCGGCTCACCACCCACTCGGCCAAGGGCCTGACCGAGAAGGATTTTGCCCTGGCCAAGAAGATCGAGGAGGTGGTCGGCTGGCAGCCGGGGCTGGAGGGCGGCGCGCTGGAGGGCACGCCGACCGATCCGCGCTTCGCCTACATCAAGCACGACCGCTGAGGGCGGCGCGGCGGGGTCGGCGCGCGGGGCGCTGGGCGGCGTGCTCCTGCCGGGCCCGCGCGTCCCGCCCGGCGCGCTTGGCGCCGTAGAGCGCCATGTCGGCGGCGTGGACCAGATCCTCGAAGCCCATCCCGTCCCGGTGCGGGGCGACGCCGCAGGACATCGACAGCAGGAGCACCGTGCCATCGTCGAGGGTGAGCGGGGCGCGGCGCAGGGCCTCGCGCAGGCGCGCCGCCACCACCTGCGCCTGGTCGGCATCGGTCCCGGGGAGCAGGACTAGGAACTCGTCGCCGCCGACCCGCCCGATCGCGTCGGCCTCGCGCAGGCCGGCGCGCAGGACCGAGACCAGGTGGACCAGCGCCCGGTCGCCCGCGAGGTGGCCGTGCCGGTCGTTGACCTGCTTGAACAGGTCGAGGTCGATCGCGACCAGGCTCGGGACCGCCCGGGGATCCCGCATCGCCGCCAGGGCCGTCTCGCGGAAGGCGGTGCGGTTGAGCACGCCGGTCAGGCCGTCGGTGGCGGCGATCCGCGCCAGCTCGGCCCCTTGCGCCCGCAGGGCCTCGGCGCTCTGCGACAGGGAGGCGAACCGGGCGCCCCGGGCGGACAGCGCCGCCGCCACCGGCAGGCAGGTGAGCAGCAGGACGGCGAGGAAGCCCTGGAACAGGGCGGCCTGCTCGTGCGGATCCGGCGTGACCGCGGCGATCGGCCCCTGGCCGCGCAGGGTCGCGAGCGTGCCGATCACCGCGATCACCATCACGGCGGCCTTCGTGCCGAGACGCCCGACCCGGAACGTCACCAGCATCACCGGGCCGAACAGCGCGAACAGCAGCGGCCGCACGGCGACGAAGAACGCCCCGTAGGTCGCCGCCGCGACCAGGACCTGGAGCCCGACCGCCTCCGCGCGCTGGCGCCAGTCCTTGCTGGCGAAGTACCGCCGGTAGTCGCCGCGCAGGAGCGCGAAGAAGAACGGCGTGAAGATCAGGAGGCCGAGCCCGTCGCTCAGGACCCAGGTGAGGAACGCCGTTTCCAGATCCTGCCCGAACAGCAGCCGGGCGGTGGCCGCGCCGCCGAGCCCGCTCAGCACCGGAGCGACCAGGCCGCAGACCACGATGAAGCGGCCGACGATCGCGGGCGTGACCAGGAGGTCGTCGCCCGACGGTCCTCGGCTCGACGGGCCTTCCCCCTCGAGCGCGGGCCGGAGCAGGCTCGCCGCGACGTAGAGTTCGAGGAGGTTGCACGCGCCGAAGAGGAGCGGGCCGGCGCCGAGGCCGCGCGTCACCGCGTTCGCCGCCACGCCGGCGAGGTAGCCGGCGCCGAGCAGGCCTGTCCACGCCCCGGGGCGGCGGTCGAGCAGGGCGGCGAGGACGACGGCGTTGGCCGGCCACACCGTAGCGATGTCGCGGCCGTCGCTGGTGAGGTGGATCGTGCCGGCGGCCAGCAGGAAGGACAGGAATCCGACGAGGCACGCAGTCCGTCTGTCCGTCATCGATCGACTCTTGGGACCAGGGCCGTGACCGACGGCGCTGCCCGACCTCTCGTGCATAAGATTTTAGCGGACTCGATGACGGTCATCTAACGATGCGACGGCCTAGCCATAGGTCGAACGGCATAGATTCGTAACGGTAAAGCGGGGATCGGTAGCAGGGGCCGTCCCCCTGCAACTCTTGCTCCCTACGACGAAATACTATGAGACGAACGGATGATCCCGGCCTCCGGCCGGCGCGGCCGTTCGTCGTCGCCCGCCTCGGCCGCGCCCGGGGGCCGGTCGGCCCGCCGGCCGGGCGCGGATCACGCCGACAGCATCCACGTCTCCCGTCCGGCGCGCTTGGCGCCGTAGAGCGCCATGTCGGCGGCGTGGACCAGGTCCTCGAAGCCCATCCCGTCCCGGTGCGGGGCGACGCCGCAGGACATCGACAGCAGGAGCACCGTGCCGTCGTCGAGGCTGAGCGGAGCGCGGCGCAGGGCCTCGCGCAGGCGCGCCGCCACCGCCTGCGCCCGGTCGGCATCGGTCCCGGGGAGCAGGACCAGGAACTCGTCGCCGCCGACCCGCCCGATCGTGTCGGCCTCGCGCAGGCCGGCGCGCAGGACCGAGACCAGGTGGACCAGCGCCCGGTCGCCCGCGAGGTGGCCGTGCCGGTCGTTGACCTGCTTGAACAGGTCGAGGTCGATCGCGACCAGGCTCGGGACCGCCCGGGGATCCCG
>NZ_JACWCT010000107.1:0-8144 GCF_016613415.1 Methylobacterium ajmalii | reverse complement strand
GCATCGCCGCCAGGGCCGTCTCGCGGAAGGCAGTGCGGTTGAGCACGCCGGTCAGGCCGTCGGTGGCGGCCAGGCGCGCGAGCTCGGCCCGCTGCGCCCGCAGGGCCTCGGCGCTCCGCGACAGGGAGCGGAGGTTCCTGCCCTGCGCCGTGAGCGCCGCCGCCACCGGCAGGCAGGTGAGCAGCAGGACGGCCAGGAAGGCGTGCAGCAGGGTGGCCTGCTCGTGCGGGTCGGGCGTGACCGCGGCGATCGGGCCCTGGCCGCGCAGGGTCGCGACCGTGCCGATCACCGCGATGACCGCCACGGCGGCTTTCGTGCCGAGCCGCCCGACCCGGAACGTCGCCAGCATCGCGGGACCGAACAGCACGAACAGCAGCGACCGCTCGGCCACGCAGAACACCCCGCAGGCGGTCGCGGCGACGAGCCCCTGCAGCCCGAGCGCCTCGGCGCGCCGGCTCCAGTCCTTGCCGGTCAGGCACCGCCGGTAGTCGCCGCGCAGCAGCGCGAAGAGGAACGGCGTGAACACCAGGAGGCCGAGGCCGTTGCCGGTGACCCAGCTGCCGAAGGCGACCCTCGGGTCCCGCCCGGACACCAGCGAGGCGACCGCCGCGCCGCCGAGCCCGCTGAGCGCCGGGGCGACCAGGCCGCAGACCAGGATGAAGCGCCCGACGACGGAGGGCGCGACCAGCACGTCCTCGCCGTTCAGGACGGGCCGCAGGAGGCGGGCGGCGATCCAGGCCTCGGCGACGTGGCAGAGGCCGTCGAGGAACGGGGCGGGGCCGACGCCCCGCATCGCCAGCCCCGTCGCCACGTTGGCCAGGTAGCCGACGGCGAGCAGCCTTCCCCAGCCGTCCGGGCGGCGGTCGAGCAGCGCGGCGAGGAGGACGGCGTTGGCCGGCCACACCGCCGCCAAGCCCTGCCCGTCGCCGGTGAGGCGGATCGTGCCGGCGGAAAGGACGGCGTAGAGGAGGCCGACGATGCACTCTGCCTGTCTGGCTGTCACGGAGGGTCCCATCCGGCTCGACGCCCCGCCGCCCAGCGGCGGACCTAACGTCAGTCGGCTGCCATGATGGTCGAGTCGTTGATGGTGGGATAACGGGACTCGGAAAAATCTCGCGACTGCGCGCGATCATGGACTATTTGGCGAGTGAGATGATGGTCGCACAGGAGAGATCGACGTGTCGATCGATCGCTCGTCCAGTTTTTTTCCATCGTTTCCTTGCGTGAGATCCAGCCGATGGGCACCGCACCGCGTCCCGGCGTCATCCGCCCGCCCTCACCCGCCGGCACTGCGTCTTGAGGTAGGCGGTCTGCCCGATACCGGCCCGGACCTCGGAGCGGGCGATGATCTCCTGCCAGCCGGTGGCGCAGCCGATCTCGCTCGCGACCCGGGTCTTGAACACGTCGGTGGCGTTCGCCTCCTCGCACTCCTGCACCGGGACCGTGTTGGCGCAGATCAGCACCACCGCCAGGAATCCGTTCATCGTCCCCTCCCCCCTGCCCGAGACGAGAGATGATGGGGCCCGGCGGGGTCGCGCCAAGCCTGGATCTTTGGACGGGTCCGGATCGTCGACCTGCCTGGATCGTCGATCGGGAGCTTTCCCGCGACGCGGCGCTGCGGTCCGTCCGGCGCGACCCTGCGAACGAATGCAGAGGATCGAGGGGTGGACCCCGTCCCCCTGCGTCAAGGCGGACACTTCGCAGTCGACCGTGAGCCGTCGGCGGCGCGCGAATACGGTCGAGCCCACGAGTGTTCGCTCTTGGCGTTCGTAACTGTTGTCTGATCGGCCCTCGTGGATCTATGCGTGGTCGATCGCTGGATCCAAATCGGCACTATTTCGCTGCGCTGGCAAATTAGCCAAATATAATCATGATTCCAGTAGAGAATTTACATTTTATTAACATTCACTGAATACCCGAGACTGGGTAATTAATTCTTTTTGTAGGGCCCCCAGTCCATGAATCTGGATCGTATTTCCATTCGCACCAAATTGATTTTTTCTTTCACCTGCGTGCTGCTGTTCGTTCTGGCGGTCGGTGCCGCAGGCTGGAGCGGCATCTCGTCTCTCAGTCATTCACTGTCCCATATCGGTCGAAACAGCCTGCCCAGCGTCGCGACTGCCGCCTCCCTGCGTGCGGCCGCCATCGACGTGCGCGTCAGCGTCGTCAACCACATCCTCTATACGGACGTGGAGAGGATAACGTACGAGGAAGGCGCCCTGGCAAAGAAGATCGCGGTCGTCGCCACTCTCGGCGACGCCTATGGTCCGCTGGTCGGCTTGCCGGGGGAGAGGGAACTCTTCGAGACGTTTCGATCGAACTGGAAGCAGTTCCTCGACAAGCTGCCCGTCGTGGTGACCCTGTCTCGCAACGGCGACAAGTCGCGCGCGTTCACGGAAAACGTGACGGTCGTGCGCCCGAGCATCAAGGCCGCGGCGGAGGCCCTGGACGCCATCGTGTCCATGAACGAAGGCGCCGCCGCCGCCACGGTGGCGGCCAGCGAGCGTGCGGTGGCGACGGCCCACACGATCATGACGGCGATCGGCGCGGCGGCCGTGGGCCTGACGCTTCTCGTGACGGCGCTCATCATCGGCAGCATCGCGCGGGGGATCGGCGCCATCGTGCGGCCGATGCAGGCGCTCGCCTCCGGCGACCTCTCGGTGACGGTTCCGCACCGGGGACAGCGGACCGAGATCGGCACGATCGCCGACGCCGTGCAGGTGTTCAAGGGCGGCCTCGTGCGGATGAAGACGCTGGAAGCGGAAGCCGCGCAGGCCCGGCTCGCGGCGGAGGAGCATCGCAAGCGCGTCATGCGGGAGATGGCCGACGGGTTCGAGGCGGCGGTGGGCGGCGTGATCGGCATGGTGTCGTCCTCGGCGACCGAGCTGCAGGCGACGGCGCAGCAGCTGACGTCGACGGCGAGCCAGACGGCCAGCCAATCGAACGCCGTCGCCGCCGCCGCCGAGGAGGCCGCCTCCAACGTCAGCACCGTCGCCGCCGCGACCGAGGAGCTGGGTTCCTCGGTGCAGGAGATCGGCCGGCAGGTCGACGGCTCGGCGGACCTCGCCCGGCGGGCGGTGGCGGAGGCCGATCAGGCCGGCACGCAGGTGCAGGAGCTGAGCGCGGCGGTCGCGCGGATCGGCGACGTGGTGGGGCTGATCTCGACCATCGCCGGGCAGACCAACCTCTTGGCGCTCAACGCGACGATCGAGGCCGCCCGGGCCGGGCCGGCCGGCAAGGGCTTCGCCGTCGTCGCCTCCGAGGTGAAGGCCCTGGCGGAGCAGACCGCCCGGGCCACGAACGACATTTCCGGGCAGATCTCCCAGGTCCAGGCCTCGACCGGGCAGGCGGTGGCCTCGATCGGCGGGATCACCGGGCGCATCCGCGAGATCAGCGCCGTGGCCACCTCGATCGCCGCGGCGGTGGAGCAGCAGGGCGCGGCGACCCGGGAGATCGTCCGCAACGTCGCCCAGGCGGCCCAGGGCACCGGCGAGGTGACGGGCAACATCGCCGGCGTGGCCGGCGCCGCCGACGAGACCGGGGCGGCGGCGAGCCAGGTGCTCGAGGCGGCCTCCGAACTGTCGCGCCAGTCGGAGCACCTCACCTCCGAGGTCGCCCACTTCCTCGCCACCGTCCGCGCGGCCTGACCCGACCGCATCGGCGGTCGCGCGGCCGGCGCCTTTCGCCCCGCCTCCGGTCCTTCAGGCCGGAACCTCCACCACCAGCCCCGGATCGAAGCTCGCGCCCTCGACCGGGTTGGCGAGGCAGCGGGTGCCGTGGAGCGCGAGGTCGTGGGCGGCGTGGAAGTGGCCGGAGATCCAGAGCTTTGGCCGGTGGGCCGCCGGCAGATCGGCGAGGAGCGTGGTGGCGTAGAAGGCCGGGACCCACCAGGGCACGCCGAGGGCATCGCGAAAACGGTCGGCGGATTCCGCGATCGGCGGGTGATGGGTCACCGCGACGGTCGGGCCGGGATGGGGCCGCGCGAGCGCCGCGCCCAGTGCCGCCCGGTCGGCGGCATGGGCCGCCATCGCGGCGCGCGGCGACCAGGGCGTGCCGTCGGCAAGCCGGATCGCCCGGTATTCCCGCGAGCCGGTCGCCGGATCGGTCATGCGGGCCTCCGCGTAGGCGACCGGGTCGTCGGGGCGGTCCGGCGTGTCGGGCGCGAGCCAGCGCCCGGCGAGCGCCCAGTCGCTCCACAGGGTGGCGCCGACGAGGCGCACGCCGTCGATCACCCGGGCGTCCCCGGCCTGGAGCAGCATCACCCGCTCGCGGCCGGCGGCGGCGTTCTCCGCCGCGACCGCCGCTGCCAGCGCCGCCAGCAGCTCGGGGGCGGTGCGGGGATCGCCGGCGGGCGCGTAGCGCTCGTGGTTGCCCGGCACCCACACCACCGGCCGCTCGCCGGCGAGCTGCAGGAGCGCGGCGAGCCCCCGCTCCGGCTGTCCCTCCCAGACGTCGCCGGCGCAGACCAGGAGGTCGAAGTCCCGGGCCGGGGCCGGCACCGCCGCGAGCGGCCGGCGCTCGAGATGCAGGTCGGAGAGCGGAAAGAGCCGCATCCTCAGGCGCCGAACAGCGACAGCACCACCGGGCGCCGGTCGAGGTTGTAGACCTGCGCCTCCCGGGCGGCCTTCGCGGCGCGCTCGGCGGCGTCGGCGAGCGCCGCGAGGCGGGCCGGCGGCTCGCCCTGGCGGCGCTCGATCTCGGCGGCGAGCCGGCGCTGCACCGCGTCGAGGGCGGTGGCGTAGAGGGCGTCGGCGTCGCGGCCGGCGAGCCGCTCGGCGAGCTTCAGGGCGCGGCGCCAGTCCGGCCGGTCGCCCTGGTCCATCAGGGCCTCGACCTCGTCCACCACGCCGATCGTGTCGGGATCGAGGAGCTCGATCGCGCGGGCGACCGAGCCCTCGCTCAAGCCGGCGGCCCGGTCGATCAGCTCCGGCGGCCGCGTCGCATGCGGGGCGCCGAGGCCGCGCAGCACCTGCGCCACCGCCCCGGTCGGCAGCGGCTTGAGGGCGAGGCGCCGGCAGCGCGAGCGGATGGTCGGCAGGAGGCGCCCGGGGGCGTGGCTGACGATCAGGAACAGCGAGCGCGGCGGCGGCTCCTCGATCACCTTCAGGAGGGCGTTGGCGCTGGCGAGGTTCAGCTCGTCGGCGCAATCGACGATGCAGATCCGGTAGCCGGCATCGGCCGAGGTCGCCGAGAACAGGTGGAGCGCGCGGCGCGCCGCGTCGACGCCGATCTGGGTCGGGATCGTCTTGGCCCCCGGCGCCTTCTGGCGGCGCAGGAGCACGAGGTTGGGATGCGCCAGCCCGGCGACCTGGCGGGCGACCGTGTGGCCGGGGGGCAGCGCCAGGGTGTCGGGCGTGCCCGCGCCGTCGCCCCGCGCCAGGAGGTGGCGGGCGACCCGGAAGGCGAGCGTCGCCTTGCCGATGCCCTTCGGCCCGCCGATGAGCCAGGCATGATGCAGCCGCCCGGCGCCGATCGCCTCCCGGAAGGCGCGCTCGGCCGCCTCCTGGCCGAGCAGGTCATGGCGGTCGCGCGGGCGCGGCACGCCCGGGACATCGCCGATCTCGGCCTCGTCGTCGCGCAGCTCAGGCGGCATCGGAGACCCCCGGGGCGAGGTGCGGCAGCCGCGCCGCGACCGCCGCGCGGACCGCCTGCGCGACGGCATCGGGCGGCTGTTGCGCGTCGATCACGACGCAGCGCCCCGGCTCGGCCTCGGCGATGGCGCGGAAGGCGGCCCGCAGGCGCTGGTGGAACTCCAGGGCCTCGGCCTCGAACCGGTCCGGCGTGACAGCGGCGGCGCGGTCGCGCTGGCGGGCGCGGGCGAGCCCGATCTCCGGGGGCAGGTCGAGGATCAGGGTCAGGTCCGGCCGGGTCGGACCGACCACCACCCGCTCCAGGGCGGCGAGCGTCTCGGGCTCGAGGCCGCCGGCCGCGCCCTGGTAGGCCCGGGTCGAGTCGCTGAAGCGGTCGCAGAGCACCACGGCGCCGCGCGCGAGGCTCGGGCGAATCAGGGTCGCGAGGTGGTCGAGGCGGGCGGCGGCGAACATCAGCGCCTCGGCGAAGGGGCCGTGGGGCTTGGCGATGCCGGAGAGCACCGCGGCGCGGATCCGCTCGGCCCGGGGCGAGCCGCCGGGCTCGCGGGTGGTCACCACTTCGCGGGGCCCCCGGTCCGGGCCGGCCCGCAGCCAGGCGGCGAGCCGCGTGATCTGGGTCGACTTGCCGGCGCCCTCGCCGCCCTCGAAGGTGATGAAGCCGCCGGGGCGCGCCAGCACCTCGGCGGGAGCCCCGGTCACGATCGTCCCGGTCACGACTTGCTGGTGATCCGGCTGAGGGCCTGGCGGAACCAGCCGGTGCCGACCTCGAGCGCCGCGTCGAGGGCGCGCTGGGTCATGGTGCCGGCCGGCACGGCCTCGGCGGTGTAGAGCGGCATGTCGAGCACCACCTGCTCGCCGCGGGTGACCTTGAGCCGGCCGACCTCGCGGCCCTCCTCCACCGGCGCGGTCAGCGGGCCCTGGTAGGTGGCGCGCGCCACCAGCCGGTCGCCGTTGCCGCGCGGCAGCATCAAGCGCACCGGCTTCCTGGTGACGAGGGCGACCCGGCCCTTCTCGGCCCCGAAGGTCTCGGCCTCCGCCACGGTCTCGCCGGCGTTGAAGATCTGGCGCGCCTCGAAGGCGCGAAAGCCCCACTCGATCAGCTTGCGGGCTTCCGCGGCGCGGTCGCGGGCGGTCTTGAGGCCGCTCACCACCAGGACCAGGCGCTGGCCGTTCTGCACCGCCGAGCCGGTCAGGCCGTAGCCGGATTCCTCGAGGTAGCCGGTCTTCAGCCCGTCGGCGCCGATGTCGAGGGTGAGGAGCGGGTTGCGGTTCTGCTGGCGGATCTTGTTCCAGGTGAACTCGCGCTCGGAAAAGAGCTTGTAGTTCTCCGGGTAGGTCTCGATCAGGTGGATGGCGAGCTTCGCCATGTCCCGGGCCGTGACCTTCTGGTCGGGCGCCGAGTAGCCGGTGGCGTTGCGGAAGGTCGAGCGCTCGAGCCCGATCTCCTTCGCGTGCCGGTTCATGATCTGGGAAAAATTGTCCTCGGTGCCGGCGACGCCCTCGGCCGCGGCGATGGCCGCGTCGTTGCCGGACTGGACCACGATGCCGCGCAGGAGGTCGGGCAGCTTCACCTTGCTGTTGAGCTGGGCGAACATCGACGAGCCGCCGCCGCCCGCGCCGCCGCGGCGCCAGGCATTCTCGCTGATCGTGAACTCGGTGTCGGGGCCGAGCTTACCCTTGCGCATCTCGTCGAAGAGCACCTCGACGGTCATCAGCTTGGCCATGCTGGCCGGCGAGAACGGCTCGTCGGCGCCCTTCTCGAACAGGATCGCGCCGGTATCGGCGTCGATCAGGATGGCGTGCGGGGCCAGCGTCTGGAAGGCCTGCGCCCAGGCACCGGACGCCGCGACGGTGATCCCGAGGGCGGCCGCGAGGGCCATGCCCGCGGCGCGGCGCGTCAGCGCCCTGCCCGCTCCGGTGGTCGCTCTCACACGCATCCCCTACCGCTCGAAACCCCGGCCGTCCGGGAGACCCGCCGCACTCTGCCGTCCCGCTCGCGCCCACGCAACCGCGGCTGTGCCGCAGTGCGGGATGGGGAACCGTTTTGGAGATGGATTCGGGCCTGGATGCCGTTCATCCGGCTCCGCCGCCCCTGCAACCTGCGACCTCATCCAGAGGCGTTGGCCGATCGAAAATCGGCCGACCTCGAAGGAGGACTCCGGGGATCTCGGAGGCTTCCGGAGGCCTCCTTCGAGGTCAGTCCATCAATGATGGACTGACACCTCAGGATGAGGGCGCGGGGAGGATGTCCGCGCTCTCGGCCATCCCCCTCAATACATCCCCGCGACCTTCGAGCGCGGCGGCATCCCGGGCTTGCGGCCGGTGTTCTTGGCGTCGCCCTTGGTGTCGCCCTTCTGGGCGCCGGCGAGGCGCAGCGGCGGCGCGATCGGCAGCGGGCCTGTCCTGGGGGCGGCCTTGGCGACGACGGTCGTCGAGGCCTTGCCCCCGGCCGGCGTCGCGGCGGCGTGCATGACCTGCGCCAGCGAGGCGCGGTCCGGCGCCGGGTGGCCCGCGAAGGCGAGCGCCTGGCTCGGGGCGGCGGGCCTGTGGGCC
>NZ_JACWCT010000011.1:9210-40713 GCF_016613415.1 Methylobacterium ajmalii | reverse complement strand
GCCCCGGTGCGCACGGTGTGGCGCGATTCCGAGGCCGAGGCCGCCGGCGACCTGCCGAATCGCGGCCGGGTGCACCGGCGCGGCGACAGCCCGCAGGAGATCCGCGCCGCGATGGCGGATGCCCCGCGCAAGCGCGTCGGCGCCATCGCGTCGGGCGACCGCCGGGTGCTGGTCGAGCGCCTGGTGGCCCAGCCGCAGGAGGAGGCGACGCCGCATCGCCGCACCCGGTTCCGCGACGACGCGCCGGGCCGGGGTCCGGGCGGCGACGACCGGCCGATGCGCCGGGACCGCGACGGCTTCGCCCCGCGGGGTGGCGCCAAGGCGGGCCTCGGCGACGAGGGTGGGCGCGGCTTCGGCCGTTCCGGCGGACGCTCCGACGGCGGCGAGGGCCGCGGGTTCGGGGGCAACAAGAGCTTCGGGGGCCGCGGTGAGGGCCGTTCGTTCGAGGGCCGCTCGGGTGGCGAAGGCCGCTCGTTCGGCGGCGAGGGCCGCGGTCCGGGCGGTGGTCGCTCGTTCGAGGGGCGATCCGGCGGCGAGGGACGCTCCTTCGGCGGTGGGAATCGCGGCTTCGGCGGCAGAAGCGAAGGGCGCTCGGGTGGCGAGGGCGGCCGTTCCTTCGGCGGCGAGGGTCGCGGTCCCGGCGGCGGCCGTTCGTTCGAGGGCCGGTTCGGAGGCGAGAACCGCGGCTTCGGCGGCAGAGGAGAGGGCCGTTCGGGCGAAGGGCGTTCGGGCGGCGGTGGCCGTTCGTTCGAGGGACGCGCCGGTGGCGGTGAAGGCCGTTCATTCGGCGGCAAGCCGGGCGGCAAGTCCTTCGGGGGCAAGCCGGGCGGTAATTCCTTCGGGGGCAAGCCCGGGGGCGGTAAGTCCTTCGGGGCGAAGTCCTTCGGCGGCAAGAGCGAGGGTCGTCCCGGCGGCGGCGGCCGGCCGGGCGGGAAGTCCTTCGGCAAGCCGGGCGGCGGGTTCCGCTCGGGCGGCGCGGGCGGGGGCAAGCCCGGCGGGCGCGGCGGTCGTCCCGGCGGCGGCGGCGGCGGCCGTCCGCAGCGTGGTTGAGCCCTAGACGATGCGGATCGTCGGAGGATCCTTGCGGGGCCGGGCTCTCGCCGGGCCGCGCAGCGACGCGATCCGGCCGACCTCGGACCGGCTGCGCGAGGCGATATTCAACGTCCTGGCGCATGCCTATGACGACCCGGTCGAGGGCGCCCGCGTCCTCGACCTGTTCGCCGGCACGGGTGCGCTCTCCTGCGAGGCGATCTCCCGCGGCGCCGCCTTCGCGCTCCTCGTCGACGACGGGGCGGAGGCGCGCGGCGTGATCCGGTCGAACCTCGACGCCCTCGGGCTCGGCGGCACGACGCGCCTGTTTCGCCGCGACGCCACGCGCCTCGGCGCGGCACCCCCGGGCGCGCCGTTCGACCTCGTCTTCTGCGACCCGCCCTACGGCCGCGACCTCGCCCCCAAGGCGCTGAGAGCGGCCGCCGAGGGCGGCTGGCTCGTTCCCGGAGCGCTGGCGGTGGTGGAGGAGGCGGCCTCCGCCGCGCTCGCCGCGCCGGACGGCTTCTCCGAGAGCGAGCGCCGGACCTACGGCGAGACCCAGGTGGCGTTCTGGCGCTTCAGCGCGGCCTGACCATCTCGTCGAGGGCGGGGACGAAGCTCGCGGCGGCGACGCCGACGCCGGTCGCCGACCGGTAGGCCCGCCCGACCCGCGCGCCGTTCGTCACCGCGGTGTGGATGCCGACGAGGGCGGCGGACCCGTCGGCCTCGATCAGCAGGACCGGCGCGCCGGATTCCCCCGACATCGACTCGCAGGAATCGCTGAGCAATCCGGCGGCCGGCGCGTCGATCCGGACGCTGCAGCCGCGGTCGATCACCGGCAGGTAGGGCCGGTCCGCGGCGTAGCCGGCGAGCGCCACCACGACGCCGGGCCGGCTGCCCGGGAGTTCCGCCCCCGGCAGCACGCGCCAGGGCACCGGCCTTCCCGGCAGGGACTGGCGAAGGGTGAGGATCGCCCAGTCCCGCCCGACCATCCCGGGCGGGATGCCGCCGTCGCGCGGCCGGGCGGCGGCTCTCAGGTCGATCCCGGGGGCGAGCCGGATCGCCTCGATCCCGGCGGTGCCGGCATTCGCGTCCCGGGCCTGGCCGGCGACGAAATGGACCTGGTGCGGCTTCACCCAGGCGTCGATCCGGGCGTCGAACAGGCAATGGGCGGCGGTCAGGACATGGCGCGGCCCGACGAGCGTGCCGGTGCAGTGGCTGCGATGCGCCGGCCCCTGCACCACGTTGACCCGGCCGATCGCCGTGAACGGCCAGGCGGTCGGCTCGAGAGGCACGCGCCGGTCGGGGGCGGGGGCCTGGCCCGCGAGCGCGAGCCCGGCGGCGATCGCGGCCCAGCCGTGAAGAGACAGAAACGCATTCCGCGACGTCATGGATTGTCCTGCGCTCGACGGTCCGGCGGCCAGTCTTCGCGGGGAGATCGCGAAGACGTGGGACAGAGCAGGCCGGGTCGAAGGGGTCCGTCGCAGCCAGCTCCGTGCCGGCGGCGCGCGGACCTGACCGAACCGGGACGGGTCGGCGGCGCCACGCTCATAAATCGTTCATCTTTGTTACGAAACCCGGAACTGGTGGGCCACCGTCGAGGTTATCCGGCCGAGTACCAGTACAGATCTCCCAACCCCACCGAAGTCCCGACTGGAGAGGCTCGATGCCGCTGCCCCAGACCATGCCGGCTGTCCGGTTGCGCGCCACGCTCCTGACGGTCGCGTCGGGCTGCCTGCTGATCGCCTCGCAGGTGGGAGCCCGGGCGGCGGATGGCGACGGCCTCGACTTCCTGCGTCAGATCTTCAATCCCCCGCCGGCCTACGCCCCGGCGCCGGTGGCCCAGCCCTCCGTGGTCCAGCCCTCCGTGGTCCAGCCTTACGATGCGCCGATCCGCCAGCGGGCCAGCCGGCGCAACCGCCTCGCGATCCAGGCCAAGGCCCTGCGCGGCCGCACCCGCTACGTGGCACTGCCGAAGGCCGACGTGAAGCCGGAGAAGACCGATACCAAGCCCCTCGCCATCGCGGTATCGCCGCTCAAGTCGCTCGACGCGCGCACCGCGCTCCTGCGCGATTCGACCCTGCGCCCGGGCGACATCGTGATCATGCCGGAGGGGCCGCGGGTGTTCCAGGGCAACTCCGACACCGACCGGCACAAGATGAGCGACTTCCAGGACGTGAACCGTCCCGGCGTGGTGGCGAGCAAGACCCGCAAGGAGTTGCTGGCGATGACCGCGCCGATCGGGGCGCTGCCGGCGGATGCCGCCCGCCGGCTGATGGCGCGCTACCAGAAGGCCGGGCCGGCGACCGAGGCCGTGACCCGCGCCGAGGCGACGCTCGCCCGGGTGGTCTATCCGGCCCGCTGATCGGGCCCCGCGACGACGCGGGTGCGGCCCTCGGGCTGCGGCGGCGCGCACCCTGCGGCAACGAAGGTGTGGCTGGCCGCGCGGCGACGGGGGCGGTCCGCGGCTGCGCTTGCTAGGATGCGACGGGCCGCAGGCAGGCGGTCCGTCGTACCGAGTCGAGTCCCCATGTCGATCCTGAGCAGGTTTGCGTGCCACGCGCCGTCCTCCGGCGAGAACCTGCGGAGCCGGGGGCGCGTGCGCCTGCCGAAGACCCTCGCTCTTCTCGGTGCGCTCGCGACGTCCGGGCTGCTCCCGGAGCCGGCCCGTGCCGCGGAGGGCGCGGTGCTGGTGGCGCAGTGCAAGGTCCTCTTGCGCAGCGCCAAGGCTCGTGGCGACCAGGTGGAGTTCCGCCAGGATCCCGAAACTGTCGGCTGCTGGTCGTTCATGGGCGCCGTCCAGGATCTCGCCGGCGTGGCCGACACGGCCAACCAGCCGCCGATCCTCGGCACCTGCCTGCCGCCGGACGGCAACAGGCTGCAGCTCGTCCGGGCCGTCGTCGCGTACGGGGCGGCTCACCCGCCGGCCCTGCGCGAACCGGCCGGCGTACTGGCGCTCCTCGCCCTGCGCGACGCGTTCCCATGCCGGAAGGACTGACGGCGCCGAGGCACCGACTTCTTGGTCCAAAAGGTTCCGGGAAATATTTGCGGCCGCCGCGCTTGCTGCGAGCGCCTCCACTCATACTCTTACCGGGTACGGGGAGCGCGGTGGGTCCGCGCTCCATGGGACGACCGGAGGATGAGCATGGCCAAGGCCGACAGGCACAACATGGGCCCCGGAGCGCAGGGCAAGGGCTCGGGCACCGGGGCGATGACCGAACTGCCCGAGGGCATCCTCGAGGAGAACATGGTCCTCAGCAACCGCGACAAGTCCCAGCACGGCGCGGAGCGGGGCCTCGACGGCAAGCACGTCCAGACCGAGCAGTACCACGACCACGCCGCCAACCGGCGCAACTTCGACCAGACGATGCCCACGCGCGGCGAGGACAACACCAGCGGCGGCGAGGCGCCGATGACGTCGACCTCGGGTGCCGACAGCGCCCTCGACCGGCAACGGACCTAGGCCGGTGCATCCCCGTCCCGAGGGGGGCGGGGATGTTTTTGCGCGGCCGGCGTCAGGCGTTGCCGCGCAGGCCGTTCGCGAGGTTGCGGTTGATCTCGATCAGCGCCGTCAGCTTGTCGGCGCTCGGTTCGACCAGCGTGTCGAGGGTGCGGGTGAACACGAAGGCGCCGAGCTGGGCCATGGAGACCTTGAGCTCCTGGGACAGCGGCGAGTCCGCCTCGGTCGCCGAGGTGGCGAGCAACGTCCAGACCTTGCGGTTGTAGCCGAGGGCATCGTCCAGCGTCAGTTGATGCGCGCCCCAATTGTCCTGAACCGCCTGCAGGCTCACGGCGGCCTTGATCAGGATCGCGGCCTCCGCCTCGCGGGGTGTCAGCGCCACCTGGGACGTGCGCGCATAGGCGTTCGCCGCGTAGCTCATCATCTTGCGTCTCCGTCGGGCCCTGCGATGGCCCGGCGGCAGGTTTGCCATCGATTTGTTAAGCTTGAGTTGTGAAAGAACCGACGTTGCAGCGCACCGGACGGGCTTGACGGCCGGCCGGAGGTGAGGGACCGCCCTCAAACCGCTACGATGTCGGCGCAAGGACCGGCCGCTATGCTGAACTTCCTCCTCGGCGCCATCGCGGGCGCATTGATGGCTGCCGTGGCGACGGTCGCGGCTCTGCGTAATCCGGACGTCCAGGTGAGGATGGGGATGGTCCGTCCCGAGCCGGTCGTGATCCAGACGAAACGGCCGGACCCTGTCTGCCCGCCGGCGGCGCCGGTGCAGGTGCAGGCGGGGAGCCCGCAAGTCGGCCAGCCGGAGATGCTGTTTGCCCGGCGCCGATTCTGGTCGGTGGCGCCGTAGACCCGTTGCGCGCCCTGGACGCAGTGCCTCGCAGCGATCAGACGCTGCTGAGCAGCAGCATCACCACGGTGGTCGCCGCGGTCGAGCCCAGGAAGCCGCAAAGCGCCGCCGTGAAGGAATGCGCGCCGGCGGTCGGGGTGGAGAGGCGGGACTCGGTGGAGGTCTGGGTGATGCTGGTCATGGCGAAAGATCCGATCTGGCGCGCCGAATCACGGCATCGCCCGGCGAGAGGGATAGGTTGAGCTTGGATGAAACGGTGTGCGCTTCGGCACCCCGTCAGTCGCAGCGGAAGAAGCGCTTTTCCTGCCGGACCGAGCGCAAGGCGCTCTTGAGGTCGACCGAGGCGACGCTCAGCCCGCAATCGTCGAGCTTGTCGCGGGCATCCTCGTAGCGATCCTCGGCATCGCCGAGGTTGTCGCAGACCCGGTCGCGGTCGCCGATGCGGGCGTCCTGGCGGGCCTGGAAGCGGAGGGCACCGGCTTCGTCGATCTTGCGCTGGGCGCCGATACACGCCGGCTGCGCGAGGGCGGGACCGGCGGCGAGGAGCAGGACGGCGGCGACGGGCCAGCCGAACGGGAGACGACGCGTGAAGGCCATCGTTGAACTCACGTACTGATTCGGGATCCGAAGCTGCGGCGATCCGCCTCAAGGATGAGGCTCGATGCCAAGCTTGCTTATTGTGACCGAGGAACGTCGTGGGCGGGCGTGGGGTTCCGCCCGAAACTACCTGGATGCTCGCCAGGCCTGCCCGCGCGGTCGACAGGACCCGATCAGCCGGCCTTGCGTCGCCGCCGGGTCGTGCGGATCGTCTCGAGGGTGACCGGGCGGAAATCCCGGGCATCGACGCCGACGTCGTATTGCCGGGTCGCCGGCGTGAGCTTGCCGTGGGAATGGCCGTGCAGGTTCAGAACCCCGCGGCCCATGCGGTTCCAAGTTCGGAACGCGTAGTGGCAGAGGACGAGGTGCTGCCCGTCGACATCGATCTCGGCGTAGTGGGCGGTGCTGAGCCAGCCCGGCGCGTCGAGCGTCGCGGACCCGTCGTTGTTGCCGACGATCAGGTGCTTGTGGCCGTTCAGGACCGCTAGCAAAGCCCGCACCCGCTCCGGCGGCGGGCCGAGGGCGAAGTCGCCGAGGTGCCAGACTGTGTCGTCGGGCTCCACCACGGCGTTCCAGTTCTCGACCAGGGCGGCATCGTGGGTCGCGAGGTCGGGGAAGGGCCGGCGATCGATGCGCAGCACCCGCGGGTCGCCGAAATGGGTGTCGCTGGTGAAGTAGATGGTCATGTGACGCAGGTCGTCCCGAGCCGGCCGGGCGCCCGGCACAGGCCGGGCCGCCGACCGGAATACCCGGGGGGCGCGACCGGGTTCCGGTCCCCCCGGGCTGACGGCCTCAGTTGAACCGCACCGGCAAGGTGAAGCTCTGCTGCGCGCCGGTGAATTCCGGCGGGGCCGGCGGCAGGCTGCCGGAGGCCGCCGCCACCGCCGCCGCGTCGATGCTGCCGTTGCCGCTGCTGCCGGCGAGGGACGCGCCGAGCACCCGGCCGGACCGGGAGACGGTGAAACGGACCGTCGCGGTGCCGGCCGCCCCGACGCTGCGGGCGCGGCCCTGGATCGCCCCGCGCACCATCGCGCCCCACATCCGGGCCGCACTGGCGCTCGCGGCCGCCGAGGCGCCGCCGTCGTTCATCCGCGACGCGGAGGCGGCGGCGCGGCGCTGGCGAGCGGCTTCCGCGCGGCGCTCGGCCGCCTGCTCGGCCTCGCGCTTGACGTCGCGCGTGGGCTTCGGCGGCGGCTTCTTCGCCTCCACGGGCTTGGGCTTCTCGACCGGCTTCGGCTTCTCGACGGGCTTGGGCTTGGCCACGGGCTTCGGGACCGGCTTCGGCTCCGGCTTGGGCACCGGCTTGGGCTCGGTCACCGGGCGGGCCACCACGGTCGCGGGAGCGTCCTGGGCGGTCGAGGTGACGACCTGCTCCTCGGGCTCCTGCACCGCCTCGGTCACGGGCTCGGGCGGCTTCTCCATCGGGACCGCCTCGGCCGGCATCGGCTCGACCGGGGTCTCCTGCGGCGTCTCCTCCACCTTGGTCTCGGGCGGAGGCGGCGTCTCGACCGGCACGGTGTCGGAGGGCGGCTCGGCCGTCGGCACCGTGGTCGGCGGGGTCACGTCGGTCGGCGTCGGCGTGCTCTCGCTGTCCTTCGACTCGTTCGGCACGTCGACCGCCGCGAGATCCGGCGCCAGATCGATGGTGATCTCGTTCTCGCCCGGCGGCGTCGGGGCGCTGCGCCAGTAGGTGAGGGCGAAGAGGCCGCCGGCATGGAGCGCCAGCGCCACCAGGAAGGCGGCGCCGAGCCCCGTCCCCGGCTCGCGCGGCTCCGGCGCGTCGGTCGTCACGGTCTGGCTCATCGGATCAGCGCGGGGCCGCCGGGGCCGGCGCGGCGGCGGCAGCCCCGCCCGACGGCGCGTTGGCGATCAGCGAGACCTTGGCGAAGCCGGCCTGGCCGACGAGGCCCATGACTTCCATCACCTTGCCGTAGGGCACGTCCTTGTCGCCGCGCACCAGCACGGTCTGGCCCGGGTCCTCGGCGGCCGCCTGCTTGAGGCGCGCGAGCGCGGTGTCGGCCGGTAGCGCCTCCTTGGCCAGGAAGGCCTGGCCGTCCTTGTCGACCGAGACGACGACGGGCTTCTTCGATTCGGCGCTCTTGGCCGCCGCGGTCTTCGGCAGTTGCACCGGCACGCCGACGGTCATGAGCGGCGCGGCGACCATGAAGATGATCAGGAGCACCAGCATCACGTCGACCATCGGGGTGACGTTGATCTCGGACATCGGCGCGGCGTCGAAGCCATCCTCGTCGCCGGCGCCGCCCTGCACAGGTCCCATACCCATCTGGCGGGCCTCTCCCGGAGCCTGCCGCGACGGGGCAGGCGAAGTCGTGAAACCAAGGGGCGCGGGGGATTTCCCGCGCCGGCTCGCGCCGCGCCTACTCGGCGGCGGCGCTGCGGGCGTGGTGGCCGCGGTCCCGGGCCAGCCGGTTGCCGAGGATGCCGATGCCGGAGACGAACGAGGCCTGCACCTTGGCGAGGTCAGTCGAGAACTTGTTGTAGGCGAGCACCGCGGGGATCGCGACCACGAGGCCGATCGCGGTGGCGAACAGCGCCTCGGCGATGCCCGGGGCCACCACCGCGAGGCTGGTGTCCTGGCTCTTCGCGATCGACGAGAAGGAGTTCATGATGCCCCAGACGGTGCCGAACAGGCCGATGAACGGCGCCGCCGAGCCGGCGCTGGCCAGGAACGGCAGGCCGATCTGCAGCCGCTTCAGGTCGAGGGTGAGCACGGCCCGCATGGCGCGCTCGATGCGCTCGCGCCGCTCGGCCCGGGTCTCGCTGGCGTCCTGGTCGCGCCAGGCCTCCTGGGCGGCGCCGACCACGCGGGCGGGGATGCCCGAGCGCGCCTCCGGCATGCCGCCGCTGGCGACGAGGCGGGCGAAGGCCTTGGCCTGGCGGCGGGCACCGGCGATGCGCACCACCTTCTCGATGATGATCGTCCAGGAGACCACGGAGGCGAGGACCAGGAGGATCATCACCCCCTTCACGATCGGGTCGGCCTGCAGGAAGAGGCCGAGGAAGGAGAAGTCGTGGCCGGCGGGCGCGGCGGGCGCGGTGGTCGGATCCATCTCGGCGGGCTCCGGAAGAAGGGAGGAGGGGGAAGCGGCGGTCAGCGCACGAACGGTGCGGCGCCCTTGGCGGAGGACGGCTCGATGCGATCGAGGCAGGCTTCGCGGGTCAGGTCGTGACCCGTGGCCTCCTTGCCCTCGCAGGCGGCCACGTCGTTGAGCAGCACCCGGCCGACCTGCGGGCAGGGGGTGGGGGCGATCTCGAACTGGCGGAGCGCCGTCTTGCGGGCCGGCACCGGGCCGAGCTCGACCATGCTGCGCTTCTGCACCACGCCGTCGGTGTCGAAGGCGTAGAGATCGAGGCGCAGCGACTTGATCGCGCCGCCCTTGCCGTTCTCGACGATCATCACCGCTTTGCAGGCCTCGCCGGCGGTCTCGAGCTTGTTCAGTTCGACGCGTAGCGGCGCGCCGGCGCCGGCCGGGGTGACGGCCGCCTGGGTCACGGCCGCGGGGGCCGCAGAAGGGGCTTCGGTCGCGGCGGCGGGGTGGGCCGTCGCGGCGGCGAGCAGCACCAGCGACGGCACGAGGCGAAAGGCCAGGCCGGGGGAACGGCCCCGGCGGCGCGGCAACCCTTGCGTCAGCACGTCTCGAACTCCTCTGGACGGCGAACACGAACGGGCCGTCCCTGCGCGCACCGTCTGCCCGGGCGGGCGACGGTGCGACGCCGCTCGCGGCTCCCGCTCCGGTTCGTCGGACAAGGCCGGTTCCGGCCCGGGAAAGCCCCGGACCGCCGACACGACCGAACTAGCGAGGTGGCCGGGCAGGATCAAGGCCGCCGCAGAAACTCAGAGGAATTCCAATCTGTTACAGGGACCCGGGATAATTCGGCAATTCGATTGCCGGCCGGCCTCTACTTCTTCGTCGGCTCGGCGGCGGTCTCCGGGGACTTGGCCGGCGTCTTGGGCTCCGCCGGCTTGCTCTCGGAGTTCTTGCTCTCGGGCTCCTTGCCGTCCTGCACCTTCGGCTTGCGAGCCTCCTCGACGGCCTCGGCCTTCTCCTCGTCGGTGTCGCCGCCCTGGTCGATCGCCCGCTCGGGGTTGGCGATCAGCCCGCGCAGGACCGTCAGGACCCGGGCGCAGACCTCCGGGTGCTTGTAGGTGTCGAGCACCACCGCGGCATCGCGCAGGGTACGCAGGTCGCGCACGGCCTGCTTGTTCGCGGACTTCTTCAGTTCGGTCGACTTGGCGATCACGTCCTCGAGCCGCAGGCCGACGATGTCGCAGGTCGCACTCGGCGCTGCCGCTGCCGCCGTCGGGGCGGGGGTCGCGTCCTTGGGCGTGGCGTCCTTGGCACCCGCGGTCAGGGCCTGGACGGCGAGGAGGCCGGCCAGAAGCCCGGTCATGACGAAGGGCGCGCGCATCTGTGTCTGTCTCCAGAAGGGATGGAACGGGTTTTCGGGTCGGGTCAGTGCCCGAGGATCCGGTTGGCGAGGGCCACGATCTGGCTCGGGCGGTAGGGCTTGGGGACGAAGACCGAGCCGGTGACGGCCTCGCCCGCCGGCAGGGCGTGGCGGCCGCCCGAGGTATAGACGACCGGCAGGCGCGGGCAGTGGCGCCTGGCGTCGCGGGCGAGTGCGACCCCGTTGGTGTTGCGGGCGAGGTCGATGTCGGTGAACAGCATGTCGACCCGCTCGGCCTGCAGGATGCGCTCCGCCTCGACCGCGTCGGCGGCGGTCAGCACGCGATAGCCCTCGTCCGCCAGGGCCTCGGCGGCGATCTCGCAGACCATCGCCTCGTCCTCGACCACCAGCACCGTCTCCCAGGAGAGGGCGGTGGGCGGCACCATCGCCGCGTAGGCAAACTGGATCATGACGCAACTCGCTTCCCGGGAGGGTAGGGGCCGCCGGCTCGCCCGAGGTGCGGTCCGGCGACGGTTCGAGGGAAGAACCGCCGGAACCGCAGCCGTGTTCGGGGTGGATCCATCGAATTGACGGGGTTTGGTGAGCGAAGCCTTAACCCTGCGGGACGGCCGGTTAATGCCCGCGGGAACCGGCCCCGCCCGCGCAATCGAACCCCCGTGCCCCCCCCGCGCACCCTTGCGCGATGCCCTCCCGTGTGAGAGGCCCGCCCCTCCGGGTTCGGGAGAATCGGCCCCTCCCGCCCGGGCGACGCCCCAGAGGTTCAGAGACGAGCGATGAGCGCCTCCGCTTCCCCCTCCCTCACCCAGCAGGTCACCGACGTGGCGGCCGGCGCCCACGTCATCGCGGCGCACTGGCTCGGCCGGACCCTCGCCCTGTCCCTCGGCGACGGGACGGTGCTGCTCGTCCATGAGGGCGGCGAGACCGCGCGGGTCGAGGCCCATCCCGAGGCCGGGATCCTGGTGTCGGCCGGCGACGGCAAGCGCCTCGTCACCGGGGGCGACGACGGCCGGGTCGTCGCGATCAAGGCCGGCGGCACGGCCGAGCCGGTCGCGACCGCGCAGGGTGCCGCCTGGATCGACGCCTTGGCCCTGCATCCCGACGGTGGGGTCGCGTTCGCGGCGGGCAAGCGCGTCGTCGCCCGCGATGCCAAGGGCCGGGAAAAGGTGTTCGAGGCGCCCTCGACCGCCCGCGGACTCGCCTTCGCGCCCAAGGGATACCGGCTCGCGGTGTCGCATTACGGCGGGGCGACGCTGTGGTACCCCAACCTCGACACCCCGCCCGAGCCCCTGACCTGGAAGGGCTCGCACATCGACGTCACCTGGTCGACGGACGGGCGCTTCGTCATCACCACCATGCAGGAGAACGCCCTGCACGGCTGGCGCCTCCAGCCCGACCGCGGCCACATGCGGATGACCGGCTACCCCGCCAAGGTGCGCTCCTATGCCTGGTCCTCGGACGGGGACTGGCTGGCGACGAGCGGCGCCGAGGCCGTGATCGTGTGGCCGTTCGATTCCAAGGAAGGCCCGACCGGCAAGGCGCCGCGGGAATGCGGCGTGCGCCCGGCCCGGGTCTCGCGGGTGGCCTTCCACCCGAAGTCCCCGGTCCTCGCCGCGGGCTACGAGGACGGCTGCGTGCTGCTGATCCGCTTCACCGACGCCTCCGAGCTCCTGGTGCGCCCGGCGGTGCGGGGCAGCGCCGTGACGGCCCTGAGCTGGCACGCGGGGGGCGAGCACCTCGCCTTCGGTTGCGCCGACGGGCAGGCCGGCCTCCTCAGCCTGCCGCGCTAGGGGCCATGGGCCTCCTCGGCGCCTTTCGCCGACGCCCGGGACCGGACGCCGCCGCGCGGGCCCGGGTCGCGGCGGCCGCCCGCCGGCTCGGCGGCTTCGGCCCCGAGGTGAGCCTGACGGTGAGCGAGATCGTCTGCGCCGATCCGGCCTGCCCGGGCACCGAGACGGTGATCCTGGTGATGCTGCCGGGCGCCCGCTCGCGCGCCTGCAAGATCGGGAAGCCCCTGGAGGCGGTCACGGACGAGGACGTGGCGACGGCGCTCCGGCCGCCCGGCTGAGGCGCGCCCGCCTCAGTGTTGCGCTCCATCTACAGCGCACGAGCCGCCCTCTCGACTAGGAGGGGAGAACGGCGCCCGCCGGGCCGCCAGCCGGAAAAGCCGCCATGCCGCGCGCGACGACGCACACCACCGATCCCGCCGTCGATGCGGCGGCGCTGCTGCGACGCCTCGCCTTCTTCGGCCTGACCGTGGTGATCCCGGTCACCGCCCTGGTGTCGCGGCGCTCGGTGGTGATCCTGGCACCGATCGGCATCGCGCTCCTGATCGTCGCGGCCTTCCTCGACGGAGCCCAGCGCCCGCTGGCCGCCGGGCTGGCGCGCCTGGGCGGCGCCAGGGCGATCCTGGCCGGCGTCCTCCTGCTCGGCTGGTGCGCGCTCTCGCTGGTCTGGACGCCGTTTCCCGGCCCGGCGAGCGAGCGCCTGCTCAACCTCGCCGCTACTGTGGGGCTGACGGTGGCGGGCTACCTTGCGCTGCCCGACCGGATGCGCTCGGCCAACCTCTACCTCCTGCCGCTCGGCGTCGGTGCGGCGGCGATCGGGGCGATTCTCCTCGGTTTGTCCAGCGGCACCGCCGTGAGGAGCGCGCTCGAGGACGACGGCGCCCTCGAGCGCGGCGCGATGCTGCTCGCCCTGCTGGTCTGGCCCGCCGCCGCCTGGCTGCGTTCGCGCCGGCGCGACATGCAGGCCCTCGGCCTCGCCCTGGCGGTCGCGGTCGCCCTGGTGATTTCTCCCGGTCCCGTGCCGCTGCTCGCCCTCGCGGTCGGGGCCGCGGCCTTCGCGCTGGCGACCTGGCGCCAGGGGCTCGGGGTGCGGGTCACAGCGGGCGTGGCCGCGGGCCTCGTCGCGCTGGCGCCGCTGCTGCCCTTCCTGCTGCGGCCGCTGCTCACGCCGGTGCTCGGGCCGCTCCATCCGACGATCCTGTCGCTGAAGGCCTGGCAGCGGGTGGTGACGACCGAGCCGCTGCGCCTGATCACCGGCCACGGCCTCGAGACGGCCCTGCGCGGCAAGGTGATCGGCATGCTGCCGATCAACGCCCCGGCCTCGCTGCTTTTCGAGATCTGGTACGAACTCGGAATCGTCGGCGCCTTCGCGGCGGCCTTCGTGCTATGGAACGGCATCCGCCATTCCGGCCGCGAGCACCCGGTGCTGACACCGGGCGCGATGGCGACCGCCGCCACCGCCTTCGCCTCCGCCTGCCTCGGCATCGGCACCACGGCGAGCTGGTGGTTCACCAGCGTGACCGTGGTGGTGCTGGTGTTCATCGCCGTGGAGCGCGGGCAGTTCCGCACCAGCCGCCCGAAGGCGAGCGCCCTGCCGCCGCGCGGCGCGGCGTAGCCTCAGGCGCCCGCGCCGCCCGGCACGGGGACCGGGCACTCCGGTCGGCGAGCCAGGCCCGTGCCGCGTCGAGGGTCGGGAAGGCCGGCGGGCGCGGCTCGCCGGAGGTCGGCCCGAACCCGGCCTCCAGGAACCAGTGCCGGCCGACGCCGAGTTCGCCGTGCAACTCGGGATCGAGCAACGTCAGGACGCCGATCAGGCGCCCGTCGCGATAGGCCAGGCGGCCCTCGCTGTCACTGCTGCCGGTGTCGATGCGGATGGGGTCGAAGATGATGCGGCTGGACATGTCGGGGATCGCGGTGACGACCGGATCGCCGGTCCGTCCTCGCCGATAGGGGAGGCCCCCGCTCGCCGGCAATCGCCTCGCCGTTATACTGCCCTGGGGCATGATCGAGCCGACAGGACGCTGTTCCGGATCTGAAACGATCGCCGGACCAAGGGCTTGGGCCGGCGCAGACGCGCGATCTAACGGCGCTTCATCCTAGAACGTTAGAACTAGTGCCTTCCGGCGCGGAGGCGGTCGGCCTAAGCAGACTTTGCGTTGGCAAGCCAACGCTTCGCCCGCTCAGGCTCTTGTTCCGTCGCAGATTTTCGGCGCCGAACCGGTCACCACTTCGGCGAAATCTGCTCAGCTCGCGCCCGGCGAGATCACGCCTCGGCCGCCGCCTCGATCGCCGCCATGTCGTCGTCGGACAGGCCGACATGGTGGCCGATCTCGTGCACCAGCACATGGGTTACGAGATGGTCCAGGGTCTCGTCGTGCTCGGCCCAGTAGTCGAGGAGGGGCCGGCGGTAGAGCCAGACCATGTTGGGAAATTGCCCGGTGGCGAGATGGAGGGCGCCGCCGCCCTGGGCCAGGCCGGTGCCGCGAAACAGGCCGAGGAGGTCGAACTCGCTCTCGCAGCCCATCTCCTGCAGGGTCTCGTCGTCGGGAAAATCCTCGACGCGGATCACCACGCCGTCGCATAGCGCCCGGAACCCCTCCGGCAGGCGCGCGAAGGCCGCATCGGCCAGGGCCTCGATGGCGGTGAGGTCGGGGGCCTTGCGTCCGCTCCAGTCGGTCTGAGGCATCTCGTCTCCGGGCACGGGTCTCACCACAGCTGCAATTGTCGGCCGAGCAGGAAGGCGAGCCCTGCGAGCGCGATGCCGCCGAGCCCGCGGCCGATGCGCCGGCCCCAGATCTCAACTGGGTCGTCGGCGTCCGGCCCGCGACCGTGCGGGTCCCGCCCGGGGCGCTCCTGCGGGCTCACGCCGCCAGCGCCGGGGCGACCCGATCGGTCAGGAAGCCCGCGAGGTCGTTGGTGATGTGGTCGATATGGGGCGCGCGCACCGCCTCCTGCTCGAAGCTCTCGCGGAACGGGTCGATGGTGCGGGGCACCACCAGCACCGTCGCCATGCCGAGGTCGTGCGGAACGACGAGGTTCTTGGCCATGTCCTCGAACAGGGCCGAGCGCGTCGGGTCGACCCCGTGGCGGTCGAGGAATTTCTCGTACGCGCTGCGCTCGGGCTTGGGCACGAAGTCGGCTGCCGCGATGTCGAACACGTCCTCGAAATGGTCGAGGATGCCGAGCTTCTTCGCGACGTTCTCGGCGTGCCGGCGCGAGCCGTTGGTGAGGATCAGCTTGCGGCCGGGCAGGCTCTCGATCGCCAGGCCGAGGCCCGGGTCGAGGGCGATGCTCGAATGGTCGATGTCGTGGGCGAAGTCGAGGAAGTCGTACGGGTCGATCTTCCACTCGGCCATCAGAGCGCGCAAAGTCGTGCCGTAGCGGTGATAGAAGTATTTCTGCAGGGCACGGGCCGAGATCCCGTCGAGGCCGAACAAGTTCATCACGTAAAGCGTGATGCGCTCGTCGACCTGCGGCCAGACCCGGGCGTCGTGGGGATAGAGCGTGTTGTCGAGGTCGAACACCCAGGTATCGACCCCGGAGAAGCCACGGGCCTCGGGCGCGGTGAGGTGGCTCTCGCCTGGCAGCAGCAAGGGACGATCCGGCGACGGGGGCCCCACGGCCCCGGGCGCCTAGATTAAGCGAGGCGGGGCGGAAGGGAAGACGAAAGAAGGCTCCGACGGACCGGGCGGCCGCGAGGGGCGGCCGCCCGGTCGTCCGATGGCGTGTCAGGACCGGCGGATCAGGGTGCCGGCGCCGTAATCGGTGAACAGCTCGAGCAGCACCGCGTGCGGCACCTTGCCGTCGAGGATGACCACCGCTTCGACGCCCTGCTCCAGCGCGTAGATGCAGGTCTCGATCTTCGGGATCATGCCGGCCGTGATGGTTCCGTCGGCGATGAGCCGGCGGCAATCCTCGATCGACAGTTCCGGGATCAGCTTCTTGTTCTTGTCGAGCACGCCCGGCACGTCGGTCAGCAGCAGCAGGCGCTTGGCCCGCATCGCCCCGGCGATCGCCCCCGCGAAGGTGTCGGCGTTGACGTTGTAGGTCTGGTTGTCGGCGCCGACCGCCACCGGGGCGAGGACCGGGATCAGCTCGGCCTTCAGCACCGCGTCGAGCACCGTGCGGTCGACGTGCTCGGGCTCGCCGACGAGGCCGAGATCGACGTGGCGCTCGATGTGCGAATCCGGGTCGGTCACCGTGCGGGCGGCGCGGCGCGCCCGCACCATGTTGCCGTCCTTGCCGCACAGGCCGATCGCCTTGCCGCCCTCGGCCGAGATCCAGCCGACGATCTGCTTGTTGATCGAGCCGGCCAGGACCATCTCGACCACCTCGACGGTGGCCTCGTCGGTGACGCGCAGGCCCTCGCGGAACTCGGACTTGATGCCGAGCCGGTCGAGCATGCGGCCGATCTGCGGCCCGCCGCCATGGACCACCACGGGCTTGAGGCCCGACTGCTCGAGAAGCACGATGTCCTCGGCAAAATCCTCCGCGGCGGCGCGGTCGCCCATGGCGTGGCCGCCATACTTGATGACGACCACCTCCTCGTCGTAGCGCTGCATGTGCGGCAGCGCCTGCACCAGGACCTCGGCCCGCACGTGCACGTTGGGCAGCTGGACGTCGGGCTGCTTGTCCGCTCCGGAATCGCTCATCGCGGCGGGTTTCCTCTCGCTAGGTCGGGCCGCGGCGCGGAAGGCGGGCGCGCGGCCGGGGCAAGGTTCGGCCGCGGCACGCGGCCGGGACGGCGCGGGTTTCTACGCATCATCGCGCGGCCTGTCACACCGAAATCGCGCGGTCGCGCGCTTCCGGGCGACGGGCATGCCCCGCAGGGGATCGCCGGCATCCGGCGGGGGTTCTGGCGGGCCCACGTGACGGTTCGATGACGGTGGCCGACCCCGGTTCGAGTCGGTTGCATTTTACGGGAAATTTACCACGTCCGGCACAATCTGGGGACGGTTTCACGGATGCCGACGATGCGCCCCGCCGATCTCCTCCTGCCGCGCCCCGCCCTCACCAACCCGGCGCTGCTCGCCGCCACGGTGAACTCGCTGAGCGACCGCGCCGCGAACCGCCAGGACCTCTGGCGCCTGCTTACCGACAGCTACACGGTCGACCTCGACGCCGTCGCCGCGGTGCTGCCGCGCCGGGAGCCGGAGCCGGCCTGGTTGCCGGCCAAGCGCTGAGCCGGACGTCGGACCGTCAGCCCGCCACCCGCAGCACGTCCCCGGGCCGCACCTCCCCGCCCGACACCACCTCGGCGTAGATCCCGCAATCGGCATGGCCGAGGTGCTTCTGCAGCGCTTCCGGGATCGCGAGGTCGCGCTCGCCCGTGACGGGGTCGACGTTGGTGGCGGCGCAGCGCACGATGCGCTTCGTCACCTTCAGGCGCAGGCCCGCATCGGTCGCGAGTTCCGACCCGACGAGGTCGAGCTCGGCGAAGGCCGGCAGCCCGGTGACGTGCAGGTTGCCGCGAAAGCGCAGGGGATCGACCGGCGCCCCGACCATGTCCTCGACCGCCGCCACGCTCGCCAGGTTGATGAGCGAGACGTATCCGCTGCGCGAATCGGTGAAGCGATAACCCTCCGGCGCCGCCAGGACCTTCGGCGGGCCGCGCAACTCCTTCGGCAGGAAGCGGCGAAAGAACGCCTCGATGGCGAACCGGCCCTCCCGCGTGGCAAGGTCGCCCCGCGCCGCCTCCCGGTTGCCCTCGCGGATCGTCAGCACGCCGGTGGCGTCGTCGTAGGACGTCTGCAGCCGGGCCAGGGCCTCGTTGCGCATCAGCATCAGGTACTTGATCTTCGGCTGGTGCACCGGGGCGGCGGGGTCGAAGCCGCTCGGGCCGTTCTCGACCGCGAACAGCCGGTCGCCCGGGAAATAGTTGCCGGCCGTGAGGGCCGCCGCCGTCAGCGGCTCGGGCGAAAGACCCTTCACCGGATAGCGGTGGAGGGCGGCGACGGTGAGGGCAGGGCTGCTCATGGCTCCTGCCTAGCGCGATTGGCCGGCGCAGGGAATCGGGCCCGGCCCGCGCCGTTGCAGCCATCCGCGCACCGCATATCCCGCAACCGTGAAATCGGCCGGCCGCCCCTTGTGTTACCGATATGTCACACCACATGGGGTGGGCCGGCAGCTTCCTGGAAGGGCCGGCGCCCGGCGCGCGACGACCGCGCGAGGGCGAACCCTTCGGTCCCACCGATGCCTCGTCACGAGGGCGGGAGGATCGGCCAAGGAGGAGCGCATTCATGAACTTCGAAAAATACACCGAGCGGGCGCGGGGCTTCGTGCAGTCGGCCCAGTCGCTGGCCCTGCGCGAGGGCCATCCGCAGCTGTCGCCCGCCCACGTCCTGAAGGTGCTGCTCGACGATCCCGAGGGCCTGTGCGCAGGCCTGATCGACCGCGCCGGCGGCCAGTCGCGCGTGGCGCTCGCCCAGACCGAGGCGTGGCTTTCCAAGCAGCCGAAGGTCTCGGGCGGCGCCTCGCAGCCGCAGGCGACCCGCGAGCTGATGCGCCTGTTCGACACCGCGGAAAAGGCCGCCGAGAAGGCGGGCGATTCCTACGTCACCGTGGAGCGCCTGCTGCTGGCGCTGGCGGTCGAGAAGGATATGGATGCGGGCAAGATCCTGGCCCAGGCCGGCGTCACCGCGGCCTCGCTCAACGGCGCCATCAATGCGCTCCGCAAGGGCCGCACCGCCGACAACGCGACGGCCGAGAACGCCTACGACGCGCTGAAGAAGTATGCCCGCGACCTCACCGAGGCGGCCCGCGACGGCAAGCTCGACCCGGTGATCGGCCGCGACGAGGAGATCCGCCGCACCATCCAGGTGCTGTCGCGGCGCACCAAGAACAATCCCGTCCTCATCGGCGAGCCCGGCGTCGGCAAGACCGCCATCGTCGAGGGTCTGGCGCTTCGCATCGTCAACGGCGACGTGCCGGAATCGCTTCGCGACAAGCAGCTCCTCGCCCTCGACATGGGCGCCTTGATCGCCGGCGCGAAGTATCGCGGCGAGTTCGAGGAGCGGCTGAAGGGCGTGCTCTCCGAGGTCACCGCCGCGGACGGCCAGATCATCCTGTTCATCGACGAGATGCACACGCTCGTCGGTGCCGGCAAGGCGGATGGGGCGATGGACGCTTCGAACCTGCTCAAGCCCGCGCTCGCCCGCGGCGAGCTGCACTGCGTCGGCGCGACCACGCTCGACGAGTACCGCAAGCACGTCGAGAAGGATGCGGCGCTCGCCCGCCGCTTCCAGCCGGTCTTCGTCTCGGAGCCGACGGTCGAGGACACGGTCTCGATCCTGCGCGGCATCAAGGAGAAGTACGAGCAGCACCACAAGGTCCGGATCCAGGATTCGGCGCTGGTGGCGGCCGCGACCCTGTCGAACCGCTACATCACCGACCGCTTCCTGCCCGACAAGGCGATCGACCTCGTCGACGAGGCGGCTTCGCGCCTGCGCATGCAGGTCGATTCGAAGCCCGAGGAGCTCGACAACATCGATCGTGAGATCGTGCGCCTGAAGATCGAGGGCGAGGCTCTCAAGAAGGAGACCGATTCCGCCTCCCGCGACCGCCTGCAGCGGCTGGAGAAGGAGCTCGGCGACCTCGAGGAGCAGTCGGCCTCGATCACGGCACGCTGGAAGGCCGAGAAGGACAAGCTCGGCCGGGCGGCCGAGTTGAAGACGAAGCTCGACGCGGCGCGGAACGACCTCGCAGCGGCGCAGCGCCAGGGCCAGTACCAGAAGGCGGGCGAGCTCGCCTACGGCATCATCCCGGGGCTGGAGCGGGAACTCGCCGAGATCGAGGCTCGGGGTGCCGAAGGCTCGCGCGGCAACGGGTCCGGGATGATGGAGGAGGCGGTGACGCCGAGCCATGTCGCCGGGGTCGTCTCGCGCTGGACCGGCGTGCCGGTCGACAAGATGCTGGAGGGCGAGCGCGAGAAGCTGCTCGGGATGGAGGCTGCGCTCGGAAAGCGCGTCGTCGGCCAGACCGAGGCGGTGGTGGCGGTGGCGACCGCCGTGCGGCGCGCCCGCGCCGGCTTGCAGGACCCGCACCGGCCGATCGGCTCGTTCATGTTCCTCGGCCCCACCGGCGTCGGCAAGACCGAGCTGACCAAGGCGCTCGCCGGCTTCCTGTTCGACGACGACACGGCGCTGGTGCGCATCGACATGTCCGAGTACATGGAGAAGCACGCGGTGGCCCGTCTGATCGGCGCGCCTCCGGGCTATGTCGGCTACGAGGAGGGCGGCGCGCTGACCGAGGCCGTGCGGCGCCGGCCCTACCAGGTCGTGCTGTTCGACGAGGTCGAGAAGGCGCATCCGGACGTGTTCAACGTCCTGCTGCAGGTCCTCGACGACGGCCGGCTCACCGACGGGCAGGGGCGGACGGTCGATTTCCGCAACACGCTGATCGTCATGACGTCGAATCTCGGCTCCGAGTACCTCGTCAACCAGCCGGAGGGCCAGGATACCGACGTGGTGCGCGACGACGTGATGAACGTGGTCCGCTCGCACTTCCGGCCCGAATTCCTGAACCGGGTCGACGAGATCATCCTCTTCCACCGCCTGCAGCGGCAGGAGATGGGGGCGATCGTCGACATCCAGCTCGGGCGCCTGGCCAAGCTCTTGGAGGATCGCAAGATCACCCTCGACATCGAGCCCGACGCCCGCGCCTGGCTCGCCGACAAGGGCTACGACTCGGCCTACGGCGCGCGCCCGCTGAAGCGCGTGATCCAGAAGGCGGTGCAGGATCCGCTCGCCGAGCAGATCCTCGCCGGCCGGGTTCACGACGGCGAGACGGTGCCGGTGCGCCTCGGCCCCGCCGGCCTGTTCATCGGCGACCAGTCGGTGTCGCCGGACGAGCGCCGGCCGGCCCATGCCCTGCTGAACTGACGACCGTGGGGCCCGCTTCCCCGGAGGAGGCGGGCCCTTTCTCTACGCAGGATGCCGTGTCGTCGATTGACCGATTTTACCCCACTCTCGACCTCATCCTGAGGTGAGTGGGTAGGATGCCGGTTGTCATGTCCAGTTCTCAGCAGCCGAGCTGCCTCGCCAGATCCGCCAAATCCGATGCCGCAACATCCACCGGCACCAGGGGCGCCGGCTCGCCGGTGCCCGGGCCGCTCTCGTCGGGCCGTGCGACATGGGCGGTGGCAAGGCCGCAGGCCGCCGCTGCCGCGAGATCCGAGGAGTGGGCCGCCACCATCATCACCTCGCCGGGCTGCAGCCGCAAAGCCTCGACGGCACGGAGATAGACGGCGGGCTTCGGCTTGTAGTCCTGAGCGAACTCGGCTCCGAGCACCGCGTCCCAAGGCAGCCGGTTGCGGCGGGCCTGCGCGATGGCGAGCCGGACATGCGCATTGGAGCAGGGCGCCAGCAGGTATCGTTCGCGAAGCCGCGCCAGCGCGTCGGGCACCTCCGGCCAGGCATCGAGCCGATGCCAGGCGAGCACCAGCTCGTGGTGCACCTCCGACGGTACCGTCTCGGCGAGGTGCAGGCCGGCGAGCACGCCCTCCAGGCTCTCGGCATGCAGGGTGTCGAGGTCGGCGTAGCTCCGGGCGCCCTGGCGGATCGGCTCCATGCCGGGCTGGTAGCGGTCGCGCCAGGCCCGGGCGAAGGCGGCGCCGTCGAGGTCGGGCCGGAAGGGCGCGAGGAGCCGCACGGCCTCCCGGGCGACGCCGCCGTGCCAGTCGAGGAGGGTGCCGAACACGTCGAAGATGAGGGCCTGGATGGCCATGCGGATCGCCTCCCGGTGTTTGATCGTCGCTCCGGGTTATCGGCTCCATGGCCCGCGCTTCAAGGCCGCCCCCCGCGATGCATCACCTTCGGGTGAGCGAGGCCGGACGGCCACCGGGATCGGGACGTCGTTTACCTCCCGTTAACGACGCCCGAAGAGCATGCCCGGCATGTCGAGCCGCCGCAAATCACCCCCGCCTTCCGAGCATCGCGATGCTCCTCGGAACACCATTCTGAGGGACGAGATCGAACATCTGAGACAAAGGTCGCGCGCTCGTCCCACCCTCATCGAGGAATGGGCGCAGGATGTGCAGCGAGATGATTCGGCCGAGCGGGCCGTGACACGGCTTGCACGGCTAAAAGCCAGCGGCAAGATGTAGATTGGACTTTGCGCGCCCACACGCGGACGGCGAAGTTCCGCGCGCTCGTTCCCGTATCGGAATGAAGGACCGGATCCGGCTCGGGCTAGGGCCGGATGGGCATATCATGAACCGTCGAATACTGGACGGTTCATCGCCCTGTTCAATCTGATACTGGACGATGATCGCGCCCGTGCTCCGGCTAGACCGGCATGGGAACTGCCGGGAGCCGGTGCGCCGCCGCGACCGCTCAGCGCCGGCGCACGAAGCCGACGATGTCCTTCACGGCGGCGATGTTCGGCGCGGCGATCGCCTCGGCCCGGGCGGCGCCGTCGGCCAGCACCGCATCGATGTGACCCGGATCGGCGACGAGGCGCTTCATCTCGGCGCCGATCGGCCCGAGCTTGGCCACCGCGAGGTCGACGAGCGCCCCCTTGAAGGCCGAGAACTGGGCGCCGCCATATTCGCGCAGCACGTCCTCGCGGCTCACGTCGTTGAGCGCGGCGAAGATGCCCACGAGGTTGTCGGCCTCCGGCCGTTTCTCGAGACCGGCGGTCTCGGAAGGGAGGGGCTCAGCGTCGGTCTTGGCCTTGCGCACCTTCGTGGCGATGCCGTCCGAATCGTCGGTCAGGTTGATGCGCGAATAGTCGGACGGGTCCGACTTCGACATCTTCTTGGTGCCGTCGCGCAAGCTCATCACCCGGGCGGCCGGCCCGCCGATCAGCGGCTCGGTGATCGGAAAGAACGCCTCGCCGTGGCCCTGCTGTTGAATCGCGCCCGCGAAGTCGTTGTTGAACTTCTGGGCGATGTCGCGGGTCAGCTCGAGGTGCTGCTTCTGGTCCTCGCCGACGGGAACGTGGGTGGCGCGGTAGGCCAGGATGTCGGCCGCCATCAGCACGGGATAGTCGTAGAGCCCGATGCTGGCGTTCTCCCGGTCCTTGCCGGCCTTCTCCTTGAACTGCGTCATGCGGTTGAGCCAGCCGAGGCGGGCGACGCAGTTGAAGATCCAGGCGAGTTCGGCGTGCTGCGGCACCTGGCTCTGGTTGAACACCACCGAGCGGGCGGGATCGATGCCGGCGGCCAGGAACGCCGCGGTGACCTCGCGGATCTGGCGCGTCAGCTCGGCCGGGTCCTGCCACACGGTGATCGCGTGCAGGTCGACGACGCAGTACAGGCAGTCGAACTGCGCCTGCATGGCGACGAAGCGCTTGATGGCGCCGAGATAGTTGCCGAGGTGCAGGTTTCCGGTCGGCTGGACGCCGGAGAAGACCAGTTCCTTGAACGCGGGCATCGTGAGTTCGTCGTCCCCTGGCCGAGGGCTGTCACAGTCCCGCGGGCGCGGCGTTCTGGACCGTTCCGGGAGGGGGGTCAAGCACGCCGATCAGGGGTGCAGCGCGACCGCGCCGTCCGGCCTGCGGGCCTTCGTCCGGGCCTGGCCGGTGGGGCAGAGATCGAGCACGGCGCAAGACCCGCAGGCCGGGTTGCGGTGGAAGCAGCAGCGCTGCCCGTGCAGCATCAGGATCTCGTGGTTGTCGTAGAGCGTCTGCGCGTCCCAGTCCGCCGGCAGCTGCGCCCGCAGGATGGCATGGGAGGGGCCGACATCGACCTTGGGGCCGATCAGCCCGGTGCGCTGCGCCACCCGGTGATGGTGGCTGTCGACCGGGAGCGCGGGCATCCGCAACGCGCTGAACGACAGGACCGCCGCGCTGGTCTTCGGCCCGACGCCGGGAATCGCCTCGAGCCAGGCTCGCGCCTCGGCGACCGGCATCTCGCGCAAGAAACCGAGATCGAGGCTCCCGGCCCGCGCCTGCACCGCGCGCAAGACCGCCTGGATCCGCGGCGCCTTCAGCTCGGGCCAGGTGACGCCCGAGATCAGCGCCTGGACCTCCGCGGTCGGCGCGGCGATCAGCGAGTCCCAGTCGTTGAAACGCGCCCGGAGCGCCTTGAAGGCGCGGCCGGAATCGGCGTTGCGGGTACGGTGCGACAGGAGCGAGGAGATCAGCTCGCTCACCGGGTCGAGATCGTGGAAATAGGGGATCGGGCAGCCATAGACCCCGCACAGGCGGCGGTGGATGGCCAGTGCTTTCTCGGTCAAGGCCTTGTCGGTCACGGCCTTCTCCGGCGGGTCGGCAGGTGCGGGGCTCATGACGGGATGAATCGCCGAAGTCCCGCACCCGTTCCGGCTGCGGCACCGCGCCCCGCTCAAGCTTGATCCGACGTCGCCCCGCCTGTCGTGGTCCCGTCCTTCTTGCGCTCGTAGCGCAGCAAGAGCGGCGTCTGCGCCAGCGCGAAGGCGATCGTGAGCGGCATGATGCCGAACACCTTGAAGCTGACCCAGAAATCCGTTGTCTGGGTGCGGCACACCACCTCGTTCACGGCCGCCAGGAAGAAGAAGAACAGCCCCCAGCGGAAGGTGAGCTTGCGCCAGCCCTCCTGGGTGAGATCGAACACGCTGTCGAGCACGAGCGCCAGCAGCGGCCGGCCGAAGGCGAGGCCGCCGAGCAGTACCGCGCCGAACAGGCTGTTCACGATGGTGGGCTTGAGCTTGATGAACACCTCGTCGCGCAGGAGCAGCGTCAGGCCGCCGAACACCACCACCACGACGCCGGAGACCAGCGGCATGATCGGCAGCCGCCGCACCCAGACGTAATGCACCGCGAGCGCCACCAGGGTCGCGACGATGAACAGCCCGGTCGCCACGAACAGGCGCTGGTCGGCGGCAAAGCCGAATTTTTCCGCATAGGCGTTGCCGAAGAAGAAGACCCCGAGGGGCCCGAGTTCCAGGGCGAGCTTGGCGAGAGGCGGCAGGTGGGCCTGGGGCGGGACAGCTTCGATGGGCATGGGGCGGGGGCGACGCTCCTGTCTCGCGCGCGGGCGGCCGGGATCCCGTGCAGGTGGGTCCGCACGGTGCCGCACGCAACGGGAGGCGAGGCCATAGACCGGCGCGGCCGCGCCGGCCATCCCCCGCACCCGCGACGCACCGTCAGGGCGTGACGCTGTCGGGGCGGAGCGCCGCGGTGCGGCGGCGCTCGCAGGCGACCTTCAGGTAGGTCTCCTGCCCGCGCAGGAAGCCGCTGCGCGCCGCCAGGGTCTCGCCCTGCATCAGGCAGGCGATCGGCGTCGGCGCGGGGGCGACCGCCACGTCCACGGCCGTCTCGCGCGAGCAATCCGGGGCCGCCAGGGTGCTGACGCAGACCAGCGCCACGGTCAGGAACTCCGCCATGCCACCTCCACCGGCCGCCTCATGCCATCGGGACGGGCGGGGGTCCGGGCCGGAGGGACGCGCGCCGTCCCGGCAGATCAGCGATTCGCGTGCCAGGATCTGACAGAGCGCGAGAACTGCGACCTCGTGTTGCAGCGCAGCATCACGCCGACGGATCTGGGCAGACCGTGACACCGGCCGGCGCGGCCCCGGCGGTGCCGCAGCATGGGTCGCGACCCGCATGCCTAACACCGCCCGGGACCTTCGTTTCACCCTCGGGCATAGATCGCTCGACCGATCTTTCGATTCCTTGCGTTAGCGCTGAAGATCACGGGATGCGGGACCGCAGTGTTCGGTACTCGACCGTTCGCATGTTGACTTGTTCGGCTGTCGACGACTCGGGAACGTCGAGTGTCCCGATCTTTGTTCCAGTCGTCCCATCCCGGCGCCGGTGCATCGACAATCGCGGTGCCCTGACGCCTGGATCCTTCTCCGCCACCCCCACGGTCCCGACAGCGCTCCATGGATGAGTTGACCTACGCCATCGGCGACATCCACGGCTGCGCGGGCGCGCTGGAAAGCCTCCTCGCCCTGATCGTGGCCCATGCCGCGGGCCGGTACCGCCGGCTGGTCTTCCTCGGCGACTACATCGACAAGGGCCCAGAGAGCGCCCGCGCCGTCGCGATCGTCCGCGAAACCCAGGAGCGGACCCCCGAGGCGGTAACGTGCCTGATGGGCAACCGGGAACACGCGCTGCTGCGGGCGATGCGCGACCCGCGCCGGGCCGCGGCCTGGATCGCGACCGGGGGCGACCGGACCCTCGCCTCCTACGGCGTCGCGACGGTTGCGGACCTGCCGGCGACGGAGATGGACTGGATCGCCGGGTTGCGGA
Organism: Methylobacterium ajmalii; assembly: GCF_016613415.1. GTDB lineage: Bacteria > Pseudomonadota > Alphaproteobacteria > Rhizobiales > Beijerinckiaceae > Methylobacterium > Methylobacterium ajmalii. The sequence goes on along the minus strand of NZ_JACWCT010000011.1, from coordinate 14,390 downwards.
CCGTCCACGAGGACCGCCTGCGCTACTACGTCCATGCCGGCTTCCGGCCCGGACGGCCCGGGATCGATCCGAGCGTGCGGGCCCGCCTGTGGATCCGCGAGCCGTTCCTGTCGGTCGACTACGATTTCGGCAAGCACGTCGTCCACGGGCACACGCCCTGCTACGAGGGCGTGCCACGCCGCCACCCCTACCGCACCAACCTGGACACGGCACCCCTACGGACGGGCCGCCTGACCGCGGCGGTCTTCGACCAGGCGAGCCCCGGCCCGATCGCGTTCCTGCAATCCTAACCCACGTCCTGCGGCCACGCCGGCCCCGGATTTTGCGCCTTGACGACGGACCGGCCAGGGGCTCTATAGACCCGCCTGTCGCGCGCGCCTCGCGCTCGGGCATGAAGAGTTTGCAAATCAACGGCTTGCAGGCTCTCGCCGGTGTAGCACAGCGGTAGTGCAGCGGTTTTGTAAACCGAAGGTCGGGAGTTCGATCCTCTCCACCGGCACCATCTAAACCACTGGAAAATCGATAGATTAGGCCCATCAGAAGCGTCAATATACGCATCTGAGACCCTATCGCGACGGCACGAAATCCGGCGCATTCTGTTCCGCGGACGTTCCGCTCTCCCTTCGAGGGAGGGCCAAGTCGGCCCCGAGGCGTAAAATCGGGGCCGCACAAAACACGGCACAGCACGGCACCCATTCCCGACACCGTCCTCACCTGATCCCGCGGCCTCGCCAGCCTCTCCCCGGGCGTCGTCTCGTCCCGCGGGCTGCGGTTCGACGAGTGGCGTGAGACCCATCGGCTGTGCGGCGAGTTCGTCGAGCGCTGGGGGATGCAGGTGCACGCGGCCGGTTGGGACACGCTGCGGCTGTTCGGGGTCCACCCGGAGCTCGGCACGATCCGCGGGGGCTACAGCGGGATCCTCGTGACGCTTTCGGTCGACGTGCACGAGGTGACGGCCGAGTGGATCAAGCTCGGGAGGTGGACCGCCTACCGGCACGAGCCCGTGAAGAGGCCGGGGACGGTGCCGATCTGGGAGGCGAAGCAGTGACCGGCGGCGACGCCTACAAGCAGAAGCTCCTCACCGACGACGCGCTCGACGCGGCGATCTCGGCCTATCTGGCGGATCCGTCCAAGCCGGTCCTAGTCGAGGTCGGGAAGGACGGCATCGACGTCGCCGCGGCCGTCATGGCGCACGCCTACGCGGTCGAGGTGCTGGCGCGGGAGGGCGCGACGGAGCCGCAGAAGCGGAACGCGGTCAAGACGGCGGTCCTGCTGGCGCCAGTGGGCTCGTTCGCGCGGATCTACAAGACCCACCCTAACAGGCGGAAGGGGGACGAGTGGGTCTGGTGCCTGACCTATCCGGCCGTGAAGGGGCTGCGGAAACATGGTCGGGCCGCGACGAAAACAAAGCCGGCCGCGCCGGCCTCGACGCCGCGCCGCACTGCGCTGGCAAGTCGAGCGCGGGCAACCGCTGCTGCTCTGGCGGTTTTGCTCGTGTGAGGAGAGGCTGGTAGAACCCGCGTCGCCTATCGGGCGCGAGCCGCTGCGCATCGTCGTCAGTCACGACTTGCCGCACCGGACAAGTTGCGCATAAACGGCAAAATGCTCCGGGCCGGAGTCCGGGTGCAGCAGCGGATCGCGAGGAGCATTCATGCCATTTCGATTTGTCGGATATGACCAGATACCTGACCTTGCGGGATGTGTTACTTTTGAGGAAGTAGAGATAAAACCTTACAGTTATAGTTATGCTACACCGCGGGAACATGAGCCAAATTATTTATTTAGGGGGTGTCTCTACGATAATGAGGGTCGCCTTATCAGAAATTCGCAGCGCTGGTCTGCACGAGCAGCGTACATTCCAACTGATCCCGAGCACATTGTCTTCGATGAAAATGCAGATTTCATCCCTGGACGCTCCCTCTATCTTGGTATCTACCATGACGTTTTCGGCCATTTTATCTTAGAAAGCATATGCAATTCCTGGGCTCTGAAATCAATTAGCTCAGAATTTGATAATTTTATTTTTCATGCTTGGAGAAGCGAATTCACAGATACGAGTTGGGATATTGCCAAGGGGAGTTATGAAGCGATGGGGATTGATTTATCACGAGTAAAGATTATTTCGACGCGGCCCGCGATTATCGAAAACTGCTGGGTGCCGTCCGGCCTCTATAAAATCAACCACTGTTGTCATTTGCTAATGAATTCTGTCTATAATAATATCATAAATTATGCAAATTCAATTAATCGCCCCATTGATACCCCCGACAAAATTTATTTGAGTCGCAAATATCAAGGTAGGCACGCGATCAACGAGGAAACCCTAGAAGAAATTTTTCGAGCAGAGGGATACAATATCATATATCCTGAACAATATAGATTCATTGATCAAGTGCGGTTGGCCTCAAATGCATCCACGATCGCCGGATGCGACGGATCTAACATGCACCTTGCCTGTTTTGCAAATAAAAAAACTACGGTATATAATATTGATTGCCGTATAGTAATCAATCAGTATGTAATTGAATCACTAAGAGAACTGGATGCGCACCATGTCTGGTGCCTACAGAAGCCGATCGATGATCTGAGATGGCAGGCCGACGAGCAAGCCGTTTTAGAAAATCTGCGCTATCTAGCAGATCGGTGAGTCTACATGAGACACAGGCCGGATCTTCCAGGCCGTTCCGCCTACCTCGCTCTCACCTCCGCCCTGCGGCGGGCGGCGCGCCGGCGAGCTTCGGGTCGAACACGCGCTCGCAGGAGCAGTAGAAGGAGTTTCCGTCGATGAGCGCGATCGCCCGGCTCATCGCACGAGGCTCGCGCGGGACTTCACGTGGTGCCAGCGCACCGAGAACAGCAGCACGCCCCAGAGCAGACCTTCCTCCAGATCCTCCAGGGCGAAGTCCTCGTCCATCTCCGGGTTGTCGAACGTCAGGGACAGCCGGTTGCCGGTCATCACCAGGCGCTTGAGGCTCATCTCGCCGTTGACCACAGCAACCACCACCGCGCCGGAGGCGGGCCGCAGCGACCGGTCCACGATCGCTAGGTCTTCGTCGTGGATGCCGGCGCCCTTCATGCACCAGCCGCGCACGCGCCAGATGAAGGTGGCAGGCGGGTTGAGCACGAGCCAGCGCGGAAGCTCGAGCGCCCCTTCGATGAAGTCCTCGGCGGGGCTCGGGAACCCGGCGCAGAGCGTCGGGAGCTGAACGGGATCCGCACGAGCCCGCCTTCGTCCGCCGCCTCCGCACCGACCCGATAGAGACTCACGTGCGCCCTCCGTGTTAGAACGGAAAGAGAACAAACAGGCCGGAGGTTCCCGGTCAAGGCCGAGCTTCGCGCCTGTGCGGAGTGGGGACGACGGGTTCAGGAGATCGTGATGGGCATGCGGACGACGTTCATGGTGCAGACGTTCGAGATCCACCGGAAGCGGCTGCGGCCGGGCAACCGGGACGTGGCGCCGACGGAGAACGGGGCGCTCAAGCGGGCAGAGGCCATCGCCGGCCGGATGCCGGGCGCGGCGGCGCTGCGGATCGTGGCGGATGACGAGACGGGCGAGCTTGAGAGCGCGACGATCCTCGGCCAATTCGGGGAGGTGCCGGATGACTTCGCGGAGCAGGTGAGCGGCGGGTGACCCTCGCCGTCGGCCAGTGCGTGCCGTGGATGGACGGGCGGGCCCCGGAGAACACGAGACTCGCCGCTCCACCCGTGGGTGTATCCATGGCGCCACAGATTGAGGTTTTCCGACTTTTTCACGGGTCCTCGTTTCGCGCACCGGACTAAGATAATTGACCTAAGCCCCGAGTCTCGCCAGGAGGAGTTGAATGACGCTCGCGGTTTCGCGCAGGGCGGGATCAGGGAGGAAAATCGATGGCGGCCGGTATTGGGAGCAACCCCTTTTTCCAGTATCAATATTTTAATGCCGCGAATGTGGCATCGGTTGGGGCTTTGTCCTACTCTACCAATGGCTCTGGATCGGCGTCTTTTACTCCGCTTGCATCCAAATACGGCACTTACTCGCGATACGCATTAAACAATTCAGGGCAAGATGGTCGTTATCTATACGGGGTCAATGCAGACGGATCGAATACATTTATTGATATTTTATCTATACCATCGACGGTCGTCGGCGTCCAGCGCATCGGGATAACGCAACTGGACACCCCCGACCTTTTTCTATTGCAAAGCCTAAGTGGTGACACCGTCGCCTTCTCGAACAACCCCATCGCCCCGGGTAGCTCGGTTACGTTCACGCCGCAGCAGGGCGATTACCAAGCTCCGGTCTGCTTCACCACCGGCACGCTGATCCGCACGGATCGCGGCGACGTCGCAGTCGAGGATCTGCGCGTCGGCGACCGGGCGGTCACCGCCTCGGGTGCCCTGCGACCGGTGATCTGGATCGGCCACCGCACCCTCGACGGCGCTACCACGAGCCTGCCCCACGACCAGCAGCCGGTCCGCATCCGCGCCGGCGCCTTCGGCGGCGGGCTGCCCACCCGCGACCTGCGTCTCTCGCCCGGCCACCCGGTCCTGGTCGGTGCCGACGCGAACGGCGCGGGCGGCCACCTCGTGCCGGTGATGTGCCTGATCAACGGCACCACCATCGCGCGCGAGCCGGTCTCGTCGGTGACCTACTGGCACGTCGAGCTCGACGCTCACGACATCCTGCTGGCCGAGGGCCTGGCGGCCGAGAGCTACCTCGACTGGGGCGACCGGCCGTTCTTCACGGAGGGCTCCGACCACGCGCTGCACAACCCGGACTTCGTGGTGCCGGGTCTCGCCGCGCGCTGCCGGCCGGTGGCGGTCGAAGGTCCCGTGATCGACGCCGAGCGGGTTCGCCTGTCGGGTGTGTTCTCAGCCGCGCTCGGCGCGGCCTGCGCCTGGGACGAGGCCGAGCGCTTCGCCTGGATCGCCGCGTAGGCCCAGAGACAAGAAAGCCCCGCTCGGCGGCTGCCGGCGGGGCTGAAGGCGGGGTCTCGGGTCTGGAAATCCGGTGAGATAACCGCTCGACGGTAGGGCGGGTTCCCGCCGGTCAGTCGTGGCCGTGATGGCGCACCTGCTCCCGGTCGATGCTGCGCAGCAGTTCGGTCTGTGCCGTCAGCTGGTCTCGTGAAACTCGCCCGCATTCCGCGATCCGGTCCAGTCGCTCGACCTGCTGCCGGCCGATCTCCCGCAGGTCCCGC
>NZ_JACWCT010000011.1:3856-9144 GCF_016613415.1 Methylobacterium ajmalii | reverse complement strand
AGGATGTTCAGGTACTCGGCCGGCCCCTGCAGGTGCACCATGGCGTCACCCACCGAGCCGGGCGCCGGGGGCGGCACCTCGTGCTTGTCCTTGTTGGCCCGCAGCACCATGCCGACACAGGTGACGGCCACGACACCGCCGACGAAGACCTGCAGCGCCGGCATCGACGAGAGCAGGGGGAGCAGTGCGATCAGGTGCTCCATACTACTTCACACGCTCCAGCGCAGCGAGGGCCCGGCCGAGCCGCGACCTGCGATCCACCGCGTCGAGGCGGGCCACGTAGCACGAGATCGCCTCGAAGATGGTCAGGGTCCCGAAGACCGGGATGACGAAGGACGGCGCCTCGGCCGTGAAGGCGTCGACCACCAGGGCGAGGGTCAGCTGTCCCATCACCAGGGCGCCAAGCGCCGAGCACACCGCCCGGACGTTGGCGCCGTTCGGCTTGGTGATTCCGTTGTTGATGTGGCCGTTCAGCCAGAGGGCGGTGACGCGCAGCACGCCCACCGCCCCGAAGAAAAAGGCCGTGTTGCCCTCGTTGAAGCCGACCTCGGCGATCGGCTTCAGGGCGGCGCGCTCCATCGTGTCGCCCGGCATTGCGAGCGTCACGGCGATCAGCAGCATCATGACCGCCATGGCCCATTCGAACAGGCGGTTAAAGCTGTAGGCGCCCGCCGGGTGGGCGGGCGTGCTCGGGCCGGCGGGGAAGAGCATGGCGCCCGCCCTACCGCAACGTCGCCGGCAGAGCAGCGATGACGGGCGCCAAGGTGTTGCGCTCGTTGGCGCCGTCCTCGAGGTTGAGCTTGCGGAACACGATCTCGGCGAGGCCGGCCTGCCCGCCGGCCGCCTCGATCGCCTTGGCCGGCGCTGCGTCGACCGCCCGCTGCACGGCTTTGGCGATCACCTGCGAGCCGACGTTGACCGACAGCTTGCCCTCCTTCACGGCCCCCGGCACGGCATTGATGGCGTACTCGGTCACGGCATTTGCCATCTGCTCCACCCGGGCCTGGGTCAGGAACAGCGCGGCCCAGGGATAGACCTTGCGGATGGCCTGGATCGCGTAGGCGGCGACCGCCGGGATGACGGCGGTGATGACGATCTCCCGGACGAGTTCGATCCAGGGGGCGGCCGACAGCGTGACGCGGGTGGCGTCCGCGGTGGCGAGTTCGGCGGCGAGCGCCGGCCAGGCCAAGTGCATTCCCACGAGCGCGGTGGCGAGAAGGCCGAGGATCGGCGGCCGTGTGCGGGCCGCGAGGCACACGCCACCGGCCAGCGCCACAACGCCGAGCAGCACGAGGCCGAAGGCGAGGCCATGGGCCGGGTTGCCGCCGACGGGCAGCATCTCGGCGATCGGGCCGGCGCCGGCCATGGCGGGAGAGCAGACGCAGGCGAGCGCCAGCGCCGCGAGGAAGATGCGGTGCATGATGGTGTCCTGATTGTGGGGTGCTCGGCTGGCCCGGCCGGCGCGGGTCGAAGTGCCCGGAGATTCCGGGAGGTTGGTCAGGCGGCGATCGGCTTGCCGCAGGTCGGACACTTGGCGGGGTCGGCCGGGGTCGCGGGCTCGGACGCCATGGCGAGCGCCGCCTTGCGCACCTCCTCGACCCGGCGGGCCCAGCCCTTGCCGAACCGCAACCAGGTCGAAAGTGCCCGCAGGAACGCCAGCCGCCCGTCGCACAAGGCGTCGATCAGGTCCGCGGGCTTGTGCGTCGCGACGGCCGCCAGGGTGAGCGGCCCGAGCCGGCCGTCGTCGGCCACCTTGAGGGCGCGCTGCAGACCAATCACCGCCCGCTTCTTCCCGCTGTTCACGGCGAAGTCGAACAGCGCGTAGCCGAGCCCGGGCGGCAGGGCGTCGGCTTGCACCGTATCCCAGTAATTCCGGCGGTAGATCGGCGCCACGGTCGCGACGGTGAGTGCCTTCACCTCCGCCTTGGTCGCAGGCCGGCCGAGCCACAGGCTCAAGGTGCCGATCGTCACCCCGAGCTTGGTGGCGCCGCCCGGGTCGGCCGGGTCGTCCACGTAGCCGCCCTCATGGGCCAGGACGAGCGGAAGCGCCCGCTCGAACGTCGTCGCGGTCATCCGGATCTCCAGATTGTCAGGGGGACGGCCAGGCGGCGCGTCAAATCGTGGATGCAGGTGGGTCTGGGCTTAGAGCAGGAGACCGCTCATCTGCGCCTTGCCCGCCGCGACCGTGCCGGTGGTCGAGGGCGTCGAGAGACTGAGCTTGAGCACGAGGGAGCCCCGCCCGGTGACTCGATACCTGCCAGTCAACGGGACCTCCTGCGTCGAGCCCGCAGCGGCGTCCCGGCGTTCGGCGACGTAGGCGCCGGTGTCGTCCCACGCGCCCGTGGCGCTGCCGCCATCGTTCATGAGAGCAACGTTCACCTGGCCCGCCGTCCCGCCCATTTGCGCCTGAACGTGGGCGTCGAACTGGTAGGTCTGCCCCACCTCGGCGCGCGGGATGAAGATCGACACGCTCTTGTCGGCGGTCGCCGACAGACTGATCGCGCTCGCGTTGCTGGCGCGGCCGATCGGGACGTTGCCGCCGATGCGCACGTTCTGGCCGGTCGAGAGGTCGACGTACTCGGCGACGGTTGTCTCGCCGTCGTAGCTTCCAAGGCATTCGTACTGTCGCGTGACAGCGCCGTCGGTGGTGCCGAGCAGCTTCAGGCCGGTCGACGACCGGATGTGCTCGATATCGGAGATGCGTGGCACGTAGGTGTCGGTTATCTCAAAGCCATTCCATGCGCCGCCGCCGGGATCTCCGGTCGTTGGATTGGGGTTTTTGTTTACGGCGTAGTTTTCCAGCTTCAGGCGTTTGATCCGGATGCCATCGCATTTCTTGATGCGCCCCGCGAGCGTGCCCGGCGTGCCGTCCGGCAAAATGCCGGGAGGCCCCCCCTTGATGAACAGCAAATCCGCGATGTCGGCATCCGGGCAGTTTTCGAGGTCGAACATCATGTCGATCGCGCTGATGTGGCCGCCCGACATCCGAAGCCACGGCCGCGCATTGAGATAGCGCGCGACGAGCCCCTGCCATACGCCGACGAAGACCGGCTCGATGACCCTCATCCCCTCGACGTACCCCTCCGACAAAAGGGAGGTTTTGGCATTCGACACGCGGGGATTGAACACCATGGCGTCGCTGGGGATGCTGGACATCCCCGTTCCGACGTAGTGAAACCCGACATCCATCGTCCCGAACGACGACCGCCCCGGGCCGTTGCTGAGATCGCGACGACCGACGATGTTGCAATTCATCGCGGTCATGTTGTGGACATCGACGGCCTTGATGCCCTCCTTCCAGCCATGCTGCCGGTCATTGTACCCACGGCAGACCACGAAGTTCAGGTTGCACCGGACATCGTTGCGGAACTGCCCGCTGTCCGACGCGCCGTAGGTGATCGAGGCGCCGATCGCGCTCTCCTGACCGAGGGTCAGGAGCGAAACCGCGTCGATGTGGGTCGACTGGTCCTGACTGCCTTGCGAGACAGAGCAGCCCGCGACACCCGCGGGGAAAACGATCGCGCTGCCCCGACCGCCGCCCATGACATGCAGCGGGGCATTGGTCCGGGCGATCGGGATCGTGCTGTAGTAGTAGCCCGGCGGCACGATCAGGGGGGCGCCCTCCGCCAGCGCTCGCGCGATCCCGCGGGTGCTGTCGGTGCGGATCGTGCCGTCGAAATCCCCCCGGCAGCCGAAGCGGTCGATCGAGACCGCGCCACGGAAGACGTCGGGGGCGCGCCCGAGCGCGGCGAGCGCGTAGGCCGGCTGCACGAGCCCCATGCCGATCGCGGTTGACACCATCCCGCGCACGAACGCTCTACGATCAATGCCGCGGGGCGAGGACGCGCGGGACCGCTCCGACGCGGCGAGGAGACGGGTCATCGGCAAGCTCACTGCGCGATCAGGACGGATGAGCCGCAGGCGTAGGGCTGGCCGGCGGGGACGGGGGCGGTAGTGCTGGCCGGGTCGCAGACCGGCAGGCCGGCGACGCCAGACGTGAGCATCGTGAGGGGGTAGATCTGGGCCGCGATCGTGCCTACAGCCGCACCGGCAGAGGCCATGACCGTCGCGCCAGACACGTCGCCTGTGAGCGACCCAACGGCGGCGGTCCCGGACACGGAGAGAGCCGGAGCTGTCACCGTACCCTGGAATGCCGGATTTGCGAGCGGCGCCTTGCTACCGAGGATAGTGGAGACTGCCGTTCCGCCGACGGTAGCGGTGTCGATCGCCCCCGAGAGACCAGATCCGATGAGCGACAGCGACGGCGCGGTGACGGCTCCCGTGAACGCGGGGGACGCCAGCGGAGCTTTGGCCCCGAGGACCGACGGGAGCGTTGAGCCGCCGATCGTGAGGGCGTCGGCCGGCCCCGTGGATCCGGCAGGAAGCCGAAGTGGGGCAACGGCGCCCTGCGCGAGGGCCGCGAACGGGGCGAGCGCGATGGCGGCAACGGCGAGCAGGCGAGCGATACGCACGGGAAACCTCACTGCGCGATGACGACCGGCCCGCCGGGGCCGAGATTGTAGGGGGCCCCCGTCGGCACCGGCGCCGGACCGCTGCCCGACCAGACAGGGAGGCTGTTGGCCCAGGCGACCCACAGGGCGGCCATCGCCGCGTTGAACAGCGGGTCGCCCGGCACGAGGGGCAGGCCGAGTGCGACCCTGGCGGCCGGCGCGTCCGTTGCCCCCGTCCCGCCCTGTGCGAGAGAAAGTGCAGTGGTCAGGCCACTAAGGCTGGTGATGTCCGAGTTGGCACCCCTCGCGGCCTTGCCGCCGATCGCGTCGCCGACAGGGTTGCCCAGCGCGGCCTTGGTGGCATCACTGGTGTTGTCGACATTGCCGAGGCCAAGCGCGGCTCGCGCACCCGAGGGTGTCTTCGCCCCCGTGCCGCCCTGGCCCACGGATAGTGCGGTGGCGAGACCCGATAGGCTCGTGATGTCGGAGTTGGCTCCGGCAGCCGCCTTGCCGATCAGATCCGTCCGATCGGCCTTAAGGTCTAGCGCGCCCTGCACGGCCGCGGTAGCCGCCTCGACGGCGGCCGTGATGCCCAGGCTGGAGATCGGCTGGATAATCCGGACGACCTTGCGCTGTCGCAGATCTTCGAGCCGGTAGACGGGCGCGAGCGCCAGTTGATCGACAGGAGTGGGGGAGGCGGCCATGGTCAGCCCCTTGCAGTCACGGTGCCGTCGAGCCAGATGCTCACGGCGCCGTCAGCCTCGACGACAGTGATGATGGTCCGCATCGGCGCGTCTGCGGGTAGCGCTGAGATGAATGCGGCCGTCATCGGGAAGT
>NZ_JACWCT010000011.1:3279-3649 GCF_016613415.1 Methylobacterium ajmalii | reverse complement strand
TACTCCGCCCTTCAGGTGGATGCGGGAGTTGTTCACGATGGTGCTGTTCGCGTTCTGGCCGATGATGGTGATCTGCCGACCGGCTTCAGCATTCGTGAAATCGGTATACATTGTCGCCGAACTATCCGCCGCGAGGAAAAACCTCTGGAACCACGCGCCCACGTTGGCGCTGCCGCCGCCAGTCAGCGGGATAAACCACTGATCGGCCCCGGCCTGCACCGGGTTGTTGTTGCGGCTGATCGTATTGAGGCCGATCCTCTTCTGCCATCCCTGGACCGTCGCGACCGCAGCATTGTCGAAAACCGTATTGGTCGTTCCGATGTTGCCGAAGTCGAAGTTCCAATCCATGCGATAGAAGCGATTGGCGGAC
>NZ_JACWCT010000011.1:2817-3096 GCF_016613415.1 Methylobacterium ajmalii | reverse complement strand
CAGCGTGTTGCCGTCTCCGCCCGAGGCGTCAATGCCAACCGCAGCACCGCCCGCCGCCCCGCCCCCAGCATAGCCATAAAGGATGTTGTCTCGGGCGATGTTGTCGCTCGCGTAGTAAGTCGTCGCGCCGTCTACGTAAGTGCCAAGGTAGATGCCGCGCCAGTCTTGGTTTGATCCGGTCCATTTGTAGAGCAGGTTGCTCGCAATGAAGCCCTGCTGCGCTCCCGAAATCGCAATCGCCGTCGAGAACGTGTTGAAGTGGTTGTTCGAGATGAAGAA
>NZ_JACWCT010000011.1:2172-2645 GCF_016613415.1 Methylobacterium ajmalii | reverse complement strand
GCCAGGATGCCCCTTGGCGTTGGGCCAGGTAACACCCTGGTCGACCGCGACGCCGGTGTTGTCCGTCCAGTGCAGCCCTTCGCAGTCGCCGCTTACGTAGCCGACGTAGCGCGCGAAGAAGACGTTGACGCTGGAGATTTTGCCATCCGAGCAGCCACCGCCACTCTCGCCCGTGATGCTGATCGCGGCGCCCATATTGGCGCTCGGGAAAGATGTGGCGCCGCCGACATCCTTGCCGCGAATGTGGATGCCGTGAAAATCGAAGCCCCAGATATTGTAGGCGTCGATGCCCTTGCTCCAGTAGGTGGCGTTATTGCCGACGCCGGCAACCTCCACGTTGGTGATCCGCGGGCCCTTGAAGATGTTCGAGGTGGTGGCCCCGTAGCGCAAGGTGATCGCGGCGTTGCCGTTAATCTGGTTAGCGCTGGTGATGAGGCTCAAGCCGTCGATTGTGACGGGCCGCAGCGCGTCGC
>NZ_JACWCT010000011.1:1575-2023 GCF_016613415.1 Methylobacterium ajmalii | reverse complement strand
CCCGGCGACAGGGAGATGCCGGCCGCACCCGCCGCGGCGGAGGTGAACACGATCTGGCTGACGCCCGGCCCGTCACCCTTCAGGCTGACGGTTTTCCCGTTGCAGGCCAGACGGCCATTCGACTGCGGCATGCCCTTCGGCAGATAGATCGTCCCACCCGAGGCCGGCAGGCTGGCAAATGCCTTGGTGAACCGCGCGGAGAGATCCGAGCCCGTGAACGCCATCACGTTGGCGCGGTCGCTGAACCAGTCGCTGAGCTTGCGCGGCAGATCGGCGCCGGGCGGCGTCGCCGTGAAGGGCCCGATCTCGCCCGAACTCTGGTCGCGATCGGTCGGCGGCAGCCGGAGGCCGTTGTAGCTGGGCGTGCCGCCGCGGGTGAAGGCGTCGGGGTCGAGCGCGAGCGCGCGTCCGGCATCGAACAGCGCGAACAGCGCGAGGACGGCAGGGG
>NZ_JACWCT010000011.1:915-1392 GCF_016613415.1 Methylobacterium ajmalii | reverse complement strand
AGGAGCGCGATCTCGCCGGCCGGCGCGATCCGCACCCAGGTCTGGCCCGCGTTTGTGAAGCTGTCCGAGCCCGCGGGCGCCGAGCCGGAGACCCGCTTGAAGCGCCCCTCATATCCATCCCCCGCCGAGACGCGGCCGAGCAGCACGACGGTGGTGACCGTTCCGGGGATCGTGCCGGATTGCGCATCGCTCTTCGTCGGGAAGGCGATGCTGTTCGGCGTGCCGAGTTGTGCCTCGATCGCCGTCAGGCGCTGGCCGGGGTTCTGGCTCTCCAGCGCGCCGACCCGACTGGCGACGCTGGCCGAGACCGGGTCCAGCAGCGTCGCCTCCGTGGTGTCGATCCGGTCGATGACCTGGATGTCGGTCAGCCCGTCCGGGCCGAAGCATTGGATCGCAAGGCGGACGTAGCAAGCTGCCGCTGGCGCCACCAGCAGCCCGGCACCGGCAGAGCGCGCGAAGCTGACACCGACCTCCTGC
>NZ_JACWCT010000011.1:656-785 GCF_016613415.1 Methylobacterium ajmalii | reverse complement strand
GGCGCTGGTAGGCGAAGCGTGCCGCGTAGGCCCGCCCGGGCTCGACGGGAAAGGCCTGCCGGGTCGCGATGATGCCCGAGCCGCGCAGGCGGACGACGCTGCCGGCATCGCCGAAAGCGAGTAGCCTAT
>NZ_JACWCT010000011.1:0-442 GCF_016613415.1 Methylobacterium ajmalii | reverse complement strand
CTTGTCTTGCTGATCGGCCGTGTCCGCGACAATGTCGGTGACGGCCTGAATTAGGCCTGCGGCGCCCTCGACCTGCTCTTGTAGGGTCGCGATGGCCGGGTAGATGTTGTGGCTATCCGCCTGAGCTTGAGCTTGCAGCTTGTCAACTGCATCGGAGAGGTTTCTCGCATCCGTGGAAAGCGTGCCGACGTTTACGGCGATTGGCGACACTACTTTGTAAAGATCATCGAGGGCGGCCGACAAGCGCGTGACGACCGTCGACAAGCTCGCGACATCACTCGGGTCGCTGACGACAATGCCGCGCAATGCGTCGGCCAGTGCGTCAAGCGGGGTCCGAACCAGAGTGCGCTGCCCGCCGCCCGCATCGGCATGTCCAACCACTTCAATCAGAGTGCCGAGGGGCAGGTTTGAGGAACGGATGCCAGCAGCCATGCGAGTTCCC
>NZ_JACWCT010000106.1 GCF_016613415.1 Methylobacterium ajmalii | reverse complement strand
CCGCGGCCCTGCCGGGCGGCGAGGCCGGCGCGCTCCCGGCGCCGGGCGCACAGGGCGTCGTCGGCCAGGCGATGCCGGGCCAGCCGGCGCTGGCCGGGCCGGACGGGATGCCCGCCATGGCGAGCCTGATCGAGGACATGGCCGAGAAGGCGAAGAACTCGCCGCAGAAGCGCCTCGAGCAGATGATCGACCTCGACGAGGAGCAGGTCGCCGCCATCCTCAAGCGCTGGCTGCTGCGTGAGGAGCTGGCGTGATGAACGCGGCGATCTCCCGCTACCTGCCGGAATTCCCCGCGGCCCCGGCCGGCGGCCCGTCCGCCCTGCCCGAGACCTTCGACGACCCCTGGGCCGGCCTCGCCCGGGCCCCGCGCCGCGCGGCGGCCCCGTCCGGGACGGATCGGTCCGATATCCCCGTGACCGATCTCTGCGTGGCCGATCTGCGGGTCGCCGAGGCGCTGCTGCGCGAGGTCGTGCAGCCCGCGCCCCGTCCGGCGGCCCCCCCTGCGCCGCCGCACCCGGCCGCCGAGGCCTTCGCGCCGATCCGGTTCGCGCCGCTGCGCCCCGAGGAGCCCGCCGGCGAGGATCGCCCCGCTGCGCTCAAGGCCCCCGTCGCGGGCGAGCCGCGGCGCGATTCCCGGCGCGAGACCCCCGAGGAGCGCGCCGCGCTGCTCGCCGCCGCCGAGGAGCGCGGCCGGCAGCAGGGCCTCGCCGAGGCACGGGAAGAAGCCGAGATCGCCCGCCGCCAGGCCGACGAGGCGGCGGAGATCCGCCTCGAGGCGGCGCGCCGGCACTGGAGCCAGGCCGAGGCCGAGGCCCTGGCCGACGGTTTCTCGGCGGCGCTCCGCGCCCTCGACGCGACCCTCTCCGACCGGATCGCCCGCCTCCTGGCCCCGGTCCTGACCGACGCGCTGCGCCGCCAGGCGGTGGCGGAGCTGAGCGGCGCGCTGTCGCGGCTGCTCGGCCAGCCGCAGGCGGCCAACGTCCGGGTGAGCGGGCCCGAGGACCTGCTGGCGGCGCTCGCCGCCCGCCTCGGCCCCCTCGCCGACACCGTGTCGTTCACGTCCGCCGAGACCGCGGAGGTGCAGGTGAGCGCCGACCAGACCGTGATCGACACCCAGCTCGGCGCCTGGACGCGCCTCATCGCGGCGGCGGTGGCGGAGATCTGACATGTCCGAGGGCCACCAGGAAATCATCATCATCAAGCGCCACGGCGACCACGAGGACGGTCACCACGGCGGCGCCTGGAAGATCGCGCTCGCCGACTTCATGACCGCCATGATGGCGCTGTTCCTGGTGATGTGGCTGATCAACTCGACCAGCAAGGAGCAGAAGCAGACCATCGCGGAGTACTTCAACCCGGTGAAGCTCGCCGAGGTCACCCACGACAAGAAGGGCCTGCGCGATCCCCACGACACCCCCTCCGAGCCCGGCGCCGAGGGCGGCAAGGCCGAGGGCAAGGGCGGCGAGGGCAAGGGCGAGGGCAAGGGCGAGGGGAAGGGCGACGGCAAGGCGAGCGAGGCCGCGCCCGGCAGCCGGGCGCGGGAATCGGCCCTGTTCCAGGACCCCTACGCGGTGCTGGCGCGGCTCGCCGCCGAGACCGACCGCGGCGACACCGCGAGCGCCGACGCGGCCGCGCTCGAATCCGGCCAGCCCGGGATCAGCGGCGGCGACGCGGCGCGCGATCCCTTCGATCCGCTCTACTGGCAGGTCGAGCCGCTGCCGCGCCACCGCACCGAGCGGCCGGGCAAGGTCGGCACGACGGTGTCGGCCCCGTCGGAGAACCGCCTCGACGCCGCCGGGCAGGTCGCGTCGTCCAAGCCGCGCGACCCGAAGGACGCGCCGACCCGCGTCGCCTCGGCCGAGGACGGCCTGCCGCTCACGCCGCGCGACCCGGCCAGGGATTCCGCGAAGGAGGCCGCGAAGGACGCTCCCCCCAAGCTCGCCGCCCTGAAGGACCCGGCGCCCAAGGAGGCCGTCAAGGATCTGGCGAAGGCCCCGTCGAAGGATGCCGCGAAGGCGGCCGAGACCGCCGCGGTCGCCGCGATGAAGGCCGAGATCGCCAAGGCGGTGGCGCCCGCCGCCATCGGCGCGCCGATGCCGAACGTCGAGGTGCGCCGCTCCGGCGAGGGCATCCTGATCAGCATCACCGACGACATCGGCTTCAGCATGTTCAGCGTCGGCTCGGCCGAGCCGACCCCGAAGGTGGTCAAGGCGATCGAGAAGATCGCCAAGATCATCAACGCCCGGCCCGGCCGCATCGTGGTGCGCGGCCATACCGACGGCCGGCCGTTCCGCTCCGAGACCTACGACAACTGGCGCCTCTCGACCGCCCGGGCCCAGATGGCCTCCTACATGCTGGTGCGCGGCGGCGTCGACGAGGCCCGCATCGAGCGCATCGAGGGCTATGCCGACCGCGCGCCCCGCAACACCGCCGATCCGAAGGCGGCCGAGAACCGGCGCATCGAGATCCTGGTGCGGGGGCTGCCCGAATGAGGCGGCTGCGGGCCCTCGCGACCGCCGGCCTGCTCCTGGCCGGGCTCGTCTCGGCCGGCCTCGTCCCGGCCGCGCCGCCGGCGCATGCCGGCGGCGA
>NZ_JACWCT010000105.1 GCF_016613415.1 Methylobacterium ajmalii | reverse complement strand
TTCACGGAGGGCTCCGACCACGCGCTGCACAACCCCGACTTCGTCGTGCCGGGGCTCTCCGCCCGCTGCCGGCCGGTGGCGGTCGAGGGGCCGGTGGTCGAGGCCGAGCAGGCGCGGCTCTCGGCGGTGTTCGCCCACAGCCTCGGCGAAGCCTGTGCCTGGGACGAGGCCGGGCGGTTCGAATGGCTCGCGGCGTGAGGCCGGGCGTGCGACAAGCCGGGTCATGAGACCCGGCTCCCTCTCCCTCGACGCGTTCCTCACCCGCCGCGCCGCCGACCGGCGGCTGGCGCGGCTGACCCACGACATGCCCCTGCCCGAAGCGCGGGCCCTCGAATTCGGGCCAGGGAACAACCCGGTACCCCTGCCCGCCGGCGTGAGCGTGACCTACGTCGATCACGCCCTCGATGCGAATGCCGGCCTGCCCGGGGCGGCGCCGATCGACCGGGCCTGGGCCGGCTCGGGGCCGCTCGCCGCCCTGCTCGGGCCGGAGCCCTGCGACGTCGCCATCGCCGCCCAGGTGGCGCAGTACGTGCCGAACCTCCTCGGCTGGCTGCGCGGCATCCATGGCGTGCTGCGCGCCGGCGGCGTGCTCAACCTGTCGCTGCCCGACAAGCGCTTCATGTTCGACGCCGCGCGCCCCGTCAGCACCCTGGCGGAGCTCGTCGAGGCGGACCTGCTCGCCCTCGACCGGGCGAGCCCGCGCCAGCTCTTCGCCCATGCGAGCGAGGCCCGGGCCATCGCCCCGGCGCAGGTCTGGGAGGGGGCCGACCCCGTGACGGCGGGGCGCCTGTCCGGCGAGGACGCCCTGGGGCACGCCTACCGGGAGGCCGCCGCGGCCCTGGCGGAGGAGCGCTACGTACCCTGCCATTGCTGGGTGTTCACGCCCGAAAGCTTCCTCGACCTCGTCGCGGGGGCGACCCGGCTCGGGCTGTTCCCGTTCGTGCTGAACCGGATCGGCGCCACCGAGGTCGGCGGGTTCGAGTTCTACGTCTCGATGCGACGCGACGCGGAGGAGGAGCCGGTCGCCCTGCGCCGGATGCAGGAGGGGGGAATCGACCACCTCTCCCGGGTCCTGGCGCAGCAGCACCGCACCGCCGCGCTGCTCGCCGGGCGCTGATCGCCCGCTGGCGCCGAAAGGCCGCGCCGGCGACCCGGAACGCCGATGGCGCGCGGGCCGTTATGGTTCCATCAGCGTGCCCTCGCCATCGCCAGGAGGTCTTCCATGCGCGCCCTCACGATCCGGGCCACGGTCGCGGCCGCCCTCGTCCTCGGGACGGCGGGCGCGGCCCTCGCCCGCAACAGCGATTCCGGCAGCGGCCTGTCGCCCTACGCCGCCCTGAACGGCAACGACCGCTCGGCCGGAATCAACAACGGCAACTACCGGCAGCCGCGCTACGACCCCTACCTGCGCACCTACGGCCGTCCGCCGGTGGAGTACTATCGCGCGCCCCCGCCGGCCTACTATTACGGCTACCCGTACTGAAGCCGGCCGACCGATCCCGTCTCGCCCGCCCCCTTGATCCGGCGGCGTTTCCCGGCGACCACCGTCGCCGGGCGGCGCAACGGCGCGCCGCCGGGAGATCGAGGATGACGAGACCCGATCGGGCGACCCCCACCCCCGTGCGTGCGTGCCGGCCCGGGCGCGCATGAGCGTGGGCACGACCGCCGCGCGCCTCGACGCCCTGCGCCGGGGCGAGCTTGCCGGGATCCGGGAGTTGCGGCTCCCCGGCGGGCCGGACGGGCGGCTGACCGAGATGCCGCCGGAGATCCTCGGCCTCGCCGACAGCCTCGAGCTCCTCGACCTCGGTGGGCACGCCCTGACCGACCTGCCCGCGGGGTTCGGACGGATGCGCCGCCTGCGGGTCCTGTTCTGCTCGGGCAACCGCTTCACCCGCCTGCCGCCGGTGCTCGGCGACTGCCCGGCCCTGAGCCAGGTCGGCTTTCGCGCCACCGGCCTCGTCGAGGTGCCGGCCGAATCGCTGCCGCCGGCCCTGCGCTGGCTCACCCTCACCGACAACCGCATCGCGGCGCTGCCCCGCGCGCTCGGCGAGCGGCCGCGCATGCAGAAGCTGATGCTGGCGGGCAACCGCCTCGACGCCCTGCCGGAGTCCTTGAGCGGCGCGGAGAACCTCGAGCTCCTGCGCATCGCCGCCAACGGCTTTGCGGCCCTGCCCGGCTGCGTCGCCGCCCTGCCCCGCCTCGCCTGGCTGTCCTGGGCCGGCAACCCGTTCGAGGACCGCGCCGCGCCGGCGCCGGCCGCATCGGAGACGATCGCTTGGGACGACCTGTCCGTCGGCCCGCTGCTGGGCGAGGGCGCCTCGGGCCGGGTGATGCGGGCGGCGTGGCGGCCGGGGGCTGCGGGCACGGCGCGCCCGGTCGCCCTCAAGCTGTTCAAGGACGCGATGACCAGCGACGGCCTGCCCGAGCGCGAGATGGCGGCCTGCCTGGCGGCGGGGGCCCACCCGCACCTGACCGGCAGCCTCGGGCGCCTCGCCGACCATCCGGACGGCCGCCAGGGTCTCTTGATGCCGCTCCTGCCGCAGGGCTGGCGGGTGCTCGCCGGACCGCCGAGCCTCGAGAGCTGCAGCCGCGACGTCTACGACCCGGATCTGCGCCTGACCCGGGGAAGCGCCCTGCGCCTCGCCCGCGGGGTGGCGGCGGGCGCCGCCCACCTGCATGCGCGCGGCTTCGGCCACGGCGACCTCTACGCCCACAACGTGCTGTGGGACGGGCGCGACGGCGCCGCGGTGCTGAGCGACCTCGGCGCGGCCTCCGCCCTGCCGTCGGGCCGGGAGGGTGCCATCCTGCAGCGGCTCGACGTGCGGGCCTTCGGGCTGCTGCTCGACGAGCTCGGCCGCCACGCGCCCCTCGCCGGTCCCGCCCTCGCCGGGCTGGTGGCGGCCTGCACCGGGCCCGATCCGGCGGCGCGCCCGGCCATGGCGGAGGTGCGGGACGCCCTCGATGCGATCATCGCGGGCCCGGGGCCGGGCTGACCGGCCCCGTCCCGGTTCGTCAGCGGCCCTTCTTGTAGAGCTTGCTGGCGATCTCGAAGATCTCCTCCGGCTTGTAGTTCGGCGCGAAGGCGCCGTAATTGCCGTCGAGCTCCGGGATCTTGCCGCCCTCGGGCGCGCCGTCGACCACCTCGAGGTTCCCCGGCGGATCGCCCGGCAGGGCCACCTCGTCGTTCGACCACACCCCGGCCGCCTCGGGATAATCCTGCGAGAAGGTGTAGAGCCGGCGGTGGCTGCCCTCCTGCAGGTATTTCTGGCATTCCGGGATGCGGTCGAGGTTGATGTTGGGGGTCGGCAGCATCTGCTCGATCGCCACCCCCGTCAGCTTCTTCAGCGCCAGCGCGTAGGCGTGGGCGTGGACCGAGCCGCGCACCAGCAGGTAGCCGCAGACCTCGCGCCCGGTCTGGTCCGTCAGGGTCTCGTAGACCCGCAGCTTGTGCAGCCGCGCGCCGCATTCCAGGTGGAAGTTGTGCAGCAGGTCGACGATGATGTTCCCGGTCGTGGTGACCATGTCCATGTTCCACGACGTGGCGTTCGAGTTCATCGGCATCGCGCCGCCGCCGTTGCTCAGGAAGCTGCCGGCGAGCCGGATGTCCTGCATGTCGTGGAAGGGCGCCTTCGACACGTCGACGTCCGGCGTCGGGTCGCCGGGGCCGTTGTTGAGCATCGCCACCCCGGTCGAGACCAGCTCGACGTGGCCGAGCTCCTCGGCGAAGATGCTCGAGACCAGGCTGTAGAAGGGACGCAGCTTCGACTTGTCGCGGAAATTGAAGCTCTGGAACATGTAGTTGCCGAGCGTCGACATCTCGCCGTACTTGCCGCCGAGCAGCTCCTGCAGGGCGGCCGCGGCGTTCGGGTCGGGCCTCTTGGGCTGCGGCAGCTCGGCCTGCAGGCGGTCGATCCTCATGAACATGGGCACGGCACCTCGTCTCGCCGGGGTCTCCCCCGGAGCCTGGTGGGCATACTCCCCGCATCCATCGCGGATAGTCCCCGGGAGCATCGATCGACGGGTGGTTGGGTTCCCCTGCCCGATACTCCCCTGGCGCATCGGTCGCAGGGGGAGACGGGGGGCCGGACGGAGCGGGGTGACGCACCCGCGCCGCAGGGCGCGGACGAATGCGGAGGCGGGCGGTCAAGCGGTGCAATAATCCTTGACCGCGATGCGCCGGCAGGCCCCCCTTGGAGAATCGCCGACCGACTCCCGGATACCATGGCCACCCCGATCGACACCGGCACCATCCTGGCCCTGCTACGGCGCGCGACCGAGCAGGTGCGCGCCTCGACCGCCCGCGCCACCGCCGCCGAGGCCCGGGCCGACCGGCTCGGCCGCGAGGTCGGCGCCCTGCTCGTGCGGGTCGAGGACGCGCTTCAGGCCGCAGCGACCGAGGCCGCCGAGGCCCGTGATGACGCCGCCGGGGCCCGGGACGCCGCCGCTGCGGCCAAGGATGTCGCCGCCGACGCGCAACAGGCCGTCCTGATCGCGCAGGCGGCTGCGACCGAGGCCGACAGGATCGCCGCCGAGGCCGACGCGGCGGTTGCCGAGGCACGAAACGACGCCGCCGAGTGGCGGAACGCGGCCGCCGAGGCGGAGGCCCGGGTCGGGGCGGCGGAGGCCCGGCTGTCGGCCGAGCGGGCCGCGATGCGCCGCCTGGAGGCACGGCTGGCCGAGGCCCAGCGCGCCACCGCCGCCGC
>NZ_JACWCT010000104.1 GCF_016613415.1 Methylobacterium ajmalii | reverse complement strand
TCGCCCTCGTCGCCGACGCGGCCTCCCCGGGACCGTCGGACCGGCTCGCCGCCTCCGCCGGCCCCGCCCCCCGGGCGGGCTGGAGCGGCTTCGTGGTGGTCGGCGTCGCCCCGGCGGCGCACGGCTTCCGCCCGGTCGCCGCGGCGGACGCCCCCCGCGCCCGATGATCCCCGTCCCGCCGACGCCGTCCCCCGCTCCGAAAGCCTTCCCGATGCGACGCCTCGTCCGGCTCCTGCCCGCGTTCCTTCCGGCGCTGGTCCTCACCGTTCCCGGCGCCGCCCGCGCGATGAGGGCCGACGAGTCGCCGGCGGGCTGGTGGGCGCCGACCCTGCGCGACTGCGCCGACCCGGCGAGCCCCCGGGCCTTCGAGATCCGCCTGAAGCCCCAGGCCGAGGCGCGTCTCGCGGCGCACGACCTCGACTGCCGGATCGACCGGGTGTCGGACACCGCGATCGGCTACCGGCTGCACATGCGCTGCTTCCGCTCGGCCGAGGACCGGCGCGCCGGTACCAACGCCGAGCCCCGGCAGATCGTCGTCGACGCGATCGGCCCGGTGACGATGCGGGCGGATGGCCGCCGGGTCTATCGCTGCGGCTCCCGCCCCGCCGCCGCCGTCCCGTCCTCCGATCGCCCCGTCGCGGCCGCCTCCCCGGCAGCCGTGTTCCCGCTGCCGGTCGCGGCCCCGCAAGCTCCACAGGTCGCGCAAGCCGGGCCGGTCACCCAAGCCCTGCCGGCCGCCACCCAAGCCCCGCAAGTTTCCCCACCGGCGGCGAGCGCCGTCACGGTGCCGGCCCTGCCGCTGCCCGATGCCCCGATCCGCCTGGTCTCGCTGACGCCCGAGGCGCCGTCAGCCCCGGTCCCGGAATCCGCCGCCCCTGCGGCGCCCGTCCGGATCGCCGCGCTGCCGGTCGAGCCCCTGATGCCCGCGCCGCGCCTGGTGCCGCCGGTCGCGCCGTCCCCCGTCGCCCCGGTGGCGGTGCCCGCGGTGCGGCGCGGCCGGGTGATCGGCTTTCCCGGACCGCAGGCGCCCGGCACCATCGTGGTCGATACCGCGGCGCGCTTCCTCTACCTCGTGCGCGGCGACGGCACGGCGATCCGCTACCGCGTCGCGGTCGGGCGCCCGGGCACGACCTGGAAGGGCACCGAGACGGTCACGGCCAAGCAGGAATGGCCACAATGGACGCCGACGCCGGAGATGCGGCGCAGCCGCCCGGGCCTGCCCCGCCACGTCGCCGGAGGGCCGCGCAACCCGCTCGGAGCCCGGGCGCTGTATCTCGGCTCGACCCTCTACCGCATCCACGGCACCACCAACCCGCATTCGATCGGCCGCGCCGCCTCCGCCGGGTGCTTCCGCATGCTGAACGAGGACGTGATCGAGCTCTACCGCTTCGTCCCGGTCGGCACGAAGGTGCAGGTGATCTGAAAGGGGAAGGTGATCTGAGAGCCTCTCTGATTGGGGTTTATGAGGCAAGCATCTCCTGATCGATGTTTCCTAGTCCGGGTGTGTCGCTCCCGCGGGTCACGCACTTCTCTTCGCGGTCGGCGCGAGGCCGCCTCATGATGGGGTCAGGAGAGCGAGGCGTCTCAATCTGTTTCACGACCTGGACTGCTGGCGCAGTCCGGTTCGAGACTCTCAACGAGATCGCCTGGCCCATCGTCCCCACGGGAACGATCAGGCTCACCCTCTCGGGTGAAGTCTGGCCTGCCGTCGGTCGTTCGAGCGGGCAGGCATGTCTCGTGTCAGGCGGCCGCGATGGCCGACGCCGGCTCCTTGCCGAACCGGAACTCGGCCTCGTCGCTCCACATCCGGTGCAGGACGACGCGAGTGATCGGCCCCCACGGGGTGGTCCGGCTTCAAAGTTAGTGCAGGGTCGGCCTTTGCTTCACGGGTAGCTTGGCCGGCGGAGCCGGTCGGGTGAGCGCAGCCGGCCAAGCGGACAAGGCGGGCACGAACACCTCCGGGGCCGGTGGTCGGTAGCCGAGCGAGGCGTGCGGGCGCACGCCATTGTAGTGTCGTCGCCAACTCTCGATCACGATCCGCGCCTCCTCGAGCGTGTAGAAGATCTCGCCGTCCAGAAGTTCATCTCTCAGGCGAGCGTTGAAGCTCTCGACGTATCCGTTCTCCCACGGCGAGCCGGGAGCGATGGAGGCTGTTTGGGCGCCGACGCCGTTGATCCAGGCCTGCACCGACGTGGCGACGAACTCTGGTCCGTTGTCGGAGCGGATGTGGCCGGGCACACCGCGCAGGATGAACAGGTCGGACAGCACGTCGATGACGTCCGCCGCCTTGAGCTTGCGCGCGACCCGGATCGCCAGGCACTCGCGCGTGAACTCATCGACCACGTTGAGCATCCGGAACTTGCGCCTGTCATGGGTGCGCGCTTCGACGACGTCGTAGGACCAGACGTGATCGCGACGCTCCGCCCGCAGTCGCAGGCACGAGCCGTCCCCGTCCCAGATGCGGCCACGCTTGGGCTGCCTGGCCGGGACCTTCAGCCCCTCACGCCGCCAGATCCGCTCCACGCGCTTGTCGTTGACCAGCCAGCCAGCCGCCTTCAGCAAGGCGCTGATCTTGCGATAGCCGGAGCGGCCATACTTCTCGGCCAACGCGATGAGGTCGGCTGTCAGTGCCGCCTCGTCGCCTCTACCCCGCGGCACCTTGCGCTGCGTCGAGCGGTGCTGCCCAAGCGCTCGGCAGGCCCGGCGCTCGGACACCTTCATCGTCTGAACGATGTGCTCGACACATGCACGCCGGCGCGCGGGGCTCGGAAGTTTCCCCGAGCCGCCTGCTGCAGGATCAGCTTGTCCAACGTCAGGTCGGCAATCGCCTTGCGAAGTCGCTGGTTCTCGATCTCCAAGTCCTTCATCCGCCGGACCTGATCCGTCTTCAGGCCGCCGAACTCCTTGCGCCAGCGGTAGTATGTCACCTCGGTCACACCGAGGGCGCAGATCACGTCGGCCACGCTCTGGCCTTGCGCGATCAACACGTCCGCCTGCCGCAGCTTGGCGACCACATCCTCCGGCTTGTGCCGCTTCGTTCCCATCTGTCCGGCCTCGTCCTGGCCCGCAGGCCATACCTCAAGGCGGACAACTTCAATGGGGGCGCATCATACTCATACTGGGGTATCAGTCGATGGAAAATCGAACGACTTCCAAGGAGATCCTCGGCAGGACGAGATTTTCTGGGCGCCGCCACCGAGATCGGCCTATCATCGATCGGCTTGAAACTTAGGACAGGGATCCGCTCCCGGTTGTGAAACGGACGGCTGGACGAGCGGCCACGATGCCCGATCGGGGAAAGCCCGCGCGTCGGGTTCGTCGAACGGCCGGCCGACGCGCCGGTTCATCTCAGGGCCGCACCATTGAGGGCCGCAGCGTCTGTGGCGCGGCAGGGCTCGATCGTGCGAGGGCTCGGGCGCAGGTCGAGCACCCGATGCAGGATGCGGCCGAGCTGCTCGGCCGAGTACGGCTTGTGCAGCAGCTCGAATCCGTGGGCGTCCGACTGCGCGAGCACGTGGCTGTAGCCCGAGGCCAGGATCACGGGCAGGTGCGGCGCGCGCTGCTGCAACTCCTGCGCCAGGGCGACGCCGCCCATGCCCGGCATCACGACGTCGGAGAACACCAGGTCGAACCGGCTCCCGTCGCGGCCCAGCTCCTCCAGCGCCTCCTCGGCATTGGCGGCCCAGACGGGCCGATAGCCGAGATCCTCCAGGATCTGCGTCGCGAACTGGCCGACGCCGACGTTGTCCTCGACCACGAGGATCCGCTGTCCGGTTCCCAGGGGAGCGTGCCCGTCGTCCTGCGGACGGTCCGCGGCCATCCGCTCGTCGGACGCGACCTCCGGCAGGTAGAGCGTGAACGTCGTGCCCTGTCCCAGGGTGCTCCGCACGTCCACGTCGCCGCCCGACTGCTTGGCGAAGCCGAAGACCTGGGACAGGCCCAAGCCCGTGCCCTTGCCCACCGCCTTCGTCGTGAAGAACGGCTCGAAGATCCGGCTGATCTCTCCCGGCGCAATCCCCGTGCCGGTGTCGATCAGCGCCACGGCCGCGAAGCGCTCCTGGGATCCGGCGTGGCCGCGGATGGCGGGCAGCGCCGTGCCGCACGACACCCGCAGGGTCAGGGTCCCTTCGCCGTCCATGGCGTCGCGGGCATTCACCGCCATGTTGACGAGGGCGGTCTCGAACTGGCTCAGGTCCGCCCGGACGAGGCAGGGCCCATGCGGCCCCTCGGTGACGACCCGCACCCGCGCGCCCGTCAGCGTGTCGAGCATGTCGGCGATCCCGCGCACCTTCTGGCCCACGTCGAAGACCTCCGGCTTGAGGGCCTGGCGCCGGGCGAAGGCCAGCAGCTGGCCGGTGAGCTTGGCGGCCCGCTCGACGGTGTCCGACACCGCGTCGAGGTACCGGCGCTTGCGCACCTCCGGCAGGTCGGGCCGGCGCAGGAAGTCGACCGACGACCGGATGATGGTCAGCAGGTTGTTGAAGTCGTGCGCCACCCCACCGGTGAGCTGGCCGACGGCTTCGAGCTTCTGCGATTGGCGCAGGGCGTCCTGGGCCTGGGCGAGCTGGGCCTGGCTTCGCAGCCGCTCGGTCACGTCCATCACGAACTGGTAGCAGCCGGTGCGCTCGCCGCTCGCGTCGCGCAGGGTGCGGAAGCTGATCTGGTAGGAGGGGCGGGCGCGCTCGGCGTCGCCGTACTCCTCCACCACGGTGATCTCCTCGCCGGCGAGGCCGCGGCCCCAGCCGGCCCGCACCTGGGCCTGGTGCTCGGGCTGGTCGGCCAGCAGGTCCAGCATGTTGTCGCCGACCTTCGGCCGCACGCCGTAGATCCGCTCGAACTCGTCGGCATTGGCCTTGTTGATGGCCAGGATCGTGTAATCGAGATCGGCCGCCATCACCATGATGTCGGTGCGCTCGACGATGGTGGCCAGCAGGTTGCGCTCCGCCGTCCGCTCGGAGACCTGCTGCTCCAGGGTCTCGTTCAGCTCCTGCAGGCGGCGCTCGCTCTCGGCTAGGCGATGCTCAGTCTCCTTGCGCCGGCTCAGATCGACCGTCACGGCCAGGAAGTTCTTGAAGCAACCCTCCGCGTCGTCGAGGCGCCGGATGCTGGTATTGGCCCAGATCGCGGTACCGTCCGGGCGCAGGTAGCGCTTGTCGAGGGAGGTGCTGCGTCCCGTCCCGATCGTCTCCGCGACCGCCGCCAGGCTGGGCGAGAGGTCGTCCGGGTCGGTGACGGACGTGAAGTCGAGCCCCAGCAGCTCGTCGGCGGACCGTCCGAGGATGCGGCACAATTCGGTGTTCACCCGTAGGAAGCGGCCCTCGGCGCTCACCTCGGACAAGCCGACCGAGGCGCCGGCGAAGATCGCCGCCAGATGCGCCTCGCTCTTGCTCAAGGCCGTCTCGGCACGGCCGCGCTCGATCGCCGCCTTGACGCGCTCGCCCACCTCCCGGATCAGATCCTCCTCGGCCCGGGTCCAGGCGCGCGGGGTCGCGCTCTGCACGGCGAGGAGCCCCACCCACTGGTCCTCTCGGAACAGGATGACGTCGACGTAGGCGGCGACCCGCCGCGATGCCAGACCCTCGCGCGCCTCGGCGCCGAAGCGCGCATCCGCGGCCACGTCCTCGACGGCGACGACCGCGTTGTCGCGGTAGGCGGCCAGGAGATCCGGGCCGAAGGCCGCCAGGGAGTGCTCCCCGACGATCGAATCGACGCCCCGGGCGTAGTCGCGCTCGACCTTCATCAGGCTGCCGCCGATCTCGGCGTAGAAGACCCGGCTGGCGTCGAGCCGCCGGCCGAGGCGCCGGGCCGCGACCTCGGCGATGTCCGCCGGCGATGTCAGCGGCCGCAGCGCGTCGCTGAGGTCCAGGAGGAAGGATTGCCGCCCCGGTCCGTCGCCGGGCGGGCCCTCCGCCTCCCGCCGGCCGCGCGGGGGAGACGCCGCAGGGCCGACGATCTCGGTGCAGGTGCCGTACAGACCCTCGACGCGCCCGGCGGCATCGCGGACCGGCAGGTGGAAGAGGGAGTACCGGGCCGCTCCGTGCGCGTCCGCGTGGTCCGTGGCCCGATCCACGACGAGCACGGCGGCGTCGGCATGGACCGGGCTGCCGGCATAGGCCGCTTGCGTGAGGGTGCCGAGATCGGCCTCGATCCCGGACCAGACGTCGAGGTAGTCGCGCCCGAGCGCTTCCGGGTGCCTGCGCCCGAGGATCTCGGCATAGGCATCGTTGTAGAGGAGGGTCCGCCCGACTCCCCAGACCAGGAACGCCGGCTGGTGCGAGGCGAGGATCGCGCCCACGAGGGTCGTCAGGTCTTGCGGCCAGGCCGAGCGGTCGCCGAGCGGCGAGGCCGCCCAGTCGTGCCCGTCCATGAGCGCGCTCATCCCGCCGCCGTCGGCGAGGCCGTCGGGGACGCAGAGAAGGCCGTCGGATCTGCCGTGCATGACGTCCTGTCCCCGCTTCGCGCGCGTGGCGGCCACGCGCCGCGGAAGATCGCGGGCCGATTGGCGCCCGCCCGCCTACCCGCCCGCGCCGCATCCGTGAGCGCCGCCCGTTCGACAGGCCTGCGGGGCTCGGGAGGCCGGGCGGCAAGGGTTCGGCCGATCCGGTTCGGCCGTCGGAGAGGCGGCTTTCCGGCTCTGCGAGCGTGAGCGGTCTCACACGGAGCACCGGCTGTCAAAGCAATCGTCGCGGAAACCCGAGCGGGCGACGCGGCGGCGCGCCGATGCGAGCCTGGTCAGGCCGCCTTACAGCCGTCCCCGTCCATCAGCGCGTAGCAGGTCCGGTCGCGGCCGGTCGCCTTGGCCTCGTAGAGGGCGGCATCGGCGAGATCGAACAGGGCGCCGGGCGTGCCGCCCTCGCGCGGCAGGCCGAGGGCGAGCCCCACGCTCACCGTGATCCGGCCGACGCTCGCGCCCTCGGCCTCCACCACCAGGCCGGCGACGGCCGCGTGCACCCGCTCGGCGACGCTCACCGCCCCCTCCGCGTCGGTGCCCGGCAGCAGGATGGCGAATTCCTCGCCGCCGACCCGGGCGACGAGATCGGCCGGCCGGCGCGCGCTCGCCGATAGGGCGCCAGCGATCCCCTGCAGCACCCGGTCGCCGACCGCGTGCCCGTGGCGATCGTTGTAGCGCTTGAAGTGGTCGGCATCGACGACGAGGAGCGGAAGCGGCTCGCCGCGCCGGCGCGCCTCCGCGAAGGTGCGGGCGAAGGCCTCCTCGAAGGCCCGGCGGTTGGGCAGGCCGGTGAGCGCGTCGGTGCGCGAGAGCCGGGCCAGGGCGGCCTCCGCCTCCGAGCGCCGCCGCAGCTCCCAGGCGATCAGGAACGACAGCCCGATCGTCAGCCCGCACAGGGCGAGCAGCATGGCGCCGATCACCAGGGCCTTCCCCCGCCACTCCGCCTCGATCTCGTCGGTGGAGAGCGCGACGTTGAGGATCAGCGGCAGGCCGCCGACCTGGGTGAAGGCGTAGAGCCGCTGGACCCCGTCGCTGTGGGTGACGCCGACGAAGCTGCCGCTGCGCTCGCGCCGGAAGCGCTGGAAGTTCGTCGAATCGGCGAAGTTCGGCGCCAGCTCCGGGTTCGGCTCGGGATAGCGCACGAGGCGGGTGCCGTCGTCGAGGAACAGGTTGATCGTTCCCTCGCGCCCGAGCTTGATCCGGGCGAACAGGCTGTCGAAGTAGGACAGCGACAGGCTGCCGAGCACGATCCCGCTGAACGACTGGTCGCTCAGGCCGATGCGCCGGCTGAGCACCACGACGGGGGTGCCGTTGAGCTGGGAGATCACCGGCCGGCTGATATGGAGGCCGA
This sequence comes from Methylobacterium ajmalii, assembly GCF_016613415.1. Lineage (GTDB taxonomy): Bacteria > Pseudomonadota > Alphaproteobacteria > Rhizobiales > Beijerinckiaceae > Methylobacterium > Methylobacterium ajmalii. The sequence continues at coordinate 23,623 of NZ_JACWCT010000104.1, read as the reverse complement.
TGCCCGGATCGGCCTTGTGGGCCCGGAAGTACTCTCGATCGGCGCCGTTGATGCGCCGGGCCGGCCACCCGGCGGCGTCGTAGAGCGCGTTGCCGTGCTCGTCGAGGACCAGCATCACGCCGAGGTCGCGGGCGTTGACGGCGCGGTCGAACAGGATGCGCTGGCGGAAGCGCGGGCTGATCTCCTCGAGATCGTACATCTGCAGGTTCTCGACCACGCTCTTCAGCGCCAGGTCGATGATCTCGACGTTGCGGTCGATGTCGCGCTCGATCACCTGGAGCAGGTTCTGCGCGGTCCGCTCGGCCTTGTCCCAGGCGTCCTGGCGCAGCTGGAGCAGCATCAGGGTGCAGACGGCGATGATGCCGAGCGGCACGAGGGTGCCGAGCAGGAGCCAGGTCTGGGCCGCCTGGGCGCCCCGCGTCAGGGCCGTGGGCAGGCGCGGGGTCATGCGTCGCACGGGAAGCGGGGGGTGAAGGCGGCGGCGACCGGCCGGAAGGCGGTGACCACCGCGGGATCGAGGCGCCCGGACATGCCCTCGAGGATCGCGAAGGCCGCCTCGCCCGCCATCGGCGGCTTGTAGGAGCGGCGCTCGATCAGGGCGGCGTAGATGTCGCAGACGGTGATCAGGCGCACGAGATCCGGGATGTCGTCCGCCTTCAGCCGGTCGGGATAGCCTGATCCGTCGAGCATCTCGTGGTGGGAACGCACGACCGCCAGCATCTCCGGGCCGAAGCCCTGGCCGGCGAGCATGCGGTAGCCCTCGTCGGGATGCCGGCGCACGATCGCCATCTCGTTCGCGTCGAGGCGGCCCGGCTTGTTGAGGATCGCCGAGGGGACGTGGATCTTGCCGACGTCGTGCAGCAGCGCCGCCTTGGTGAGGCGGTGGGATTCGAGGTCGCCGAGGCCGAGGCTGCGGGCGAAGGCGGCGGCGAGCCCGGTCACGAGGAGGCAGTGCTGGTGGGTGGCGTCGTCGAAGCGCTGCACCGCCCGGACCCAGTCGCGGATGCCGGTCTCGCGCACCGCGCGGCCGACGAAGTCGGTCCCGGTATCGACGAGGGCCTCGGTGATCGGCCGCTCGTCGACGAAGAGGCTGCTGTAGAAGCCCCGCGCCGCGTCGCTGGAGCGCACGGCGCCGAACGGCACGGGCCCGGCCTCGTCGGCGAAGGCGCCGACGGCGTCGCGCAGGCGGGCAACGTCGAACGGCGCGCAGAGGGTCCGGGAAGCCCCGAGCGCGACCCCGAACAGGCGCGCACGCGCGCTGTCCTGGTTCATCAGGACGACGAGGGGCGTGCCCCTGCGGGCGCGGCCGACGAGGCGGCGCACCCGCGCGACCGCCTCCGCGCTGAAATCGTCGACGTCGGTGACGAGGGCGTCGGCCGGCCCGGCCGTGGCCTCGTCGCCGTAGAGGTCGTGGATCTCGCAATCGATCCCGCCGGCGAGGTCCCGCGCGAGATCCTGGGCGAGGCCGCGGCTGCGGCAGGGGTTGTCCGAGATCAGCAGGATCCGGTTCATCGAGGCGCTCGGCCGCCCTCTCAGGAGAACATCGCGTCGACGGCGTCTCGGGGAACGGTCGCGTGCCCGCGATGCAGTTCCGCGATCGCCCGGCGGGCCGTCACGATCGCATTCGGGCCGGCCGGCCGGTGAGGCTGCAGCAACGTGGTGCGATCGACGTCCTCGGGTGATCCTGGCGGGCTGCAGATCATGGCATCGATCACTGTTGGCGATTGGCCCGCCACCATGGATAGGCCGTTATGGGTAGGCAATCTGCCTCGTCATGGATACCGGAAACGGTCTTAACAATCTGCTTACGCAGCGAATGACGAAATCTTTCCGGCAGTCGACGGGGATGGATTGCCGTACGGATGCGCCAGACTTCATGAAAAAATTCCCGAAGCTGTGATCACGGCAGTCATGATCGGATACGGGAGGATTTTTTTCCGGCTGCGACTTGGGCGTCCAGCCTCGTGGCGAGGAAGCGGGCGGTCTCGGCGGTCGGGCACCCGGACCGGCGCGACCGCTGCGAGGAGGCCGACGGCACCCGGGACGCCGCCCTGGTCTCCACCGCCGCCGCCGCGATCGACGACACCGTCCGATCGCTCGAGGCCTCGACGCGCAGGATCGTCGCGAGATCTCGCGCGTCGCCGTTGCGGTCTCGCGCAGGCGCACGGGAGGGCCGGTCCCGCGGGCAGGCGGTTGCAAGGTCTCGAGATCGGTCGCCGGACCGCCAGCGACGCGCGCGGAGAGCGGGGCGCCCGTCCGCACGGCGTCCTGCGCCGGGCCGCTCGTCCGGGCTTCTCTCGGCTCTCGTCCCGGGACCGGCCGCAGGGAGCCGCAAGCGTCAGGGCAGCCCGCCCGTGGGCGCGCCATGCCCGGCGCGGGGCCGACGCGCGGGTACCTCGATCGCGCCACCCGGGCTCGGGGCCGGAGCGCCGATCGTCGGCCGGCGGGCCGGCCCCTGAAAAGGCGGGATCCGCCATTCCGGGGATCGGCCGGGGGAAGAGGGCGCCTGCGCGTTCAGCAGGCCGGCCGGAGACCTCGGGCGCTCGCCCACACCCCGCCCGGATACCCCCGCGGCGTCACTCGTAGACGCAGACGTAGATCTTGCGCACGGTCTCGATCGTGCGCCAGACGCCGACGAAGCCGGGTTTCATGACGAAGCTGTCGCCGGCGCGATACGTCTTGGTCTCGCCGCCCTTCTCCTCGATCTCCACCAGGCCGGAGAGGATGTGGCAGAACTCGAAGGTTGTGCCCTTGATCGAGTGGGTCTCGCCCGGGGTCGCCTCCCAGATGCCGGTCTTGACCGTCTCTCCGCGCGACTCGTCCTGCGCCCAGGTCTTGAACGAGGGAGAGCCCGCGATCAGGCGCTCGGGAAGCGGGAGCGCGTGCTTCGGCTCGAACGTCGGATCGGTGTCGATGGTGACGAGGAGGGTCATGGCTGTCTCGCGGAAGAGGTGATGGCCGCAGGCGCGCGCCGGGCCTCGCCCGGCGGATCTCCGGCTTCGCCTGCCGCCGCCGGGGAGCCGTCCGATTGTACGGAGGCCCGAACCGCCGCCCTCGCCGCCCGCCGCGGGGGTTTTGGAAGGAAATGCCGAAAACGCGCTGATTTCCGGTGAAAGCTGTGGTCGGCCGTCGCGCATCATCGTCCCGGCGGAACATCCGGATCGCTCGCGAAGCCGGCGACGGCCGATGTCGAGCCCAGTCCCGGGCGGGGCCGGCTCGCGCCGCGGACCGCCGGTCGGTGAGGCAGGGCGAGAGCGGCGCGCCTATCGACCGGGATGGTCGAGAGCCCGGCCCGCCCCGGTCGCCGCCGCTCGCCGGCCCCCGTTTGCCACCTGAAGGACCGCCTGCCATGACCGATCCCATCCGGCACCTCGCCGAGGCCGGCCGCCTCGACCGGTTCTACGTCGACGGCGCCTGGCGCGAGGGCGCGGGCGCGGAGCGCGTCGCCGTCGTATCCCCGGCGAGCGAGACGGTGATCGCCGAGATCGCCCTGGGGACCGAGGCCGACGTCGCGCACGCGGTCGCCGCCGCCCGGCGCGCCTTCCCGGCCTGGTCGCGCACGGCGCCCGCCGAGCGCGCGGCGCTGCTCGACCGCGTCCACGGCCTCGTGATCGCGCGGCTCGAGGCTTTCGCGCAGGCGTTGAGCGCCGAGATGGGCGCGCCCATCACCTATGCCCGAGAGGCCCAGGTACCGCTCGCCGCCGCCCATATCCGGGTCGCGCGCGATCTCATGGCGACCTTTCCGTTCCTGTCGCGGCGCGGCACCACCGCCGTTGCCCGCGAGGCCATCGGCGTGTGCGGCCTCATCACGCCGTGGAACTGGCCGCTCTACCAGATCACCGCAAAGGTCGCCCCGGCCCTGGCGGCGGGCTGCACCGTGGTCCTCAAGCCGAGCGAGCTCTCGCCCCTGAGCGCGCTCCTGTTCGCCGAGGTGATGGACGAGGCCGGCTGCCCGGCCGGCGTGTTCAACCTCGTCAACGGCACCGGGCCGGTGGTCGGGGAGGGGCTCTCCACCCATCCGGAGGTCGACATGATCTCGATTACCGGGTCGACGCGGGCCGGCGTGCTGGTGGCGCAGGCGGCCGCGCCGACGGTCAAGCGCGTGGCGCAGGAGCTCGGCGGCAAGTCGCCCAACGTCGTGCTCCCGGATGCCGATCTCGCCCGCTGCATCCCCCTCGGCATCGCCGCGGCGATGCGCAACCTCGGGCAATCCTGCAGCGCCCCGACCCGGATGCTGGTGCCCCGCGCCCGTCTCGCCGAGGTGGAGGCCCTGGCGCGCACGACCGTCGCCGGATTCGTCGTCGGCGATCCGCGGCGCGAGGCGACGACCCACGGGGCGATCGCCAATCGGGCGCAGTACGACCGCATCCAGCGGATGATCGCGATCGGCATCGAGGAGGGCGCCAAGCTCGTCGCCGGCGGGACCGGACGGCCCGACGGCCTGACGACCGGCCTCTACGCCCGGCCGACCGTTTTCTCCGAGGTGCGCCGCGACATGGCGATCGCCCAGGAGGAGATCTTCGGGCCGGTCCTGGCGATCCTGCCCTACGACGGCGTCGAGGAGGCGGTGGAGATCGCCAACGACACGATCTACGGGCTGGGCGCCCACGTCCAGGGCACCGACATGGCGCAGGTGCGGGCGGTGGCCGGCCGCATCCGCGCCGGGCAGGTCCACCTCAACGCCCCGGCCTGGGATCCGGAGGCGCCGTTCGGCGGCTACAAGCGCTCGGGCAACGGCCGGGAATACGGCCGCGAGGGGCTGGAGGAGTACCTCGAGACCAAGGCGATCCTCGGCTACTACGACTGAGCCCGGGGGCCGGCCCGCCGGACGATACCGGCGGCCGGCGCACGCCGCGCAGCAGAATATGCCGGCCCGTCCGGCCACTCCGGCACACCCGGATCGAGGCGCCCGGCTAGGCTGTCCCGGACGCCAAGCAGACTTGCGTTGGCAGGCCAACGCTTCGCCCGCTCAGGTTCTTGTCTTGTCGCAGATTTTCGGCGCCGAACCGGTCACCACTTCGGCGAAATCTGCTTAGGGAGCCCACGGATGCCAGCACCTCTCCTCCATATCGACACGACGCCGGACCTGCCGGCGGCCGCCGATGTCGTGGTGATCGGCGGCGGGGTCGTGGGCACGTTCACGGCCTACTACCTCGCGCGCCGGGGCGTCAGCGTCGCGCTCGTCGAGAAGGGCCGGATCGGGGCCGAGCAGTCGAGCCGCAACTGGGGCTGGTGCCGCCAGCAGAACCGCGACGCCCGCGAATTGCCGATGGCGACCAAGGCCCTCGACCTGTGGGACCGGCTCGCGGCCGAGATCGGCGAGGATCCGGGCTTCCGGCGCTGCGGCCTCCTCTACCTCAGCAACGACGAGGCCGAGATCGCCCGCTGGGCGAAGTGGCGCGATTTCGCCGCCGGCGAGGGCGTCGTCACTCACGTGCTCGGCGCCGCCGAGGCGCGCGAGCACGGCCGGGCCACCGGCCGGGAGTGGAAGGGCGGGGTGTTCTCGCCCACCGACGGCATCGCCGACACCTCCCGGGCGGTGCCGATCGCCGCGCGCGGCGTGATGAAGGCCGGCGGGACCGTGCACCAGTTCTGCGCCGCCCGCGGCCTCGAGCTCGAGGGCGGGCGCGTCAGCGGAGTCGTGACCGAGAAGGGCACCATCCGCACGAAGGTGGCGGTCATGGCCGGCGGCGCCTGGGCGTCGTCGTTCGTGCGCCAGCTCGGCATCCGCTTCCCGCAGGCGGCGGTGCGCCAGTCGATCATGGCGGTCGGCCCCAACGTCGCCGGCCTGCCGGACGCGCTCTACACCGCGGGCGTCTCGCTCACCCGCCGCGGCGAGAGCGGCGGCTACAACCTGGCGATCAGCGGGCGCGCCCGGGTCGATCCCACGCCGCAGCAGATCCTGTTCGCCCGCGAGTTCGTGCCGATGTTCGCCAAGCGCTGGCGCGTCCTCCTGCCGGGTGGCGCCGAGGCGTGGCGCAGCGGCCACGAGACCGCGAAGCGCTGGGCCCTCGACAAGCCGACGCCGATGGAGCGCATGCGCATCCTCGATCCGAAGCCCGACGCGCGCCTCGTCGCCGAGACCCACCGGCGCGCCCTCGCGCTGCTGCCGGCCCTGCGCGACACCGCGATCACCGCGTCCTGGGCCGGCTACGTCGATTCGACGCCCGACGGCGTGCCGGGAATCGGCGAGGTCACGGGCGTGCCCGGCCTCGTCCTGGCGGCGGGTTTCTCCGGCCACGGCTTCGGCATCGGCCCGGGCGCCGGCCACCTCATCGCCGACATCGTCACCGGCGCCGAGCCGCTGGTCGATCCGCGCCCCTACCATCCCGATCGCTTCCACGCCTCGGCCTGGGGGAAGGTCGCGGAGTTCTGACGCCCCGATCGCGGCCCCGCCGCCGCCCCCCCGATTTCGTTCGATCCACGCGGTCCGCCTCCGTGCGACGGCCGCCCCCGAGGAGTTCCGGCTCGCCATGACGGCTACGACTGAGATTCGCTCCATGACGGAGCAGGACCTGGAGCGGGGGCACGCCCTGTCCCAGGCGGTGCGCTGGCCCCACCGGCGCGAGGACTGGCGGCTGTTCCACGCCGTCGGCCGGGGCCTGGTCGCCACCGAGGACGGCGCGATCACCGGCTGCGCGATGTCGTGGCTCTACGGCGAGCGCCTGGCGACGATCGGCATGGTGATCGTCGATCCCGCCCTGCAGGGCCGCGGGACCGGCAAGCGGCTGATGAGCGACCTGATCGCGCGGGCCGGCGCGCGGGCGATCCGGCTGACGGCGACCGCGGCGGGCCGCCCGCTCTACGAGCGGCTCGGCTTCGTCGTCACCGGGTCGATCACGCAGCACCAGGGCCAGGCCGATGCGGGCGCGGCGGTGGCCGACGAGCGCGTGCGTCCGGCCGCGGAGGCGGACTGGGCCGCGATCGAGGGGCTCGACGCCGCCGCCACCGGCGGCGACCGCATGGCGCTCCTGCACGCCCTCCGGGCGCAGGGACGGACCGCGGTGCTGGAGCGCGACGGCCGGATCGTCGGCTTCTCGGTCTGCCGGCCCTTCGGGCGCGGCCACGTCGTCGGCCCGATCGTCGCCGCGTCGGACGACGACGCGGTCGCCCTCGCCTCGGTCCACGTGCGGGACCATGCCGGGGCGTTCCTGCGCGTCGACACCCGTCGCGACGACGGTCCCTTCGCCGAGTTCCTGTCGGCCTCGGGCCTGATCAACGTCGATCGCAGCGTCGAGATGACCCGGGGCGAGGACGAGCGCGGCGGGTCCGTGCAGGTCTACGGCCTGGCGAGCCAGGCCCTGGGCTGAGTGGATCGAAAGCCTCGGCCTGCCGAGGCATCGTCCGCGTGGGTCCATCCGTCGGCGGCAGGCGGTTCGCCGCCCACGGTGCCGCACGATCGCGCGCTGGCCCCGCCGGCGCGGATCGCCGACACTCCCCTGGCCGGCACGAGGCCGAAGCAATCCCGGTGAGGACCGCCCCATGCGACGCATCGCCTGCCTGCACACCATCGACAGCAACGTCGACGTGTTCGAGGCCGCCCTGACGAAGACGGGCTTTCGCGACGTGGCGCTGAGCCACGCGGTCCGTCCCGATCTCCTCGCCGGGGCGGAGCGGGCCGGGCACCTCACCCCCGAGATCCGCGCCGAGACGGCCGCACTCCTGCGGGGGCTGTGCGCCGAGGGCGACGCCGTCCTCCTGACCTGCTCGACCCTGGGCCCCGCGGTCGAGGAGGCCGGGCGGGACGCGCCGGTGCCGGTCATGCGGGTCGACGCCGCGCTGGCCGCCGAGGCGGTCGCAGGTGGCGGCAGGATCGCCGTGCTGTGCGCGGTCGAGACCACCCTGGAGCCGACGCGGCGGCTGTTCGAGGCGGCGGCCCGGGGGACCGGGGCCGAGATCGCGATGCACCTCGTCCCCGGAGCCTGGGCGGCGCTCAAGGCCGGGGACCGGGACCTCTATCTGGCGACGATCGCCGGCGCCGTCAGGGACGCGCGGCGGGCCGGAGCCGCCCGCGTCGCGCTGGCCCAGGCGTCGATGGCCTCGGCGGGCGAGCGGCTCGCCCCGGAGGAGCGCCCGCTCGACAGCCCGCGGTCCGGGCTCGCCGCGGCGGTCGCCGCCATGGGCGGGGTGTGATCGCCCTGCCTCACGTCGCCCCTCCGGCGGATCGTCGGTCCGAGAGCCCGTAGACCCGCATCGCGTTGCCGCCGAAGATCCTGGCCATCGCCGCGGGGCCGAAGCGGGTGCCCAGCAGCGCCCGGGCCGCGTGGGCGACCTCGCCGTAGGTCGCCGCCAGGGTCGCCACCGGCCAGTCGGAGCCGAACAGCAGGCGGTCCTCGCCGAAGCACTCGGCCGCGTGATCGACGTAGGGCGCGAGATCGGCGAGCGACCAGTCCGCCCGCGCCTCCGTGACGAGGCCCGACACCTTGCAGGAGACGCCCGGGAACGCCGCCAGGGCGGCGAGGTCCGCTCGCCAGGGATCAAGGGCGCCGGTCGCGACCGGGGGCTTGGCCAGATGGTCGACCACGGCGCGCAAGGCGGGCACCCGGGCCAGGGCCTCGGCGACGTGCGGCAGGTGGCGCGGGAAGACGAGGATGTCGAAGGCGAGCCCGCTCTCCGCCACGCGCCGCAGGTTGTCGAGGACGCGCGGCCGCAGGATGAAGCGGTCGTCGTCGTGATCCTGCAGCATCGGGCGCAGGCCCACGAGGAGCGGGTTCTTGCGATAATGCGCCAGCCGCTCCGGGAAGGCGTCGGACTCCATGTCGAGCCAGCCGACGACCCCGGCGACGTACTCGGTCCGGGCGGCGACCTCGAGCAGGAAATCGGTCTCGGCCTCGGTCTCTGCCGCCTGGACCAGGATCGTGCGGGCGATGCCGGCCCGGCGCATAAGCGGCGCGAGGTCGTCCGGCATGAAGTCGCGCAGGAGAGGGGAGACATGCTCGCCCATCCAGCCGTAATCGCCGCGCGCCACGCGCCAGAAGTGCTGGTGGCTGTCGATTGCCCCGGTCACGGGTCGATCCCGTTCACGGGTAGATCACGCCCTTGCGCAGCAGGAAGTTGGCGTAGAGGCGCCGCTCGCCGCTGCGGACCACCGCGTAGGCGGTGCGGGTGCGGGCGTAGAACTCGGGGATCGGCATCTCGGTGATCGCGATCGAGCGCCCCTCGGCACGGTCGGCGCTCGCCTGGTAGCCGTCGTAGAGCGGGCGGGTCTCGGGCGGGGCCTGCATCACCGCCATCGGGCTCTCGACGAAGTCGTCGAGGGGCAGGAGCGACAGGATCGCATCGAGGAGCGCCGGCGCCGTCGTGCCCGGCAGGTCCACCAGCCGCCGGGCGTTGCTCGCCGAGGGGAAGTTGGCGTCGGCGACGACGATCTCGTCGCCGTGGCCCATGTCGTCCAGGATCGCGAGGAGCTGCCCGTTGAGCAGCGGGTCGATGGTCTTCAGCATGGCGTTTCCTCGTGCCCGTTCCGTCGCGGGCCGGCATGACGCCGTCGTCACCCGGTCCGGCGGACGTCGTCACGGCGCCAGGTTAGTCTCCGCCGCCGAGCCGGGCAACGCGACCGCAGGCCCGGTCCTGGGGCGGGACGGGCCTTAGGGCGCGGCGATCAACCCCTCGTCCTCCAGGCTCCGCCACAGCCCGTCGGGGATCGGCTGCTCGAACCAGGCCACGGCCTGGCGCAGCTCCGCCGCGCTCCTGGCGCCGACGACCACGTTGGCGGTGGCCGGATGGCGCAGCGGGAACTGGAGCGCGGCCGCCGGCAGGGGCACGCCGAACGCCCGGCATTCCGCCTCCAGCGCCTCGGCCTTGGCGAGGATCGCGGGCGGCGCGTCGACGTAGTCGTACGTCCTGCGGCCCGGGCCGGCGGCGGCGAGGATGCCGGAGTTGAGTACCCCGCCCATCACCAGGGCGACGTCCCGGGCGAGCGCCTTGGGCAGCAGCGCCTGCGCCGCCGAGGCGTCGAGGAGGGTGTAGCGGCCGGCGAGCAGGCAGACGTCGAGGTCGGCCTCTTCCATCGCCTCGGCGATCGCCCCGGTCTCGTTGACGCCGAGGCCGAACCCGGCGATCAGCCCGGCCGAGCGCAGCTCCGCGAGGGCCCGGAAGCCGCCGCCCCGGGTCAGCGCGTTCCAGTGATGCGCGTGCGCCTCGCCGTGGGTGACCCGGCCGATGTCGTGGACGAACAGGAGGTCGAGCTTCGACAGGCCGGTGCGCTGGCGCGAATCGTCGTAGGAGCGCAGGATCGCGTCGTAGGAATAGTCGAAGATCTCCCGGAACGAGAGGCCGTTGTGCCAGCCGGAATCGAACGCGTTGCGGGCCGCCTCCGGCGGCAGCGGCCGGCCGGGCCGTTCGATGCCCATCAGCCGGCCGACCTTGGTCGAGACGACGAACCCGGCCGGATCCGCCTCGCGCAGGCGCTCGCCGACGAGGTGCTCGGCGCGCCCGAGCCCGTACATCGGCGCCGTGTCGACGTGCCGGATGCCCGCCGCGAGGGCCGCGTCGAGCGTGGCGCGGGCATCCGCCAGCGGCACCGGCGCGTAGAGCCCGCCGAGCGGCGCGGTGCCGAGGCCGAGGGCCGTGAGCGCAAGGCCCGCCCGCTTGAGCGGGCGCTCGTCCGAAACCTTCATCGATCCGCCTCCCGGAGTTTATTTATCCATGAGGAGATGTTCCGATGATTCTCGTGCCGCATCAACGACCTCGCCCCGAGGCCGTTGATGCGGCACGAGACATCTCGCGCTGGCGCCGGGTCCGGGCGTCCCTGCGCTTCGGGGTCCGCGCCAAGGGCTCCGGTCGGTCCGATGGTGGACGGTCCGTCGCCCGCGGCTCGCTAAACCGCGTCAGCGGCGGCATCATGGGGCGGCCCGGCAGGGCCCGAGCCCTGCACGACGCGCTGTCCCGCTTGCCCGGTCCCCGTCCTTGCACGAACCTTCCCTCCCGCAGGTCCACGACGAGACGCCGGCTCCTGCGCGACCGCCGGCACCGCGGGCGTGGCGCTGGATCCCGCACGCGATCCTCGCCGTGGGCCTGCTCGCCACGGGGCTGGGCACCGCCGCGACCTGGCGGGCGGCGACGACGCGGGACCGCCTGACCTTCCTGCACGCGACCGAGATCGAGCTGCGCTCGGTCGAGGACCAGTTCCGCACCTATGCCGCACTCCTGCGCGGCGGCGCCGGCCTGTTCGCCGCCCACGGCGACGCCGTCACGCTGGCCGAGTTCCGGGCCTATGTCGACCGCATCGAGTTCCAGAGCCTGTATCCCGGCTTCCTCGGCATCGGCTTCACCCCGACCCTGCCGGCCGCCGAGCGCGAGCGGTTCGCCGCGAGGGCCGAGGCGCTGGGCGTGCCGGGCTTCCGCGTCCACCCGTCGACCGACAACCCGCTGATCAGCCCGGTCCTATTCGCCGAGCCGCCGAACCCGCGCAACCAGGCCGCCATCGGCTACGACGTGATGTCCGACCCGGTCCGGCGCGACATGGTCGAGCGCGCCCGCGACAGCGGCCAGCCGGCCGCCTCGGCGCGCATCCAGCTCGTTCAGGAGATCGACGCGAACAAGCAGGCCGGCTTCCTCGTCGCCATGCCGGTCTATGCCGGCGGCGGCGTGCCGTCCGATCTCGCCGAGCGCCGCCGCCGCTTCCTCGGCTTCGTCTTCGGCGCGTTCCGGGCCAACGACCTGTTCAACAGCATCGTGGCGGCCAGGGCCGAGGAGGACGCGGCCTTCGCGATCTACGACGGCGCCCCGGACGAAGCGACGCTGCTGCACCGGTCCGCGCGCGCCACGGACGCCGTGGCTGGACGGCTGACGCGCGAGGCGACGCTCAAGCTCGGCGGCCGCACCTGGACGGTGAGGTTCGAGCAGCGTCTCTCCCCGCGGCGCGCCTCGGCCCTGTCCGAGGTCTGGCTGATCGGCGGCGGCGGCCTGCTCGCCACCGCTCTCCTCGGCTTCGCCGCGTTCCGCCAGCGCCGCACGCAGGACGAGATCCGCCGCCTCAACGCCTCGCTGGAGGCCCGGGTCCAGGACCGGACGCGGGACCTGCGGGAGGCGGCCGACCGCCTGCGCCAGGCCGGCGAGGAGCGCGCCCGCATGGAGGAGGTGCTGCGCCAATCCCAGAAGATGGAGGCGGTGGGCCAGCTCACCGGCGGGCTCGCCCACGACTTCAACAACCTGCTGGCGGCGATCTCGGGCTCGCTGGAGCTGATCGAGGCCCGCATCGGCCAGGGCCGCTCCAAGGACGTCGCGAAGTACATCGCCGCCGCGCAGGGGGCCTCGAAGCGGGCGGCGGCGCTGACCCACCGCCTCCTCGCCTTCTCGCGCCGGCAGACGCTGGCGCCCCGAGCGGTCGACGTGAACCGGCTGGTGGACGGGATGCTCGACCTGGTCCAGCGCACCGTCGGCCCGGGCATCGACGTGCGGCATGCGGGGGCGGACGACCTCTGGCCCGCGCTGGTCGATCCCTCGCAGCTCGAGAACTCGCTCCTGAACCTGTGCATCAACGCCCGGGACGCGATGCCGGACGGCGGCCGGATCGTGATCGAGACCCAGAACCGCTGGATCGACCGCCGTCGGGCCGAGGCGCAGGACATGCCGGAGGGGCAGTACCTGTCCCTGTGCGTGTCGGATACCGGCGCCGGCATGCCGCCCGAGGTCGTCGCCCGGGCGTTCGACCCGTTCTTCACCACCAAGCCGATGGGCGAGGGGACCGGGCTCGGCCTGTCGATGATCTACGGCTTCGCCAAGCAGTCGGGCGGGCAGGTGCGGATCGCCTCCGAGGTCGGCTCCGGCACGACGGTGTGCCTCTACCTGCCGCGGCACCGCGGCGAGGCCGACGGGGACGGCTCCGTCCCCGAGAGGCGCCCGATGGCCCCGGCCGTGGCCGGCGAGACCGTGCTGATCGTCGACGACGAGCCGACCGTGCGGATGCTCGTGAGCGACGTCCTGAGCGAGCTCGGCTACACCGCGGTCGAGGCCACCGACGGGGCCGGCGGCCTGCGGGTGCTCCAGTCGGACGCGCGCGTCGACCTGCTGGTGACCGACGTGGGCCTGCCCGGCGGCATGAACGGGCGCCAGCTGGCCGACGCCGCCCGGGCGAGCCGGCCGGGCCTGAAGGTCCTGTTCATCACCGGCTTCGCCGAGACCGCCCTGTTCGACAACGACCGGATCGAGCCCGGCATGGCGGTGCTGACGAAGCCGTTCGCGGTCGACGTCCTGGCGGCGCGCATCCGCGAGATGATCGCGCTCTGACCGCAGGCCCGGCGCTCAGGCTCTGCCGCCTTCGAGACCGACATCCGGATTGCCGGCCTGGAAGGCCGCGAGCGGCGCCTCGACGATGCACGCGAATCCGTCGCGCGGGAACGAGAGCGCAACCTCGCCTCCCACCAGGCCGGTCAGCCCGCGCTCGATCAGCCTGGTCCCGAACCCGCGGCGCGTGGGGGGCGTCACGGGCGGGCCGCCGCTCTCGCGCCAGGCGAGCCGCAACCGCGGTACGCCTCCGGCCTCGCGGACGTCCCAGGCGACCGCGACCCGCCCGGCCGCGTTCGAGAGGGCGCCGTACTTCGCCGCGTTCGTCGCCAGTTCGTGCAGCATCAGCGACAGCGACAGGGCGACCGGCCCGCCGACCGGCACCTCCGGCCCGGACAGGTCGAAGCGACCGGACGCGTCGGCGTGCAGGTACAACGCGCGTCCGATCACGTCCCGGATGGTGCTGCCGCCCGCCTCGCCGCCCGTCTCCCCGCCCAGGAGCAGATCGTGAGACCGCCCGAGCGCGGCGAGGCGGCCGGCCAGGACCTCGCCCGCGGCCGTCAGGTCGGCGGCCGAGCGGAGTGTCTGGCCGGCGATCGCCTGGACCATCGCCAGGAGGTTCTTGAGCCGGTGGGCGATCTCGTGGGTCCGGAGCTGCTGCTGCTCCTCGGCGGCGATCCGTGCCAGCGCGAGCCCTGCCCGTTCCGCGACGACCTGCGCGAAGGCGACTTCCTCGCGCGTCCAGGCGCGCGGTCCGGCATCGTGGAGGCACAGCACCCCGACGAGGCGGCCCTCCGCCATGGTCGGCACGTTGACGAGCGCCCCGATGCCGAAGCGTCCGAGCGCGCGGTGGCTCGGCGCGGTGCGGGGATCGGTCCGGACGTCCGCGACCACCACCGTCTCGCCCCGGCGCAGATCCTCGACGTAGGTGCCGTAATCCGAATAGGCGTGGCGGCCCACGACGCTGCGCTGGCCCGGCCGCGTCCAGTCCCGCTGGAAGTCGATGCAGCTCTCGGTCCGGTCGACGACGCCGTAGGCCGCCCGGATGAGGCCGAGAGCGTCCCCGGCCGTCTCGGCGACGACGCCGGCGACCGCGTCGGCGTCGGGGACATCCCGGAGACGGTCGCCGAGCGTCGTCAGGGCAGCCTGGCGCCCGGCGGCCCGCTTCTCGGCGGTCCGGTCGCGCGAGATCGCGAGGAGGCGCTCCGGCCGGGCATCGGGGCCGCGGATCGGCGTCACAGACACGTCCCAGAACTTGGCGACGCCGCGCAGGGTGCCGGCCCACGCCTCGAAGCGCCCCTCGCCGCCGCCGGCGGCAGCCGCGACGGCCGTGCGGGCCGCGGCTTCGGCCTGCCCCGACCAGAGGCTGGGCCATGGGGTTCCGGCGATCGTCGCGAAGTCGTCGACCTCCATGGCGCGCAGGCCGGGGCCGTTCATGAAGTCGAGGCGGCCGTCGAGGTCGAGCACCTTGATGCAATCAGGCGACGCGGACAGGACACCGTGCAGGAAGGCCTCGCTCGCCCGCAACCTGTCGGCCTCCGCCCGCGTCGCACGGAGGGCGCGACGCGCCTCCAGCAGGATCATCGCCTGTCGTCCGAGCGCATGCAGGATGCCGGCCTGGGACGCCGTGAGGCCGTCCGCGCGCGGCGCGCGGTCGATGACGCACACCGTCCCGAGGCCGTGGCCGCACGGGCTGCGCAGCGGGGCGGCCGCGTAGAAGCGGAAGGCCGACGGTCCCGTGACGGCGCGGTTCGCCCGCGTCCGCCGATCCAGCGCGAGGTCCGGGATCACCAGCACGGTCTCCTCGGCCAGCGCGTGGACGCAGATCGCATGATCGAGCGGCGTCTCGGGGTCGTCGAAGCCCAGGCGGGCCTTGAACCATTGCCGGTCGGCGGCAACGAGGGTGATCATGGCCACCGGCACGGCGCAGGCCTCGCTCGCCAGCCGTACGATCCCGTCGAACTCCTCCTCGGGCGAGGTATCGAGGATGCCGTAGCCCCCGAGCGCCGCGACGCGCGCCGCATCGGCGACGTAGCCGTCCGGAACGATCCCGGAAGCCGGGGTCATGTCGGCGCCCCGGCGCCCCGACGCCGCAGGGCGTGCGAGGGGCGGCGCGAGGCCTCGGCCCCGCCGGAAGCGGTCGCGGGCGGCCCCGTCCGGCCATGTCGCTCCGGGGAGGCGGCGCTCGCCTTCCGTGCCCGCCCCTCACGCCCCTGCACGATTGCCATCGCCCGCCGACCCGCGCCATCCGGGCGCGGACGTTAAGCCGTCGCGTCAACCTTGAAAAGGAGCCACAGCACACGAAGCCCCATATCAGGCTTGATAAATTTCAATCAAGTCTTTTAGTTCGATAAATCAGTGCAACCGAAGGGGATGAAATCTTCTTCCCTGCGGTCCATCTTGCCTCGTCGGTGCAGTCCGCCGGGAGGCGGGCGGCGAAGCGCGTCGAGATCCTGCCTCGTCCCGCATCGCCCCCGGCGCCGAGGTGCCCGAACGGACCGCCCCGGTCAGGAGGCGCGGGCGAGCGGCAGGACCGGGCGGGCGGCGGGCGGGTCGCCTTCGCGCGGCGGAAGGCCGGCGCCCTCGATCCGTGCGACGAGGGCCGCGACCTCGGAGGCCGGCCGCGCCGGGCTGTAGAGGAAGCCCTGCGCGACGTCGCAGCGCTTGTCCCGCAGGACGTCGAGCTGCTGGCGGGTCTCGACGCCCTCGACCGTCACCGTCATCGACAGGGCCCGCGCCATCCGGGCGATGGCCTCGACCACGGCGACCTTCTCGGGCCGGCCCTGCAGGTCGCGCACGAAGGAACGGTCGACCTTCACCTTGTCGAACGGGAACTCGGTCAGGTAGCTCAGGGACGAGTACCCGGTGCCGAAATCGTCCAGCGCGATGCGCACGCCCTGGGCGCGCAGGCGGTTCAGGTTCTCCAGCACCTCCGCTCCGTGGTCGAGCAGCACCGATTCCGTGATCTCGATCTCGAGGAGGTCGGGCCGCAGCCCGGTCTCGCGCAGCACCGCGGCGACCTCCTCGTGGAAGCCCGGCATGCGCACGTGGATGGACGAGATGTTGACCGCGACCCGCAAGCCGTCCCAGGCGAGGGCGTCGGCGCAGGCGCGCCCGAGCGCCCAGCGGCCGATCTCGACGATGAAGCCGGTGGCCTCGGCGACCGGGATGACCTCGCCCGGCGAGACCCAGCCGTGCCCCGGCTTGTTCCAGCGCAGCAGCGCCTCGAAGCCCGCGACGCGCCCGCTGCGCAGGTCGACCAGCGGCTGGTAGTGCAGCTCCATCGCGTCGGCGGCGAGCGCCTCCCGCATGTCGAGGTCGAGCTGGCGGTGGTGCTGGGCCTTCTCCTCGAGCGCCGGATCGAAGGTCCGCCAGCAGCCCTTGCCGTCCGCCTTGGCGGCGTAGAGGGCGAGGTCGGCGCGCAGGAGGAGGCTCGAGGCGTCGAGCGCGTCGCCGGGCACGGTGGCGATGCCTACGCTGACGCCGACCTCCAGCAGCGCCTCGTCGATCCGGTACGGGCGACGCAGCTCGGCCACGATCCGCGAGGCCAGCGCCTCCGACCCGGCCCGCTCCGCGTCGCGGACGACGACCGCGAACTCGTCGCCGCCGAGGCGGAACACGCCGTGCGGGCCGCAGACGGCGAGCAGGCGCGCCGCGACCGCCTTCAGGAGCCGGTCGCCGACGAGGTGGCCGCAGGTGTCGTTGACGGCCTTGAAGCCGTCGAGGTCGAGGTAGAACAGGGCGGAGCGGCGCTCGGCGCCGCCGGCCTCGCGACAGACATCCTCGAGCGCGCCCTGGAAGCTGGTCCGGTTGGGCAGTCCCGTCAGGGCGTCGTGGCCGGCCAGGAAGGCGATGCGGGCCTGCGCCGCCCGGCTCGCGGTCACGTCGGAGCCGACGCCGCGATAGCCGAGGAAGGTGCCCTGCCGGTCGAAGGCGGGTTTCCCGTTGAGCGTCCACCAGCGCGTCCCCTGCGCCGTGCGAAGGCTGACCGTGAGGTCGCGGAACGGCAGCCGGGCCTTGACCGCCGCAATGACCGCCTCGACGTCCCCGCGGGCCGCCCCCTCGGCCGCGAACTCGCGCAGGACCGCCAGGACGTTGAGGTCCTCGACCTCCAGGTCCTCGCGGTCCCGGCCGAGCAGGCCGGCAAAGCGGCGGCGGGAATGGTGCAGGCGCCCGGTCCCGTCCGTCTCCCAGAGCCAGTCGCTCGCGCCCTCCTCGAAATCCTTCAGCAGCAGGCCGATGGTCTCGCTCTGCTCCTGCACCACCGCCCGGTCCCACAGGCGCTGGCACGACAGCCGGCACATGCGGCGCGCGCTGAGGAACACGAACGCCGCGTAGACCGCGAGCAGGATCGCGATGTACTGGCCCACCGGCGCCTCGCAGCCGAGCAGGCCGACGAACAAGCCGGCGACCACCGGCGCGGCGAGCAGGAACGCGACGCCGAAGATCGGGCCGACGACGTAGGCGTCCGACACGAGCCCGGCGCAGACCGCCACCAGGATGACCCGGTAGGCGTTGTCCATGCCCGGCAGCAGCACCGCCGGCAGGCTGGCCCAGGACAGGCCGAGCGCGAAGGCGAGCAGCTTCGAGACGGCGAAGCCCCGCCGCACCGCGTGCTCGCTCGCCCCGGCTCCGAAGGTGCCGCGGTAGCGCCGGGCCGCCGCCACCGTGAGGGCGCACAGGAGGGTCACCGCCCCGGCCAGGCCCAGCAGATAGGCGTGGGCGGCGATGTCCCAGAACATGTAGGCGAGCGCCACCGCCACCGCGGCCTGCGTCACGGCGGAGTAGTTCGCGAGCTGCAGCGTCTCGCCGAGCATCGCCACGCGGGTCTCGTGGCGCAGCCGGTGATTGCCCGAGCCGGAGGCGTCGTCGACCGGGCGGTCCGGGCGGGGGCGGGCGGCCGCGGGGGACGTCTCGGTGGGGCTCAAGGCATCGCGTCCGTTCGAGGCGACGGCCCGGCGCCGTCGCGCCGAGGCCGGTCGGGGAGGAGCCTGGGCATGTCGGCGGGCACCGGTCCGCCTCGACGGCGAGCGTCGCACGCATGCGAGCTGGACTGTCCGATCCCACACCGCATCCGACGCCTCCCGCCCGATGAGATCGATCGTCTCACCGTCCGCCAGGATGGACTTGTTGGCCTAACACGCGTTCAAACCGAATCGTGAAAAGTCGAGGCATCCGACGCTTTTCGCCGTGTTTCCGGTCATCTCGCCGGTCGGCGACCGGCGTTCGACGACGTTTGAAAGATTTCAGTCCTTTTTGCAGCGCCGGCGTCGCCCGCTCGGCCCGCCCGATCGGCTGTTTTCGGTCGACATGCCGGAGCGGTTGACCAGTCCGGCGGCGCCTCCTCGCCGGCCCACTCCTGCCCAAGCACCTCTGCTCAAGCACCCCTACTCAGGCATTCCTGCCCACACCCTTGGCCCGATGCGTGCGAGCCGCCACACTGCCCCGTCGCGGGGAAGGCCAGAGGACACGGATGCCGGCTCACGATCACGCACCCTACCGGACCCAGAACTGGAGCCTGACGAAGCCGGTCGCGTCGGGCCGGCACGGGCTCGTCGTCGCCCAGAACCGGGAGGCCGCCGAGGCCGGGGCCGCGATCCTGGCGGCGGGCGGCAACGCCGCCGATGCCGCCGTCGCCACCGCCTTCGCCCTCGCGGCGGTCGAGCCGTGGAATAGCGGGCTCGGGGGCATCGGCTTCGCCCTCGTGCTGCCGCCCGGCGCGAGCCGGGCGACGGTCGTCGATTTCGGGCCGGTCTCGAGCCGCAACGCCCGGGCCGAGGATTATCCGCTCACGGGCCGGACGAAGCGCGACCTGTTCACCTGGCCGGAGGTCGAGGGCGACCGCAACGTCCACGGCCCGCTCTCGTTCTGCATCCCGTCGGCGGTCGCGGGCTACGGGCAGCTGCACGAGGCGTTCGGGACCGGCGGCCCGGCGGCGGACCTCCTCGCGCCGGCCCTGCGGCTCGCGCGCCGGGGGCTCGCCCAGGACTGGTTCACCACGCTCAAGATCGCCGCCTCGGCCTCGGTGCTGCGGCTCTACGAGGAGAGCGCCCGGCTCTACCTGCCGGGTGGGCTGCCGCCGGTGGCGCCCTACCAGGGCACGCCCGGCTTCCTGCCCCTCGGACGCCTCGCCGACACGCTGGAGCGGCTGGCGGGGGCGGGCCTGCGGGATTTCTACGAGGGCGCGGTCGCCGCCGATCTCGTCGCCGACGTCGCGGCGCTCGGCGGCGTCATCGACCGGGAGGACCTGGCCGGCTGCCGGGCGGTGCTGCGCGAGGCACCCACGATCGCCTGGCGCGGCGACCATCTCATCCACACGGCCGGCGGGCTGACCGCCGCGCCGACGCTGGCCGAGGTCGTGTCCGGGATGGCGCCGGTCCCCTGCTCGCCGGGCGGCCCCGACGGGGCCTGGTTCGCGAGCCTCTCGACCGTCATGCGGGAGGCCTACGGCCGGCGCCTGGCCGGACTGGGCGCCGCCACCGAGCCCGGCGACACCTGCACCACCCACCTCACCGTCGTGGACCGGGACGGCATGATGGTGTCGATGACGACGACGCTCCTGTCCTCGATGGGGAGCCGGGTCGTGCTGCCGCGGACCGGCATCCTGATGAACAACGGGATGATGTGGTTCGATCCGCGGCCCGGCAGCGCCAACCCGATCGCGCCCGGAACGCGCCCGCTCTGCAACATGTGCCCGGTGATCGTGACGCCGCGCGGCGGGGAGGGGCCCCGCCTCGCCGGCGGCGCCTCCGGCGGCCGGCGCATCCTGGCGAGCGTCTACCAGACCCTCGCCTTCCTCCTCGATTTCGGGATGGATCCGGGGACGGCGGCCCATCTGCCGCGCATCGACGTGTCGGGCCCGGAGGGGACGAGCGCGGATCTCCGGCTCGCGCCGGAAATCCGCGACGCCCTCGCCGCCGCGGGGCCCGTCGAGGTCGTCGAGCACGGCGTGATCCCGATCAACTTCGCCTGCCCCAACCTGATCCGGCTCGACGGCGACGTCGCGACCGGGTGCAGCGACGTCGCCTCGCCGTGGTCCGCCGCCGTGGCGGTTCCGGGGTAGGGGCGGACCCCTATCCCCATGACGGACCGGATCAGGCCGTCCGGCCCATCGCGGCGGCCGCGGCGGCAAGGCCCCACCGCACCAGCTCCTCGGCGTCGCGGGCCGACTTCGCCTCGGCGTAGCAGCGCAGCTCGGGGGCGTTGCCCGAGGCGCGGAAATGGATCGTCCGGTCGCCGTCGAGCCCGATCCGGACCCCGTCCTGCTCGTCGACGCCGTGCGGCTGCCCGACGGGGCGAAGAAAGTCGCGGCGGAACGCCTCCTCGGCGAGACGGCGCAGGAACGCGCCGCTCCGCTCGGACGGCGTATCGGGCAGGCGGTCGCTCGCCGTCTCGCCCACGTCGAGCGCGGCCACGAGGTCGGCCAGCGGCAGGCCCGCCTGCCTGGCCGCCGCCAGGGTCGCGAGGATCGGCAGCACCGCGTCGCGGGTCGGCAGGGCCGGGAGGACCTTGCGGCCGGCCCCGTCGCCGACCGGGCTGTCCGATCCGGCGAGGAAGCCGCCATTGGCCTCGAAGCCGCAGACGATCCTCGCCCCGTCCCGCGCCGCCCGCTCCATGCCGGCGATCACGAAGGGCGAGCCGACCCGGGTGCGCAGCACGCGCCGGAAGCCGCCCGCGCGCTCGATGGCCGAGCCGGCCGTCACCGGCACCACGACGGCGTCGGCGCCGAGATACCGGGCGGTGATCAGGCCGAGGACGTCGCCCCGCAGGATGCGGCCGCGTGCATCGGCGACGAGGGGACGGTCGGCGTCGCCGTCGGTGGTGACGAGCGCGTCGAACGCGCCGGAGGCCATGGCCTCGCGGATGAACGCGACGTCCTGCGGGCGATGGGCCTCGGTGTCGATCGGCACGAACGTCTCGGACCGGCCGATCGGCACGGCGTCGGCGCCGAGGGCCGACAGCACGTCGACGAGCACGTCGCGGGCGACCGAGCTCTGCTGGTAGACCGCGATCGTGAGGCCGGCCAGGATGTCCGGAGCGAGGACGTCGAGGTAGCGGCGGCGGTAGCGCGAGATCGCGTCCGGCTCCGGCTCGGCCGGGACGGCCGCGGGGAGGGGCGCCGGATCGGCGATGTCGCCGAGGGCGCCCAGGATGGCGGCCTCGTCGGCCTTGGTGATCTCGCCGTCGGGGCGGTAGAACTTCAAGCCGTTGCGATCGTCCGGGATATGGCTGCCGGTGACCATGACGGCGAGGCTGCCGCGCCGTGCCGCCTCGAGCGCGAGGGCCGGCGTCGGCAGCGGGCCGCAATCGATCGCGGTCAGGCCGGCCGCGGCCGCCGCGGTGGCGACCGTGGCGGCGATTCCCGCGCTGCTGGCGCGCAGGTCGCGCCCGATCACGACCTCGCGGCGCATGCCCGGCTCGGCGCCGACGGAGGCGAAGAACGCGGCGGCATAGGCGAAGCTGGGCCGCCCGGTCAGGTCCGTCACCGGGCCGCGCAGCCCGGAGGTGCCGAATTTCAAACTGTTCATCGGGCAATGCTCTTTGAAACCGGTCGGACGCGCATCGACCGGGCGCTCGTGGCGCCCGAACGGGAAGCGGCCGCGCGGGTTCGCCGGGGCGCGCTGTCCGGTTCGAGAAAACACGATGGCGGGAGGGGCACAATAGGCTCCTCGGGGAGACTCGATCGGGCGCGATCGATCCCGATTCGGGCGGTGCCGTGTGCCGGTCCGTGCCGCCGCGCTCATCGGCGATGCATGGCCCGCACCTCGACGCATGTCTCCGGCGCCCGCAATCTCGGCGCATGGCCCCTCTCCCTGCGCTGGCGGCGCGCCTATCTGTTGCCTCGCAACACCGGAGAGAGCGCCCATGAGCGACCGAGCCGATTACATGCCGCCGAAGGTCTGGACCTGGGACAAGGAGAGCGGCGGCCGCTTCGCCAGCATCAACCGACCGATCGCGGGACCGACGCACGAGAAGCCGCTGCCAGTCGGCAAGCACCCGCTTCAGCTCTACTCGCTCGGCACGCCGAACGGCCAGAAAGTCACGATCCTGCTGGAGGAGCTGCTGGCGCTCGGCCATGCCGGCGCCGAGTACGATGCCTGGCTCATCCGCATCGGCGACGGAGACCAGTTCGGCTCCGGCTTCGTCGAGGCCAACCCGAACTCGAAGATCCCCGCCCTCGTCGACCGCAGCGGCGCGACGCCGGTCCGGGTGTTCGAGTCGGGAGCCATCCTGACCTATCTCGCCGAGAAGTTCGGCGCCTTCCTGCCGACTGAGCCGGCGGCGCGGGCCGAGACGCTGTCATGGCTGTTCTGGCAGATGGGCTCGGCGCCCTTCCTCGGCGGCGGCTTCGGGCACTTCTACGCCTACGCGCCGACGAAGTTCGAGTATCCGATCAACCGCTACGCGATGGAGTCGAAGCGTCAGCTCGACGTGCTCGACCGGCGCCTGTCCGAGCACGAGTTCGTGGCGGGCGACGCCTACACGATCGCCGACATGGCGATCTGGCCCTGGTACGGCGGCGTGGTGAAAGGCTGGCTCTACGAGGCGGCCGAGTTCCTGGACGTCCAGAGCTATCGCAACGTCGTGCGCTGGGCCGACCAGATCTTCTCCCGTCCGGCGGTGCAGCGCGGGCGCAAGGTCAACCGCATCACCGGCGACCCGGCCGACCAGCTTCACGAGCGCCACGACGCGAGCGACTTCGACACGAAAACGCAGGACAAGATTGCGGGCGCCTGACGGCTTCCATCGGATCGTTCGATGACGCGCTCGATTCCACCACGCCCCTCGCCGCACTGGCGAGGGGCGTGCCGAACTGCGGTCGAAGAAGCCGGCCTCCACCGGGCGCGGACGTTAGGTCCGGATTCGCACCGGGCGATGCATACCGGCCCATAACCGGACGCACGAAAGGCGGGCTCAAGCGGATCCTCGGAACCGGTACCGGGACGCACGAACAGCCTGACCCGAACACGACGAAGCCCGCCCGGCATGAGCCGGGCGGGCTTCGTGGTTCGGATTGTGTCGAGGGAATATGTGACGTGCTTGGCAGGTCTGGCGGTGACCGACTCTCCCGTGTCTTGAGACACAGTACCATGGGCGCTGGGGCGGTTAACGGCCGAGTTCGAGATGGGATCGGGTTCTGATCACCCCGCTCTGACCACCAGACCGGCCAAGCACGTCGTTCGGCAAGCATGTCTTTTGCGGCAGCCGGTGAGGGCTGCCAGCGTGTCTTCATCGTGTGTGTGGTGTTGGTCTGATCCGGACACGGATCATGAGAGCGATCAAGCCGATCGAGCGATTAGTACTGGTCAGCTCAGCGCGTTACCGCGCTTGCACATCCAGCCTATCCACGTGGTCGTCTTCCCCGGCTCTCGAGGGAGTTCTCGTTTCAAGGGGG
>NZ_JACWCT010000103.1:104745-141990 GCF_016613415.1 Methylobacterium ajmalii | reverse complement strand
CCGCGACCCCGACGGCGCGGGCGGCCCGCACCAGTTCCGCCTCGACCCGGTCGACGGCGTCGCGCCCGGCCCGGTCCGCGTCGCGCTCCGGCTCCCCGGCCGCCGGCCCGGCGACGGCGAGCGGGGGCAGGATCTCGACCGCGTCGGCGCGGTCGCGGGAGGGATGAGGCGGGCGGAAGCTCAGGCGCATGACCGGATGAGAGCGCGCGATTGTCTAAGGAGCGGTTAACCCTGACAGGGGGTTAGCGCCGGCGGGGCCGGGCGCCCGGCGGACCGCGCGAGTTGCGTCCGCGGGCGTCACCGTGGCAGGGTCCGCGCCGCCGTGCCCGATCCCGCATCGGGCCCGGTCCGAGATGCCCCCGGACGATCGTCCTCCACGAGAGAACCCTGCCGGATGAGCCGCCTGCTCTCCCGCCTCCTGCTCCTGTCGCTGCTGGCCGCCCCGCCGGCCCTCGCCGAGGATGCGCCCTCCCCGCCCCCGCCCGCCCCGGTGCGCATCGCCACCGAGGGCGGCCGTCCGCCGTTCAACTACGTCGAGGACGGCAAGCCGGCGGGATTCGAGGTCGACCTCGCCCGGGCCTTGTGCGCCGAGGCCCGGCTCACCTGCACGGTCGTGCTCCACCAGTGGGACGGCATCATCAAGGGCCTGGAGGCCGGCGAGTACGACGCCATCATGGCGGCGATGGCGATCACCCCGAAGCGGGCCGCCCGCATCGCCTTCACCAAGCCGTACCTGCGGGTTCCGTTCTCCTACGTGGCGCGGCGGGACTCCTCCCTGGCGAACCCGACCCCGGCGGCCCTGAAGGGGCTCACGATCGGCGTGGCGGCGCACGGGCCGCAGGTCGCCTTCCTGGAGCAGCGGGTGCCGGGCGCCGAGATCCGCACCTTCGACACCCTCGCCGACGCGACCCTGGACCTGCGGGCCGGCCGGGTCGACCTGGTGCTCGGCGACAAGCTCGAGCTCACCACCTTCCTCTCCCGGCCCGAGGGCGAGGCCTGCTGCCGCCTCGTCGGCGACGTGCCGGCCGGCGAGCCGCTGCTCGGCGAGGGCGCCGGCATCGGCCTGCGCAAGGGCGACACCGCCCTGCGCGAGGCCTTCGACCGCGCGCTCGCGGCGCTCGACGCCGATGGGCGCTACGACCGCATCCGGGCGAAATACGTCCCGTTCGACACGAAGTGACGGATCGGCCCTCCCCGGGCGCGATCGTGCGGGGAGAGGCGGCGCGCCGGTTTGACGGGCGTGGGCGCGGCTCACTACACCGGGGGCCGAGCGCCGCGGGACGACGGCGTGGGAGGACGAGCGCATGGCAAAGGTCGCGTTTCTGGGTCTCGGCGTGATGGGGGGGCCGATGGCCCGCCACCTCGCCGCCAAGGGCCATGACGTCACGGTCTACAACCGCACCAAGGCCAAGGCCGACGAGTGGGTGGGTGCCCATGGCGGCAAGGCCGCGGCGACACCCCGCGAGGCGGCGGAAGGCCAGGAGATCGTCTTCGCCTGCGTCGGCAACGACGA
Source organism: Methylobacterium ajmalii (assembly GCF_016613415.1). GTDB lineage: Bacteria > Pseudomonadota > Alphaproteobacteria > Rhizobiales > Beijerinckiaceae > Methylobacterium > Methylobacterium ajmalii. Next base: position 140,477 of record NZ_JACWCT010000103.1, on the reverse strand, counting down.
CGACCTGCGCCAGGTCACCACCGGCCCCGACGGCGCCTTCTCGGCGATGGGCAAGGGCACGGTCTTCGTCGATCACACCACCGCCTCGGCGGAGGTCGCCCGCGAGCTCGCGGCGGCGGCCGAACAGGCCGGCTTCGGCTTCATCGACGCCCCGGTCTCCGGCGGCCAAGCGGGCGCCGAGAACGGCGTGCTGACGGTCATGTGCGGCGGCGACGCGGAGACCTTCGCGCGGGTCGAGCCGGTGATCGGGTCGTATGCCCGCGCCTGCCGGCTGCTGGGGCCCGTCGGCGCCGGCCAGCTCGCCAAGATGATGAACCAGATCTGCATCGCGGGCCTCGTCCAGGGCCTGTCGGAGGCGGTGCATTTCGGCAAGCGGGCCGGGCTCGACATCGAGGCGGTGCTCGACGTGATCTCCAAGGGCGCCGCCGGCTCCTGGCAGATGGAGAACCGCGGCAAGACCATGAACGAGGGCAAGTTCGAGTTCGGCTTCGCCGTCGACTGGATGCGCAAGGACCTGTCGATCGTGCTCGACGAGGCCCGCCGCAACAAGGCCAAGCTGCCGGTGACGGCTTTGGTCGACCAGTTCTACGCCGACGTGCAGAGCATGGGCGGCGGGCGCTGGGACACGTCGAGCCTGCTCGCGCGGCTGGAGAAGTAGGAACGGAAAGGGGGCCGAAAGGCCCCCTTCTCTTATCGCCCTACTTCCCCACCAGGCAGCTCACGGCCTTGCGCCAGCCGGCGAGCCGACGCTCGCGGATGACCGGCTCCATCGCCGGGGCGAAGCGGCGCTCCAGGCGCCAATGGTCGGCGAAGTGCTCGGGCTCCGGGTAGAGGCCGCAGGCCAGCCCCGCGAGGTAGGCCGCGCCGAGCGCCGTCGTCTCCTTCACCTCGGGCCGGTCGACCGGGGCGGCCAGCAGGTCGGCGAGGCGCTGCATCGTCCAGTCGGAGGCGACCATGCCGCCATCGACCCTGAGCACCGTGGCGCTCCCCTCCCCGTCCGGCCAGTCGGCTCGCATGGCGGCCAGGAGGTCGGCGGTCTGGTAGCAGACGCTCTCGAGCGCGGCGCGGGCGAGCTCGGCCGGGCCGGTGCCGCGGGTCAGCCCGAACAGGGCGCCGCGGGCGTCGGGCTCCCAGTGGGGCGCGCCGAGGCCGACGAAGGCCGGCACCAGGTAGACTTCCTGCGCCGGGTCGGCCCGCTCGGCGAGCGTCCCTGTCTCGGCCGCCGATTCGATGATTCCGAGCCCGTCGCGCAGCCACTGCACCGCCGCACCGGCGACGAAGATCGAGCCTTCGAGCGCGTAGGTGCGCCGGCCGTTCAGCTGGTAGGCGATGGTGGTGAGGAGCTTGTTCTTCGAGGCGACCGGCTGGTCGCCGGTGTTGAGGAGGGCAAAGCACCCGGTGCCGTAGGTCGACTTGACCATGCCGGGCCGGAAGCAGGCCTGGCCGACCACCGCCGCCTGCTGGTCGCCGGCCACGCCCCGGATCGGGATCGACGCGCCGAACAGCGCCGGGTCGGTCTCGCCGAAATCGCCGGAGGAATCGCGCACCTCCGGCAGCATCGAGGCCGGGACGCCCAGGAGCGCCATCAGCTCCTCGTCCCAGGCGCCGCGATGGATGTCGAAGAGGAGCGTGCGCGAGGCGTTGGTGGCGTCGGTGACGTGGAGCCGCCCACCGGTGAGGCGCCACAGCAGGTACGAATCGACGGTGCCGAAGGCGAGCTCGCCGGCCTCGGCCCGGGCGCGGGCGCCGGGCACGTTGTCGAGGATCCAGGCGATCTTGGTGCCGGAGAAGTAGGGGTCGAGGATCAGGCCGGTCCTGGCCGTGACCAGCGGCTCGTGGCCGGCCTCCTTCAGGCGGGCGCAGATCCCGGCCGAGCGCCGGTCCTGCCACACGATGGCCCGGTGCACCGCCTCGCCGGTGCGCTTGTCCCAGACCAGCGTCGTCTCGCGCTGGTTGGTGATGCCGATCGCCGCGATGTCCCGCGCCGTCACCCCGGCCTGCTTCATCGCCGCCCGGCAGGTCTCGAGGGTCGTGCGCCAGAGGTCCTCCGGCTCGTGCTCGACCCAGCCCGAAGCCGGGAAATGCTGCGGGAACTCCGCCTGGGCGAGGCCGGCGATCGAGGTGTCGGGCTTGAACAGCAGGGCGCGCGAGGAGGTGGTGCCCTGGTCGATGGCGAGGATGAGGGAGGACATCGGTTCTGCGCTCGTCGGAGGGGTGGAGGTTCCGCCGTGACGGTTTCCCTCGCGACGCGCGCGGCGGTTGCCGCCATCCTGGCGAGACCCGGATCATCGCGGAAGGGAGCCGGGGCTTGAGCGCCTCGGCTCCCTCGGCGTCAGCCGCGCTTCGGAGGCGAAGCCGGCCAGCTCTTGATCAGGGTGTCGTAGTCGATCGTCTCACCCTTCGGCTTCTCGTCGGCGAGCTTGCGCTGGGGCGCCAGCGTGCCGTCCTTCTTGGCCTGCTCGTACCAGTGCTCGGCCGAGGTCTTGGGGTTGAGCTTCGGGCCGCACTCGCCCTGGACCTTGGAGCGCTCGAGGCGCGCCATCACGTCGTCCTGGGCGTTGGCGAGCGCGTCCATCGCCGCCTGCGGGGTCTTGGCGCCCGAGGAGGCGTCGCCGATGTTCTGCCACCACAGCTGGGCGAGCTTGGGGTAGTCCGGCACGTTCACGCCGGTCGGGGTCCACTGCGTGCGGGCCGGCGAGCGGTAGAACTCGACCAGGCCGCCGAGCTTCGGCGCCCGCTCGGTGAAGGACTTGTCCCAGATGTCGCTCTCGCGGATGAAGGTGAGGCCGACATGGCTCTTCTTCAGGCTGACCGACTTCGAGACGATGAACTGCTGGTAGAGCCAGGCCGCCTTGCGGCGCTCGAGCGGGGTCGACTTCAGCAGGGTGAGCGAGCCGGCATCCTGGTAGCCGAGCTTCATGCCCTCCTTCCAGTACGGGCCCTTCGGCGAGGGCGCCATGCGCCACTTCGGCGTGCCGTCCTGGTTCATCACCGGCAGGCCGGGCTTGACCATGTCGGCGGTGAAGGCGGTGTACCAGAACATCTGCTGGGCGACGTTGCCCTGCGACGGCACCGGGCCCGATTCGGAGAAGGTCATGCCGGCGGCCTGGGGCGGGGCGTACTTCTTCAGCCACTCGACGTACTTCGTCACCGAGTAGACCGCCGCCGGCCCGTTGGTGTCGCCGCCGCGCTCGATCGAGGAGCCGACCGGGCGGCAGCCCTCCATGCGGATGCCCCACTCGTCGACCGGCTTGCCGTTCGGAAGGCCCTTGTCGCCGTTGCCGGCCATCGACAGCCACGCGTCGGTGAAGCGCCAGCCGAGGGACGGGTCCTTCTTGCCGTAGTCCATGTGGCCATAGACCTTGACGCCGTCGATCTCCTTCACGTCGTTGGTGAAGAATTCGGCGATGTCCTCGTAGGCCGACCAGTTGACCGGCACGCCGAGCTCGTAGCCGTACTTGGCCTTGAACTTCTGCTTGAGGTCGGCGCGGGTGAACCAGTCGTAGCGGAACCAGTACAGGTTGGCGAACTGCTGGTCGGGCAGCTGGTAGAGCTTGTTGTCCGGGCCGGTACCGAAGGACTTGCCGATGAAATCGTCGAGGTCGAGGGTCGGCGAGGTGACGTCCTTGGCCTCACCGGTCATGAAGTCCGACAGGGCGACGGTCTGGCCGTAGCGGAAATGGGTGCCGACGAGGTCGGAATCGTTGATCCAGCCGTCGTAGATGTTCTTGCCCGACTGCATCTGGGTCTGGATCTTCTCGACCACGTCGCCCTCCTGCAGGAGGTCGTGGCGCACCTTGATCCCGGTGATCTCCGAGAAGGCCTTCGCCAGCGTGCGGGCCTCGTACTCGTGCGTGGTGATGGTCTCGGAGACGAAGTTGATCTCCATGCCGGCGAAGGGCTTCGCCGCATCGATGAACCACTGCATCTCCTTGAGCTGCTCCTCCTTCGACAGGGTCGAGGGCTGGAACTCGGTGTCGACCCAGCGCTTGGCCTCCTCCATGCCGGCGAAGGCGTGGCCGGCGGCGAGGCTGAGCGCCAGCGCGCTCGCGGCGGTGAGCAGAGTGTGGCGTTTCATGGATGGTCCCTCCCTGGTGGATTGTTCGCCGGGCCTGCCCGGGCGGGCCCGTCGGTCTCTTTTGGTCTTGCGCATCGCTCCGTGACGAAGCGATGTCGCGGCCGGACGCCTCAGGCGAAGCGGAACATCGCCGCGCCGTAGACGAGCGAGAGCGCGAGCGCCCATTCGAGGCTCGGGCCGACGAGGCCGAGCCAGGCGAGATTGATGAAGGCGGTTCCGACCAGCGTCAGAAACAGCCGGTCGCCGCGGGTCGTCGGGATCCGCAGGATCCCGACCTTCTCGGTCTCCGGCCGCCAGACGGCGAGCGCGGTCATCAGGGCGAGAAGGCCGGCGATGACCGCGAAGAACACGGCGGTCTGCCAGGTCCAGGCCATCCAGGCGAAATCAGGCATCGGATGAACTCCCGATCACACCCGGCCGAGGGCGAAGCCCTTGGCGATGTAGTTGCGCACGAACCAGATCACGAGGGCGCCCGGCACGATGGTGAGCACGCCGGCGGCGGCGAGCAGGCCCCAATCCATGCCGGCGGCCGAGACCGTGCGGGTCATCGTGGCGGCGATGGGCTTGGCGTCGACCGAGGTGAGGGTGCGGGCGAGCAAGAGCTCGACCCAGGAGAACATGAAGCAGAAGAAGGCGGCGACGCCGATGCCCGACGCGATCAGCGGCATGAAGATCTTCGTAAAGAAGCGCGGGAACGAGTAGCCGTCGATCGCCGCGGTCTCGTCGATCTCGCGGGGCACGCCCGACATGAAGCCTTCGAGAATCCACACCGCCAGCGGTACGTTGAACAGGCAGTGGGCCAGCGCCACGGCCCAGGGCGTGTCGAACAGGCCGACTGCCGAGTAGAGGTTGAAGAACGGCAGCGCGAACACCGCCGGCGGCGCCATCCGGTTCGAGAGCAGCCAGAAGAACAGGTGCTTGTCGCCGATGAAGCTGTAGCGCGAGAAGGCGTAGGCCGCCGGCAGCGCCAGGCCGATCGACAGCACCGTGTTGATCGCCACGTAGGACAGCGAGTTCAGGTAGCCGCCGTACCAGCTCGGATCGGTGAAGATCCGGATGTAGTTGTCGAACGTGATCGCATGCGGCCAGAGCGTCATGCTGGTGTTGATTTCCTGGTTGGTCTTCAGGCTCATGTTCACGAGCCAGTAGATCGGGACCATCAGGAACAGGAGATAGAGCGTCATCACGACGTGGCGCGGGCGCATCAGGCGGCCCTCCGGTCGAGCGGGATGGTGGTGGCCTGGGGCAGGCTGCCGGAGGCGGCCGCGTCCGCGGGATCGTCGGCCAGCACCGTGCGGTTGCCGGCGTCCACGTTGGTCATCACGGTGTAGAACACCCAGCAGACGCTCAGGATGATCAGGTTGTAGACCAGCGACATCGCCGCCGCCCGGCCGAGGTCGAACTGGCCCAGCGCCAGCTTGACGAGGTCGATCGACAGGAAGGTCGTGGCGTTGCCGGGCCCGCCGCCGGTGAGCACGAAGGGCTCGGTGTAGATCATGAACGAGTCCATGAAGCGCAGCAGCACGGCGATGAGCAGGACCCGGCGCATCTTCGGCAGCTGGATGGTGCGGAAGATCGCCCACTGGCTCGCCCCGTCGATGCGGGCGGCCTGGTAGTAGGCGTCGGGGATCGACTTCAGGCCGGCATAGCACAGCAGCGCGACGAGGCTCGTCCAGTGCCAGACGTCCATGGTCACGATGGTGACCCAGGCGGCGAGCGCCGAGCCGGCGTAGTTGTAGTCGATGCCGAGGCCGTTGAGGGTCGCGCCCAACAGCCCGATATCGGTGCGGGCGAAGACCTGCCAGATCGTGCCGACGACGTTCCACGGGATGAGGAGCGGCAGCGCCATCAGCACGAGGCAGAAGGCGACCGAGCGGCCCTCCCGCGGCATCGACAGCGCCACCGCGATGCCGAGCGGCACCTCGATCGCCAGGATGATCGCGGAAAAGAGCAGGTTGCGCCACAGCGAATCGAAGAAGCGCTCGCCGAACTGGCTCGACGGGTCGAGCAATTCCTGGAACCAGCCGAGGCCGTTCCAGAAGAACTGGTTGTTCCCGAACGTGTCCTGGAACGAGTAGTTGACCACCGTCATCAGCGGCAGCACCGCCGAGAAGGCGACGACGGCGAAGACCGGCAGGACGAGGAGCCAGGCCTTCTGGTTGACGGTCTTGGTCATGCGGCCTCTCCCGGCACCAGGGCGCCGTCGGCGTAGATGTGGATCTGGCGCGGATCGAGGGCCAGCGCCGCTTCCGCTCCGTCGAGGCTCTGTCCCTCCGCCACCGTGGCGACGAGGGAGCGCCCCCCCAGCTCGACCCGGGCGAGGCGCTGGCGGCCGATATCGTCGATGCGCTTGACCTGCACCGGGAGCCCGAGGCCCTTGGGCGCCAGATGCACGTATTCGGGCCGCACACCGAGCTCGATGCGCTTGCCCTTGGGCAGCTCCGGATAGTGGCGCGCGAGCGGGATGGCGTGGCCCTCGATCGTCGCGGTCGCGCCCTGCACCTCGGCCGGCAGCAGGTTCATGCCGGGCGAGCCGATGAAGTGGCCGACGAAGGTGTGGGCCGGGCGCTCGAACAGCTCGTCCGGCGTGCCGGTCTGCACCACCGCCCCGTCATGCATCACCACCACCGTGTCGGCGAAGGTCAGCGCCTCGGTCTGGTCGTGGGTGACGTAGATCATCGTCAGGTCGAGCTTGCGGTGCAGCTCCTTCAGGGTCGAGCGCAGCTGCCATTTCAGGTGCGGGTCGATGACGGTGAGCGGCTCGTCGAACAGGATCGCCGCCACGTCCGGGCGCACGAGGCCCCGGCCGAGCGAGATCTTCTGCTTCATGTCCGCCGTCAGGTTGTTGGCGCGGCGGTCCAGCACCCGGGTGAGATCGAGAAGCCCGGCGATCTCCTCGACCCGCGACCGGATGGTGGCCGGCGCCACGCGCCGGTTCTTCAACGGGAAGGCCAGGTTCTCGCGCACCGTCATGGTGTCGTAGACGACCGGGAACTGGAACACCTGGGCGATGTTGCGCCCCTCGGTCGGCACCGTGGTGACGTCGCGGTCGTCGAACAGGATGCGGCCGCGGGTCGGGACGACGAGGCCCGAGATGATGTTGAGCAACGTGGACTTGCCGCAGCCCGACGGCCCGAGTAGCGCGTAGGCGCCGCCCTGGCGCCAGACGTGGTCGATCTCCTTCAGGGCGTAATCCTGAGGACCTTGCGGGTTCGGCCCGTAGGCGTGGGCGAGATGGTCGAGGGTGATGCGGGCCATGGATCCCCTCCGTCTCAGGCGGCCGCCGGCAGGTCGAAGGCGGCGGTGCGGCCGCTCTCGTCGAACACCAGGGCGTGGCGGGGGTCGAGATAGGCGGTCACCGCCGTGCCGGGCTCGAGCCGGCGCACGCCGGCGACCAGCGCGATCAGGCGGCTCTCGCCGGCATCGACGTGAACGTAGCTCTCCGAGCCGGTGATCTCGGCGACCGAGACGGTGGCGGGCAGCGCGATCGCCTCCGCGGGCAGCGGATCGAGGGCGAGGTGGTGGGCGCGAAACCCGATCGTGTAGGCGCCGTCCGGCACGCTCGCGAGCGGGCCGGTCGCCCGGATCTGGCCGCCGGTCGGCAGGGTGACCCGGCCGCCGCCCTTCACGATCCGCAGCGTGTTGAGCGGCGGGTCGGAGAAGACCTTTGCCGTGACGAGGTCGTCGGGCCGGCGGTAGACGTCCGGCGTCGGGCCGACCTGCGTGACGCGGCCCTGGTGCAGGGTGGCGGTGCGCCCGCCGAGCATCAGGGCCTCGGCCGGCTCGGTGGTGGCGTAGACGAAGATCGCGCCGGTGGCCGCGAAGATGCGCGGCAGCTCCTCGCGCAGTTCCTCGCGCAGCTTGTAGTCGAGGTTCGCCAGCGGCTCGTCCATCAGCACGAGGTCGGCGCGCTTGCAGAGCGCGCGGGCGATGGCGGTGCGCTGCTGCTGGCCGCCCGACAGTTCGAGGGGCTTGCGCTTCAGGTAGGGGGTGAGCCGCAGCAGGCCCGCCGCCTCCTGCACCCGCGCCTCGATCTCGGCCTTCGCCACGCCCGCCACCCGCATCGGCGAGGCGATGTTCTCGTAGACCGAGAGGGACGGGTAGTTGATGAATTGCTGGTAGACCATCGCGACGTTGCGGCGCTGCACCGGCAGGCCGGTCACGTCCTTGCCGTCGGCGACGATCCGGCCCTCGCTCGGGGCCTCGAGGCCGGCCATCAGGCGCATCAAGGTGGTCTTGCCGGCCAGCGTCTGGCCGAGCAGCACGTTGAGCGAGCCCTTCGGCAACGTCAGGCTGACGTTGCGGATATGGGTCTCGGGGCCGACCCGCTTGGTGACGTTCTCCAGGATCAGGGTCATGGCGCCCTCCCGTCTCTTCTTGTCAGGCCGCGTTGGGGGCGGCGGCGGCGCGGCGCATGAACTCGTCGAGGGCTTCGGCCTCGGCGGGGGTGACCCTAAGACCGAGCTTCGAACGGCGCCAGAGCACGTCCTCGGCGCGCGATGCCCATTCGCGGCGCATCAGGTGGCGCACCTCGCGCTCGGTGAGGTCGGCGCCGAACAGCCGGCCGAGATCGGCCATGGAGCGGGCCCCGCTCAGGATCTCGCGGGCGTCGGTGCCGTAGGCCCGCACCAGCCGGGCGACCAGCGCCTCCGGCACGCCGGGATGCTGGCGCGCGAGCCCCGCCACGATGTCGTCGTAGCTCTCCTTCGGGAAGTTGCCGCCCGGCAGGACGGCGCCCGAGGTCCAGGGCTCTTTACGCGCCGCCGGCAGGTGGTCCTTCAGGCGGTCGAGCGCCGATTCGGCGAGGCGGCGATAGGTGGTGATCTTGCCGCCGAAGACCGAGAGCATCGCCGGCTGGCCCTGCGGCGCGTCGAGGGTCAGCACGTAGTCGCGGGTGGCTTCCTGGGCCTTCGAGGCGCCGTCGTCGTAGAGCGGGCGCACGCCCGAATAGGTCCACACCACCTCGTCGCGGGTGACCGGATCGCGAAAGTACTCGCTGGCGGCGGCGCAGAGATAGGCGATCTCCTCCTCGCTCGCCTTCACGTCGGCGGGGTCGCCCGTGTAGTCGCGGTCGGTGGTACCGATCAGCGTGAAGTCGCGCTCGTAGGGGATCGCGAAGATGATGCGCTGGTCGGCGTTCTGGAAGATGTAGGCCCGGTCGTGCCGGAACAGGCGCCGCACCACGATGTGGCTGCCCTGGACGAGGCGCACGCCCTCCGAGGAATTGGCCCGCGCCACGCCGGTGAGCACGTCGGCGACCCAGGGGCCGGCGGCGTTGACGAGGGTGCGCGCCCGCACCGTGTCGCGGGCCCCGGTCTCCCGGTCCTCGACCGTCAGCTCCCACAGGCCGCCGCTGCGCGCGGCGGTGACGACCCGGGTGCGCGGGCGGATCACCGCGCCGCGCTCGGCGGCGTCGCGGGCGTTCAGCACCACGAGCCGCGAATCCTCGACCCAGCAATCCGAATATTCGAAAGCGCGGCGAAAGCCGGCCTTGAGCGGTTCGCCGGCCGGATCGCGGGTGAGGTCGAGGGTGCGGGTGCCGGGCAGGCGCTTGCGGCCGCCGAGGTTGTCGTAGAGCAGGAGCCCGAGGCGCAGGAGCCAGCCGGGGCGCAGGCCGGAATGGTGCGGCAGCACGAAGCGCAGCGGCCAGACGATGTGGGGCGCCATGCCCCACAGGACCTCGCGCTCCATCAGGGCCTCGCGGACCAGGCGGAACTCGTAATGCTCCAGGTAGCGCAGGCCGCCGTGGATCAGCTTGGTCGAGGTCGAGGAGGTGCCGCTGGCGAGGTCGTTCTGCTCGAACAGCACCACAGAGGCGCCGCGGCCCACCGCGTCGCGGGCGATGCCGCAGCCGTTGATGCCGCCACCGATCACCGCGAGGTCGAACACCCCGCGCGCATCGCCGGGCTGCTGCCTGGGGGCCAAGCTGGGGGCCAAGGCCACCTCCCTGTCGGAGCCTTTCGGCTCTTTCGTTTGCATCCTGGCGCGAATCTAGACGCGGGCGCGGATCGACGCAAGCGAAACCGAAAGCGAACGGGTGCGAACGAAAGTCGATGGCTTTCGGTTTCGCCTATTCCGCAGCGTCGGAGGTCTCCTGCGCGGGCGCCTCGGCACCGGCCTCGACCAGGGCGACGCGGTGGGCCGCGCACATCTCGCGCAGGTTCGCGGAGGGCAGCGCGTCGGTGACGAAGTAGTCGAGCTCGCGCAGGTGGCCGACCCGGATCGGCGCCGATCGCTCCAGCTTCAGCTTGTCGGCGACCAGGATCACCCGCCGGGCATTCTCGATGATGGCGCGGGCGACGCGGACCTCGCGGTAGTCGAAATCGAGCAGCGTGCCGTCCTCGTCGATCGCCGAGGCGCCGATCACCGCGTAGTCGACCTTGAACTGGTTGATGAAGTCGACCGCCGCCGAGCCGATCACCGCCCCGTCGGCCCGCCGCACCGGCCCACCGGCGACGATCAGGCTCATCTTCGGATGGCGGTAGAGCAGGGTCGCGACGTTGAGGTTGTTGGTGATGACCAGCAGGTCCTCGTGGTCGCCGAGCGCGCGCGCCACCTCCTCGGTGGTGGTGCCGATGTTGATGAACAGCGACGCGCTGTTGGGGATGAGCCTTGCCGCCGCCTCGCCGATCGCCCGCTTCTCGCCGTGGGCGACGAGGCGGCGGGCCTCGTAGGACACGTTCTCGACGCCCGAGGCCACCACGGCGCCGCCGTGGATGCGCGACAGGAGCCGGCTGTCGCACAACTCGTTGAGATCCTTGCGGATCGTCTGCGGCGTCACCTCGAACCGCGCCGCCAGCTCCTCGACGCTGACCCGCCCGTGCAGGCGGGCGAGGGCGAGGATGTCCTGCTGGCGCTGGGAAACCTGGTCGATCACGACGCGCATGCCTTGGTGTTGGCCCGCCGGGGCGCTTCTTGCGCGCCGGGGCGCGGGGGTGCGCATTGTCGGGGGAAGCGGGGGTGGGCGCAATCGGGTGGGATCGGGTCGTCCCAGTTCGGTGCTGCCCAGCGCACGGCAAGGGCGGGAAGCCCGCGCAAGCTTCGTCTTCTCTCCAATCCGAGACCTCATCCTGAGGTGCGAGTGAAACGAGCCTCGAAGGAGGGCTCCAGAAGTCTCGGGACTTTCTGGAGCCCTCCTTCGAGGTCAGTCGATCTTCGATCGCGTGCGATCTGCGATCGCCAACACCTCAGGATGAGGTGGCGGGTAGGACGAAGCATGTTGATCAGGCTCCTGTTTGGGATGGAATGAAACGGTACGCATCCGCTTTATCCTGTCCCAGCTGCGAATCCGGGCTCCGCTTCGCGGCCCCGGAATGACACGGAGGGTGTCAGATCCATCAAGGCGCCCCCCATCCTCACACGATCCCCCACGCCCGGTACCGCCGCCGTTCCGTCAACTCCCGCGGCCGGGCCGATCCCAGCTCCGCCAGCATCCCCTCCACAGCCTGCGGGGTGACGGCGAGCGCTCGCGCCGCGCTCGCCACCGTCACCAGCGGGGTGCCGACGAACAAGTCGACGAGCTGCGGCAGGCGCGAGGTCCGGCGCTTGCCGGCGCAGGCGCGCAGCATCACCTCGCGGGCGAGGGCCAGGCGATCGAGGTCGCGTCCCATCAGGCGGGCGGCGGTCTCGACCGCGCCCAGAAGGCCGGCCAGGCGCTCGGGAAGCGGCAGCGCCCGCGACCAGCGCGCCCGGCTCTCGCGCAGGCCCAGCGCCAGGGCGGGCAGGTGGGCCCGCGCCTTGCCCCGGGCCCGCAGCAGGGCCGCCGCGGCAAGCGGCCCGCGATGGCCCTGGCGCGGCGCCGGATCGAGGACCAGCCAGGCATCGAGGGCGACGGCGGCGGCCAGGACCGCCGGCAGGTCGCGGGTCTCGTCGAGCACCCGGCGCCAGGCGGCGACCGGGTCGTCCTCCGCGGCACCGGCCGGGATCGGCGCCCCCGTCTCGTGCGCCGCGAGGGTGCGGCGGGTGCGGGCGAGGAGGCGGTCGATGGCCGCAAAGTCGTCGTCGAAGGCGTCCGCCTCCAGCGAGCCGCCCTCCTCGTCGTCTGCCGGCATGCGCGGGTCGGAACCGGCGAGCAGGGCCCAGCCCTCCGCGGAAAAGGCCCAGCCCGGGGGCGCGGCGGCGAGCCGGCGGCGCTCGGCCAGCACCGCGACGGCGCGTCCGAGCGCCAGGTTCGGGCGGCGCACGTCCATCGCCGCCTCGTGCAGCACCAGATCCTCCAGGGCGACGAGCTCGCCGTCGAGGTGCAGGGCGGCTTGTGCGTCGAACAGGTGCGCCCGCGCCCGGGCACCGTCGGCGAGCACCGGCTCGGTCCGGACGAGCCGCTCGTCGAGGCGCACGAGCTCGTCGGACGCCGCCTCCAGCGACGCGGCGAGGCGCCGCCAGGCGGTCGGGAGCCGGACGGTAGCGAGATCGTAAACCATTGCGGCGGCACGATACGGATTCTCAGTTCCAAGGAAACCGGGCCTCGGCTTGGGTCCACGGGTGATCGAGGCGAGGGGCCGAAATCGGCGTGCAGGCCGAATCGCCGCAATTCCGCTGCCGCGGCGGCGTATTGACCGGCGTGATCCGACGGCCCTAGGGCGACGGGCCGCCCCCCTCCGATCGAGCATGCCCGAAACCTCGCCCCCGCCCCTCCCCTCCCCGGTCGCCATCGGCGTCACGGTCTTCCGGCCGACGCCGGAGCAGGTCGCCGCCCTCCTCGCCCGGGCCGAGGCCGAGCCGCGGCGGACGATCGTGTTCGACAATGGCGGCCTGCCGCCCGAGGCGGCGGCCCGGCTGCGCGCCGGCGGCGGCCTGGTCCTGTCGGGGGACGGCAATATCGGGGTCGGCGGCGCCCTCGACGCGATCGCGCGGGCCGCCGCCGCGGCGGGCGCGGCCCAGGTGCTGCTCCTCGACCAGGACGCCGCCTTCACGCCCGATCAGGTCTCGGACCTCGAGGCGGCGATGGCGCGGCTGCGCGGGTCGCATCCGCCCCCGGCGGTCGTCGGCCCGCGGCCGGAGGCGGCGCCCGGCCGCAAGGCGCCGGCCTATCCGCGCCGGCCGGGCGTGCCGGATCGCGGCGGGCTCGTGCCGGTGGAGTTCCTGGCGACCTCGGGCTCCCTCGTCGACCTCGCCGCCTACGCGGCGATCGGCCCGTTCCGCAGCGACTTCTTCATCGACGGCGTCGACCTCGAATGGTGCTTTCGCGCCTGGGCCCGAGGCCATGCCTGCTGGATGGAGCCCGGGACCGCCCTCCCCCACCGGGTCGGCGCCGGGGTGATCCGCCTGCGGGCGCTCGGGATCGAGATGCCGCGCCAGCCGCTGTTTCGCATGGCGGCCTACCTGCGCAACAGCGTCTATGCCTGGCGGCTGCCGCACGTGCCCCGGCGCTGGACGATGCGCCAGGCCACCTACCTGCCGCTCCAGGCCCTGCTCGTCTGGGCCGATTCCGGCTACCGCCCCGCCGTCGCGATGCGGCTCGCCGGCGCGGTGATCGACGGCCTGCGCGGCCGGCTCGGGCCGCCGAAGGGATTGTCGTGACGCCCGTGACCCCCGCCCTCGACGTGGTGATCGTCAACTGGAACGGCGGCGCGCTGCTGCGGGCCTGCCTCGCCAGCCTGGCGGCAGCCGAAGCCGCCCTCGGCGACGCCCTCGCCCTGCACGTCGTCGTGGTCGACAACGCCTCGACGGACGGCTCGCTGGAGGGGCTGGCGCGCCTGCGCCACGGCCCGGCCGTGGTCGCCAATCCCGACAACCAGGGTTTCGGCCGGGCCTGCAATGCCGGCGCGGCGCGGGGCGAGGCCGCCGCGATCCTGTTTCTCAACCCCGACGCGCGGGTCACCGCCGAGGCGCTGCTCGGCGCCCGCGCGGCCCTGACGGCGGACGAGGCCACCGGCATCGTCGGGGCGCAGCTCCTCGACGAGGCCGGCGTCGTGCAGCGCGCCTGCGCCCGGCGGCCGACCGCCCGCTCGCTCCTCGGCCAGGCGCTGCTCCTCGACCGGGCCGGCCTCGTCCCCTCCCACTTCATGACCGAGTGGGACCACGCCGACGAGCGGCCGGTCGATCAGGTGATGGGCGCCTTCCTGATGATCCGCCGCTCGCTCTTTACGGCGCTCGGCGGCTTCGACGAGCGCTTCTTCGTCTATTACGAGGATGTCGATCTCTGCGCCCGCGCCTGGGACGCGGGCTTCGCGGTGCGCCACCTCGCCGGCATCTCCGTGCGGCACGAGGGCCAGGGCACCACCCGGGCGGCCAAGGCGCATCGGCTGGCCTGCTTCCTCGAGAGCCAGATCCGCTACGCCGCCAAGCATCATGGCCGGGCGACCGCGCTCGCCCTCGTCGTCACGGCCTTCTGCGCGCAGGTGCCGCTGCGCCTCGTCCAGGCGCTGGCGCGGCTGTCCGTGCGGGAGGCCGGCGAGGTCCTGCGCGGCGCCAGGCTGCTGGCCCGCCGCCTGCCCGGCCTCGCGCGGTCCTCCACCCGCTGATCGCCCTCCCCTCCCCCGACGACGTTCTGACGAGTCCGCGATGCGCGCCCTGATCGACCTTCTCCGCGCCATGACCCCGCGCGAGCGCCGCCGCGCCGGGCTGATCGGGGCCGGGCTGGCGCTCGCCGCCCTGCTCGAGGTGGTCGGCGTCGCCTCGGTGGTGCCGTTCCTGACCCTCGTCGGCGATCCGGCGGCGGCCTCGCGCATCCCGGCGCTGGGTGCCATCCGCGACGGGCTCGGGCTCGCCGACGACCGCGGCTTCCTGATCGTCGTCGGGCTCGGCGCGCTGAGCGCGATCCTCGTCACCTCCTGCGTCAATGCCGGGCTCACCTACGCCCAGCTGCGCTTCAGCCACGCCGTCGGCTACGGCTTCGCCCGGCGCCTGCTGTTTCGCACCGTCGACCGGGAGCGGCTGTTCTTCTCCACCGCCAACAGCGCCGAGCTCGCCAAGACGATCCTGAGCGAGACCGACCGCCTCGTCGTCGGCGTGCTGACCCCCGCCACGGTCATCGCCTCGCGGGCGACCTCGGCCACCGCCGTCATCGTCTTTCTGCTCGTCGTCTCGCCGCGCCTCGCGCTGATCCTCGGGGCCGGGTTCGGCGGGCTCTATGTCGGCATCTTCCTGGTGGTGCGGGCGCGGCTCGCCCGCATCGGCGCCCGGGCGGTCGCCGGCAACGAGGGTCGGTTCCGGGTGGTGCACGAGACGATCGGCGGCCTGACCGAGCTCAAGCTCTACGGCCGGGCGGAGACCTTCGCGAGCCGGTTCGAGGCTCCGGCCCGGGCCTACGCGCAGGCGAGCGCCGAGAGCCTGCTCACCGGGCAGTTGCCGCGCTTCGTCATCGAGGCCCTGGCCTTCGGCGGGGTCATCGTGGTGGTGCTGTTCGCGCTCTCGCAGGGGCTCGACACCGCCGGCCTCCTGCCGCTGCTCGGCCTGTTCGCCTTCGCGGGCTACCGGATGCTGCCGGCGTTCCAGAACGTGTTCAACGCGCTCGCGCTCCTGCGCTTCACCCTGCCGGCGGTGCGGCTCGTGGTCGACGGCCTCGCCGGCGAGCGGGAGCCCGTCCGCCGCAACTCCGAGCGGCTGCCGTTCCGGGACGCGATCCGCCTCGAGCGCGTCGGGTTCGACTACGAGCCCGGCCGTCCGGCGCTCTCGGGCATCGACCTCGTCATCCCCGCCCACGCCACGGTCGGCCTCGTCGGCCGCACCGGCTCGGGCAAGTCGACCCTGATCGGGCTGATCCTCGGCTTCCTCACGCCCACGACCGGCCGCCTCGCGGTGGACGGGGTCGCGCTCGACGCCACGACCCTGCCGGCCTGGCAGAACCGCATCGGCTACGTGCCGCAGGACATCTTCCTCGTCGACGGCACCATCGCGGACAACATCGCCTTCGGGCTCGACGCGATCGACGATGCGGCGGTGGAGCGGGCGGCGCGGCTCGCCGGGGCGCACGACTTCGTCGTCGCCCTGCCGGAAGGCTACGCGACCCGCGTCGGCGAGCGCGGCGCCCGGCTCTCCGGCGGCCAGCGCCAGCGCATCGGCATCGCCCGGGCGCTCTACCACGACCCCGACGTGATCGTGTTCGACGAGGCGACCTCCGCCCTCGACGAGGAGACCGAGGGCGTGGTGATGCGGGCGGTCCAGGGGCTCGCCGGCACCCGCACCCTGATCATGATCGCCCACCGCCTCACCAGCCTCGCCGGGGCCGACACGGTGCACGTCCTGGAGGGCGGCCGGATCGTCGCCTCGGGCCCGCCCGGCGAGGTCCTGCCGCAGGTGTCGCGGGCGGAACCACTCCTGGATCTGGAGTAATCGCGTGGTGGAACGCCCGGTATGGCCGGCCGTCCATGCCGATATGCGATTTCGAATCCTTCGGTTGCGAAAATGGTCTCCGATCCGGTGATTTATTAACCATCGTCATCGATCAATGAGCATCGGTGATGGTGGGACCGATCGATGATTCCCAAGGGCAGCCTGTCCAGTAAATTGACGCTCATGGCCGGCTCGGCGATCGGCCTGACCGTCCTCGTCTTCGTCGGTGTCGCGGGATGGACGGCGGCCGAGCGGACGAACGCCGAGATCCTGCAACTCGCCACGGAAAAGGCTGCCGGCACCACGGCAGAAACCTCGATCCAGATCGTGGACGCGATCTCCGCCAGCCGGGCGCTCGCCGCCACGATGTCGGGCCAGCTGAGCGGCGGCGGCGTGCGCAAGGTCGATGTGGTCGCGGCGACCAAGGCCCTGATCCAGGATTATCCGACCCTCTTCGGTGCCTGGATGACGGACACCGTCGACAAGCGGGCGGCGAAATCCCTGACGGGCTCGGGCTACGAGAACGAGGCCGGCCTGTTCACGCCGTACTGGACCCGCAAGGACGACGGCACGCTCGCCTTCGCGACCTTCCCGGTCAATCCCGCGCAGCAATGGTATCGCGACCCGATCCAGTCCGGCGCAAGCCTCCTCGTCGAACCGTACGTGACCAGCCAGGGCCAGCTCGTCGCCTCGATCAGCGCACCGCTCAAGGTCGACGGCGCAGTCGTCGGCGTGGCCGGCGTCGACATCCGGTTGAGCGGGCTGGCGGCCGCGTTCGCGGCCCTGAAGCCGTTCGAGAGCGGGCGCGTGCTGCTGCTGTCGAACGCCCGCAAGTGGATCGTCCCGCCGAAGGGCGACCTCCTGATGAAGGAGTATGACGGGATCGGCGCGGCCGAGGTCGCGGCCGCCTTGGCCGACCGGCGTCCGCGCACCCTCCGGGGCAGCCCGGACGGCGGGGTCCGCCTCGTCTATCCCTTCACCCAGCCGGGCATGAACACGACCTGGGCCCTGGTGATGGACGTCCCGGCCACCGCCTTCACGCATCCGATCTACCGGCGCGTCGCCGAGACCGCCGCGGGCGGACTGTTCATCCTCGTCGTCCTCGTCGGCGTCGTCGCGGCGGCGAGCCGGACCCTGATCGGAGCGCCGCTCAAGCGCTGCCTCGATACGGTCCAGGCCCTGATCGACCGGCGCTACGACGTGGCGATCACCGGCACCGAGCGCGACGACGAGATCGGCCGGATCAACCGGGCGCTCGCGGTGTTCCGCGACAAGGCGCACCAGGCCGACCTCCTGACGAGCGAGAGCGAGGCAGAGCAGCAGCGCCGCGTGGCCCGCGCGCAGCGCATCGACCGTCTCGTCTCCGACTTCCAGAACACCATCGCCGGCTCTCTCGAGATCGTCACCTCGGCGGCGACCGAGCTCGACGCCACCGCCCGCTCGATGACCCAGATCGCCGACGACACCAACGGTCAGGCCGTCGCCTCGAGCGCCGCGGCCGAGCAGACAGCGGTCAACGTGCAGACCGTGGCGGCGGCGGCCGAGGAGATGGTCTCCTCGCTCCGGGAGATCGAGCGGCAGGTGCTGCGCTCCAACGAGGTCGCCAGCCATGCCGCGCACGAGGCGGCGGCGACCGGTACCGCCATGGCGGCCCTGACGGCCGCCGCCGACCAGATCGGCGCCGCCGTCACCCTCATCTCGACCATCGCCGGGCAGACCAACCTTCTCGCGCTCAACGCCACCATCGAGGCGGCCCGGGCCGGCGAGGCGGGGCGCGGCTTCTCGGTCGTTGCGGCGGAAGTGAAGGAACTCGCGAGCCAGACCGGCCGGGCCACGGAGGAGATCACCGGCCAGATCGGCGCGATCCAGGCCGCCACCAGCGAGGCGACGGAGGCGATCCGGCAGATCGACCGCACCATCGCCGGGATGGGCGAGATCAGCGCCGCGATCGCCGCGACGGTCTCCCAGCAGACCGCCGCCACCGGCGAGATCTCACGCAACGCGAGCGAGGCGGCTCGCGGCACCCGCGACGTGTCGCAGACCGTGTCGCGGGTGCTGGTCTCCTCCGGCGAGACCGGCAGCGCCGCCTCGCAGGTGCTGAGCGCCGCCGCCGAGCTGGCGACGCAATCGCTCAGCGTGAAGCAGAAGGTCGACGGCTTCCTGCGCGACATCCGGGCGGCCTGACCCGTCCACCCTCCCCTCCGCCCGTCCCGAACCCCCGCGCGTCGCCCGGCGTCGCGGGGGTTTTTCGTCACCACATCGTCCGGCGCGCCCGCTCGGCCCAGGCCTCGTCGTAGGCCGCGCCGCCGACCCGGCCCTCGCTCAACTCGGCCAGGATCTCGCCCGGGCTCGGGAGGCTCCTGGGATCGACCTGCCACAGGCCGGAGCGGATCAGCGCCCGGGCGCACTGGAAATAGACCTCGCCCACCCGGATCACCATCACGGTGCGGGGCGCCTTGCTGTCGACCGCGAAGGAGGCGCACAGCTCCGGATCGTCGTCGATCGCCGCGCGGCCGTTGACCCTGAGCGCGTTGCCGATGCCGGGGATCAGGAACATCAGCCCGACCCGCGGATCGCGCACGACGTTGCGCAGGCTGTCGATCCGGTTGTTGCCGCGGCGGTCCGGCAGGAGCAGCGTCGACGGATCGGCCACGCGCACGAAGCCCGGGCGGTCGCCGCGCGGCGAGCAGTCGAGCCCGTCCGGCCCCACGGTTGCGAGCGACACGAACGGTGCCGCCGCGATGAAGCACCGGTAATGCGGCGTGACGTGGTCGGTCACCTTGGCGGTCGAGGCCTCGCCGACCGCACCGAACTCGCCGTAGATTCGCTCCAGTTCGTCCACGCTCCTCAGGATCGCCATCGGCCGGTCTCCTCTCGCGCAAAGCCGGGGCCTGCATAAGCCACGGCGCGGCGCGGCCCTATCGCGGTTGCCGGCACGCGGCGCGGGAGGTCTCGTCCACGCTGGGCTTCCGGCGGGCGTTGCCACCTGGCAACCGCGGCCGCCGTCAGGCCGGTTAAGGATCGTTAACCAAAAACCGTTTGCCTCGCCACTGCCACGCTGGCATCGTCTTACGGAAATTTTCCGCGATGCGCCCGAGTACCGTAAATGCCAGATGTGCCGCAGGAGCAGGCAAACGCCGCAGCCTCCGACCGTCCCTCGATCACCCGGATCATCGCCGAGGACGGCAGCGCCCTGTCGAGCGAGCTGAATGCGCTCCGACGCACCCTCTTCCCGCCGGCCTCGCACAAACTCTTGCGCTCGTTCTCCTCAGGCGAGGCGGCGAAGCTGATCGGCGTGGCGGACGGCTACCTGCGCCAGCTCTCGCTCGCCAGCAAGGGCCCGCAGCCGGAGATCGGCCCGGGCGGGCGCCGCTCCTATACGCTCGGCCAGATCAACGAGCTGCGCCAGCTCCTCGACGACGGACCGAAATCGAAGCGCTACGTGCCCCACCGCTCCGGCACCGAGCATTGCCAGGTGCTGGCGGTGGTGAACTTCAAGGGCGGGTCGGGCAAGACCACCACGGCGGCGCATCTCGCCCAGTACCTCGCCTTGCGCGGCTACCGGGTGCTCGCCGTCGACCTCGACCCGCAGGCCTCGCTGACCGCGCTCCACGGCTACCAGCCGGAATTCGACGTCGGCCCGAACCAGACCCTCTACGCCGCGATCCGCCATGACGACGAGCAGAAGCCGCTTTCCGAGGTGGTGCGCAAGACCTACTTCCCGGGGCTCGACCTCGTGCCGGGCAACCTCGAACTGATGGAGTTCGAGCACGACACCCCGCGGGTGCTGGCCGACCGCAATGCCGAGCCGTTCTTCGGCCGCATCGCCACGGCGCTCGGCAGCGTCGCCGACGATTACGACGTGATGATCCTCGACTGTCCGCCGCAGCTCGGCTTCCTGACGCTGGGCGCGCTCTGCGCCGCCACCGCGATGCTGGTGACGGTGCATCCGCAGATGCTCGACGTGATGTCGATGTGCCAGTTCCTGCTGATGGCCTCCGATCTCCTCGGGGTGGTGCAGGAGGCCGGGGCCGACCTCGACTACGACTTCCTGCGCTACGTCGTGACCCGCTACGAGCCGTCCGACGCCCCCCAGACCCAGATGGTCGGCTTCATGCGCTCGCTGTTTCGCGAGCGGGTTCTCACCCACCTGATGCTGAAATCGACCGCCGTGTCGGATGCCGGCCTGTCGAAGCAGACCCTGTACGAGATCGGCCGCGAGAGCTTCACCCGCGCGACCTACGACCGGGCGATCGAGGCGCTCGACGGGGTCAACGGCGAGATCGAGGCCTTGATGCACCGCGCCTGGGGACGCGTGCCGTCATGAAGCGCAAGGACGCCCTCCGCGCCGCGCTCGGCGCCCGATCCCTCGACCGCGAGACGCCGCCGGCGGAGTTGCCAGCTGGCAACCCGGCCGAGGCCCCGGCGCCCGATCCGGCGACCGAGGCGCCCCGACCGCTGGTGCGCTCCGGTGCCGTCGGCGCCATGGGGCGCAGCCTCGGGCGCATCGCCAGCGCGGCGGCGGAAGCCCGCGCCATGGTGGCGTCGGGCGACCGGGTGGTCGAGCTCGAGACCGCGCTCGTCGACGGCTCGTTCGTGAAGGACCGCCTGTCGGTCGATCCGGAGGAGCACGCCGCCTTCGTGGCGCTGATCCGCGAGCGCGGCCAGCAGGTGCCGATCCTGGTGCGGCCGCACCCGACCGAGGCCGGCCGCTACCAGGTCGCCTACGGCCACCGTCGCCTGCGGGCGGCGATCGAGCTCGGCCGGCCGGTCCGCGCGGTGGTCAAGACGCTCACCGACGAGGATCTCGTCGTCGCGCAGGGCCAGGAGAATTCGGCCCGGGCCGATCTCAGCTACATCGAGCGGGCGCTGTTCGCGATCGCGCTCGAGGATCGCGGCTTCGACCGCGCCACCGTCATGGCGGCGCTCGCGGTGGAGAAGACCCAGCTCTCGCGCCTGCTCAGCATCGGCCGGGCGGTGCCGCCCGACATCGTGGCGGCGATCGGCCCGGCACCGAAGGCCGGGCGGCCGCGCTGGACCGCGCTCGTCGAGGCGCTCGCCCGGGAGGGGGCCGGCGAGGTAGTCGGCCGCGTCCTGGCAACACCGGATTTTTCGGAGCTGTCCTCGGACGACCGCTTCGCCCGGCTGTTTTCGGCTCTTACCGCGCCGGCGCCGCGACCGGCGCCGGTGCCGGCGGTGTGGACCACTCTCGGCGGCCGGCCGGTGGTGCGGATCGACCGCGGCCGCCAGGGCACCCAGCTCACCGTCGATGACAGCCTCGAGCCGGACTTCGCCGCCTATCTGATCCAGAGTCTTCCGCAACTCTACGCCGCGTTCGCCGAGTCGAAGTCCCGCGACGAGACCGATTAAGGTTCGTCCCACGTCGCAGCCGGAGAGATGAAGACTCTCCGGTTAGCCACACCGATTCACAGGAATCTGGCGCTCTGCTTCGGAATCTCGCCCGACTCGACTCTGTCGAGTCGGGTTTCGCGCGTTAGGACTCCACCAAACAGAGTCACGATGCGCGCCTGCACAAGGCGACATGCCCCTGCGGAGCCCCTTGGTGGAGATGACGACCCCGCCGCCATCCGTCCTCGAACCGGTCGAGGGCGTGCGCGACCCCGATCTCCTCGAGATCGTCGAGAAGGCGCGCGGCAGCGTCGCCTACAAGGCGACGCTCGCCTTCGTGCGCGCCAGCCAGGCCAAGCGCGACGCCGAGTTGGAAGCGCGCGACAAGCTGGTGGTGCTGAAGGCCGAGGCCGCCGCCGAGCGCGCCCGGCTGCCCCGCAACGCGCGCCGCCGCGACATGGTGCGCGAGGTGATCGAGAACGAACCGGCGGCGCCCGAGAACATCCAGCACATCCACTCGGTGCTGGCGCTGTGCGGCCTGCCGTATCGCGAGCCGAAGGGCGTCACCAACGTCTCGCGGGAATACGGCCGCAACACCCTCGCCATCAATGCCGGCCGGCTGATCAACCCGTCGACCGGCGAGATGGAGATGCAGGGGCTGCCCTACGGCCCGAAGGCGCGCCTGCTTCTGCTGCATCTCTGCACCGAGGCGGTTCGCCAGCGCAGCCCCAAGGTCGAGGTGGCGCAGAGCATGTCGGGGTTCATCCGCGACATGGGCTTTCCGGTCACCGGGGGCGAGCGCGGCACGCTCAAGCAATTCAAGGAGCAGCTCAACCGGCTCGCCGCCTGCTCGATGCAGATCGGCCTGTGGGACGGCACCCGCGCCTCGACCCTCAACGTGCCGCCATTCCGGCAGATGGACGTGTGGCTGCCGCTGCACAACCACCCGGACCAGGGCCTGCTCTGGTCCTCGACCATCACCTTCCACCGCGAGTTCTACGACAACCTGATCCAGCACGCCCTGCCGGTCGACATCCGGGCCGCCCGGGCGTTCGCCGGTTCGGCGCGCAAGCTCGACCTGCTGTTCTGGGTCGGCTACCGCCTCTCGCGCCTGGAACGGCCTTTGCGGCTCACCTGGGACAACCTCTACAAGCAGTTCGGCAGCGAGAACGGCTCGATCCGCTCCTTCCGGCAGGAATTTCGCAAGGATGTTGCCCATCTCACCGAGGTGTTTCCGCGCCTGCGCCTGACCCTCGACGACGGCGGCATGCAGCTGCTGCCCTCCGACCCGAAGGACCTCCTGGTGCCGCCCAAGGCGGCGCTGGCGAATAGGCGAGCCCGCGCAAGGGCTTGATTCCGCCGACTTGCCTACGCGCCGGCCCGGGAGAGGGGAGGGGCGTCGGCTGCGCATGACGTCTCGCGCCGGTGGTGCAGGGTCGTCCGCGTGACGATAAATAGGATTTATTTCCTTTATCCGACGACGACTCGGTTCCATTTTTCGGTCGCGACATCCGCTTGCCCGGCAGAGCTGCCATCCGGCGTTTCTCCTCGGCATCCACGCCGGATCCCATCTCTCGGGTGGTCGAGCGCGTGCACAGAGCTCGCCCCGAGAGCCATTGATTTTGCTTGAAACATTCAATCCCATTCGCGCCCTCATCCCGAGGTGTCAGGCGATTGAAGATCGACTGACTTGGACGAAGACTTCCAGAACTCGCTGCGATCCCTGGATCGTTCCTTCGAGTTACGTCCATCTTCCATGGGCCACCGCCCCAGGATGGGGCCGAGAACGGCATAGACTCTTCAGCTCGGGTCGAACATGCCCTCGAAGGAGACGTGCGGATCCGCCGGGATCTTGCGAGAGAGGAGGCGTGCCGGCCCTATGGTCGGGCGGCCTGACCCACGAGGGCGCACGAGCCGTCTCGTCCCGGTTGCCAGCTGGCTCGGTCCCCCCTCGACGCGACGACCTGCGCTACGCGTAAGCCGACGCCGGGATCGCGGCTGCTGCCGTGAGGCCTCACGCTGGCCCGGCGGCCGCTCGTCGACCCGGCGTACCTCATCCGGACATGATCGTGACGTGGGGAGCGCAGGAGACGTGCAAGTCTCTCGGCGCGTCCCGGAGTCCTCGTTCGAGTCTCGTCCCTGCGTAAGCCCCGGCGCGCTGTCATATCGATGGTCATTTTTGATTTTTGTAGATATATTTTTGTTTTACCTGCTCAATAAGACGGATTTTTATTCGAAAAACACACTGCATGGCGCAAGATATAGATTGATCATCGGATATACGAGCGATTATCCGCCAGAATGACATGCGTGATCGATCGCATCGGTCCAGCCCCGCACGCCCGTCCTACGCCGAGTTGCCTACGCTTCGGACTCCACGGACACGCCCTCCGGCACGCTGAACTGCCTACGCCTCCGGTCACCGCCGCTCCCCCCGGAATCGAACGCTTCCGCGTTGAGATTCCGCATCTTTTCCGGCACCGTCGCCACGCAGACCCGCCTACGGTCCGTGACTGCATCGACGCCGAATTGCCTACGCGGCCGCAGGACGGCGCAGGCTCCCGCCAACCTTCCGGGGCAACGGCGGCGGGAGTCGCGCCAAAGTATATCCGGCCGCCGGCAAGGCCCGGCGAGTCGAGAGGGAGTCCCGCATCGGGACGGCGAATCATCAGGGGTCGTCGAGGCGAGTCGGTTCACCCGGCTCAAGCCTCGGCTGGACTCATCCCCGGGGAAACGCGTCCGGTTGTTCTGGGCTTTGTCGAACGAGGACTCGGGCGCCACGAGTCTCCGACTCGCCGCTCGTGGCTCCAAGACTCTCAGCCTCGGCCGGATGACGGGCCCGAGCTCTGAAACCGGAGCGGGGAGGGGAGGGCGCTCCCGCGAAGCCGGCACGCGATCCGCGCACCTGTCGGTCGAGCCCGAGAACCCCCTAACTCCTGATCCCCAAATCCCTTTTTATGAGAGATTCAGAATCAAGATTCAGAGTCTGAATCCGTAGAGCTATATGGGTATTATATGGGGTGGCGATTTTCCGTTGCCGATCAAGGGCTTGAGCCCTGTTCGCGTAGGCAGGTCTGCGCGGTCGCGTAGGCAACTCGGCGCAGGCCCGTAGGCTCATCTGCGCGGAATCAGGGGGGCCGAGAAGGCGACTCTGCGCAGGCCCGTAGGTTACTCGGCGCAAGGCCCCGATTAACAGCTTGGAAAGCTGTGTGAATCGCGGATGGCCCGCCGTAGGCAAGTCGGCGTGCCGTCCGGGGCCCGCGGCAGGCCCCGGCGAGGCCCGATTCCGGGCTCGCGCCCGACCTCGATTCTCGCCCCCGGCACGGTCGGAGCCCGAAACCCCGGATTCTCCGCCAGGAGGCCCGTGGAGGCCCGTCCGTGCCGGGGACAGTTGTACGGCACCTACCGGCCCCGAATCCAGCTCAGCGGCGATCCTGGCGGCTTGGCGCGGGTTGTCCCACGGCTATGCCCGCATCCGGCGCGGGCCCCGAGCCGGACCGATCGCGTTGTGGTCCAAGGCCTTGCGACTCGGGCCGAGGCCGTTGTCCCCGCTGCCGTCAACAGGGAGCCGGGATTCCGGGGGCCGATCGGGCCGTCCGTCCACAGCCCCGGTTGACACCCCCTCGAAACCGAACAAAACAGGAACATATTCGGGTTTCGGTCGGTGATGGGCATGAGATGCGACAGGCCGGGCGGGAACGGCAGCTCGCGGCGTTGCGCGAGCAGATCGGCGGGCTGGCGCCCGAGGCGGCGGGACGTCCGGTCCTGTCCTTCGGCGTCGACCCGATCGACGCCCATCTGCCGGGCGGGGGCCTGCGCCTCGGCGCGGTGCACGAGGTGCTGGCGGCGGGCCCGGTGGACGGGGAGGGGGCGCTCGCGGCTTTGTTCGTCGCCGCGATCCTGGCCCGGCTCCCCGGCCCGGTCCTGTGGTGCCTCACCCGCCGCGACCTTTTCGCCCCCGGCCTCGCCGCGGTCGGTCTCCATCCCGACCGGGTGCTCTACGCCGAGACCCGGCGCGAGACCGAGGTGCTGCCCACCATGGAGGAGGGGTTGCGCCATCGCGGCCTCGCGGCGGTGGTCGGCGAGGTCGCCCGGCTCGGGCTCACCCCGTCGCGCCGGCTCCAGCTCGCCGCCGAGGGCAGCGGGGGCCTCGCCCTGGTGATCCGCCGCTGGGGCGCCGCCGTGCCCGAGCCCAACGCCGCCGCCACCCGCTGGGGCGTCACCGCGGCGCCGTCTCCCGCTCTCTCCGTCCCGGGCCTGTCGCGGGCCCGCTGGACCGTGGCGCTCGTTCGCGCCCGGGGCGCCGAGCCCCGCACCTGGCTCCTCGAGGCTCCCGATGCGAAGGGTCGTCTGCGTCTTCCTGCCGAGCTGGCCGACCGACCGCTGGCGGCGCCGGCACGGCGGGCCGCCGCCGGATGAGCCGGTGGTGGCCGCCGGCCAGGACGGGCCGCGCCGGGTGATCACCGCCCTCGACCGGGCCGCCCGGGCGGCTGGCCTGCGCCCCGGCCTCGCTCTGGCGCAGGCGCAGGCGATGGTGCCGGGCCTCGCGGTGATCGCCGCCGACCCGGAGGGCGACGCGGCGGCGCTCCACCGCCTCGCGGCCTGGTGCCTGATCTACGCGCCCCTCGTCGCCCCCGACCCGCCGGACGGGATCTGGATCGACGTCGCCGGCGCCGCCCACCTGCAGGGCGGCGAGGCGGCGTTGCTCGGCTCCCTGCGGCGGCGCCTCGCCCGGGCCGGCTACCGGGTGCGGGTGGCGCTCGCCGACACGCCGGGCGCCGCCTGGGCCGCCGCCCGCTGCCTGCCGCCGGAGACCGTGCTGCCGCCGGCCGGGCAGCGCCCCCACCTCCTCGACCTGCCGCTCTGGGCCCTGCGCCTCGATCGTGGGACCGTCTCGGGTCTGGCCCAGCTCGGCCTCACCCGGGTCGCCCACCTCCTCGACCAGCCGCGCGGCCCGCTGCGCCTGCGCTTCGGCGAGGAGCCCGGCCGCCGCCTCGACCAGGCCCTCGGCCATGCCCCCGAGCCGCTCGCCTATCTCGCGCCCCCGGCCGAGCACGCCGTGCGCCTCGCCTTCCCGGAGCCGATCGGGGCGCCCGAGACCCTGGCCCGGGTGGCCGGGCGGCTCTGCGCCATGCTGGCCGAGGCGCTTACCCGGCACGGGCTCGGGGCACGCCGGCTCGACCTGGTGTTTCGCCGCGTCGACGGCCTCGACCAGGCGGTCAGCGTCGGCACCGCCCGGCCGAGCCGAGACCCCACCCACCTCGCCCGCCTGCTCACCGAGCGTCTGCCGCAGATCGATCCCGGCCACGGCCTCGACGAGGCGCGGCTGTCGGCTCCCCGCGTCGAGCGCCTGGACGCGCGCCAGCTCGCCGCCCCCGGCGAGGAGCCGGACCCCGACGCGATGGCCGAGCTCGTCGACCGGCTGGTGCTGCGCCTCGGGCCCGGCCGGGTGTTTCGCCGCAGCCCGGTCGAGAGCGAGTGGCCCGAGCGGGCGGTGCGCCGGGTCGCCCCGTTGAGCCCGGCCACCGGCGTCACCTGGCCCGCCGACCTGCCGCGGCCCGGCCGGCTGCTGCCCGTGCCGGAGCCGGTGGCGGTCCTGGCCGCGCTGCCCGACGCGCCGCCCACCGCCTTCACCTGGCGCGGCACCCGCCGCCGGGTGGCGCGGGCCGACGGGCCGGAGCGCATCTTCGGCGAGTGGTGGCTCGCCGAGGACGAGGTCGCGGCCACCCGCGACTATTACCGGGTCGAGGACGAGACCGGCGCCCGCTACTGGCTGTTTCGCGATTGCCTGACCCGGGACGGCGCGCGCTGGTGGCTGCATGGGCTGGGGGAGGCGTGATGCGCCGGATCGCTCGGAGCCTGCTCGATCGGGCCGGATCTCGTCCCATCCGCGACCTCGTCCCGAGGTGCGACCGGAGGGAGCCTCGAAGGAGGGCTCCAGGGATCACCGCGACATCCGGAGCCCTCCTTCGAGGCTCGCTGACGGTCGCAGCTCGGGAGGAGGTCGCGGGTGGGACGGGACATGCCGACGGTGCCGTCGTCGGCAGCCGGTCGCGCCCCCGATGACCGTCGAGCTCCAAGTCACCACCCATTACTCGTTCCTGCGCGGCGCCTCCTCGCCCGAGGAGCTGTTCGCGGCCGCCGCCCTCCTGGGCATCCGGGCGCTCGCCGTCACCGACCGCAACTCGCTGGCCGGGATGGTGCGGGCGCATGCGGCGGCGCGTACCACCGGCTGCCGGCTCGTCGTCGGCTGCCGGCTCGATCTCGCGGAAGGCTGGAGCCTGCTCGTCTACCCGACCGACCGGGCGGCCTATGGCCGGCTCTGCCGGCTCCTCACCCTCGGGCGCTCGCGCGAGCGCGCGCCCCGCGGCGGTTGCCACCTGACAACCGCCGACGTGGCGGAGTGGAGCCGGGGCCTGCTCGCGGTACTGCCGGCCGACCGCGCCGACGAGACCCTGACGGAGCGCCTGCGCCTGCTGAAGGCGATCTTCGGAAAAGACCTGTCCTGCGGCCTGTCGCGCCGCTTCGGCGTCAACGACCACCTGCGGCTCGCCGAGATCGCCGGCCTCGCCCGGGCGGCGCGGGTGCCGACCGTCGCCCTCGGCGACGTGCTCTACCACGTCCCGGAGCGGCGGATGATGCAGGACGTGGTCACCTGCATCCGCCTGAAGACCACGATCGAGGCGGCGGGCTTTGCCCGCGAGCGCCATGCCGGGCGCCACCTGCACGAGCCCGACGAGACCGCGCGCCTGTTCGCCCGCCACCCGGAGGCGCTGGCCCGGGCCGCGGCCATCGCCGAAGCCTGCCGCTTCTCCCTCGACGAGCTGACCTACACCTACCCGGACGAGGCCGGCGAGGACGGCCGGCCGGCGCAGGTGCGGCTGGCCGCGATGACCTGGGAGGGGGCGGCGAAGCGCTTCCCGGCCGGGGTGCCGGAGGCGGTCCGCAAGCAGCTCGCGGACGAGCTCGATCTCGTCGCCAAGAAGCAATACGCGCCGTACTTCCTCACCGTCGAGGCGATCGTCCGCTACGCCCGCTCCCAGGGCATCCTGTGCCAGGGCCGCGGCTCGGCGGCGAATTCGGCGATCTGCTACTGCCTGCACATCACCGCCATCGACCCCGTCGACCAGGGCCTGCTCTTCGCCCGCTTCATCAACGAGACCCGCGACGAGCCCCCCGACATCGACGTCGATTTCGAGCACGAGCGCCGGGAGGAGGTGATCCAGTGGATCTACGCCACCTACGGCCGCGCGCGCGCCGCGCTCACCGCCACGGTGATCCGCTACGGGGCCCGCGGCGCGGTGCGGGAGGTCGGCAAGGTGCTGGGCGTGCCCGACGACGTCACCGGGGCGCTCGCCCGCCTGGTCTGGGGCTGGTCGCGCGACGGCGTCGGCGAGCGCGAGGCCAAGGCGCTCGGCCTCGACCTCTCGCAGCGCCGCCTGCGCCTGACGCTGGAGATCGCCCGGGCGCTGATCGGCACGCCGCGCCATTTCGGCCAGCATCCGGGCGGATTCGTCCTCACCCTCGACCGGCTCGACGACCTCTGCCCGGTGGTCCCGGCCCGGATGGAGAACCGCCAGATCATCGAATGGGACAAGGACGACATCGAGACCCTGCGCTTCATGAAGGTCGACGTGCTTGGGCTCGGCATGCTCGGCTGCCTGCGCCGGGCCTTCACGCTACTCGCCGAGCACCGGCCCGAGACCAGCCCGCCGCGGGAGATCGCCGACATCCCGCCGGACGATCGTAAGACCTACGAGATGATCCAGAAGGCCGACACGATCGGGGTGTTCCAGATCGAGAGCCGGGCCCAGATGGCGATGCTGCCGCGGATGCAGCCCAAGGACCTCTACGACCTCACCATCGAGGTCGCGATCGTGCGGCCGGGCCCGATCCAGGGCGACATGGTCCACCCGTATCTGCGTCGGCGTCGCGGGATCGACCCGGTCACCTACCCGACCGAGGCCCTGAAGGCGGTGCTGAAGCGGACCCTCGGCGTGCCGCTGTTCCAGGAGCAGGCGATGCAGGTCGCGATCGTCGCCGCCGGCTTCAGCCCGGCGCAAGCCGACGGCCTGCGCCGCGCCATGGGCACCTTCAAGGGCGACGGCACCATCACCCTCTACGAGGAGAAGCTCGTCGGCGGCATGATCGCCAACGGCTACGACCCGGATTTCGCCGCCCGCACCTACCGCCAGCTCGAGGGCTTCGGCTCCTACGGCTTCCCGGAGAGCCACGCCGCCTCCTTCGCCCTCATCGCCTACGCCTCGTCCTGGCTGAAGTGCAACCATCCCGACGTGTTCGCTTGCGCCCTACTCAACGCCCAGCCGATGGGGTTCTACGCCCCGGCCCAGATCGTGCGCGACGCGCGCGCCCACGACGTCGAGATCCGGCCGATCGACGTCAACGCCTCGCGCTGGGACTGCACCCTGGAGCCGGCCGGGGAGGGGAGGCTGGCGGTGCGTCTCGGTTTGCGTCTGGTCCGGGGCCTGGGGAACCAGGACGGCGCCCGGATCGCCACCGTGCGGGAGGCCGACCTGTTTCGCTCGGTCGAGGACCTGTGGCGCCGGGCCGGGCTGTCGCTGAAGGGCCTGCGGAGCCTGGCCGCGGCGGACGCCTTCGCGGGCCTCGGCCTCGATCGCCGCGCCGCCCTGTGGGCGATCCGCGGCCTCGCGCCCGAGCCGCTGCCGCTCTTCGCGGCGGCCGACCGGCGCGAGGCCGCACCGCTCCCCGAGATCGCCGAGCCGCCGGTGCGCCTGATCCCCCTGGGGGAGGGGGCCGCCGTGGTGGCGGATTACCGGGCCTCGGGCCTCAGCCTCGGCCGCCACCCGCTCGCCTTCCTGCGAATGGGCCTGTCGCGCGACGGCGTCTCGGCCTGCGCGGCGCTCCGCCGGCTGCGCGACGGCGCCCGGGTGACCGTGGCGGGGCTGGTGCTGGTGCGCCAGAAGCCGGGCTCGGCCAAGGGCGTGATGTTCATCACGCTGGAGGACGAGACCGACACCGCCAACCTGGTGATCTGGCCGTCCCTGTTCACCCGCCAGCGCACCCTGATCCTCCAGGCCGGCCTGATGGCCGCCCGCGGCCGGGTGCAGCGCGAGGGCGAGGTGATCCACCTCGTCGCCGAGCATCTGATCGACCGCTCGGACCTGCTCGCCCGCGTGGCCGAGGACGCACCGGGCGAGCCCCTGGCGGTCGATGGCGGCCGGGGGGACGAGGCGCGGCGCGGCGGTGCCGATGCCCGGGGTGCGGCCCGGCCGCTGCGGGTCGGGAGCCGGGATTTCCGGTGAGGGAGGGGCGAGTCATGCGCTCGATGCCCTCGCGCCGCATCGCAAGCGATCAATCGCGACCTTCTCTACTTTTCCATCAGGCCATCCGCAAAAAAATCATCGCAAAATCAGGCGCGGGATTTCCTCTCCCGAGGGGCAGGGCCATCGCATGTCGGCGAAGGTCATCTGAATATGCTGGATCGCTGTTGGCACGGCGCATCCATCGAGCAGCCTCCCCGGTCGGAGAGGCCGCTGTCTGGTGTCATCCGCAGTGCGGATCGGATCGCAGCCGATCGCGATGCGATTGCCCTGCCCGCGGAGGCGGACGGGGAAGCCCGCGTTTATCTTGCGAGCCGAGCGGATCGGAGCACGCCCGGCCGCCTCGCCTCACCGGTCCAGCACCGCCCGGTCGTTCTTCGCCACCAGGGCCTTGAAGTACGGGGTCAGCTCCTGCTCCGACAGGCCGAAGGCCTCGGCGAACTGCATGATGAGGCGCTGCTCGCCCGGCTCGGCTTCGCCGTCCGCCATGGCGCTGTCGATCATGTTGAGGACGATGCAGAGCCGCTGGTCCGGGCGCAGGCGGGGCGCCGCGTCGGCCAGGAACTGCGCCGGCTGGGTGGCGCGGGCGTAGCGGACGGCGGATTCGAGGTGCTGGCGCGTCGTGTGGCGGCCGAGCACGGACATCAGGTGGCCGACCTCCTCCGGGTCGATCTCGCCGTCCGAACCCATGCAGTAGATCAGCGAGACCGCGAGGCAGGTCCGCGGCGTGAGGTCGAGCGAGGTCTGCGACTTGAACATGTTGAACATCGTCGGGGCCCCTGGCAAGGTGCTCTGCAAGATGCCGAAACGGATTGTCCGCGACGATCCGTCAGCACGGGCGGTCGATTACCCCAATGATGCGCCGATGTCGATCATCGTGAACCGTGTCGAGGTGGAGTATTTTTACATCGCCCGGTATTCTTTTTATCGGCAGACACTCCCATATAGCGGCTCTCGACTGCCATGCACGTTCGCAGGTCGGATTTAATCCCGATCCTGCGCTCGATCCGTGGCGGCCGGGCCGGCCTCGCTGCCCGGTTCCGGCGAGCCCGTAGATCCGGTCCCATGGATCCGGATCCGAGTTCCGCCCGGCCGGCGCAGCGCTGCGCGCGCCCGTCCGGTCGAGGGAGACGGTCGGACCCGGTGCGCGGCGTCATCGTTCCAGGTTTCGAGCGCCGGGAAATCGTATTTTCTCAAATATCTCGTCTTTATGGCAATAACTACTCCCTCAATACATTCATTTGAAATTCCATTTCGTTGACTGATCTTGAGGGCGGCGGCATCGTAGAGGCATCAGCACGGGGGTTGGACGCCCCGGCCGTGCCGCCCTCCTCGAGCATCGGATGGACCTCCATGACGCGCCTGCGCCTCGTCGGCTTCTCCGCCAACATCCAGCGGCCCTCGAAGACCCGCACCCTGGTCGAGGCGATCGCCGCCGAGGCCGCCGTGCGGGTGCCGGTCGACGTGCGGATCTTCGATCTGGTCGATGCCGGCCCGGGCCTCGGGGGAGCCTTCTCCCGCGACCAGCTCTCGCTGCCCGCCCGGCGCATCGTCGAGGCGGTGGAGGAGGCCGACGCCCTCGTGGTCGGCACCCCCGTCTACAAGGGCGCCTATACGGGCCTGTTCAAGCACCTGTTCGACCTCGTCTCGCCCGAGGCGCTCGCCGGCAAGCCGGTGGCGCTCGCCGCCACCGGCGGCGGGTCGCGCCACGCGCTGGTGGTCGAGCATTCCCTGCGCCCGCTCTTCGGCTTCTTCACCGCGTTGACCGTCCCGACGGCGGTCTACGCCTCCGATCCCGACTTTCGCGACGGCGGCCTCGACTCCGTGGTGATACGCCAGCGGGTGGCCGAGGCCGGCGCCCAGCTCGCGGCGCTGGCCGGCGCCCGGGCCGCCGAGGCCGCCCCCCTCGCCCGCGTCGCCGGAGGTGCCCGGTGATCGACCGTCGCACGCTGCTGGCGGCGGTGCTCGCCGGCGTCGCCCTGCCGGCTCCCTCGCCGGCCTCGGCCGCCGGCGCCGACACCCTGCGCATCGGCTACCAGAAGAACGGCATCCTGGTCGTCGCCAAGCAGCAAGGGGCGATCGAGGCGGCGCTCAAGCCCCTCGGCGTCGGGGTCACCTGGGTCGAGTTCTCGTTCGGCCCGCCGCTCCTCGAGGCGATCAGCCTGGGGGCCCTCGATCTCGGCCAGACCGGGGACGCGCCGCCGGTCTTCGCGCAGGCCGCCGGGTCGCCCCTCGTCTACGTGGCGGCCCAGGAGGCGGCGGGCTCGGGCGCGGCGGTGCTGGTCCAGAAGGATTCGCCCATCCGTACCCTGGCGGATCTGAGGGGCAAGCGCGTCGCCTTCGCCAAGGCGTCGAGCGCCCACAACCTCACCATCGCTGCGCTGGAGAAGGCGGGGCTGACCTACCGCGACATCGAGCCGGTGACGCTCGCCCCGGCCGATGCGGCCGCCGCCTTCGCCCGCGGCAGCGTCGATGCCTGGACGATCTGGGACCCGTACTTCGCCATCGCGGAGATGCAGCCGACGACCCGGGTGCTGGCGCTCGCCACCGACATCGCCAAGCCCAACAACTTCTTCCTCGCCCACAGGACCGTCGCGACCGAGCGCGCCCCGGTGCTCGACGCGGCGCTCGAGGCGCTGTCCGGCGTGGCGCGCTGGTGCGAGGCCAACCGCGGCGAGGTGGCCGCCCTCCTCTCCAGGGGTACCGGCGTGCCGCTCACCGCGACCCGCCGGGCGGTGGACCGCACCGACTACGTCATCGGCCCGATGACCCCGAGCGCCATCGCCGAGCAGCAGCGCGTCGCCGACCGCTTCCACGCCCTCGGCCTGATCCCGCGGCCGATCCGGATCGCCGACGCGCTCCGCACGCCCGCCTCCCAGAACGGCTGATCCTCCCATGTCCGCGATCTCCCGGCCCGCCCTCCCTTCCCCCGCCTCGGTCGCGCGCCGCCTCGCCCCCTGGCTGCTCCCGGCCGCGATCCTCCTCGGCTGGCAGGCCGCCGGCTCGGCCGGGCTGGTCTCGACCCGGCTGATGCCGGCTCCCCTCGACGTGGCGGCGGCCGGCTGGCGGCTGGCCGAAACCGGCGAGCTCTGGACCAATCTCGGCGTCAGCTTCCTGCGGGCGGCGAGCGGCTTCCTGATCGGCGGCGGCATCGGCTTTGCCCTCGGGCTCGCCAACGGGCTGTCGCGCCTCTCCGACAGCCTCACCGACACCACCGTGCAGATGATCCGCAACATCCCGCACCTGTCGCTGATCCCGCTCGTCATCCTGTGGTTCGGCATCGGCGAGGAGGCCAAGCTCTTCCTGGTGGCGCTCGGCGTGTTCTTCCCGATCTACGCCAATACCCTGCACGGCATCCGCTCGGTCGATCCGCAGCTGGTCGAGATGGGCCGGATCTACGGCATGTCGCGGCCCGAGCTGTTCTGGCGCGTGGTGCTGCCCGGCGCCCTGCCGTCGGTCTTCGTGGGCCTGCGCTACGCGCTCGGCATCATGTGGCTGACGCTCATCGTCGCCGAGACGATCTCGGCCTCCTCCGGGCTCGGCTACATGGCGATGCAGGCGCGCGAGTTCATGCTGGTCGACGTCGTGGTGCTGGCGATCCTGATCTACGCGCTGCTCGGCAAGGTCGCCGACCTCGCCACCCGCCGGCTCGAGCGCGCCTGCCTCGCCTGGAACCCCGCCTACCGCGCCGCCTGACTCCCAACCCGCGTCCGGAATTTCCTCACCAGGGTCTCCCCACATGTTCGCCAGCACCCTGCGCCGGTTCGAGGGCGCCCCCGCCGCCCCTGCGCGCCTGCGCCGCGAGGCCATCGACCGCGAGATCGCCCGCGACCGGGCCGCTCCCGGCCTCGGCCTCACCCTGCGCGGCCTCTCCAAGAGCTTCGACGGCGGCAAGCCGGTCATCGACGGGCTCGACCTGCACATCCCGGCCGGCCAGTTCGTCGCCGTGGTCGGGCGCTCGGGCTGCGGCAAGTCCACCCTGCTGCGCCTGATCCTCGGCCTCGAGGCGCCGAGCGCCGGCCGCGTCGCGGTCGAGGGCGAGGGCACTCCGCGCCCGGACGCCCCGCGCCGGATCATGTTCCAGGAACCGCGCCTCCTGCCCTGGGCCAGCGTCCTCGACAACGTCGCGGTCGGCCTGCGCGGCGGCACGGCGGCGGAGCGGCGTGCCCGCGCCGCATCGGCGCTCACGGAAGTCGGCCTCGCCGAGAAGGCGGAGCAGTGGCCCGCCACCCTCTCGGGCGGCCAGCGCCAGCGGGTGGCCCTCGCCCGCGCCCTCGTCAGCCGTCCGGGGATGCTCGCCCTCGACGAGCCCCTCGGGGCCCTCGACGCGCTCACCCGCATCGACATGCAGGCGATGATCGAGCGGATCTGGCGCGCGCAGGGCTTCACGGCCCTCCTCGTCACCCATGACGTCGCCGAGGCGGTGGCGCTCGCCGACCGCATCCTCGTCGTCGAATCCGGCCGCATCGCCCTCGACGTGGCGGTGCCGGTGCCCCGCCCGCGTCGCCGCGGCGACCCGGAGCTGGCGGCCCTCGAAGGCCGCATCCTCGACCACCTGCTGGATGGGCGGGGTTGACGGATCGTTCGGAGAACAATCGGACGAAACGCCCGCTTCGCCCCACCCGCAACCTCATCCTGAGGTGTTGGCGATCATAGATCGCACTCGATCGCAGATCGACTGACCTCGAAGGAGGGCTCCAGCTAGCCCTGAGACTTCTGGAGCCCTCCTT
>NZ_JACWCT010000103.1:0-104686 GCF_016613415.1 Methylobacterium ajmalii | reverse complement strand
CGGGTGGGAAAACTCGATCACTGCCGCCGAACAGGCGCTCCTCTTTCCCGGAGTCTTCCCCATGACCGGCCAGACCGACGTCCTCTGGTTCCTGCCCACCCATGGCGACGGCCGCTATCTCGGCGCCCAGGAAGGCGCGCGCGCCGTCTCGCTGCCCTACCTGCGCCAGATCGCCCAGGCCGCGGACGAGCTCGGCTATTACGGGGTGCTGCTGCCGACCGGGCGCTCGTGCGAGGATTCCTGGGTCGTCGCCTCGGCGCTGGCACCGCTCACGCAGCGCCTGCGCTTCCTGGTGGCGGTGCGGCCGGGCCTGCAATTGCCCTCGACCGCCGCCCGCATGGCCGCCACCCTCGACCGGATCTCGGACGGGCGGCTCCTCATCAACGTGGTCACGGGCGGCGACCCCGTGGAGCTGCGCGGCGACGGCGTCTTTCTCGGCCACGACGAGCGCTACGCGGTGACCGACGAGTTCCTGCGGGTCTGGCGCGCGCTCCTCTCCGGCGAGACCGTGACCTACCGGGGCGAGCACCTGCAGGTCGAGGACGGCCGGCTGATCTTCCCGCCGGTGCAGACACCCTACCCGCCGCTCTATTTCGGCGGCTCGTCGCCGGCCGGGATCGAGGTCGCGGCCGACCATTGCGACGTCTACCTGACCTGGGGCGAGCCCCCGGCCGGCGTGGCGGAAAAGATCGCCCGGGCCCGCGAGGCGGCCGACAAGCGCGGAAAGACCTTCTCGTACGGCATCCGCCTGCACGTCATCGTGCGCGAGACCGAATCCGCGGCCTGGGAGGCGGCCGAGTCGCTGATCTCGCGCCTCGACGACGCCACCATCGCCAAGGCGCAGGCGACCCTGGCGCGCCAGGATTCCGTCGGCCAGAGCCGGATGATGCAGCTCCACGGCGGCCGGCGCGACAAGCTCGTGGTCTCGCCGAACCTCTGGGCCGGCGTCGGCCTGGTGCGGGGCGGGGCGGGCACCGCGCTCGTCGGCTCGCCCGACCAGGTCGCCGACCGGATGAAGGAATACATCGATCTCGGCATCGACCGCTTCATCCTCTCCGGCTACCCGCACCTGGAGGA
This sequence comes from Methylobacterium ajmalii, assembly GCF_016613415.1. GTDB lineage: Bacteria > Pseudomonadota > Alphaproteobacteria > Rhizobiales > Beijerinckiaceae > Methylobacterium > Methylobacterium ajmalii. Next base: position 103,609 of record NZ_JACWCT010000103.1, on the reverse strand, counting down.
GGCCTACCGCTTCGCCGAGCTTGTCTTCCCCAAGCTCCCCTTGCGCAGCACCACCGGCCGGGCGGCGACCAATGCCCGCAACGACGGCCCGTTCGGCGAGGTGATCGCCAACGACATCGTGCCGACCCGGGGCGTCTCGGCGCATTGAGGGTGGTTCACGGCCCGCTCCGCCCGGAGCGGGCCGCCGCGACCGACGCCCCGATTCGGCACCCGGGAATTCGGCGCCAAACTCCCGGCACGCGCAGGCCCGCCCGGCCCCCTACCCGGCGCGCACCCGGATCGCCTCGCGATACACCGCGGCGGAGCGCAGGATGTGGCGGCTCAGGATCGCCAGCAGGGCCTCCGCTTCGCCCGCCGCGAAATGCCCGATCATCGCCGCGTGCTCGGAGAACGAGGTGTCCTGCTCGTGCAGGCGCGGCACCGAGAGATGGGCGCGCAACGCCGCCACCTGCCAGGCGATGGATTCGTAGGCCTTCGCCAGGTAGCCGTTGCCGCACTGGCCCAGGAAGCTGGCGTGGAACACGGTGTCGGCCCGGGCATAGGCGCGGCCGTCACCGGCCCGGCGCGCCTGCTCCATCGCCGCGTGGGCCGCCCGCAGGCCTGCGAGCGCCGCTTCCGGCGCGACCGCGAGGCTGAGGCGGACCGCCTCGCTCTCGAGCATCAGCCGGAACGCCGCGAGCTGGTCGACGTCGTCGGGCGAGGGGTCGAACACGAAGGTGCCCTTCTTGGGCACGATCACCACCAGCCCCTGCGCCTGGAGGCGCGTCAGCGCCTCGCGCATCGGCGTGCGGCTCACCCCCATGGCGAGGCCGACGCCGTCCTCCGGCAGGGCCTGGCCGAAGGCGAGTTCCGCGTTCACGATGGCGTCGCGGATGCGCTCCTCGACCGCGGCGGAGAGCGATTTCGGAACCTTGAGATCGAGCTGGATCGACGGCATGCCGGCTTATCGCACAGGCCCATCCCGTCCGCGACCGGCACATCTGTTGTATCCAAGGTACGATCGACTTGATTGCCGCTCGTGATTGCGGCACGCTCCCGGGCAACGATCGAATCGCCGGGAGGGGCGTCATGGAAGGAAGCATCGCGGCCCGTCCGCTCCGGGCCGGCCTGCCGGATGGGCTGGCGCAGACGCTCGCCGACCTCCTCGGCGACCGCTTCACCCGCGGCCTGCCCGAGCGCGAGCACCACGGCCGCGGCGAGTCCTATCACCCGACGCGGCCGCCCGACGCGGTCTGCTACGCCCTCACGACGGACGAGGTGTCGGCCGTCGTGCGCGCCTGCGCGGGCCACCGCGTTCCGGTCATCCCGTTCGGCGGCGGCACCTCGCTGGAGGGCCACGTCGCGGCGCTCCACGGCGGCGTCTGCCTCGATCTGAGCCGGATGACCCGCATCGCCGCGGTGCGGGCCGACGACCTCGACGCGACGGTGGAGGCCGGGGTCACGCGCCAGCAGCTCAACGCGCATCTGCGCGACACCGGCCTGTTCTTTCCCGTCGATCCCGGCGGCGAGAGCACGCTGGGCGGCATGGCGGCGACCCGGGCGTCCGGCACCAACGCGGTGCGCTACGGCACGATGAAGGACAACGTCGTGTCCCTCACCGCCGTGATGGCGGACGGTACCGTGATCCGCACCGGCTCGCGGGCGCGCAAATCCTCGGCGGGCTACGACCTGACCCGGCTGCTGGTCGGCTCGGAGGGCACGCTCGGCATCGTCACCGAATTGACGGTGCGGCTCCACGGCATCCCGGAGGCGGTCGCGGCCTCGGTCTGCGCCTTTCCGAGCGTCGAGGCGGCGGTGGCGACCGTGGTCGAGATCGTCCAGTGCGGGGTGCCGATCGCCCGGGTCGAGCTTCTCGATCCGGTCACCATCGCGGCGGTGAACCGCCATTCGGGCACCGCGCTCACCGAGGCGCCGACCCTGTTCATGGAGTTCCACGGCACGGCGGCCGGCACCGCCGAGCAGATGGCGCTGGTCGGCGCGCTCGCCGAGGGCAACGGGGCGCTCGGCTTCGAGACCGCCGCCGATGCCGATGCCCGGGCGCGGCTGTGGCGGGCGCGCCACGACGTGCACTACGCGGTCCAGGCCCTGCGCCCCAACGGCCGGGTCTGGAGCACCGACGTCTGCGTGCCGATCGCCAGCCTGCCGCGCTGTCTCGCCGAGACCCGGGCCGACATCGCCGGCGCCTCGTTCCCGATCACCACGGTCGGCCATGTCGGCGACGGCAACTTCCATCTCGGCCTGATCGTCGATCCGTCGAGCGAGGCGGAGCTGGCGGAGGCCGCGGCGCTCAACGACCGGCTGGTGCGCCGCGCCATCGCCATGGACGGCACCTGCACCGGCGAGCACGGCATCGGCTCCGGCAAGGTCAAGTTCATGGACCTCGAGCACGGCGCGGCGATCGGGGTGATGCGGGCGATCAAGCAGGCGCTCGATCCGCTCGGCATCCTCAATCCAGGCAAGGTGCTGCCGGACGAAGCGGACTGAGCGCCGCCACGACAGCCGCGACGACCAAGAATCACAGCCAAGAAACACCACGACAAACGAAGGGGAACGCCCGATGACACCTGCCGTCGCCTCACCGCCGTCGGACACCGAAGCCGCCGTCGCCACCGCCCGGCGGCGCCTGGTGCCGTTCCTGGTGCTGATGTACCTGCTGGCCTATCTCGACCGCGCCAACGTGGCATACGCCAAGCAGGCGCTCCAGCTCTCGACCGGGATCTCGGAGGCGGCCTTCGCCTTCGCGGCGGGCATCTTCTTCATCGGCTACGCGGTGTTCGAGTTGCCGAGCAACCTGATCCTGCACCGGGTCGGGGCGCGGGTCTGGCTGTCGCGCATCATGGTGACCTGGGGCCTGCTCGCCGCCGCCATGGCCTTCGTGCAGGGCGACACCTCGTTCGCGCTGCTGCGGGTGCTGCTCGGCATCGCCGAGGCCGGCTTCTTCCCCGGCGTGCTGCTCTACCTGACCTACTGGTTCCCGGCGAAGGAGCGGGCCCAGATCCTCGGCCTGTTCTACCTGAGCCAGCCGCTCTGCTTCATCCTCGGCGGGCCGATCTCGGGCCTCCTCCTCGACATGCACGGCGCCTTCGGGCTGACCGGCTGGCAGCTGATGTTCCTGGTCGAGGGCCTGGCCGCCTCGCTCGTCGGCGTGTGGGCCTACTTCTACCTCACCGACCGGCCGCGCGACGCCGCCTGGATGCCGGCCCGCCAGCAGGCGGCGCTCGAGGCCTCGATCGCCACCGAGAACGCCGCCAAGTCGGCGCACGGCGCGGTCCATCTCGGTGCGATCTTCCGCAACCCGCTGCTGGCGCATTTCGCGCTCACCTACTTCTCGATCGCGATCTGCGGCTACGGCATCGCCTTCTACCTGCCGGCGCAGGTGAGCGCGCTGCTCGGCACCAAGATCGGCCTCGGCGTGACCCTCGTCACCAGCATCCCGTGGCTCTGCGCCTTCGCGGTCAGCGCGTTCTGGCCGGGCCTCGCCCAGCGCAGCGGGCGCCGGCGGACCTTCGCGGTCGTCTCGCTCCTCTGCGCCGGCCTCGGCATGATCGCGTCCGGCTACCTGCCGCCGCTGGTCGCCGTGGTGGCGCTCTGCGTCTCCGTCGCCGGGCTGATCAGCGCCCAGCCGATCTTCTGGACCTTCCCGATGGGGTATTTCGGCGGCGCCGCGGCGGCCGGCGGCATCGCGGTCATCAACGCGATCGGCAATCTCGGCGGCTTCGTGGCCCCCAACCTCAAGGTCGCGGCCGAGGGATGGGCCGGCACCGGCCTCGCCGGCCTGTGGGTGATCGGCGGCGGCGCGCTCCTCGCCTCGCTCCTCGTCGCGCTGATCCCGGCCCGGGCCGAGCTCAGGGACGAGGCCCGCACCGACGCCGTCGCCTCGAAGGGCGCCCTGGCATGACTGGGGGCGCTCCCATGACGGCGCGCACGAGCCCCGCCGCCCGGCTGCGCGCCGGGATGGCGCAGGGAATCGTCATGGCGCCGGGCGCGGCCGACGCCCTGACGGCCCGCCTCGTCGAGCGGGCCGGCTTCCCGGCGGTCTACATGACGGGCTTCGGCGCCACGGCGGCCCGGCTCGGCCTGCCCGATCTCGGCCTGATGTCGCAGACCGAGATGACCGAGCACGCCCGGATCATGACCCGGGCGGTGACCATCCCGGTCGTCGCCGACGCCGATACCGGCTATGGCGGGCCGGCCAACCTCCACCGCACGGTGCGCGAATACGTCCAGGCCGGGGTGGCGGCGATCCACCTGGAGGATCAGGTCGCGCCGAAGCGCTGCGGCCAGCTCGCCGGCATCCGCCTCGTCGACGCCGAGGAGAACGCCCGGCGTCTCGCCTGCGCCCTCGAGGCGCGGGGCGAGGACGACCTCCTGGTCATCGGCCGCACCGACGCGCTGCCGGCGATGGGCCTCGACGAGGCGGTCCGCCGGGCCGCCCTCTACGCGCAGGCGGGGGTGGACCTCGTCTTCGTCGACGGGGTCAAGCGCGTCGCCGAGGTCGAGGCGATCGCCCGCGCCGTGCCGGGGCCGAAGGTGGTGTCGATCGTCGACGGCACCGAGGCGGTGGCGCTGACGGCCGCCGACCTCCAGGGGATGGGCTTCAGCCTCGCCTTCTACGCGCTGAGCGCCCTGTTCTCCGCCGTACGGGCGATGGAGGAGACCCTGGCGGCGCTCCGGCGCGACGGCACGCCGAGCGGTCGCGCCGACGCCATGACGAGCTACGGCGCCTTCGCGGATCTGGTCGACCTCGCCGGCCACCAGGCGCGGGCGGACCGGTTCGGGGGTTGAAGGGGAGCCGGGGATGTCTCCGTCTCGACGCAAGTCGTCGAACCGCTCTCTCCCGTTTCCAGGCTGGAAAGGGCGGGGCCGCCTTGGGTGATGACGCGGCGCGCGTCCCCTCTCCCGAGGGGCAGGGCCGCCGCATCCAGGCGAAGTCCGTACGGGTGCGCTGGTCCGCCGGCGGTACCCCGGTTGCGCACGAGGGTGTGCTGGAGATCGGCGGGATCGAGGAGGCGCGGGGTCCGGCAGAGGCAATCGTGCCGGGGCCGCCCCCCCCCCCTCACACCACCAGGTTCACCAATTCCTCCCCCCGCTGCAGCCGCCCGAGATTCTCGATGAGCAGGCCGATCACCCGGCCCTCGTAGAGGCTCGTCTCGCCGGCGCTGTGGGGCGTGACGATCACGTTCGGCATTCGCCAGAACGGCGCGTCGGCCGGCAGCGGCTCATCGTGGAAGCAATCGAGGCCGGCGCCGGCGATCCGGCCCTCGGTCAATGCGCGGGCGAGCGCGTCCTGGTCGACCACCCGACCGCGGGCGACGTTGATGAGCAGCGCGCCCGGCTTCATCGCCGCCAGCGCGGCTTCGTCGATGAGGTTCTCGGTCTCCGGCGTCAGCGGGCAGGCGAGGGCCACCACGTCGGCCTCTTTCAAGGCCGCGTGCAGCCGGTCCGGAGAAAAGACCGCCTCGACCGGGTCGCCCGCCTCGAGCGGGCGGCGGCGCAGGCCGATCACCCGCATGTCGAAGGCCTGGCCCAGCCGGGCGATGCGGGTGCCGATGCGCCCGAGCCCGATCACCAGCAGCGTCCGGCCGCCGAGTTCCTGCTCGCGCCGAGCCGGATCGGCGATCATCGGCCGCCAGGTCGCGGCGGCCTGGTTGCGCAGGGCTTCCGGCAGGCGGCGGGTGAGGCCGAGCATCAGCGCGAGCGCATGCTCGGCCACCGCGCGCTCGTTGCCGCCCTGCGCGCTGGCGAGGCGGATGCCGCGCGCGCGCAAGGCGTCCTTCGGGAACTGGTCGGTGCCGGCGCTGACCGACTGGATGAAGCGCAGGCGCGGCGCCCGCTCCAGGAGGGCGTGCCGCCACAGGCCCGAGACCACCAGCACCTCGGCCTGCGCCACCGCCTCGTCCAGTGCCGCGGCGTCGCGCACCTCGACGAAGGGCCCGGACGCGCCCGCCGCCCGGTAGGCATCGCCGAGGCGATAGGCGGCGTGGGCAAGGACGATCGGGCTGGCGGGGACGGTCATCGGCGGGCGGCTCGCGATCTCGCTGGGAAGGCTCGGAGTTCACACCGGGGCCGGATCCGAGGCAAGGCACGACGCCACGCATGCAAGAAGGCCCGCCCCCGCTTGCGCGGGGACGGGCCTCACGGCTCGCGAGAGCGGGCTCCCGAACGGGGCGGAACGGGAGCCCGGCTCGATCAGCGGCCGTAGACGTACGGGGCGGCCGGGGCGTAGCCCGGGGGCACCTCGCGAACGAGCACGCCGCGGTCGTCGCGCGGGTAGACGACGACGCTGCCGGTGCTATCGACGGACGGGACGCCGCCCGGAGCGCCGTAGGCGCGCTCGATGCCGCCGAGCGGGCCGCCGGCCTGCGAGCCGGAGCGGTTGTAGGGCGAGCCGCCCTGGGCGAAGGCGGGGGCGGCGGCGACGGTCAGCATGGCAGCCGCGAGGGCGATACGGGTCTTCATGTCGGTACCTATCAGTCAAAGGGGACCGCTGAGCGGTTTCGCAGCGTCAACCGTCGTGCCGGCAAAAGGTTCGCTGCGACATGTGCGCTGCCGCACGCGGCCGCATCTGGGCGGTCCGGCCACCCGGATTAGTTTGGAGCCCGTCTAGCCTGGAGGCCGACGCATGAGCTTCGACATCGTCCTGACGGTGAACGGCACGCGGCGCACGATCCCGATACCGGATCCCCGCGTCACCCTGCTCGACCTGCTGCGCGAGAGCCTGCACCTGACCGGCGCCAAGAAGGGCTGCGACCGCGGCCAGTGCGGCGCCTGCACGGTGCTGGTCGACGGCCGGCGGATCAATTCCTGCCTGGCGCTGGCGGCCAGCCTCGACGGGGCCGAGATCCTGACCATCGAGGGATTGGCCGAGGGCGACCGCCTGCACCCGGTGCAGGAGGCCTTCATCACCCATGACGGGTTCCAGTGCGGCTTCTGCACCCCGGGCCAGATCATGAGCGCGGTCGGGCTGATCCGCGAGGCCCAGGCCGGCGACGACCCCGAGCGGGTGCGCGAGGCGATGAGCGGCAACCTGTGCCGCTGCGGCGCCTATGCGGGCATCACCGAGGCGGTGCTGGAGGCCCAGAAGGCCTTGAGCCAGAACGCCCCCACCACCCGGCAGGGAGAGGCGGCATGATCCCGTTCGAGTACGTCCGCGCCACCGACGTGGCCGGGGCGGTCGCGGCCGGGGCCGCGCCCGGCGCGGCCTATCTCGCCGCCGGCACCAACCTCCTCGACCTGATGAAGGGCGGCGTTGCCCGCCCGACCCGCCTCGTCGACATCACCCGGCTGCCCGGCCTCGCGGCGGTCGAACGGCGGGACGACGGCGGCGTGCGCATCGGCGCGCTCGCCCGCAACAGCGACCTCGCGCACGATCCCGCCTTCGCCGAGGCCTATCCCGCGGTGGCCGAGGCTCTGCTCTCCGGCGCCTCGGCGCAGCTGCGCAACGCGGCGACGGCGGCCGGCAACGTGATGCAGCGCACCCGCTGCGCCTACTTCACCGACCCGGGCAGCGCCTGCAACAAGCGCCGGCCCGGCAGCGGCTGCGACGCCATCGGCGGCGAGACCCGGCTCCACGCGATCCTCGGCTGGAGCGAGGCCTGCATCGCCACCCACCCGTCGGATTTCTGCGTGCCCCTCGTCGCCCTCGACGCCGGCGTCGAGATCGCCGGGCCCGCCGGCACCCGCCTGGTGCCGCTCGAATCCTTCCACCGCCTGCCCGGCACCACGCCGGAGCGCGAGACGGTGCTGGAGCCCGGCGAGCTGATCACCGCGCTCGTCCTGCCGCCGGAGGCCGCCGCCTTCGCCGGCCACAGCCGCTACCTCAAGGTCCGCGACCGCACCTCCTACGCCTTCGCGGTGGTCTCGGCCGCGGCGGCCCTGCGGCTCGAGGGCGGCCGCATCGCCGAGGCGCGGCTGGCCCTCGGCGGCGTCGCGCTCAAGCCCTGGCGGTCCAGGGACGCGGAAGGCCTGCTCGCCGGCCGCGCGCCGGACGCGGCCGCCTTCCGGGAGGCGGCGGACGCCGCGCTGGCCGGGGCAAGACCCTCCGGCGACAACGCCTTCAAGATCGAGCTTTCTCGCCGCCTCGCGGTGCGGGCGCTGACCGCCGCCGCCGCCGGCACGCCCGCGCGCCTGCCCGCGCTGCCGGGTTCCGTCCTCGCCCCCGCCCCGGAGGCCGCGCATGTCTGAGACCGCTCTTCGCCCGATCCGCCACGGCTCGAATCTCGGCCAGCCCCTCACCCGCCGGGACGGCATCCTGAAGGTGACGGGCGCCGCTCCCTACGCCGCCGACCGCCACCCGCCCGGGATGCTCTATGCCGTGATGGCGGTGAGCCGCATCGCCCGCGGCCGTGTCACCCGCCTCGACGTCGCGGCGGCGCAGGGCCATCCCGGCGTCGTCGCCGTGATGACGCCGCAGAACAAGCCGGCGCTGGCCCAGCACCCCGACGAGAAGCACGACGGCTTCACCTTCCGGCTCGACCTCCTGCAGGACGACCGGGTGCGCTATGCCAACCAGCCCGTCGCGGTGGTGATCGCCGAGACCCTGGAGGCCGCCACCGAGGGCGCCGCCCTGCTCGATCCGGCCTACGAGGTCGAGGCGCCCGCGGTCGGCCTCGACGGGGCGGAGCCCTACACGCCGGAGGCGATCGGCGTCGGCGACCCGGCCGACATGGCGACCGGCGACGTCGCGGCCGGCCTCGCCGCGGCGGCGCGCACCGTCGCGGCGACCTACGAGACGCCCGCCCAGTACCACAACGCCATGGAGCCCCACGCCGTCGTCGCCACCTGGGACGGCGACCGGCTCGACCTCGACATGCCCTCGCAGGGGCTGGCGATGGCGCAAGCGCGCATCGCCGGCCTGTTCGGCATCCCGCCCGCGAACATCCACATCCGCAGCCCGTTCCTCGGCGGCGGCTTCGGCTCGAAGGGGATGATCGCCGGGCCCCAGGTGCTCGGCATCATGGCGGCCCGCCTCGTCGGCCGGCCGGTGAAGCTCGTGATGAGCCGGCCGCAGATGTTCGGCCCGGTCGGCCACCGCGCCCCGACCCGCCAGACCCTGCGCCTCGGCGCGGCGGAGGACGGGGGCCTGACCGCCCTCGATCACGAGACGCTCACGGCGACGAGCACCTTCGACGACTTCGTCGAGCCGAGCGGCGGCGTCTCGCACACGCTCTACGCCGCCCCGGCGCTCGCCACCCGCCACCGGGCGGTGCGGCTCGATACCGGCACGCCGCTCTTCATGCGTGCGCCCGGCGAGGCCTCGGGCAGCGCGGCGCTGGAGGCCGCGATCGACGAGATGGCCGAGGCCTGCGGCATGGACCCGCTGGACTTCCGCCTGCGCAACTACGCCGAGACCGAGCCGGCCTCCGGCAAGCCCTTTTCCTCGAAGGCGCTGCGGGCGTGCTACGCCCAGGGCGCGGCGGCGTTCGGGTGGAGCAAGCGCCCGCTGGCGCCGCGGCAGATGCGCAATGCCGACGGGCTGCTGGTCGGCTGGGGCGTCGGCACCGCCACCTTCCCGGCGCTGATGTTCCAGGCCGAGGCGGTGGCGGTGGTGAGGGCCACCGGCGCGGCCTCGGTGGCGATCGGCGCCATCGACATGGGGCAGGGGGCCTGGACCGCGCTCGCCCAGATCGCCGCCGAAGAGCTCGGCCTTCCCATCGACGCGATCGACTTCCGCATCGGCTCCTCGGACCTGCCGAACGGCGGCATCGCCGGCGGCTCGGCCCACACCGCCACCGCCGGCACGGCGATCAAGGCGGCGGCAACGGATGCGATCGCGCAGCTGACGGCGCTCGCGACGCAGGACCAGCGCTCGCCCCTCTACGGCGCCGGCAATGCCGGGGTGATCGCCCGGGACGGCCGCCTGGTGCGGCGCGACGACGAGACCCGGTCCGAGAGCTTCGCCGACATCCTGACCCGGGCCGGCAAGGACGCCGTGGAGGGCAAGGGCGCGGCCGGGCCCGACGCGGCGCGGGAGCACTACGCCATGCACGCCCACGGTGCGGTCTTCGCCGAGGTGACGGTCGATCCCGATCTCGGCCAGATCCGGGCGACGCGCCTCGTCGGCGCCTTCGCGGCCGGGCGGATCATCAACCCGCGGCTGGTGCGCAGCCAGTATTACGGCGGGATGATCTGGGGCGTCTCCTTCGCCCTGCACGAGCAGGCGGTGATGGACCCTCGCACCGGCCGGCCGATGAACGCCAACTTCGCCGAGTACCACGTGCCGGTGAACGCCGACGTGCCCTCGCTCGAGGCGATCCTGGTCGAGGAGGAGGATCCCCACGTCAACCCGCTCGGCATCAAGGGGGTGGGCGAGATCGGCGTGACGGGAAGTGCCGGGGCGATCGTCAACGCGATCTGGCACGCGACCGGCAAGCGGGTGAGGACGCTGCCGGTGACGCTGGACAAGCTGCTGTAGGGCCTCCTTCGGCGAAGCAGGGTCCGGTTCGTCGAAAGAAGACGCGATCGGGCGCCGCTCCGGGGAACCGGCGGCGTCCGGCTGCGGCGGCGACCCGATCGGCGGCGATCACGCGCCGGCGGCCAGCACCCGCTCGGCCGCCGCCCCGAGCACCCGCACGCCGAGCGCCAGGTCCTCCTCCCGGGTGTCCTCGCTCCAGTGATGGCTGATGCCGCCGATCGAGGGCACGAACAGCATCGCGGCGGGCATCACCTTGGCGACGTTCTGGGCGTCGTGGCCGGCGCCCGAGGGCATCGCCTGCCAGCCGCCCGGGCACAGGACCTCGGCGGCCTGCGACAGGGCGTCCATCAGTCCGGGATCGCACAGGGCCGGGCTGTTGCGGGAGATCTCCTCCAGGGTCGCCGTGCAGCGCTCGCGCCGGTTGCTCTCGCGGATCAGCGCCCGCAGCGTCGCCTCCATCCGCTCCAGCACCGGCACCGACACGTCGCGGAACTGGAAGAGAATTTCGGCCCGGCCCGGGATGATGCTCGGCGCGCCGGGATCGAGGGTGATGCGCCCGGTGGTCCAGGTGCTGCGCTCGCCGCAGATCCGCGCAAACGCCTCGTCGATGGCCGAGAGCAGGCGCACGGCGGCGAGCCCCGCGTCGCGCCGTTCCGCCATCGTGGTGCCGCCGGCATGGTCCTGCGCGCCCTCGATCACGATCCGGAACTGCCAGATCGCCACGATGCCGGTGACGACGCCGAGGCGCAAACCGGCCGCTTCGAGCTGCGTGCCCTGCTCGATATGCATCTCGAGGAAGCCGCGGTAGCGCCCGGCCTCCAGCTGCATCCGCGGCAGTCCGGCAAGGCCGACCGCCTGCAGCGCCTCGCGCAGGGGCGTGCCGTCGGTGTTGTTGCGGCTTTCGTCGATCGCCGCCTCGGTGACCTCGCCGATGGCGGAGCGGCTGCCGAGGAAGCCGACGTCGAAATGCCCCTCCTCGTCGGCGAAGGCGCAGACGTCGACCGGCAGCCCGGCCCGGGCGAGCGCGATCCCCGCCACGACGCCGAGCGCCCCGTCGAGCCAGCCGGCCTCGTTCTGGCTCTCGATGTGGCTGCCGACGAGGAGATGCGGCCCCGCGCCGGGATGTCGCCCGAGCACGGTGCCGACCCCGTCGATGGTGGGAGCGAGCCCGCATTCCTCCAGCCGTCGCATCAGCCAGCGCCGGGATTCCATGTCCTGCGGCGAGTAGGTCGGACGGTGCACGCCGGTGCGGAAGCGGCCGATCGCCCGCAACGCGTGGAGGTCCTCGAGAAAGGCCCGGGTGTCGATCTCCGCCATGGTCCTCGCCGTCCTCGCCGGGGCTCGCGCCGCGCCGAAGGGAACGACGCGGTGCGGGATGGAGCACGATCCGTACCACGGGAGTGTTCAAGATATAACAAACTGGGACCTGACCTGCCCGCCTCGCGCGCCTGCAGGCTGGATGAACGGGCCGGAGCGGTGCGGTTCAGCCGCCCGCCGCCACGACCGGGGCGGGGCGATCATTCAGGGTACACACAGAAAGGTACTTTCAGGATGAGCAAGCCATTCGGTCTGGCGGCGGCCGCCCTCGTGCTCGCCGCCCTCTCGATCGCACCGGCCTCGGCGCACGGCCGTCACCACGACCACCATCATGGCCGTCAACCTCATGGGCATCATCATGGGCATGAGGGATGGCATGGGCATCACGGCTGGGACGGATGGCACCGGCACGGGGATCGATACGGGGGCGGTCCGCGGATCTACGTCGACCGGCGTCCCGTCGTCGTGCGGGGTGGGGCCCGGCCCGTCTTCATCGATCGGCGTCCGATCTATGATCGGCGCCCGATCCTGGTCGACAGCGCGCCGCGCCACGTCGTGGTGGCGGGAGGCTACCCGGTCTACGCGCCCCGCCCCGGCTACGGTTGCTCGACCCGGCAGCGGGTCGGCCTGACGGAGTGGGGGATGCGCAAGGTCGTGACCACCCGGACCTGCATCGTTCCGTAAAAGTTCCGCCGCATGAATCGAGGCGGAACCAAGGCTCGACCGCACGGACCTTGGTACCGGGCCCTGATCCGGAACCACGCGACCGCGGACTGGATTTATCCCCGGCAACGCGGCGGCGACGCCACCGCGCGGCACTCGCCCTCCCGGGCGTTTCCTCCCTGGACTTCGGGCCGCCCGACGAGGGCGGCCTTTTTTCGTCGGCGAGGATCGCTCGGGCGCCGCCCTCAGGCCGTCGCCCACTCGTCCTTGGCCTCGGCGGTCGTGCGGTTGAGGTGCACCTGCCCGTCCTCGACGCTGGCGATCGAATCGACGTGGATGAAGTGGTGGTGGCCGCCGGCCTCCGGGTCAGTCTTCGTCAGCTTGATCCGCTGCCCGTCGAGATGATCGATCGTGCCGACATGGCCGCCGTCGGAGCCGACGACGGGCATGTGCTCCTTGATGCGGCTGGTCTCGATCATCGCGTGCTCCTGTGCTGGTGCGGCGATCAACGAGAATACAGGGGGTGAGTTCCAAGCGCTCCGGGAGGCCCGGCGGCCGCCCGGAGCGGGGTGGGATCAGGCCTCCGGCGCCACGACCTTGCCGTCCTCGCGGCGCCACAGCTTGAGGGGGTTGCCGGTGCGCAGGGCCGCCGGCAGCAGGGCCTCGGGCAGGTCCTGGTAGCTCACCGGGCGCAGGAAGCGGTGGATCGCCAGGCTGCCGACCGAGGTGGTGCGCCCGTCCGAGGTCGCCGGATACGGCCCGCCATGCACCATGGCGTGGCCGACCTCGACGCCGGTACCGAAGCCGTTGACCAGGATGCGCCCGACCCGGCGCTCCAGCACCGGCATGAGCGCGCGAGCCGCGTCGTGGTCGGCCTCGTCGAGGTGGAGCGCTGCCGTCAGCTGGCCCTCCAGCCGCTCCAGCACCGCGCGGATCGTCGCGAGGTCGGGGCAGCGCACGACGAGCGAGGCGGCGCCGAAGACCTCCTCGGCGAGGGTGTGGTCGGCGAGGAAGGCTTGCGCTGTGGTCGAGAACAGGGCCGCCTGGCCCTGGTTCGTGCCGCCGGCGAGTCCGCGCGCCAGGGTGGTCACGGCGGGGTTGGCCTCGAGCGCCGCGACGCCGGCGCAATAGGCCCGGTGGATGCCGGGCGTCAGCATCGTGGCGGCCTGGATCTCGGCCAGGGCGGCGGAGGCCGCGTCCAGGAAGCCGTCGAGGCCCGGGCCCTCGACCGCCAGGATCAGGCCCGGGTTGGTGCAGAACTGGCCCGAGCCGAGGGTGAGCGAGCCGGCGAAGGCCCGGCCGATGTCGCGGCCGCGAGCCTCGAGCGCCGCCGGCAGCAGGACGACCGGGTTGATGCTGCTCATCTCGGCATAGACCGGGATCGGGACGGGGCGGGCGGCGGCGGCCTGCATCAGCGCCACGCCGCCGCGGCGCGAGCCGGTGAAGCCGACCGCGGCGATGCGCGGATCGGCCACCAGCGCCTGGCCGACCGGGATGCCGGCATCGAGCAGCAGCGAGAACACGCCCTCGGGCAGGCCGCATTGCTTCACCGCCGCCTGCACGGCGCGGCCGACGAGTTCGGAGGTCCCGGGATGGGCCGGGTGGGCCTTGGCCACCACCGGGCAGCCGGCGGCGAGCGCGGAGGCCGTGTCGCCGCCCGCCACCGAGAAGGCGAGGGGGAAGTTCGAGGCGCCGAACACCGCGACCGGGCCGACGGCGATCTGGCGCAGGCGCAGGTCGGGGCGCGGCAAGGGCTTGCGCTCGGGTTGCGCCGGGTCGACCCGGGCCTCCAGGAAGCCGCCGTCGCGCACCACCCCGGCGAACATCTTGAGCTGGCCGACGGTGCGGCCGCGCTCGCCCTCGAGCCGGGCGCGGGGCAGGCCGCTCTCGGCCATGCAGCGCACGATCAGCTCGTCGCCGAGGGCGAGGATCGCCTCGGCCACCGCTTCCAGGAAGCGGGCACGGTCCTCCAGCGCGGTCTCGCGGTAGGGGTCGAAGGCCTCGGCCGCGAGGGCGCAGGCCCGGTCCACGTCGGTCGGCGTCGCCGCCGCGAAGGCCGGCTCCAGGCTGTTTCCGGTGGCGGCCTCGACCGCCCGGAAGGTCTCGCCCTCGCCGCGGCGGGAGGCGGCGCCGATCAGGTTCTCTCCGGTGATCCGCATGGGGTCGCGTCCTCTCCTATGATGCGCGACCGCCCGGGCGGTCGGCATCGTGTCGTTGGTGGGGCTTATGCCCCGGGGCGTGGGGAGGATCCACCGGGGCGGGGCGCGAAAGTCCGGGCCGTCCCCGCTGCGACCGTCTGTCCGGGGCGCTTGCCGTGAGGCCCCGCGGACCGATCTGCCCACGACCGGCGTCAACTCCGAGGCCGGGACGAAGGACCCGATGCAGATTCATCTCGACGCCGTCGGGGGCGTGGCCGGCGACATGGTCGCGGCGGCGCTCCTCGACGCCTTTCCGGAGCACGAGGCGGGCGTGCGCGAGAGCGTGGCGCGAGCAAGCCGCGGCCGCACGACTTGCGCGCTCCTCGCCCATGGCGACGGCGTGCTCCAGGGCCGGCGCTTCGCCGTCGCCGGCCCCGAGGGCGAGGCGCCCGACCGCCCGGCGGACGACCACGGCCATCACCACCACGATCACGATCATCACGGCGACCACGCCGCCCATCACCACCACGATCATGACCGTCACCACCATCACGGCGGCGGTCACGCGCACCGGCACTGGTCCGCGATCCGCCGCGACCTGGAGGCGAGCGGGCTGTCTCCCGCGGTGCTCGCCCACACGCTGGCGATCTTCGCGCATCTCGCCGAGGCCGAGGCGCGGGTGCACGGCATCCCGGTCGCGGACGTGGCGTTCCACGAGGTCGGCGCCTGGGATTCGATCGCCGACATCGTGGCGGCGGCGCACCTGATCGATGCGATCGGCGCCACCCGCTGGTCGGTCTCGGCCCTGCCCCTCGGCTCGGGGCGGGTGATGACCCAGCACGGGCCGCTGCCGGTCCCGGCGCCCGCGACCGCGCTCCTGCTCGAAGGCTTCCTCACCCTCGACGACGGCGTGCCGGGCGAGCGGGTGACGCCGACCGGCGCGGCGATCCTGCGCCATCTCTGCGGGGAGCAGCCTCGGAAGAGCGGGCCGCGCCGGCTCCTGCGCAGCGGCCTCGGCTTCGGCACCAAGGTGCTGCCGGGCCTGAGCAACGTGCTGCGGGTGCTGGCCTTCGAGGAGCAGGGCGAGACCGGCTCTCCCGGTCACCGCGAGCTCGGCATCATCGAGTTCGAGGTCGACGACCAGTCGGCCGAGGACCTCGCCATGGGGCTCGACCGGCTGCGGGCGCACGACAAGATCTTCGACGTCGTGCAGATGCCGGTCTTCGGCAAGAAGGGCCGGATGATGACCCATGTCCGGGCGCTCGCCCGGGCCGACGCGATCGAGGAGGCGATCGAGGCCTGCTTTCGCGAGACCACCACGATCGGGCTGCGCCACCACACCGTCTCGGGGGCGGCGCTGACGCGGCGCCTCGACACCGTCGAGGTCGCGGGCCGGACGGTCCGGGTGAAGAGCGTCGCACGGCCGGGCGGGCGGACCGCCAAGGCGGAATCCGACGACGCCCTGGCGACCGAGGGCCACGCCGCCCGCCAGGCCCTGCGCCGCGAGGCCGAGCGCCTGGCCCTCGCACTGCCGGAGGACGGGCGATGAGCGCCACCCTCGCCTCCGTCCTCGACGGGCTCGGGCCGATCGCCGTCGCGGTGAGCGGCGGGGTCGACAGCCTGACGCTGGCGACGATCGCGCATCGCACCAGCCCTGAGCCGCCCCTGATGGTGCATGCCGTCTCCCCGGCCGTGCCCGGCGAGGCGACCGCGCGGGTGCGGGCGGAGGCCGCCCGCGAGGGATGGCGGCTCCGGGTGATCGAGGCCGGCGAGTTCGCCGATCCGGCCTATCGCGAGAATCCGGTCAACCGCTGCTTCTTCTGCAAGACCAACCTCTACGGGGCGATCCGGCGGGTAACCGGGCGCCAGATCGTGTCCGGTGCCAATCTCGACGACCTCGGCGAGTACCGCCCGGGCCTCGACGCCGCCCGCGAGCACGGGGTGCGCCACCCCTTCGTCGAGGCGGGGTTCAGCAAGGCGATGGTGCGGGCGCTCGCCCGCGACCTGGGCCTCGGCGCGGTGGCGGAGCTGCCCTCGGCGCCCTGCCTGTCGAGCCGGGTCGAGACCGGCATCCGGATCGAGCCCGAGACCCTGGCCTTCATCCACGCCGTCGAGCGGCTGGTCGGCGAGGATTTGACGGCGACGGGCGCCGAGAGCGGTCCCAGGAGCGCGGTGCGCTGCCGGGTGCGGGCCGCCGGTATCGTGGTCGAGCTCGATCCCCACAGCCTCGCCGGCCTGCCCGATGCGAGGCGGGCCGATCTCGGCCGCCGCATCGCGGCGCGCGCGCCGGCCCGGCTCGCTGCAGCGCCGGTCTCCTTCGCGCCCTACCGCACCGGCAGCGCCTTCCTGACGGGGGGACCGGCCCGATGAGCCTTTCCGACGAATTCACCCTCGACTTCGCCCGACCCGAGCGCATCGGCCTCGAGGAGGCGGTGTTCGCCGCCGGCAAGTCGCCGGCCCAGATCGACGCCATCCTGGCGGCGGCCGACGAGCGGGGCGCGCGTTTCCTCGTCACCCGCCTCGACCCGGAGCGCCACGCGGCCCTCCGGTACAGGGACCGGCTCGATTACTGCGCGGTCTCGCGCACGGCGTTCTTCGGCGCGGCGCGTCCGGTCGAGGGGCCCGCCCGCATCGCCATCGTGGCGGCCGGCACCTCGGACGTGCCGGTGGCCCGCGAGGCCGAGCGGACGCTGGCCTACCAGGGCCACGCCACCACGCTGATCGCCGATGTCGGGGTCGCCGGCCTGTGGCGGCTGACCCGGCGGGTCGAGGAGATCCGGGCCCATCCGATCGTCATCTGCGCCGCCGGCATGGATGCGGCGCTCCCCAGCGTGCTCGGCGGCCTCGTCGCCGGCGCGGTGATCGCGGTGCCGACCTCGGTCGGCTACGGCGTCGCGGAGGGCGGGCGCGCCGCCCTCGACGCGGTGCTGGCGAGCTGCGCGCCCGGGATCGCGGTCGTCAACATCGACAACGGCTACGGCGCGGCCTGCGCGGCGCTCCGCCTGCTCCACGCGGCGAACCGCCTGACGGAGTCGTCCCGATGAATCCCGCTCAAGGAGAAACGCCATGGAACGTCGCAGCTTCCTGCAGGGTGCGGCCCTCGGGGCCGGTCTCGCGGTCTCCGGCTCCGCGGGGGCGGCCGTGAACGCCCCGCCCGCCCCGTTGCCCACCACGCGGCCCAACGACCCCGCCGACCTGCCGCTCGTCACCGATCCCGGCGAGCGCCGGGGCGAGATGCTCTACCGGCCCTTCGGCCCCACCGGCGAGAAGATCTCGGCGATCGGCATGGGCGGCTTCCACCTCGGCAAGTCCGCGGTGACCGATGCCGAGGCGACGCGGCTGATCCACGAGGGCGTCGACCGCGGCATCACCTTCATGGACAATTGCTGGGACTACAACGAGGGCCGCTCCGAGGAGCGGATGGGCATCGCCCTCGAGCAGGACGGCTATCGCAACAAGGTCTTCCTGATGTCCAAGATGGACGGGCGGACCAAGCAGGAGGCGATGAAGCAGATCGACCAGTCGCTGCGCCGCCTGCGCACCGACCGGATCGACCTCGTGCAGCACCACGAGATCCTGCGCTACGACGATCCCGACCGGGTCTTCGCCGAGGGCGGCGCCATGGAGGCGTTCCAGGAAGCCAAAAAGGCCGGCAAGCTGCGCTATATCGGCTTCACCGGCCACAAGGACCCGCGCATCCACCTGCAGATGCTCGAGGTGGCGGCCGAGCGCGGCTTCCACTTCGACTCCGTGCAGATGCCGCTCAACGTGATGGACGCGCATTTCCGCAGCTTCGGCCACCTCGTGCTGCCCTACCTCGTCCAGAACGGCATCGCGGCGCTCGCCATGAAGACCTTCGGCGACGGGGTGATCCTGAAGAGCGACGCGCCGATCAAGCCGATCGAGTACTTGCACTTCTCGCTCAACCTGCAGACCTCGGTGGTCATCACCGGCATCCAGAACCAGCGCGACCTCGACCAGGCCTTCGAGGCGGTGAAGACCTTCAAGCCGATGGACAAGGCGACGGTGGCGGAACTGCTCACCCGCAGCCGCCCCTACGCGCTGGAGGGCAAGTACGAGCTGTTCAAGACGAGCGCCACCTTCGACGGCACCGCCAAGAACGCCGCCTGGCTCGGCGAGGACGTGCCGGGGGTGAAGAAGCTGGCGCCCACCATGGAGTGAGGGCGGCGCTTTTAAGACACAACCATGACGGCTGCCGGCGCGTTGACCCTGCGTCTTCCCGCCGGCACGACCCAGTCGTCAAGGATGGCCACCCCCATGAACGAACCGTCCACCCCGCACCGCAACCCGTCCGCCGAACTCCACACGATGAACGAGCGGTTGGCCGCCTGGGCCGCCTGCGCCACCGAGGACAGCCCGGCGCTGATCGAGCGCTTCGAGGCGATGGGCTACGCGGTGCGCGGCAAGACCCGCGAGGAGGTGGAGGCGGTTTTACGCTGCCCGCCGGAGCGGGCGGGGCGGGGGTGAACGAGGCGTGTCTTCGCGCTCGCCGCGCGACCGTCTGCCGTCCTGCATCGCACTGCGTAAAGGCTGCACCGCGTCGCCTGCGAGGTGGACGGGCCCTGCCTCGCCCACGGCGACGGAGCGCTCTGCGCGATCGGCCGCCTTCGCGGCACAGGGCGGGAGGTTCACGAGAGATGCGGAGGCGACCAGCCCTGCGCTGACCATCCGGGCGAGGATCGGCGTCATCGGACCTCCGGGAAGCTCACGCCGGCGAGGCGCTCGGATATCTCCCACAGCCGCGCGGCCGCCGCCTCGTCCAGCGCCTGGGAGGGGATCCGCGCGGGGCCGGGCGCGCCGCGGGTCTCGCCGAGGCGGATCGGGCCGTAATAGCCGCCCGCTTTCGCCGCCGGCGCGGCCGCGGCGTAGAGGGTCGGCAGCGCGCCCTGCGCGACGGGCTGGAACAGGAACCACAGGAGGCTCCGCGCCAGCCCGCCGACGCTGCGGGCGCCGGCGCCGTTCGGCAGCAGATCGGTGCGGGCGATGCCCGGATGGGCGGCGAGGCTGGCAAGGCCCCATCCTCCGGCATCGCTGCGGCGCTGGAGTTCGAGGGCGAACATCAGGCAGGTGAGCTTCGACTGGCTGTAGACCGCCATCGGCCGGTAGGCGCGCTCCGACTGGAGGTCGTCGAAGGCGATGCGCCCGCTGCGGGCCGCGACGCTCGACAGCGATACGACCCGCGGGGCGCCGGCCCGGCGCAGCAGCGGCAGCAGGCGCGCGGCGAGGGCGAAGTGGCCGAGATGGTTGGTGGCGAATTGCAGCTCGTGGCCGTCGGCGGAGACCTGCCGCGTCGGCGGGGCCATCACGGCGGCGTTGTTGATCAGGAGGTCGATCCGGTCGCGGCTTCCCGCCATCCGCTCGGCGAAGGTGGCGACCGAGGCGAGGCTCGCGAGGTCGAGGGGCTCGAACGCGACCCGCGCCTCCGGCACCGCCTGCCGGATGCGGGCGAGCGCCGCCGCGCCCTTGTCCGGGTTGCGCCCGGCGACGATCACCTCCGCCCCGGCGCCGGCGAGCGCCAGGGCGTCCTCGAGGCCGAGGCCCCCGGTTCCGGTGACGATCGCGGTGCGTCCCGCCTGGGACGGCAGATCGGCCAGCGTCCAGCCCGACATGGTCGCGACTCCCTTTCACCGAGTGCATGATCGCACTCAGTGCAAATTTATTACTGCACCGGGTGCAACTTCTCAAGGGGGGAGCGTCGTGCGAGAAGGCCGCATGGAGAGCGAGTCTGGACAGCCCGTGAGCCTGCGCGCGCGCAAGCGCCAGGAGACGCTGCGGCGGATCGCCGAGACCGGCCTGCGGCTGTTCGGCGAGCGCGGCTACGAGGCGACGACGCTCGACGCCATCGCGGAGGCCGCCGGCATCTCGCGTCGGACGTTCTTCTCCTACTTCCGGTCGAAGGAAGAGATCCTGCTGGACTGGCAGATGCGGGGTTTCGGCGCGCAGCTGCGCGAGGCGGTGCTGGCCCAGCCCGACGCGGCGCCGGTCGACGTCGTCCGGGGCGCCATGCTGCACCTGGTGGCGGGCATCCGCACCCAGGAATTCATCAGCATCGACCGGGTGCTGCGCGCGAACGAGACCCTGCAGGCACGCAAGCAGGCGACCTACGGCCTGCACGAGCGGGCCTTGCACGAGGCCCTCGTCGAGCGCTGGCCGGACCCCGCCCGCAGCCAGGCCTTGCGCCTCGTCGCGATGGTCTCCCTCGGCGCGATGCGGCTGGCGATCGAGGCCTGGATCCAGGCCGGCGGCGACCGGAGCGCCGCCCCGTTCCTGGAGGAGGCCTTCGCGCAGATCAGGATAGAGGTCTGCGGACACTCCGGAACGAGCAGGGAGCTATCCGCATCGTGATGCTCCGGCCTTCAGTTCACCCCACCCGCAACCCCGCGGCGATCTCCCGGATCGCGTCCCACGCCGTCATCACGTCCGCCCGCGTCGTATTGGTCTGGCCGACCTGGAAGCGGAGGACGAAGCGGTCCTCGTGGCGGGTCTGGGTCAGGTAGGTGCGGCCGTCGTCGTTGATCCGCTCCAGAAGCCGGGCGTTCAGCGCGTCGAGGTCGTCCGCACCAGCACCGGTGCCAGCACCGGCACCGGTGCCGGCACCGGCAGGGGCGTAGCGGAAGCTGAACAGGGACAGGACCGGCGCCGAGGTCAGCTCGAAATCCGGGTCGGCGTCGATGATCCCGGCGAGCTCCCGCGCCCAGGCGACGTGGGCGCGGATCATCTCCCGCAGCGTCTCGACGCCGTAGGAGCGGATCACGAACCACAGCTTCAGGGCCCGGAAGCGGCGCCCCAGCGGGATCGACCACTCGTTGTAGTCGACGACGCCGTCGCGCCCGAGCGTGCGCAGGTAGGCGGGGCGCAGGCCCAGCGTATCGGTCAGCGCCTTCGGGTCGCGGACGAAATGGGCCGAGCAGTCGAAATGGGTGAACAGCCACTTGTGCGGGTTGAACACCAGGCTGTCGGCGAGCTCGGCGCCGCGCATCAGGTCGCGGAATTCGGGGCAGATCATCGCGCTGCCGGCCCAGGCGGCATCGACGTGAAGGAACACCCCGTGCCGCTGTGCCACCGCGGCGACCGCCTCGATCGGGTCGCAGGCGCCGATGCCGGTGCCGCCCAGGCACGCGACGATGGCGGCTGGCACCCGCCCGGCCTCCCGGTCGGCCCGGATCGCCGCGTCGAGGGCGTCCGGGTCCATGCCGTGGAGCGGGCCGGTCACGGGGATCCGCACCAGGTTGGCGTCGCCGATGCCGGCGATGCGCACCGCCTTGTCGACGGAGGAATGGACCTGCTGCGAGGCGTAGACCCGCAGGGCCGGTCCGCCCGCGAGGCCGGTCGCGTTGCCGGTGAAGCCGAGCGCCCGCTCGCGCGCGGTGAGGAGGGCGGCGAGCGTCGCGCCCGAGGCCGAATCCTGGATCACGCCGGAAAAGGCTTCCGGCAGGCCGATCATCTGGCGCAGCCAGTCCATCACCCGGGTCTCGAGCTCGGTCGCGGCCGGCGAGGTCTGCCAGAGCATGCATTGCGCGGCGAGCGCTGCGGTGACGAACTCCGCCACCAGGGAGGGCGGGCTGGCATTGGCCGGGAAGTAGGCGAAGAAGCGCGGGTGCTGCCAATGGGTCATGCCCGGCATCACCACCCGGTCGAGATCGGAAAAGA
This sequence comes from Methylobacterium ajmalii, assembly GCF_016613415.1. Classification (GTDB taxonomy): domain Bacteria; phylum Pseudomonadota; class Alphaproteobacteria; order Rhizobiales; family Beijerinckiaceae; genus Methylobacterium; species Methylobacterium ajmalii. The sequence goes on along the minus strand of NZ_JACWCT010000103.1, from coordinate 81,406 downwards.
TCCGCTCCATCGGCTCGCCCGCGGCGGGCGGGGTCTCGGGCAACTGGCGGAAGATCTCGCCGGGGGCCACCTGCGCCCGCACCGGCCGCTCGCCGACGCCTTCGAGGTAATCCACCGACCAGTCGGCGGCCCGGTGCGCCCAGGCCCGAAACGTCTCGTCGTCCATCGCGTCCGCGCTCCTCCCGACGGCCCGGTCTTCCGGTGCCCGGACGGGGGTCTAGCAGGTTTCGAGGAGCGCGCCTCCCCGCGCCGGGCCCGGGGCCGGCAATCGAGGCCGGGGCGCGGCAGCAGGCGTTTCCCGGCGGACAGTCCATCGCGCGGGCGATCCACTTGAGCGCCCCACCGAAACATGCCACGCTCAATCAAGCGAGAAATATTTGCTGTTATTTAACCAATTTGCGGTTGCAATGATCGAGTATCGAATCATTTCGGCGTGGTGCTACAGGTCGTTTTCATCAATTTATCGATGATGGATTGGATTTTCGCCATCTGTTTCGGGACTTCTTAACACGTCGTGTTAGTTCATGGGGCGGAGACGAGAGGAGCGGGATGTTCGGCAGACGCACCCAGGCAAGACCGTCCGGCACGCTGACCCAGCGCCATGCCCGCATGAACCGCGACGGGGCGGACCAGGACACCTGCCTGATCTCTCTCGGCGATCAGCCGGTCTCGCTGCTGGTGCGCCTCCAGCCCGTCACCGCCGCGCCGGAGCACCGCCACAAGTGGCGCGTGGCCGAGACCTACGGGCCCTGCCGGGGCCTCGCCCGCGCGCCGCTCTTCGATACCCCGGACGCGGTGATCGACTGGATCGCCCACCGCCTGCCCGACCCGACCCCGCGGCCCTGGCTGGACGCGCACCTGCTGCCCTGAGGCCCGCCCGCCCGGCCGCGGACGCATCGACGAGCGCCGTCATCCCGCCGCCATGGTCCGCCGGCTAAGCTCCCGGGTCGCATGACAGGGAGCGCCGAGGGGACCCGATGACGCAGCCGTCGCTGAACCGTTCGCAGCAGGCCGAGGCGGCCGAGGATGCCGGCTCCAACCCGAGCCCGAACCCGACCCTCGGCGAGGTCGTGGCCCGGCGCTTCGACCGGCGCGAGATCCTGCGCGGGGGCCTGGCCGCGAGTCTGGCCGTCTCGGCGATCTCGGCGACGCTCGCGCCCCGGGCCGTCGCGGCGGCGACACCGGAGACATTCCCGTTCCGCGAGCTGCCGGCCGGCGCCGACGAGCGCCACCATGTGGCGGAGGGCCACGACGCCGAGGTGCTGATCCGCTGGGGCGACCCGGTCCTGCCGGGCGCGCCGGCCTTCGACCCGCACAAGCAGAGCGCCGCCGCGCAGGCGCAGCAATTCGGCTACAACAACGACTTCCTGGGCTTCTTCCCGCTGCCCGGCGCGAGCGACCCGGCCGGCCACGGCCTCCTCGTCGTCAACCACGAATACACCAACGAGGAGCTGATGTTCCCCGGCCTCGGCCGGCAGGACGGCAAGGCGGCCTTCGCGGGCATGAACCGCGATCTCGTCGACATCGAGATGGCGGCCCATGGCGGCTCGGTGATCGAGGTCAAGCGCGAGGACGGGCGCTGGCGCGTGGTGCCGGATTCCCGTTACGCCCGCCGCATCACCGCGACGACCCCGATGCGGATCGCCGGCCCCGCCGCCGGCTCGGCCCGCCTGCGCACGGGCGCCGACCCGGACGGCACCCAGGTGCTGGGCATGCTCAACAACTGCGCCGGCGGCGTGACCCCGTGGGGCACCTGGCTGACCTGCGAGGAGAACGTCAACTACTACTTCCAGGGCCGCCTGGCCGAGGGTTCGCCGGAGGCCCGCAACCACAAGCGCCTCGGCATGCCGGGCAACCTCTACGGCTGGGCCCGCTTCCACGAGCGCTTCGACTTGGGGAAAGAGCCCAACGAGCCGAACCGCTTCGGCTGGGTGGTCGAGATCGACCCGTTCGATCCGACGAGCGTGCCGGTGAAGCGCACCGCCATGGGCCGCTTCAAGCACGAGGGCGCGGCGGGCGCGATGGCGCGCGACGGCCGCTACGTCGTGTTCCAGGGTGACGACGAGCGCTTCGACTACGTCTACCGCTTCGTCACCGGGGACCCGGTGAACACCGCCGACCGGGCGGCCAACCGCGACCTCCTCGACCACGGCACGCTGTCGGTCGCCCGCTTCGACGCGGATGGCCGCGGGACCTGGCTGCCGATCGTGTTCGGGCAGGGGCCGCTGACGCCGGAGAACGGGTTTCGCGACCAGGCCGACGTGCTGGTCGAGACCCGCCGGGCCGCCGACCTCCTCGGAGCCACCAAGATGGACCGGCCGGAGGACGTCGAGGCCAACGCCAAGACCGGCAAGGTCTACGTGATGCTGACCAACAACACGCGTCGCAAGGCCGACCAGGTCGATGCGGCGAACCCGCGGCCCGACAACCGCTTCGGCCACATCGTCGAGCTCTCGCCCGAGGGCGGCGACTTCGCGGCCGACGCCTTCGCCTGGGAGGTGCTGGTGCGCTGCGGCGACCCCTCGGTCGCGGCGGTCGGCGCCACCTTCTCGTCGGCGACGACGAAGGACGGCTGGTTCGGCATGCCGGACAATTGCGCGGTCGACGGAGCGGGCCGCCTCTGGGTCGCCACGGACGGCAACTCGCCGTCGAAGACCGGCCGGGCCGACGGCATCTGGGCGATGGAGACGGAAGGCGCCCGCCGCGGCACCGCCAAGCACTTCTTCCAGGTGCCGATGGGGGCCGAGATGTGCGGGCCCTACTTCACCCCCGACGACACCACCTTCTTCGTCGCCGTGCAGCATCCCGGCGAGGCCGACGAGGAGGATCCGAACGCCGTGCCCGCCACCTTCGAGAACCCGGCGACCCGCTGGCCGGACTTCGACCCCGCCCTGCCGCCGCGCCCGGCGGTGGTGGCGATCACGAAGCGGGGCGGGGGGAGGGTGGGGGCGTAGACGCCCCTCGGCCCCGCAGCCTCCCTCGCACGGCCATGCCCGCCGAGGGAGGCGCGTCGCAGCCGGTCCGCCGGACTGGCAGCGATCCGCGATGCCGCGGATCGGCCAACCTTGGGCCGGAACGCGGGCTGCCGTTCCCGTGTCCGCCTCCGCGCGAGACGAAGGGCGGCGGACTGGGGCATAAGGCGGCGATGACCACCGTCCACGACTTCGCCCCCGCCGCCCCGGACGGCACGCCCCACCCGCTGGCGCAGTACCGCGGGAAGGTGCTGCTCGTCGTCAACACCGCCTCGGCCTGCGGCTTCACCCCGCATTATGCCGGGCTGGAGGCGCTGTGGCGGCGCCACCGCGATGCCGGCCTCGTGGTGCTGGGCTTTCCCTGCAACCAGTTCGGCGCCCAGGAGCCGGGCGATGCGGCGGAGATCGCCCGGTTCTGCACGACGACCTACGACGTGACCTTCCCGCTCCTCGCCAAGGTCGCGGTGAACGGGCCCGGGGCCGAGCCGCTCTTCGCCCATCTCAAGCAGGCGAAGCCCGGGCTCCTCGGCACCCGGGCGATCAAGTGGAACTTCACCAAGTTCCTGGTCGGGCGCGACGGTCGGGTGATCGCCCGCTTCGCCCCCCGGGTGACGCCGCAGGCGCTGGAGGCGGCCGTGGTGGTGGCGCTGGCGGCGCGGGCGTGAGGCCATCATCCGGCCAAAATGGCCGAGCTAGACCTTCGGGGGTAACGACAGCCCGTCGCGTCCCGGACCCGGGCTCCCGAGGCCCGCCCAGGATCCCCCGAGGACTCCCATGCCGCTTTCCCGCCGTACCCTGATCGCCGCCTCCCTGGCGGCGCTCCCCGCCCTCGCCCCGGAGGCGCGGGCGCAGGCCGAGGGCCAGTGGCGCGCGATCACCGGCGACAACGGCCAGCCGCTGCCCAACACCCGCCTGCCGGGCGAGCTCGTCTCCGAGATCGGGCGGCTGCGCGGCGTGACCTGGATCGGGCCGCGCGAGGCCTCGGTCACCCTCTTCGAGTTCTTCGACTACAACTGCCCCTGGTGCCGGGCGGCGGCGCGCGACCTCGACGACCTCGTCAGGGCCAATCCGGACCTGCGCATCGGGCTGATCAACAACCCGATCCTGTCGGTGCAGTCGGCCCAGGCCGCCAAGGTGGCGCTGGCCGTGCAGCGGGCCGGCGGCTCGGCGGCGACCGCGGGGCTCTACGCCGCGCTCCTCGGGCCCGGCACCGCCGGGCGGATCGACGGAACGCGGGCGCTCGAGGCGGCGGCCCGCCTCGGCCACGACCGGGCGGCGATCGAGCAGGCGGCGGATTCCGACGAGGTGCGCGAGGCCCTGAAGAGCCAGATGCGGCTCGCCGCGAATCTCGGCCTGCACGCCACCCCGTCCTACGTCGTCGGCACCGCGGCCCTGCTCGGCTATCCGGGACCGAAGAGCCTCGCCCGGGTGCTGGCCGCGGTGGCCGAGTGCGACGAGATCGCCTGCGCGAGCTGACTTCCCGGACCGCCCCGGCCTCCCGGACCGGCGCGGCCCGAAATTTTTCGGAAACCATCACGAAACCTCGCCCGTCCGCCCCGGTGCCGGCGCGGCCTTGCACGGCGCGGCGCCGGCGGGTTTTCGCGCGTGCCATCCGACCAACGTCGAAGGCGCGCCCCGGGTGAGGCCCGCGATGACGCGCGGAAGGCCCCCGGACCGGATTAAATCCAGGGCCCGCCTCGCGATTGGCGCACGCCCGCGCTCGCCTTGCGCCCCCCGAAAACCCATGCTAGGCCGGCGCCGCGCCGGGGGAGGGGGCAGTCTTCTCGCGCCGGAGCCTTTCCCATCATCGACGGGCCGCGCGCCGCCGCCGCTCCTTTTCAGGCCGGCGCGATGCGGCCGGACCCGTCGGGCCAGGACATGAAGAGAGAGCGCTGGTGGCTCAGAACGCATCGGAATCGGGTTCTCCCCTGGCGGGCGTCGCCGGGCGGTACGCCTCGGCGTTGTTCGAGCTCGCCCGCGACGAGCGGGCCGTCGACGCGGTGGCGGAGGGGCTGGACCGGTTCGACGCCCTGCTGACCGAGAGCGACGACCTGCGGCGCCTGGTGCGCAGCCCGGCCTTCTCGGCCGAGGACCAGGTCAAGGCGATCGACGCGGTGCTGGCCAAGTCCGGCATCCAGGGGTTGGCCGCCAACTTCATCCGCCTCTCGGCCGCCAACCGCCGGCTGTTCGCCCTCCCCAACATGATCCGCGCCTACCGCGAGCTGGTACGCGAATCGAAGGGCATCGTCCGCGCCGAGGTGCGGCTCGCCGAGAAGCCCTCCGACGCGGTGCTCCAGGACATCAAGGCGTCGCTCAAGGACGTCGCGAAGGCCGAGATCGACCTCGACCTCCGCATCGACCCGAGCCTGATCGGCGGCATCGTCGTCAAGCTCGGCTCGCGCATGGTCGACGCCTCCCTGCGCACCAAGCTCAATAGCATCCGCCTGGCGATGCAGGGCGCCCGCTAAGGGCCCCGCCGCACCCGCCGCCTCCAGAACAACGCCCGACACGAACGAACGAGGGAAGGTCCAGATGGACATCCGTGCCGCCGAGATCTCCGCCATCCTGAAGGAGCAGATCAAGAACTTCGGCCAGGAGGCCGAGGTCACCGAGGTCGGTCAGGTCCTGTCGGTCGGCGACGGCATCGCCCGCGTCTACGGCCTCGACAACGTCCAGGCCGGCGAGATGGTCGAGTTCGAGTCGGGCGTGCGCGGCATGGCCCTGAACCTCGAGCAGGACAACGTCGGCGTCGTGATCTTCGGCTCCGACCGCGAGATCAAGGAAGGTCAGACCGTCAAGCGCACCGGCGCCATCGTGGACGTGCCGGTCGGCAAGGGCCTGCTCGGCCGCGTCGTCGACGCGCTCGGCAACCCGATCGACGGCAAGGGCCCGATCGTCGCCGAGAAGCGCAGCCGGGTCGACGTGAAGGCCCCGGGCATCATCCCGCGCAAGTCGGTGCACGAGCCGATGGCGACCGGCCTCAAGGCGATCGACGCCCTGATCCCGATCGGCCGCGGCCAGCGCGAGCTGATCATCGGCGACCGCCAGACCGGCAAGACCGCGGTCGCCCTCGATACCATCCTGAACCAGAAGCCGGCCCATGCCGGCACCGACGAGAAGGCCAAGCTGTACTGCGTCTACGTCGCGGTCGGCCAGAAGCGCTCCACCGTCGCGCAGTTCGTGAAGGTGCTCGAGGATAACGGCGCGATGGAGTACTCCATCGTCATCGCCGCCACCGCCTCGGACGCCGCCCCGATGCAGTTCCTGGCGCCCTTCGCCGGCTGCGCCATGGGCGAGTACTTCCGCGACAACGGCATGCACGCCGTGATCGTGTACGACGACCTGTCGAAGCAGGCCGTGGCCTACCGCCAGATGTCGCTGCTGCTGCGCCGCCCGCCGGGCCGCGAGGCCTATCCGGGCGACGTGTTCTACCTGCACTCCCGCCTGCTCGAGCGCGCCGCCAAGATGGGCGACGCCGCCGGCAACGGCTCGCTGACCGCGCTGCCGGTCATCGAGACCCAGGCCAACGACGTCTCGGCCTACATCCCGACCAACGTGATCTCGATCACCGACGGCCAGATCTTCCTCGAGACCGACCTGTTCTACCAGGGCGTGCGCCCGGCGGTGAACGTCGGCCTCTCGGTGTCGCGCGTCGGCTCCGCCGCCCAGACCAAGGCGATGAAGTCGGTCGCCGGCAAGATCAAGGGCGAGCTGGCGCAGTACCGCGAGATGGCGGCCTTCGCCCAGTTCGGCTCGGACCTCGACGCCTCGACCCAGAAGCTGCTCAATCGCGGCGCCCGCCTGACCGAGCTCCTGAAGCAGCCGCAATTCTCGCCGCTGAAGATGGAAGAGCAGGTCGCGGTGATCTACGCCGGCGTCAACGGCTACCTCGACACGATCCCGGTCAACCGGGTCCGTGCCTTCGAGGACGGCCTGCTCTCGACCCTGCGCACCCGCCACGCCGACCTGCTCGACACGATCCGCTCCTCCAAGGAGCTGTCGGCCGACAGCGGCGCCAAGCTCAAGGGCGTGGTCGAGTCCTTCGCCAAGTCCTTCCAGTAAGCCTCCGGCTCGACACCAAAGGACCCTCCGATGGCGAGTCTGAAGGACCTGCGCAATCGCATCACCTCGGTGAAGGCGACCCAGAAGATCACCAAGGCGATGCAGATGGTCGCCGCCGCCAAGCTGCGCCGCGCGCAGATGGCGGCGGAGAGCGCGCGGCCCTACGCCGAGCGCATGGCGCAGGTGCTCGGCAACCTCGCCTCCAACCTGACGCCCGGGGCGGAGACGCCCCGGCTGCTCTCCGGCACCGGCCAAGACCGCACCCACCTGCTCGTCGTCTGCACGGCGGAGCGGGGCCTGTGCGGCGCGTTCAACTCCTCAATCTCGCGGCTCGCCCGTGACCATGCCCGGCGCCTGATGGCGCAGGGCAAGACGGTCAAGATCATCTGCGTCGGCAAGAAGGGCTACGATGTCCTGCGTCGCGAGTTCCGCGACCAGATCGTCGAGCTGATCGAGCTGCGCGGCGTGCGCCAGCTCGGCTTCGAGAACGCGGAAGGCATCGCCCGCAACCTGCTCGGCCGCTACGACGCGGGCGAGTTCGACGTCGCGACCCTGTTCTACTCGCGCTTCCGCTCAGTGATCGCCCAGATCCCGACGGCGCAGCAGATCATCCCGGCCGACATCGCCCCGACGGACGCCGCTCCCGCGGTCTCCTCCGACGCGGTCTACGAGTACGAGCCCGGCGAGGGCGAGATCCTCGCCGCCCTTCTCCCGAAGAACCTCACCGTTCAGATCCTTCGGGCGCTCCTGGAAAACGCCGCCTCCGAGCAGGGCGCGCGCATGGGCGCCATGGACAGCGCCACGCGCAACGCCGGCGAGATGATCAAGAAGCAGACCTTGATCTACAACCGGACGCGCCAGGCGATGATCACCAAGGAGCTGATCGAGATCATCTCGGGCGCCGAGGCGCTCTGACCGCACGCAATCAGGGATTAGCATCATGGCGAACACTGCCACCCCCGTCGCCGGCTCGACCAACACCGGCCACATCACCCAGGTCATCGGCGCCGTCGTCGACGTGCAGTTTCAGGGTCACCTGCCCGAGATCCTGAACGCCCTCGAGACCAAGAACAACGGCAACCGCCTCGTCCTCGAGGTCGCCATGCAGCTCGGCGAGAACACCGTCCGCTGCATCGCCATGGACACCTCCGAGGGCCTGGTCCGCGGCCAGGAGGTCACCGACACCGGCTCGCCGATCCGCGTGCCCGTCGGCGCCAACACGCTCGGCCGCATCATGAACGTCATCGGCGAGCCGATCGACGAGGCCGGCGAGATCAAGACCGAGTCGCTCCGCGCCATCCACCAGCCGGCCCCGTCCTACGCCGAGCAGTCGACCGAGGCCCAGATCCTCGTCACCGGCATCAAGGTGGTGGACCTGCTCGCCCCCTACGCCAAGGGCGGCAAGATCGGCCTGTTCGGCGGCGCCGGCGTCGGCAAGACCGTGCTCATCATGGAGCTCATCAACAACATCGCGAAGGCCCACTCGGGCTACTCGGTGTTCGCGGGCGTCGGTGAGCGGACCCGCGAGGGCAACGATCTCTACCACGAGATGATCGAGTCCAAGGTGAACATGGACCCCAAGGAGCACGGCTCCGCGGAAGGCTCCAAGTGCGCCCTGGTCTACGGCCAGATGAACGAGCCCCCGGGCGCCCGTGCCCGCGTCGCGCTGACCGGCCTCACCGTCGCCGAGCACTTCCGCGACGAGGGCCAGGACGTGCTGTTCTTCGTCGACAACATCTTCCGCTTCACGCAGGCGGGCTCCGAGGTGTCGGCGCTGCTCGGCCGCATCCCGTCGGCGGTGGGCTACCAGCCGACGCTCGCCACCGACATGGGCGCCCTGCAGGAGCGCATCACCACCACCACCAAGGGCTCGATCACCTCGGTGCAGGCGATCTACGTGCCGGCCGACGACCTGACCGACCCGGCGCCCGCCGCCTCGTTCGCCCACCTCGACGCCACGACCGTGCTGTCGCGCTCGATCGCCGAGAAGGGCATCTACCCGGCGGTGGACCCGCTCGACTCGACCTCGCGCATGCTGTCGCCGGCGATCCTCGGCGAGGAGCACTACACCGTCGCCCGCCGCGTCCAGCAGGTGCTGCAGCGCTACAAGGCGCTCCAGGACATCATCGCGATCCTGGGCATGGACGAGCTGTCCGAGGAGGACAAGCTCACGGTGGCCCGCGCCCGCAAGATCGAGCGCTTCCTGAGCCAGCCGTTCCACGTCGCCGAGATCTTCACCGGCTCGCCGGGCAAGCTCGTGGCGCTCGAGGACACCATCAAGGGCTTCAAGGGCCTGGTGGACGGCGAGTACGACAACCTCCCCGAGGCCGCCTTCTACATGGTCGGCTCGATCGAGGAGGCCAAGGAGAAGGCCCAGCGCCTCGCCGCCGCGGCCTGATCGGCAGCGATAAGACGGGCCCGGCTTGAACGCCGGGCCCTTTCGCGCGCGTCTGACGAAACCGGAAACGACCTGACCCCATGGCCACCTTCCAGTTCGACCTCGTCGGCCCCGAGCGGATCCTGTATTCCGGCGCGGTCGATGCCGTGCAGCTTCCGGGTTCCGAGGGCGAGATGACGGTGCTGCCCGGGCATGCGCCCGTGCTCACCACCCTCAAGACCGGCATGCTGGTGATCACCGAGAGCCCGCAGAAGGGCAAGCGGGTGCTGGTGCGCGGGGGTTTCGCCGAGATCAACGCGACCTCGCTCACCGTGATCGCGGAGCGCGCCACCCCGCTCGAGGAGCTGACGCCGGCGATCATCGATGCCGACATCGCGGCGGCCGAGCTCCTCTACGACGCCACCGACGATTACGACCGCAAGATCGAGATCGAAGGCCAGATCGCGCAGCTGCGCGAGGCCAAGGTGGCGCTGAGCTTCTGATCCTCGCGCCTTTCGGCGACGAGCGACCGTTCCTCGAAGGGCGGCGGAGCCTCACGGCTCCGCCGCCCTTCTCGCGTTCAGGGTTTGGCCGCGGCCATGCCCGTGGCGGCGACCGGGATCGGCGACAGGCGGATCCACGGCACCCGGCCGGGCGCGAAGGCGTCGCGGGCGCTCCTGCGCCACAGCGGCGGGGCGTGGTCGCCGACGAGCAGGATCTCGGTCCCGGGATGGGCCACCGCCAGGCGGGCGACCGCCTCGAACACGTCCTGCCACACCTCGACCATGGCGCAGACCTCCCGGTCGGCGAATCGGCTCTCAGGCTCGCCGCAATGCTGGCGCGGCGTGCCCGTGCCGGGCGCCACCGGGACGTGCGAGGACAGGGTGAGCCAGTAGACGAAGGCCGGCCCCGGGGCCGCCATCTCGACCGCCATCGCCTGCGCCACGTCGGTGTCGCAGGCACCCGGGAAGGGGCCGCCGCAGGGATGGGGAAAGCGGGGCTCCAGCGCCTCGGCGAAGAGGCTGCGCTGGAAGCCGGCCTGCGGGTACCAGCGTGCCCGGTGGTAGAAGCCGGCATGGAAGCCGTGCAGCGAGACCGTGCGGTAGCCGCGGGCCGCGAACCGCTCGGGCAGGCAGGAAGGGGCGTCGCGCAGGAAGGCCTCGTCGTAGGTGCGGTAGGTGCCGCACAGCTCGCGCATCTCCCCCGACGCCGTCGCGCCGAAGAAGGCGGTGGTGCCGGTGGCGACGGTGTAGAGGCGGCGCAGGTCCGGAGCCTCGAACGGCGCGGCGAGGATCGCCCGCTGGGCCGGGTCGCGCAGGAGTCCCAGGCTCTCGACCACCACCATCACGACGCGGCGGGGTGGATGCGCCCGGTCGGGCAGGGCGTCGAAGCCGGAGGCGAGGCTCGCCGATTCGAACGGATGGCCGAGGCTCGCCAGCGCGCCGAAATCGTAGGCCGTGGTGCCGTTGGCGAGCCCGTCGCCGATCATCAGCGCGGCTGCCGCCGCGGCGAAGACCGCGCGGCTGCCCCGGCGCATCGCCGGCCCCGCCCGCACCAGGAACGCCAGGTAGGCGAGGGTGATGGAGGCCGCGGACACCGCGCCGGCCGCGTAGGCCGGGGTCGCGAGGAGCGAGGCCAGGACGCCCGGGTCGAGCGCCCGCCAGGTCGCCTCGAAGCCGAGGAAGAACATCCGGCCGACGACCTCGATAACGTCGAACAGGACCGTCGCGAGGCCGAGCAGAGCCAGGATCCAGCCGCGCATCCGCCCGCCCAGCAGGGCGACCACCGCGTAGAGCGCGATGGCGCTGGTCCGTGCCGGCACCCCGGCGACGGTGCTGGCGGTCAGGGCCAGGATGTTCGGGAGCAGCAGACCGCCGGCGAGCAGCAGCAGATCCGATCGGCCCAGTCGCAACCTTGTCGGGATTCTTCGGACGAACTGGAACATGGCCAGCCACGGCAAGAGGTCGTTGTCGCGAGGACACGACCATCCCTAGCCCGGCCTTGGTTAAGGTCGTCCTCGGAGTTGGCGGGATTTCGTGGCTGACCGAAGGTTATCCGCAGTGATCCGGGGCGGGTCGGCCCGGATCTATGGATCGTCTGCCAATGATTGGCGCACGATCGATCCGTTGCGGCACCGTCCCGGGGACACTGCTACGGGGTCACGCCTCGTCGCGCAGCACCCGGCGGATGATCTTGCCGGTGGTGGTCAGCGGCAGGCTCGTGCGGAAGGCGATCTCGCGGGGGTATTCGTGCGCGGACAGGCGGGTGCGCACGAAGGCCTGGATCTCGGCCGCCAGCGCGTCCGAGGCGGCGTGACCGGGGCGCAGCACCACGAAGGCCTTGACGATCTCGGTGCGCACCGGATCGGGCTTGCCGACCGCCGCGGCGAGCGCCACCGCCGGGTGGCGCAGCAGGCAATCCTCGACCTCGCCGGGGCCGATCCTGTAGCCCGACGAGGTGATGACGTCGTCGTCGCGCCCGACGAAATGGACGTAGCCGTCCGCGTCCATCCGGCCCTGGTCGCCGGTGGTCATCCAGTCGGCCGAGACTCCATCGCTCACGAACTTGCGCTCCGTCGCCTCCGGGTCGTTCCAGTAGCGCAGGAACATCACCGGGTCGGGGCGGGCGACGGCGATCTGGCCGGTCTCGTCGACGGCCGCCGGGCTTCCGTCCGGGCGGATCACCGCGACCCGGTGGCCCGGCACCGGCCGTCCGGTGGAGCCCGCCCGCGCCACGCCCAGGGCCGCGCAGGAAGCCAGCACCAGGTTGCACTCGGTCTGGCCGTAGGCCTCGTTGATGGTGAGCCCGAGCGCCTGCTCCGCCCAGTGGAAGGTCTCCGGCCCCAGCATCTCGCCGGCCGAGGCCAGGGTGCGAAGGGCGCGCAGGTCGAAGCGCCGGCGCGGCTCCTCGACGATGCGCAGCATCCGGAGTGCGGTGGGCGGCACGAAGGCGTTGGCGACCGCGAGGTCGGCCATCAGCCGGAAAGCCTCCTCGGGATCAAATTTTTCCGCCTTGCGCGCCACCACGGCGACGCCGTGATGCAGGCTCGGCAGGAGCGCGTTGAGCAGCCCGCCGGCCCAGGCCCAGTCGGCCGGCGTCCACATCCGGTCGCCGGGCTTCGGCATGAAGTCGTGCATCATCGAGAAGCCCGGCAGGTGGCCGAGCAGCACCCGGTGGCCGTGCAGCGCGCCCTTCGGCGGGCCGGTGGTGCCGGAGGTGTAGATCATCAGGGCCGGGTCGTCGGCCCGGGTGTCGACGGGCGCGAAATCGGCCGAGGCCGCCCCCACCAGGTCGGCGTAGCCGAGCGCGCCGTCGCCGGCCCCGTCGGTCGAGATCACCAGGGCGAGGCCGGGCAGGGCGTCGCGCAGGGTCGCCAGCTTGGCGACGCCCCCCGCATGGGTCACCACCGCGGTCGCGCCGGCATCCGACAGGCGGTGCAGCAGACCTTCCGGCCCGAACACCACGGCGAGCGGCAGCGCGACGGCGCCGAGCTTGTAGATCGCCAGGTGCGCCACCACCACGGCGGGGGATTGCGGCAGCAGCACCGCCACCCGGTCGCCCGCCCGGACGCCGTGGGCCCGCAAGCCGTTGGCGAGGCGGTTCGAGGCCTCGGCGAGGGCGGCGTAGCTCCAGGTCTCGACCCGGCCGGCCGGGTCGACGTCGAGGATCGCCGGGCGCGTCGGGTCGGCGGCGGCCCAGCGGTCGCAGACGTCGACCGCGATGTTGTAGTGCTCCGGGATCCGCCAGCGGAACCCGGAGACGAAACCCTCGTACGAGGTGGGGATCACGCCTCGCGCGGCGGGAACCCGCCCTCGAAGACGAAGTCGGCGAGGGGGTGGCGGCCGTTCGGGGTCTCGCGGGCGCGGGTCTCCTCCGGCAGGGTCGCCGGATCCGCCTTGCGGCCGATCGCGAAGGCGGCCTCGACCCGGTGGTGCGGCGGCAGGTTCAGCGCGGCCGGCGCCCGCTCGTGGTCGAAGCCGGTCATGCCGTGGGCGTGCCAGCCCATCTTCACCGCCTGGAGCTGGAACAGCGCCGAGGCCGTCCCGGCATCGAAGGAGGCGCTGTAGGAGGGCTTGAGCCCGTCCGGGGTATTCATCATCCCGTTCGAGGCCAGGAACACCAGCGCGCCGGCATTCTTCACCCAGCCCTGGTTGAACGGCACCAGGAGCCCGAACAGCGTCTCCCAGGCCGGGGTGTCGCAAAGCGCGTAGGCGAAGCGCCAGGGCTGCGAGTTGTAGCCCGAGGGGGCCCAGCGCGCCGCCTCGATCATCGTCATCAGGTCGGCCCGGGGCACGGCCTCGCCGGCGAAGGCACGGGGCGACCAGCGCTCGAGGAAGAGCGCGTCGATCGGGTGGTCGGCGGTACGGGAATTGGCGGATGTGGTCACGGGCGGAAGGATCTCCGTGGAACTCGCGCCGTCCTGCCAGCAAGCGCGACGGTTGTCACGGCCCGCCGCCCCGGACTTCCGGGGGACCCGACCCGCGGAAACCTCATACCTCCGGCGGTGTTGTCCTCCACATGCCGGATCGGCCGCGACAGGAGACTTCCATGGACAAGACGGATCGGGCGCGGCCCAGCTTGCGCGACTTCGACCCCTATACCGACCGCAACGGTCAGGACATGGGGCAGGACTCCCCTCTCGATGTCGGCGTGCCGCCGCGCACGCAAGCCGACATGGCCCACGACCCGATGGGCCAGGCCCGGGACGCCCGCGTCGCCTCCGACTTCAACCGCCTCGACGCGATCGGCGCGACCGACGGCAGCCAGGCGACCGAGGACGAGACCCCGCCCGAGAACCTGCGCCGGATCAGCGACCCCTCGACCGGCGGGCCTGCCGCCCAGAGTCCTGCCGCGAAGGAAGCCATCGACCGGGCGACCGCCGCGGTCGGCAAGGACGAGGGGGAGTGAGGCGATGACGAGGAAGCCCGACGACGCGGTCGGCAGCCGAGGCGAGCCCGCCGTCGGCGGCGGCCACCAGACTCCCGAGCAGGCGGCGATCACCCGGCAGGAAGGCGGCGGCCGCGACGAGGCCGAGCTGAAGAATGACTGGTCCTCCGCCGGCACCCCCGGCCGCCCGCCGGTCTCGGTCGGCGGCAGCTCCGGCGGTCATTCCGACCAGATCGCCGCGCAAGGTCCGCATGAGGGCCGCAAGGTGGCGGACGGCGAATACCGGACCGAGAAGACCGGAGGCGAGACCGATGGTTGAGGAGAGCGAGATGGCCGAGCGCAGGGACGAATCCGCGGAGCGGGACAAGGCGCGCCGGGACAAGATCACGGCCGACGACCTGAAGGGCGTGGCGGCAGTGCCGCAGGACGGCGACGGCGAGGCCAACACGTCGGGCGCCAATGCGGGCGACCGGCAGAAGGTCGAGGCCGATCCGGGGACGGGTTGAGCCGTCGGGAAAGTCGGGGGGACGAGAAAGTGTCTCCCCTTCCCGCCCCCGGGGAGGGGAGAAGACCCGCGCCCGCTTCTCGAGGATCTTCGACCTGCCCGAACCAACCTGTTCCGTGTGATTGCTTGCGGCGACGCCTCCGCGGGCGCAAACGGATGCCGTGACCGACTCCGTCCTCTCCCCCTCCGCCCGTTCCGCCCCCTCCGAGCTCACGCCGGCCCGGAGAAGACGGGCGACGGCCGCGATCCTCGCCGGCGTCGCGCTCGCCACCCTCGACACCGCGATCGCCAACACCGCGCTGCCGACGATCGCGGCCGATCTCGGCGTCGATCCGGCGGATTCGGTCTGGATCGTCAACGCCTACCAGCTCGCCGTGGTGGCCACGCTCCTGCCGATCGCGGCGCTCGGCGAGATCGTCGGGCAGAGGCGGGTCTATCTCGTGGGCCTGGCACTGTTCACGGTCGCCTCGCTCGTCTGCGCGCTCGCCTGGTCGCTGCCGGCGCTGGTGGCCGCCCGGGTGCTCCAGGGCGTCGGCGCCAGCGCCCTGATGGCGGTCAACGTCGCGCTGATCCGCTTCGTCACCCCGCCCCACCAGCTCGGGCGGGGGATGGGCCTCAACGCCTTCGTGGTGGGCGTCGGCTTCGCCCTCGGGCCGACTGCGGCCTCGCTGATCCTGCTCGTGGCGTCCTGGCCGTGGCTCTTCGCCGTCAACCTGCCGATCGGCCTCGCCGCCCTGGCGCTCGCCCGGCGCGCCCTGCCGGAGACCGGGCGCTCGGGCCACGCCTTCGACGGGGTCGCCGCGCTCCTCAACGCCGCGACCTTCGCGCTCCTCGTCCTCGTCCTCGGCGAGGCCGCCCATGCCGGGCCGCTCTGGCGCGTGCTCGCCGAGTTCGCCGGGGCGCTCGCCTGCGGCGCCCTGCTCCTGCGCCGGCAGGCCGGCCACCCGGCCCCGATGCTCGCCGTCGACCTCTTCCGCCGTCCGCTCTTCGCGCTGTCGGCGGCGACCTCAGTCTGCTCTTTCGCCGCGCAGGGCCTCGCCTTCGTGTCGCTGCCGTTCCTGTTCCAGCATGCGCTGGGACATTCGCAGGTCGAGACCGGCTTCCTGATGACGCCCTGGCCCCTGGTGGTCGCCCTGATGGCGCCGGTCGCCGGCCGCCTGTCGGACCGCTACCCGCCGGGTCTCCTCGGCGGGATCGGCCTCGCGCTCCTCGCCGTCGGCATGGCCTCGCTGGCGCTGCTGCCGGCCGCGCCGGACGTCTGGGGCATCGCCTGGCGGATGGCCCTGTGCGGGGCCGGCTTCGGCTTCTTCCAGGCGCCGAACCTGCGCGCCATCATGACGAGCGCGCCGGCCGCGCGCTCCGGCGGCGCCAGCGGCATCGTCGCCACCTCGCGGCTCGTCGGCCAGACCACCGGGGCGGCCCTGGTGGCGGCCTGCTTCGCGCTCGCCGCCGCGCACGGCCCCGTCCTCGCGCTCGGCCTCGGCGCCGCCTTCGCGGGCGTCGCCAGCCTGGTCAGCCTGTCGCGCCTCGCGCTCGAGCGGGAGTGACGCCCGGGCGGGGAGGGCTGCCTACCCCCGCGCCAGCACCTTGCCGGGGTTCATCAGCCCCTGCGGGTCGAGCGCCGCCTTGATCCGGCGCGCCAGCGCCATCTCGTCCGGATGGCGGTGGCGGGCGAGTTCGGCGACGCGGTACTGGCCGATGCCGTGCTCGGCCGAGATGCTGCCGCCGTAGCGGTCCACCACCCCGTGGACGAGGCCGTTGATCGCCTCCGAGGCGTGCTCCGGCCCGATCAAGACGTTATAGTGGATGTTGCCGTCGCCCATGTGGCCGAAGGCGTTGACGCGGGTGCCGGGCGCGCCGGCCTCCAGGACCCGGCCGGCCTCGTCGAGGAAGGCGGGGATCGCGGTGATCGGCACTGAGACGTCGTGCTTGACGCTCTTGCCCGCGCGCGCCTCGCACTCGGTGACGTGCTCGCGCAGGGCCCAGAGGTCGGCGGCCTGGCGGCCGGATTCGGCCAGCACGCCGTCGAGCGCGTCCTCGCGCTCGAGCGCGGTGCCGAGCACCCCCTCCATCGCCTCGCGCAGGCCCGAGAGCGACGAGGCCGCCTCGATCAGCACGGTCCAGCCCGCCGTCCCGACCGGGCTCCTGAGGCCGGCATGCGTCTCGACGAGGGTGAGCGACGTGCCGGAGATCAGCTCGAAGGCCTGGATGCTGTCGCCGATCTCCTCCTGGGCCAGGGTGAACAGCCGCAGGGCCGCCGCCGGATCGGGCACGGCGAGCAGCGCCGTCGCGGTGTGGCGCGGCTTGGGCACGAGGCGCAGGACCGCCGCCGTGACGATGCCGAGCGTCCCTTCCGTGCCGATGAAGAGCTGCTTCCAGTCGTAGCCGGCATTGTCCTTGCGCAGGGCCCGGAGGCCGTCGACGATGCTGCCGTCGGCGAGCACGACCTCGAGGCCGAGGACGAGGCCGCGGGTCATGCCGTAGCGCACCACGTTGATGCCGCCGGCATTGGTGGCGATCACGCCGCCGACCAGCGCCGAGCCCTCCGCCGCGAAGCTCACCGGCAGCAGCCTGCCGGCCGCCTCGGCGGCGTCCTGCGCCAGCTTGAGCACGCAGCCGGCCTCCGCCGTCAGCGTCAGGCCGACCGGATCGACCCCCCGGATCGCGTT
Organism: Methylobacterium ajmalii; assembly: GCF_016613415.1. Classification (GTDB taxonomy): domain Bacteria; phylum Pseudomonadota; class Alphaproteobacteria; order Rhizobiales; family Beijerinckiaceae; genus Methylobacterium; species Methylobacterium ajmalii. Next base: position 63,934 of record NZ_JACWCT010000103.1, on the reverse strand, counting down.
CATGCGGGCGAGCGACAGCACCACCTGCGTGGCGGAGCCGTCCGGCACCGCGCCGCCGGCGAGCCCGGTATTGCCGCCCTGCGGCACCAGGGCGGCCCCGGCTTCGGCGCACAGCCGCACCACGTCGGCGACCTCGGCGGTGGAGGCGGGGCGCACCACGCAGGCCGGCCGGCCCGGAAACAGGCGCCGCCAGTCGATGGCGAAGGGCGCCATGTCGGCCTCCTCGGTGAGGAGGCCGGCGGGGCCGAGGCGTGCCCCGAGGCGGTCGATCAGGGACTGGGTCATGACGGCATTCTGGGCTGACGAATTCACGGCTGTCGAAATCATGCCGGGGCCCTCGCGCGGGAGGCCCCGCCGGTCAAGGGCGCATGCGCAGGAAATCCGCCATCAGGGCGAGCTGGCCCTCCAGCATCGGCAGGCCGGGATGGGTGCGGCAGCCCCGCGCGGCGGCGGCCGCGAGGAGCGGGGTCTTCGCCGGCTGCATGATGATCTCTGCGACGAGCTGATCGGCCGCGAGACCGGCGGGGTCGAGCGGCAGGGGATCGTCCGGCCGCAGGCCGAGCGAGGTCGCGTTGACCACGAGGTCGTGGCCGGCCGGATCGGCGGCGCTCGCGAGCGGCAGGGCGGGATGGAGCCGGCGCAGGCGCGCGAACAGATCCTCGACTCGCGCGGGCGTGCGGTTGTGCACGGTGAGGCGGCCCACCCCGGCCTCGGCGAGCGCGAACGCGATGGCGTTCGCCGCGCCCCCCGCTCCGGCGAGATAGGCGCTCGCTCCCCGCGGGTCGTGGCCCGCCGCCCGCAGGCCCGCCACGAAGCCGGCGCCGTCCAGGATCTCGCCGACGAGGCGGCCGTCGGGCTCGCGCCGCACCGCGTTGACGGCGCCGACGAGCCGGGCCGCGTCGCTCACCGCGTCGAGGAGCGGCACGATCGCGGTCTTGTGCGGCACCGTGACGATGGCGCCGCCGAAGCTCCGCGTCGCCCGCAAGCCCGCCACCACCGTGGGAAGGTCGGCGGCCGCGACGTGGAGCGGCACCATCACCCCGTCGACTCCGCGCTCGGCCATCAGGCGGTTGAGGCCCTGCGGCGCCTTCACCTGAGCGATCGGGTCGGCGAGGATCGCGAAGACGCGGGTGCGGCCGGTGATCTCCGTCACGGTGTCTCTCCTCCGAAGCGCTCGGTGCGGATCGTGGCCGCCGGCACCCCGGCATCGACCAGGAGGTCGGAGACCGCGGAGACGAAGGGATTGCTCCCGCACACGAAGGTGTGGGCCGGGGCCCCGAGGGCGGCGAGCGACTCGCCGATCCGGGCGGCGTCGATCCGCCGGCCGCCGGGCTCCCGGGTCAGCGCCAGCCGCAGCCCGAATCCCGGCTCCCCGGAGTCGCGGCGGATCAGCTCGTCGCGGGCGATCACGTCCGCGGCGGTGCGGGCGGAGTAGAGCAGCAGGGCCGGCACGTCGGGCGCGGCCTCCGCCCGATGGCGCAGCATGGCGAGCAGTGGCACCACCCCGGAGCCGCCGCCGACCAGCAGCAGCGGCCCGCCCTGGGCCGGCTCCCAGACGAAGGCGCCGCCGATCGGCCCGCGCAGCTCGATCGCGTCGCCGGGCTCGGCCACGTCGGAGAAGAAGCCCGAGACCTCGCCGTCGTCGAGGCGCTCGATCAGGAGGTCGATCGCCTCGGGGCGCGTCGGCGAGGAGGCGATCGAGTAGCTGCGCTGCGCCTGGTAGCCGTCCGGCGCGGTCAGCCGCACGTCGACGTGCTGTCCGGCCCGGAACGGCCGGTCCCAGCCGACCGCCAGGGTGAGGCGCCGCACCCGCGGCGTCTCGGGAGCGGCGGCGACGATCCGGGATTCCTGCCAGATCAGGGCCATCGCGGAGCCTCATGGCGCGAAGGCCCTGCCTCGAAGACGGGGAGGGCTGCGATCGAGGATGTCGTCCCACCCGCGACCTCATCCTGAGGTGTCAGTCGATCGACGATCGACTGACCTCGAAGGAGCCTTCCAGACATCACGGCGACGGCTGGAGCCCTCCTTCGAGGCCCACTGTGTGGGCACCTCAGGATGAGGTCGTGGACGGGACGGAGGGAGTCGCTCAAGGCGTGCGGAGCCTCAATCGCCGGTGAAGCGCTGCTCGCGCCAGGGATCGCCGTACATGTGGTAGCCGCGCAGCTCCCAGAACCCGGCCTCGTCCACTTTCGTGAAGCGCAGGCCCTTCACCCACTTGGCGCTCTTCCAGAAGTAGAGGTGCGGCACCAGCAGGCGGGCGGGTCCGCCGTGGTCGGGCGTGATCGGCTCGCCGGCGTAGCGGGTCGCCACCATGGCCTTGCCCTCCGTCAGGTCGGCGACCGGCACGTTGGTGGTGTAGTCGTCGTAGCCCTCCGCCAGCAGGTAGGCGGTCGGCGCCGCGATCCCGGCCGCCGCCAGCAGGTCGTCGATCGTCACGCCCTCCCAGGCGGTGTCGAACTTCGACCACTTGGTGACGCAGTGGATGTCGCCCTTCCAGCGGGTGCGCGGCAGGGCCTCGAACTCGGCCCAGGTCCAGCTCTTGAGGGGCTTCGATCCCTCCCGCAGGGTGAAGCTCCAGCGGGCCGGATCGATGCGCGGCGTCGGGCCGAGCTGGAGAACCGGGAAATCCTCGGTCAGGTACTGGCCCGGCGGCAGGCGCTCGGCCTCCGGCCGCGGCGGGCGGCGCCCCGTGAACCCTCGCGTCACCATCGCGTGCCTCCTCTCGACGGCCGGGATCAGCCGGCCTCACCATCGATGATCCGCCCGATGGCGTCGAGGAGAGAGGTATCCTCGCCGGCCATCCTGTCCATCCCGGCCATGCGGGCGATCACGGTGGCGGAGACCCGCTCCTCCACGGTGCCCTCCGCGTAGGCGAACAGGATCGCGGCGCGCTCGCCGTCGCGGTGGCAGCGGCCCTCGATCTGGCTGAGCTGGATCGCGCTGTGGCGCATGTCGTGGACGATCAGGCTGCGCGGGCGCTCGCCGCCGGGCAGTTCGTTGCGGTGGAGCGAGATCGATTCGGTGACGGTGAACACCACCGCGTCGAGCTCGCCGCGCTGGAAGGCGACCCGGACCGCCTCGTTGGCCTCCGCCGTCCGCGTGCCGTCGATGGTGCCGGCGCACCAGCCGCGGCCGGTGAGGGCCTCGACCAGGGCCGCCCCGGTCTCGAGGAACGCCACCGAGACCGCGACCTGCTCGCCGGCCTGCAGCAGGTCCTCGGCGAGGTCGACCGTGCCGGCGACCCGGATCAGGCTCGCCTTCTGGCGGAAGCGCAGGTCCGCCGCCCAGCCGGCGGCGCGCCGGTTCGAGCCGCCGGCGAGGCCCCATTCGCGGCGGAACTCGCGCCAGGTCGCGTCGTAGAGCCGCTGGTCGGCGGGCGAGAGCGCGGTGGGGGCGAGGTCCCGCTGCACCTCGGGCCAGCCGGCGATGTCGGCCGGGCGGCGGCGCAGCCCGATCGCGTCCGGGCCGCGATAGAGCAGGCCGGCCATCGTCTCCTGGTCGCGGGCGTTCGGCTCCCACGACCAGTTCTGCCAGCGCCCCTTGGCCCGGCCGATCTCGAGGTGCTGCATCAGGGCGCGGAAGTCGGCGGTGGTCTCCACCGGCCGGCCGACGGCGTGGCCGAGCAGCGCGCCGAGATAGGACAGCTCGTGCGGCGCCTGGCCGGCGGTGGCGCTGGCATAGACCGTGAAGGCGGCGGCCTCGGCCATGCGCCGGCAGGCCTGGCCCTGCTGCGAGGTCGGGTTGCGCAGGCGGTGAGCCTCGTCGAACACCACCAGCGGCCAGACGCGCTTGGGCCGGCCGAGCTTGGCGAGCTCGTTGTTCTTCGCCCGCACCGAGCGGCGGCCGCTCGCGGCCGGCAGCGCCAGCAGGGACTTGGTGCGCTCGTAGTTGAGGAGCGTCACGTCCTTGTCGGCGAGACCCGAATCCCGGATCGTGCGGCGCCATTGCGGCATCGCGCCCTTCGGGCAGACGATCAGCACCGCCCGCTCGGGCATCGCCGCGATCGCGCCCCAGACCGACAGGGTCTTGCCGAGCCCGGTCATGTCGCCGAGGAGGAAGCCCGGCCGCCCTTCGGCCCGCGCCGCCAGGATGGCGCGGATCGCCTCGACCTGGTGCGGGCGGGGGACCAGGCGGGGGGCGTCGGGTTCGGGTGTCATGGCGTCCCTATGCCGGGGGGCGGGGCCGGGCTCAAGCCTCGCCCGGGCGCGACGCCTTTTTCGCCGGCACCCCGCGCATCGGTGCCGCCGACGCGGTATCGCGGTAGAAAGCCACGACGGAGGAACCGCACGATGAGCCGCCGCATCGCCCTGATGGGCCTCGGCCAGATGGGCCGCCCGATCGCCCGCCACCTCGCCGCGAAGGGGGAGGGCGCCGACACGGTGGTGGCGATCGATTCCGATCCGGCGCGGGTCGCCGGGCTCGACGGGCCCGGGCTGATCGCCACGACCGACCGGGAGGCGGCGGCCGGCGCCGACGTGCTGATCCTGTGCCTGCCCGACGGCGACGTGGTCGAGGCGGTGCTGCTCGGGCCGGACGGGCTCGCGGCGCGTCTCGCGCCCGGCGCCCTGGTGATCGACCTGAGCACCATCGCGCACGCGACGGCGGTGAGCCTCGGCCGGGCGCTCGCGGGCCGGGGCCTGCGCTTCCTCGACGCCCCGGTCTCCGGCGCGCCGGCCGGCGCCGAGGCCGCGACCCTCACGGTGATGTGCGGCGGCACGCCGGAGGACTTCGCCGCAGCCGAGCCGTTGCTCGCCCGGATCGGCACGCAGGTGCTGCACATGGGCCCCCTCGGCAGCGGGCAGCTCACCAAGACCGTCAACAACGTCATCTACGACATCAACATCGCGGCCCTGGCCGAGGTGCTGCCGATGGCGGTGGCGATGGGCCTCGACCCGGCGCGGCTCGCGACCGTGGTCACCACCGGCACCAGCCGCAGCTACGCCTCGCAATACTTCGTGCCGCGGATCCTGCAGGGCGCGTTCGACGAGGGCTACCCGCTGGCCAAAGCCTACAAGGACCTCGTCAGCGCCGCCGCGGTCGGCGCGGAGGGCGGCTTCCCGCTGCCGGTGACGGCCGCCGCCACCGCGACCTACCAGATGGCTCTGCGCCACGGCCACGGCGCGCGCGACAAGGGCGCGATGATCCTGCCGTTCGAGGCGATGCTCGGCGTCGCGGTCCGGACGCCGCCGGAATAGGGACGTCCGCCGGCGGTCCTGCTACGCGTTGCGGGCCCGCCCGCCCCTGCGCTAGAGAGCTTCACGATCGCGTTGCAATCGCGAAGCTCTCTAAGTCTTTGTTTTGTCGCATTTTCTCCGACGAACCGGTTTCCACTTCGTCGGAAAATGCTCTAAGCCGGCCTCGACCCCGCGCAGGAGCCCATCGCCCATGCAGACCTTCGATTCGGACGGCGTGCCGATCGCCTATGTCGACGTCGCCCCCAAGGAAGGTGCGAGCGATCCGATCCTGCTGATCCACGGCTTCGCGTCGAACCACGCGGTCAACTGGGTCAACACCTCCTGGGTGCGCAGCCTGACCGGGGCCGGGCGGCGGGTGATCGCCCTCGACAACCGCGGCCACGGCCGCAGCGGCAAGCTCTACGAGCCCGAGGCCTACGGCTCCGACCTGATGGCCGAGGATGCCCGCCGGCTCCTCGACCATCTCGAGATCCCCCGCGCCGACGTGATGGGCTACTCGATGGGCGCGCGGATCACCGCCTTCCTGGCGCTCGCCTACCCGGACCGCGTCCGTTCGGCGCTGCTCGGGGGCCTGGGCATCCACCTCGTCGAGGGGAGGGGGCTGCCCCCCGGCATCTCGGAGGCGATGGAGGCCCCCTCCCGCGACGCCGTCACCGATCCGACGGCGCGGATGTTCCGGGTCTTCGCCGAATCGACCGGGAGCGACCTGCGCGCGCTCGCCGCCTGCATGCGCGGCTCGCGCCAGACCCTGTCGCGGGCGGAGGTGGCGCAGATCGAGGTGCCGGTGCTGGTCGCGGTCGGCACCACCGACACCGTTGCGGGTTCGGGCCCGGCGCTCGCCGCCCTGATCCCGGAGGCGAAGGCCCTCGACATCCCCGACCGCGATCACAACCTCGCCGTCGGCGACAAGGTGCACAAGGCCGGCGTGCTGGCGTTCCTCGACGCGCGGCCCTGACACGGTTCGAGACGTCGATCGCCCGCAGGGCCGCGCGCCCGGACCGGACCGCCCGCGCGCGGATCGCCGATGCGGCCGACCTCGCCGACGACGAGGCGGCGCGGTGGGCCGCGGGAGCGCCTCAGCGGTAGCCCGCCGCCTGCAGCTCGAAGAGTTCGGCGTAGCGGCCGCCGCGGGCCACGAGGTCGGCATGCGTGCCCTCCTCCAGCACCCGTCCGCCGGAGAGCACCACGATCCGGTCGGCCCGGCGCACGGTGGAGAAGCGGTGCGAGATCAGGAGCGCGGTGCGGCCCGCCGCGAGGTCGGCGAAGCGGCGGAAGATCTCGGCCTCGGCCGCGGCGTCGAGCGCCGCCGTCGGCTCGTCGAGGACCAGCATCGCGGCGTCGCGCCGGTAGGCGCGGGCGATCGCCACCTTCTGCCACTCGCCGCCCGACAGCTCGACCCCGTCCTCGAAGCGCCGTCCGAGGCGCTGGTCGTAGGTCGCCGGCAGCCGCTCGATCACCGCATCGGCGAGCGCCCGCCGGGCGGCGGCCGCGATGCCCTCGCGGTCCTCCCGCGCCTCGATCCGCCCGACCGCGATGTTGTCGCCGGCCGTGAAGTCGAACCGCAGGAAATCCTGGAAGATCACGCCGATCCGGGCGCGCAGGGACTCGATGTCGTATTCGGCGAGGTCGCGGCCATCGAGGAGGATGCGCCCCTCGGTGGGGGCGTAGAGCCGCGCGAGCAGCTTGACGATCGTGGTCTTGCCGGCGCCGTTCTCGCCCACCAGCGCCACCACCTCGCCGGCCCCGATCGCGAGCGAGAGGTGGCGCACCGCCCAGCGGCTCTGGCCCGGATAGCGGTAGCCCACATCCTCGAACACGAAGCCCGTGCGCAGGCGCTCCGGCACCGGGCGCGACCCGGAGCGGATCGTCGGCGCGATGGTGAAGAACGAGAAGAGGTCGTCGAGATACTGGGCCTGGCCCATCACCTGCGAGGCGCCGAGCAAGAGCCCCTCGACGAGGCCGCGCAGCCGTAGGAAGGCGCCGCCCAGGAAGGTGAGGTCGCCGACGGTGAGCGTGCCGGCGAGCGCCTCCCCGGCGATGACCAGGTAGGCGGCGTAGTAGGCGAGCGTGCCGAGCGTCGCGAAGGCGCCGCCGGCGAGCGCCCGGTGGCGGGCGAGCTCCCGGTTCTCGGCGAGGAGCCGGGCGGCGAGGTCGCGGAAGCGCGCGGCGAGGTGGGCGGCGAGGCCGAACAGCTTCACCTCCTTGGCGCTCGCCGCGTCCGCCCCGAGGTAGCGCAGGTAGTCGGTCTCGCGCCGGTCCGGGCTGCGGCGGAAGGCCAGGCGGTAGCCGCGGGCGTTGAAGTGCAGCTCGTTGAGGAAGGCCGGAATCAGGGCCAGCACCAGGAGCAGCACCAGCCCCGGCAGCATCGTGCCGACCGCGACCGCCAGCGTGATCGCCGTGACGAGGTCCTGGAGCTGGCCGAGCAACTGCCCGATCAGGTTCGAGCGCCACGCCACCTGGCGCCGGGCCCGCTCGAGCCGGTCCTGGATCGCGCTGTCCTCGAACTGCTCGAGGTCGAGGGCGGCGGCATGCGTCATCAGGCGCAGGGAGGTGGCGTTGCCGACTTTCTCCGCCAGCACGCCGTCGACGTAAGCGGTCGCCCGCCCGAGGAGGTCCGACAGGACCGCGAGCCCGAGCTCGATCCCGACGAGCATCCCGAGATGGTGCAGCCGCGGATCGGCGAGCCACCCGGCCTCCGGCGGCGGCCCGGCACGTCCCGCCACCACGGCGTCGACCACGAGCTTGGCGATGTAGAGCATCAGCGCCGGCAGCCCGGCGCGCAGGAGGCGCAGGGCGAGGCTCGCCGCCGTCAGCCGCGGATCGGTCGCGAGCGCGAGGCGAAACAGGGCGGGCAGGTGGCGCAAAGGCCCGAGCCGGGCGCTGGCGGCGCGGCGCAGGCGATCGAGGCGGCTCTCGGCGGGGGTGTCCATGAGGGCGGATATAGGTTGGCCGCCCCCGCTTTCGCCGGCCGCCCCGCGTCGATGGCCCGCGCACCCGATCCCTTTCCCGCGGAGGCGGGGCTGGCCGGGGGAAATCCCTTTGGGAATCGCGCGCGGGATCCCCTCTCCCACACGGGAGAGGGGATCCCGCGTTGCGGGGAAGGGTTCGCGCGCGCGAAGCGTGACCACGCGTCGGGAACTTCGCCGTGTGCCCCGCGTCGACTCAGGCCAGGTTTTTCGAAGGACCCACCCCATGTCGGCCCGCACCCTTCTCACGCCCCTTCTCGCCCTCGCGATCCTCGCCCCGCTCCCCGCCCTCGCGCAGGTGAGCGAGACCGGCACCGGCGGCGGGCCGGCCTCGACGATCAAGGCGCCCAACACCGCCGGCACCGGGCAGACGGTGCCCAAGCCCGGCGCGCTCGGTCCGAACGAGACCGCCACCGTCTCGCCGCAGATGCGCCGGGAGGCCAAGCGCGAGGACGCGATCATGAAGGGCATCTGCATCGGCTGCTCGAAGTAGCGACCGGTCGCGGACCAGACCTGCATGGAAGGACTTGCGGGAGACGGGCCGGCGGCGGCATGACGCGAGGGAGCCTCCCTTAGAAGAGTTCCCATGCCCGCCTATCGCTCCCGCACCACCACCCACGGCCGCAACATGGCCGGCGCCCGCGGCCTGTGGCGCGCCACCGGCATGACCGACGCCGATTTCGGCAAGCCGATCATCGCGGTGGTGAACTCGTTCACGCAGTTCGTGCCCGGCCACGTCCACCTCAAGGACCTCGGCCAGCTCGTGGCGCGGGAGATCGAGGCGGCGGGCGGCGTCGCCAAGGAGTTCAACACCATCGCGGTCGATGACGGCATCGCGATGGGCCACGACGGCATGCTCTACTCGCTGCCGTCCCGCGACCTGATCGCCGATTCGGTCGAGTACATGGTCAACGCGCATTGCGCCGACGCCATGGTGTGCATCTCGAACTGCGACAAGATCACCCCCGGCATGCTGATGGCGGCGCTGCGCCTCAACATCCCGGTGGTCTTCGTCTCCGGCGGGCCGATGGAGGCCGGCAAGGTCCACCTCTCGACCGGAATCAAGAAGGTCGACCTCGTCGACGCGATGATCGCCGCCGCCGACGACCGCGTCACCGACGAGGACGTGCAGGTGATCGAGCGCTCGGCCTGCCCGACCTGCGGCTCGTGCTCGGGCATGTTCACCGCCAACTCGATGAACTGCCTCACCGAGGCGCTCGGCCTGTCGCTGCCCGGCAACGGCTCGGTCCTGGCGACGCATGCCGACCGCAAGCGCCTGTTCGTCGAGGCCGGCCACCTCATCGTCGATCTCGCCAAGCGCCATTACGAGCAGGACGATGCGTCCGTGCTGCCGCGCGCGATCGCCTCGATGACGGCGTTCGAGAACGCCATGACCCTCGACATCGCCATGGGCGGCTCGACCAACACGGTGCTGCACCTGCTCGCCGCGGCCTATGAGGGCGAGGTGCCCTTCACCATGGCCGATATCGACCGGCTGTCGCGCCGGGTGCCGGTGCTGTGCAAGGTCGCGCCCGCCGTCGCCAACGTCCACATGGAGGACGTGCACCGCGCCGGCGGCATCATGGCGATCCTCGGCGAGCTCGACCGGGCCGGCCTGATCGACACCAATGTCGGCAATGTCGGCTCCGGCACCCTCAAGGAGGCGCTGGCGCGCTGGGACGTCGCCCGCACCACCAGCGAGAGCGTGCGCGAGTTCTACCGCGCGGCCCCCGGCGGCATCCCGACCCAGGTCGCCTTCAGCCAGGCCTCCCGCTTCGACGAGCTCGACCTCGACCGCGAGGGCGGGGTGGTGCGCGATTCAGCCCACGCCTATTCGCAGGATGGCGGCCTCGCGGTGCTCTACGGCAACCTGGCGGAAGACGGCTGCATCGTGAAGACCGCCGGCGTGGATGCCAGCATCCTCAGCTTCTCCGGCCCGGCCCACGTCTTCGAGAGCCAGGACGCGGCGGTCGAAGGCATCCTGGGCGGCAAGGTCAAGGCCGGCGAGGTGGTGCTGATCCGCTACGAGGGCCCCCGCGGCGGCCCCGGCATGCAGGAGATGCTGTATCCGACGAGCTACCTGAAGTCGAAGGGCCTCGGAAAGGCCTGTGCGCTCGTCACCGACGGGCGCTTCTCGGGCGGCTCCTCGGGCCTGTCGATCGGCCACGTCTCGCCGGAAGCGGCGGAAGGCGGGTTGATCGGCCTCGTCGAGCAGGGCGACCGGATCGAGATCGACATCCCGAACCGGCGCATCCACCTCGCGGTCGATTCCGACGAGATCGAACGCCGCCGCGCCGCGCAAACCGCGAAGGGCTGGCAGCCCGCCGCCCCGCGCAAGCGCAAGGTGAGCGCCGCGCTCCGGGCCTTCGCCAGCATGACCACCAGCGCCGCCCACGGGGCCGTGCGGAAGATCTAAAACCGATGGGGATCGTGCGGCTGACGCCTTCCGAAGCCCGCCGGGTCGCCCTGGCGGCGCAGGGATTTCATGCCGCACGCCCTGCCACCGCCGGTCCCCGGCACCTCGCCGCCACGATCGACCGGCTCGGCCTGCACCAGATCGACAGCGTCAACGTTCTGGTGCGGGCGCATTACCTGCCGGCCTTCTCGCGGCTCGGCGCCTACGACACGAGCGTCCTCGACCGCCGCGCCTGGGGCCCAAGGCGCGACCGGCGGCTGTTCGAGTACTGGGCGCATGAATGCTCGCTCCTGCCGCTCGCGCTCCACCCGCTCCTGCGCTGGCGCATGGCCCGGGCCGATCGGGGCGAGGCCGGCTACCGGGCGATGCGGACCTTCGCCACCGAGCGCCGGCTCGAGGCGATGGCATTGCTCGCGCGGCTGCGCGACGAAGGCCCGCTCTCGGCCTCCGACATCCAGACCGGCCGGGCCGGCTGGTGGGCATGGAGCGAGCCCAAGCGCATGCTCGAATGGCTGTTCTACGCCGGCCACGTCACCACCGCGACGCGGCGGCGCAGCTTCGAGCGGGTCTACGACCTCACCGAGCGGGTGATCCCACCGGACATCTTTTCCCTGCCCGACGTGCCGGAGGCGGAGGCGCAGGCCCAGCTGGTCGCCCTCTCCGCCCGGGCGCTCGGCCTCGCCACGGCGTCAGAACTCCGCGACTATTTCCGCCTCGACGCGCCCGATGCCGCCGCGGCCATCGCCCGGCTGGTGGAGGAGGGCCTCCTGCTCCCGGCCGAGGTGCCCGGCTGGCCCCCCGCCTACCTCCACCGCGACGCCCAAACCCCCCGCCGCGTCTCGGCCCGAGCCTTGCTCGCCCCCTTCGACCCCCTGGTCTGGGAGCGCGCCCGCACCGAGCGCCTGTTCGGTTTTCGCTACCGCATCGAGATCTACACCCCGGCGGCGCAGCGGCAGTACGGGTATTACGTGCTGCCTTTCCTGTTCGGGGAGGCCTTGGTGGGGCGGGTGGATTTGAAGACGGATCGGGCTGGGGGGAGGCTCTTGGTGCATGCCGTGCATTGGGAGCCGGGGGTGGTGGAGGGGGCGCGGGAGGCGTTGGAGGGGGAATTGCGACTGCTGGCCACTTGGCTCGTCCACAACGACGTGAACCTCCGCTCCCCGCGTCATGGACAGCCGGAAGAATCGGATCCGGCATGAATGTCCGGCCAAGTCGCAGGGACTAAGCGGTGGCAGTTGCCAGATCGCTCGTTGTCGCGGCGACGACGATGCCTCGGCGCGCATAGGTGGTATCCTGCCTGAATGTAATGCCGACGAGCCGTCGGCCGAGCCCCACGTCTTGTAAAACGCACGATGATCAGGCCGTTCGCGTAGTGCGCCTGCCAAATCGAATTCAGCATATCAATGCGCTTTATTCAATTATGATGTAATTCGACGATAGGGCATTAATAAAATTCTGCTATAAATAGTAAAACAAATCTCCCTTTCATCCCCTAATCGTTTCTATAATTTACAATTATGTTTTCTATTTTGTATTTATATCTAATATAACTTGAAATTAATAAATTTTTATATTTAAAATATGTAGTTATTATTTAAATATAACCAATATTATAAAGATTTGTATTTTATATCATCATTAAAATACATTCATAAATCCTGATAACGACCGATAACCTTCGGCCAATCTCGCGTCGAGAGGTGCGTTGACATTCCTGCGGTACTACATCATGGCGACGTAAAATTTTCTTTGAATACCGCGAAGCCGGATGTCCCAATGAACCGTCAAGCTCACGAAGGCGTATCCTGCGCTCCCCACAATCTTTATATACAAGAAGAATGGCACGATCCTCACATTTCATTCGAGCGCATCCATGAAGTATCTGCTCCTGCGAAGTCAGAATTTCAAGTCTTGCGTCCTATCTTCGCACGCCAAGCCATCAGGCGCCCCTTGCCTAAGCGTGTCATTGGGCCGACTTCCGGCGATGTCGACGAGCTTTTAAAGCATTACACAGATATTAACAATCGATATACGAGTTCAAGCCCATCTTATTTAGTTCGCATCGAGACAGCTATCATCTGGAAAAATATGATATTTGTTCAATCAAATAACGAAATATCGCCGCTGTACGAAAATTTTCGCATCATTGATCGACAGGAAAAGGGAACCGCGCTTGCTGAACAATTGAAAAGCAAAACTATCCATGCGATCGAAGATAGCGTTTCACAGGTCGTATTTTTTGGATCGGTTGGGTCTTTTAATTATGGCCATTGGTTAGTTGATGATCTATCGCGTCATGCCGGCCTTGAGTTTATTGATCGTCCCACCATCTGTATTTTCTCACAGATGAGCGAGGCAATTGATGCCGTCAGGCAGGAGGGCATGGTTCTCGCTGCAGGCTCGCGACCCTGCGTGAGCCGCTTCATAGATCCCGATATCCCGCTCAGAGTGAAGGACCTACTGTACGTCACACCCTGCTCCTTGCACCCGTTTCTCAAGAATCCGCATGCGATGACCTATGTTAGGGATCTCGGTAGGCGATCGGTTGCGAGTGGCTTGCCGATGCGACGGCTCTTCGTGAACCGAGCGGACCGGTGGCCGCGCCGCCTCACCAATGCCGCGGATCTCTCGGCGATATTCCGTTCGCGCGGTTTCACGGAACTCACCACTGAGGGCCTGTCGTTACGCGAACAGATCGAGGCTTTCGCGCAAGCCGAGGTCGTTGTTGGGATCATGGGGGCGAGCATGACGAGCACGGCGTTCTGCCTACCGGGCACACCGCTGCTCTACCTTGCGCCGAGCGGTTGGCATGAACCTTTCTTCTGGGACCAGGCAGCAGTATGCAACCACGCTTATCACGTGCTGTTCGGGACCCCGGACGCGGACGACCCCCATAACTTATACCAGAAATCGTTCTCCATCGATCCGCAACAACTCGATGCCGCGATCGATGCGCTCATCCGCTAGCGAGTCTAGCTGCCAGTACGCCTACCGTTGAGTACGCCGCGACTCGTGTCGCGCTATGTCGTCAACGCCTAAATTTTGGGTTAATTATGCAAATCACAACTATTCTCCGTCGCCTAAATAAGGCAGGCAATAAAGACGTTAAGATTCGGCGTGAAGCCGCCGAAATTGCAGGCACTGTCTATTTCGACGAAGTGTTCTACCGTATTGCTGCCAACATCGACGATTCGGTTGATGCAGCCGAGCATTACTGCAGGACCGGTTGGAGGGCAGGTCTCAATCCGTCGCCGTATTTCGATACACGTTACTATCGCGCGCAGTACCGCGACGTGTCGAATTCGGATGCCAATCCACTCATCCACTATCTCCGCCACGGCGCGGCAGAGAAGCGTCAGCCAGACCCGAAGTTCGATGTCCCGGCCTTCACCGCCTCGCACCCCGAGGCCGCGGAGCCCGGTGTCGACGCGGCGGCGGTCTGCCTGCGCCTCTACGGCCGGTATCAGACCACGGCGCCGGCCCAGACCTTCACCGCACCACTATCGCAGGCTGGGTGGCGCTCGGATCCAGACATCGTCGCCCAGTGTCGTGCGCTGTTCGACGAAACTTTCTACGTCTCGATGAATGATGAGGCGAGCTGGGCCGGCTACGATCCGTTCGATCATTACATGGATCACGGATACGGTGAGAACCGCGACCTTGCGCCGAACTTCGATACGCAATACTATCGCCGCCGTTACCTGCGTGGCGCGCAGCAGCACGATAACCCACTGTTACATTACGTGAATTACGGCCGCAAGGCCGGCCATACGACGCATCCGGACCACCAGATCGTCCTCGACGATGTAGTGATTGCAGGCGATGACAAGCTGTCGCTCTGCCTTCACGTCCATTGCTACTACCCGGAATTGTTCCAGGAGTTTCTGCCTGGGTTGCACAACCTGCCGCATTCAGCGCACATCTTAGTCACGGCGGTGACGAAGGCGGATGCGACCTACGTAGAAAACCTGCTGCAGCGCGAAGGGCTGCTGCAGTCGCACGAGGTGCGTGTCGTCGCCAATATCGGGCGCGATCTCAAGCCGTTCCTGGTCGACTGCGCCGATGTCTGGTCCCGCTTCGACGTGGTCGGCCATCTGCATACCAAGGTTAGCCCGCACATCGCCTGGGGAGCGGCGTGGCGGCGCTACCTGCTCGACAGCCTTCTGGGTGATGCCAGCCTTGTGGCGCGGGTCGTGTCCGCCTTCGCGGCCGATGAAAAGGTAGGCGCCGTCTATCCCAACAATTACTTCCAGATTAAACAATTCATGGAGGTCGAGTACAACAGCCGGACCATCGAAGATTTCCTAAAATCGCATGACATCTTTCCACGCTCCGTCGACCAGCGGGATTATCCTGCGGGCTCAATGGCGTGGTACAGGACGAAGGCCATCCTCCCGCTCGCCGAGATCCTGAAGGACGGCGCCGCCTTCGAGGAGGAAGCGGGACACGTCGAGGGAACTTCGCACACGCGCTGGAGCGGATCATCGGCCTGTTCATCGCCGCCGGGGGGTACCGGCCGCTGCGCTACGCGACAAAAACCCGTCACCGCCTGCCGCCTCCGAGCGTTCAGTCCCCACCGATGCGGAATGCCGGAGCGCCGATCGCGAAGCGCTGGCCGCGGGATACCCCGCTGGTGGCGCGCGAGGAACTTGTTCCGCTCCGGCCGCGCTACCGTCGGCACGACCCGCGCAGCCTGAACATCCACTGGATCGTCCCGAGCTTCGGCAGCCCCGGCGCAGGCGGACACATGTCGATTTTCCGAATGGTCCGGTTCCTCGAAACCTTCGGCCACCGGCAGACGATCTGGCTCCAGAACGCAGTGCATTTCAGAGACCAGGCGCATGCCAAGTCCAGGATTCGGGAGTGGTATCAGCCGATCGGCGATCGGGTGAACGTCCTGTTCTTGCCCGACGATACGCGACAGCTCTCGGGCGACGTACTGATCGCCACGGATTGCTGGACCGCCTTCCCGGCTGCGACCGCCGCCGCGTTCCAGGAACGCTTCTACTTCGTGCAGGATTATGAGCCAGCTTTCTACCCGGCCGGTGAGATCCAGCAGATCGCCGAACTCACCTACGATTTCGGCTTCTCCTGCCTCGCTGCCGGGCGCTGGCTGCAACAGTTGATGGAGGAGCGCGGGATCTGGGCACGCGCTTGGGACCTCGCCGTCGACCACGACATCTACTTCCCACGCCCGAACATTGCGGCTCCGTCGCAGGCGATCAAAATCGCCTTCTACGCGCGAGGCTATACGCCGAGGCGCGCCGTACGCCTTGGGATCGCGGCGCTGAACGACCTGGCGCAGCGCCTTCCCGGCATTGAGGTCCACCTGTTCGGCCAGGACGATCTCGACGTCAGCGAGATCCAGTTCCCGTTCGTCAATCATGGCATCCTGTCTAGCGAGGGACTGAGCGACCTCTACCGCTGTTCCGATATCGGCATCGTCTTCTCGGCTACGAACTATTCTTTGGTTCCCCTGGAGATGATGGCCTGTGGACTGCCCCTGGTGGAGCTCGACGTGCCGAGCACGCGCGCGGTATTCTCGGGTGACGAGGTATCGCTCGCCAAGCCTGTACCATCCGCCATCGCCGCCTGCATCGAGGCCCTGGCGAAGGATCCTGCGAAGCGGGCGGCCCAGGTGGCAGCCGGTCTGACCTACGTGTCGGGCCTGTCGTGGGAGACGAGCGCGCGCCGGGTCGAATCCGCGCTGTTGGAGCGCCTGGAGCAGGTCGGCAGCCGTCCGATCGATGCTGGGACAGTGCTGGCGCGTGCCCCCGCCCTCGTCAACCGCAGGAAGGCCTCGATCGTGATCCCGTCCTACAACGCCGGCGAAGCGTTCGGACCGGTTCTCGACATGCTAGCTCGCCAGTCCTGCGACTTCGCCTACGACGTGCTGGTCGTCGATAGCGGCTCACGGGACCAAACCTGCGACCTCGTCCGGCGCTATGCCGACCGGGGGATCCGCCTCGAGACCATCCCCAACAGTGAGTTCCAGCATGGCCGGACGCGCAACTACGCCATCTCGCAGACCGAGGGCGAGTACGTGGCGGTGCTCACTCAGGATGCCCGTCCCAAGGACGAGCATTGGCTCGCCAACCTCATCGGCGGCTTCGCGATGGGCCCGCGGGTCGCGGGGGTGATCGGCCGCCACGAGGCCTATCCGGAGCACGATCCCTTCACGCGGCGCGACATGAAGGAGCATTTCGATCAGCTCGCTCTGATATCGCCGGTCGTGGACCTCGACATTGGCCTCCCGAGCTGGATCCATCCGGGCAGTGTCGCGTGGTGGGCGACCCTGATGTTCTACTCGGACAACAACTCCGCTATGGCCCGCGCGGTCTGGCAGGAAATCCCCTATCCGGAGGTGGAGTGGGGCGAGGATCAGGTCTGGGCGTTCGAGATGCTCAAGCTCGGCTTCCAGAAAGCCTATGTCGATAGCGCCGTGGTCTATCATTCCCACGATTTCCCGACTGAACGGCAGTTCTCGGTCTCGGCCACTGAGGGGGCGTTCTGGGCCGAGGAATTCGGGCTCTCACTGCATCCGGACGAGGTCGGGGCGATCACCGGGATGAAGCACCGCGACGAATCCTACGCGATGTCGCGGGGTATCAGCCGAGAGGCCCTCACGCGACGCCTGGCCCAGAACAACGCGACAGTGCGGGGGCGGCAAGCCGGCCACGCCGCGAAGACGACGACCCGTCGATGACTCCATCGACGCACGTCGCCCGAGCCACGACGGGGCATGATTAGAGCATTTTCTGCGACTAAGCAGATACCGCTTCGTCGCAGAAAATCCGGCAAAATTACAGACCTAGAGAGCTTCGCGATTGCACCGCGATCGTGAAGTGCTCTAAGTTAGAGATAAGCCTGGAACTTGCCGGTGCTGCGCGGAGCAGCGTTCCACAAAGCTATTCCCATGACGGCCAGTTCGGAGGCGGCACTGCCTTGAACCGATTCAAGAAGCCATCCAAGAACCGGTACCGAACATTCACCAGGCCGAAGGCGCTGCCGTCGCGCGCTGCCGCAATGGACCCGATAGACGAGAGTCGTTCTCGCGGGCTCCTAGAACCCCTCAACTCACTTCCACCTGCACCACCCCCGGCACCGCCCGCAGCGCCCCCGCAATCTGCGGCGTCGCCTGGTACTTCCCCCCGAGCTTCACCTCCACCTCCCGCTCACCCCCATCGAGGATCAGGATCAGCGACACCTCCCCCTCCCCTTTCACCTGCAACCGCTGCTGCACGCTGGAGATCGGGCGCTCGTCGCGCAGGTAGATGCGCATGCCCTTCTGGTGGCGGGCGGCGGCCTGGTCGAGGGGTTCGCAGGTCTGGATGCGGGCGCGGACGTCCTCGCCCTCGGTGCTCGCCTGGAGCTGGAGCACCAGGGCGGCGCCGGGCTCCAGCATGTCGCGGTAATGCGAGAGGCCTTCGGAAAAGATGATCGCCTCGAAATGGCCGGTCTGGTCGGAGAGCGTGACGATGCCGAGCTTGTTGCCGGTCTTGGTCCGGCGCTCGGCGCGGTCGAGCACGCTCGCCGCGACGCGGCCGACCGTTGAGGTGCCGGCGCGGACCGAGCGGCAGAACTCGGCCCAGGTCTGCACCCGGAGCTTTTGCAGCAGGTCGCCGTACTCGTCGAGCGGGTGGCCGGAGAGGAAGAAGCCGACCGCGTCGTACTCGCGCTTGAGCCGGTCGGCCATCGGCCAGTTCTCGTAAGCCGGGATGCGTAAATTCACCTCGGCGGCGATCACACCGCCGAACATGTCCATCATGCCGACGGTCTCGGCTTCCGCCGCGCCTTGAGCGAGCCGCATCATCGGCTCGACGGCGGCGAAGGCCTTGGCCCGGTCGGGCTCGATCGCGTCGAGGGCGCCGGCGGCGACGAGGTTTTCGAGCGTGCGCTTGTTGACCTGCTTCGGGTTGAGGCGCCGGGCGAAGTCGCCGAGATCGCGGAAGGGTGTGTCGCCGCGGGCCTGGACGATCGCCTCGACGGCGGCGCGGCCGACGCCCTTGATGGCGGCCAGCGCGTAGCGGATCGCGCCGTCATGCACCTCAAAGACGACGCCGGAGCGGTTCACGTTCGGCGGCTCGACCTTGATGCCGAGGCGCTGCGCGTCCTGGCGCAGTTCGGCGAGCTTGTCGGTGTTGTCGATGTCGAGCGACATCGAGGCGGCCATGAACTCGACGGGAAAGTTCGCCTTGAGATAGGCGGTCTGGTAGGTGATCAGCGCGTAGGCCGCGGCGTGCGACTTGTTGAAGCCGTAATCGGCGAACTTGGCCAGAAGGTCGAAGATTTCGTTGGCCTTAGCTTTATCGAGGCCGCGCTCGACCGCGCCCTTCACGAAGCGGTCGCGCTGGGCGTCCATCTCCGCCTTGATCTTCTTGCCCATGGCGCGGCGCAGGAGGTCGGCGTCGCCGAGCGAGTAGCCGGCGAGCACCTTGGCCACCTCCATCACCTGTTCCTGGTAGACGATGATGCCGAAGGTCTCGGCGAGGATCGGCTCCAGCTTCTCGTGCGGGTACCAGTTCTTCTCGTTGCCGGCGTCGCGGCCGAGCTTGCGCTCGCAATAGACCGGGATGTTGGCCATCGGGCCCGGGCGGTAGAGCGCCACCAGCGCGATGATGTCCTCGAACCGGTCGGCGCTCATCTCGACCAGCGCCTTGCGCATGCCGGCCGATTCCACCTGGAACACGCCGACCGTCTCGCCCTTCCTCAGGCGCTCGTAGGTGAGGGTGTCGTCGATCGGCAGCGAGGGCAGATCGACCTCGATTCCGCGCAGCTTCAAGAGGTCGGTCGCGGCGCGGAGCACCGTCAGGGTCTTGAGGCCGAGGAAGTCGAACTTGACGAGGCCCGCCTGCTCGACCCACTTCATGTTGAACTGGGTCACCCGCATCCCGGTCTTCGGATCGCGGTAGAGCGGCACAAGCTCTTCCAGCGGCCGGTCGCCGATCACCACGCCGGCGGCGTGGGTCGAGGCGTGGCGGTGCAGCCCCTCGAGCTTCTTGGCGATGCTCATCAGGCGGGCGACGACCGGCTCCTCCTCGATCGCGCTCTGGAGCTTGGGCTCTCCCTCGATGGCTTGCGCCAGCGTCACGGGGTTGGCCGGGTTCTGCGGCACCAGCTTCGTCAGCTTGTCGACCTGGCCGTAGGGCATCTCCAGCACCCGGCCGACATCGCGCAAGACGCCGCGGGCGAGGAGCGTACCGAAGGTGATGATCTGGCCGACCTGCTCCTCGCCGTAGCGCTCCTGGACGTAGCGGATCACCCGCTCGCGGCCCTCGACGCAGAAATCGATGTCGAAATCCGGCATCGAGACGCGCTCGGGATTGAGGAAGCGCTCGAACAGCAGGCCGAAGCGGATTGGGTCGAGATCGGTGATGAGCAGCGACCACGCCACCAGCGAGCCGGCGCCCGAGCCGCGGCCCGGGCCGACCGGGATGTCGTGCTCCTTGGCCCACTTGATGAAGTCCGAGACGATCAGGAAGTAGCCCGGGAACTTCATGTTGGTGATGACGCGGATCTCGTATTCGAGCCGGTCGCGGTAATCCTTCTCCGTCAGGCCCTCGGCCGGGCCGTGCTGGCGCAGGCGCTCGGTCAGGCCCTCTTCCGCCTGGCGGCGCAGCTCGGCGGCCTCGTCGGGGGCGATCTCCTTGGCCACCGCCGTCGTCGCGGCGGCGACCTGCGCCTGGAGGGCGGCGCCCTCCTTCGTGCCTTGCGACGGGGTCGTCAGGCTCGGCGCGCCGAAGCTCGGCAGGATGGGCTTGCGGGTCCGCGCCCGGTAGGCGCAGCGCATCGCGATCTCGACGGTCGCCTGGAGCGCGTCGGGCAGGTCGCGAAACAGCTCGGCCATCTCGGCGCGGGTCTTGAAGGCGTGGCGCGGGGTCAGGCGCCGGCGCTTGTCGTCGGAGACGAGCCGCCCCTCGGCGACGGCCAGCAGCGCGTCGTGCGCCTCGTAATCCTCGGGCTTGGCGAAGTAGGGCTCGTTCGTTGCCACCAGCGAGAGGCCGTGCCGGTCGGCGAGCCGAATCAGCTCGCCCTCGACGGCGCGCTCGTCGGAGAGGCCGTGGCGCTGCAGCTCGACGTAGAGACGGTCCTCGCCGAAGGCGCTTTTGAGGGATTCGAGGCGAGCCAGCGCCAGTTCGGGGCGGTTGGCGCGCAACGCCGCATCGACCGGGCCGCCCATGCCGCCGGTGAGCGCGATCAGGCCGCCGGCGCAGTCCTTGAGCGCCTGGGCCGAGACCCGCGGCACCTCGCCGAGGTGGTTGTCGAAATAGGCGCGGCTGGCGAGCCGCAGCAGGTGGCCGTAGCCGGTCTCGTCCTTGGCCAGCAGCACGATGTGCGGGTGACTGGCGTTCAGCTTGGCGTTCGCCTCCGGCGCCTCGAAGGCGACGCTGAGCTGCATCCCGGCGATCGGCTGGATGCCGGACCCGGCCGCCTTTTCGGAGAATTCGAGAGCGCCGAACAGGTTGTTGGTGTCGGTGAGCGCCAGGGCGGGCTGCCGGTCGGCGCCCGCGGCCTTCACGAGGTCGCCGATCTTGAGCGCGCCCTCGAGCAGGGAATACGAGGAGTGGACGTGCAGGTGGACGTAGCCGACGGGCTTCAGGATCTGCAAGGCGACTCTCGCGCTGACATGAGCGCGGCAGGATTCCCCCCGAGGCCTTAAGAGTCACGGCTGCCGGCGCACCACCGGCGCGAAATCCACCGGATTCGGGCCGAACGACCCGGGCCGTGGCCCGTGGGCCACGGCGCGCAAAGCCGGGTCGGCTCAGTGCATCGGCGAGAGCGCCACCGCCCACAGCACCACCGCGCCGGTGAGCAGGCCCATCGAAGCGACCTCCGTGACAGCGAGGAGGATCTTGCGTATGTTCATGGTCTGTCCCCTTTCGACGCCCGTATGTTTGTTCTTGTTTTGTTCCATGTCAAAGGGGGCCGGGGCCGAATCCGGTCGCGGTGGTGAACGGAGCGTTGACGGGGCACCGCCACCCCGGACGCATGTGTCGCGGGGATGGGTCTCCGGGGGTATGCGGTCGGTCGCGTTGCGGGTAGGTCGTCCGCGGCCTATTTAGGCGCAACCTTGGCGGTGGGCCGCGCGCCCGCCGGCATCATCGGTTTTTCGTTCTTCAAGCACGAGGTGGCGCATGGCGCGCGACGTGTCCGACGCGACCCCGCTCAGTGCGCGGTCCGAGCTGATCGAGTGGTTTTCGGCGGGCGAGAAACCGCACGACGCCTTCGCCATCGGGACCGAGCACGAGAAGGTCCCGTTCTACCGCGCCGACCACGCGCCGGTGCCCTACGAGGGCGAGAACGGGATCGAGGCCCTGCTGGAGGGCCTGCGGGGGCTCACCGGCTGGGAGACGATCGAGGATGCGGGCCGGGTGATCGGGCTGTCCGCGGTCGAGGGCGGCGGCGCGATCTCGCTCGAGCCCGGCGGCCAGTTCGAGCTCTCGGGGGCGCCGCTGCCGGACGTGCATGCCACCGCCCACGAGCTGAGCCAGCACCTCGACGCCGTGGGCCGGACCGCCGATCCCCTCGGCATCGGCTTCCTCACCCTCGGCATGAGCCCGAAATGGACGCGGGAGGAAACGCCCGTGATGCCGAAGAGCCGCTACCGCATCATGAAGGGCTACATGCCCAAGGTCGGCTCGCTCGGCCTCGACATGATGCTGCGCACCGCCACCGTGCAGGTGAACCTCGACTTCGCGTCCGAGGCCGACATGGTGACGAAGATGCGGGTCGGGCTGGCGCTGCAGCCGGTGGCGACCGCGCTCTTCGCCAACTCGCCCTTCACCGACGGCAAGCCGAACGGCTTCCTGTCGCGCCGCTCCGAGATCTGGCGCGACACCGACCGCGACCGCACCGGCATGCTGCCCTTCGCGTTCGACGACGGCTTCGGCTACGAGGCCTACGCGGACTGGCTCCTCGACATGCCGATGTACTTCGTCAAGCGCGGCGAGACCTATCACGACGTCAGCGGCGCCTCGTTCCGCGACCTGATGGCAGGGCGGCTTTCCGCCCTGCCGGGCGAGCGCGCCACGGTGTCGGACTGGGCCAACCACGCCTCGACCGCCTTCCCGGAGGTGCGCCTCAAGCGCTTCCTGGAGATGCGCGGCGCCGATGTCGGCGATGCCGCGATGATCGCCGCGCAGGCCGCGTTCTGGACCGGGCTCTACTACGACCAGGGCGCGCTCGACGGCGCCTGGCAGCTGGTGCGCGAGCTCTCGGCCGAGGAGCGCGAGACGATGCGCGCCGAGGCGCCGCGCCTCGGCCTCGACGCGCCGGCCGGCAAGCGCACCCTGCGCGAGCTGGCCCGCGACGCGCTGGCGCTCGCCGAAGCCGGCCTCAAGGCGCGGGCGCGCCGCGACGCGCAAGGCCGCGACGAGACGCTCCATCTCGCCCCCCTCCAGGCCATCGCGGCGACGCGGACCCGGGCCGAGGATCTGCTGGCGCTCTATCACGGGCCCTGGAACGGCTCGGTCGATCCGGTCTTCGGCGCCTGCGCCTTCTGACCGCCCGGTCTACCGGCCCGGCGCGGGACGCGCGCCGGGCTTATGCTCAAGCTTAAATCGCCGGTTCCGTACCGTCGCCCCAGTCGATCCCCTGGCGCCGGCTAACCGTAAGCGCGACCGGGGCCGCCTGACGGACGGTCAATTCTTCTCTCCCGATCCTGGAACAGACCCGGCCCCTTGCCCGTTCTTGAGGCCTACGAGGCACGTTCCTCAGACGCTTGGAGAGACGCAGACATGTCGCGCATCACCACCCTCGCCCTCGCGGCCGGCGCCGCCGCCGCCCTCACCGCCGGCACCGTCGGGGCGCAGGCCGCCCCGCTGCCGGCCGCCACCTCGGCCGCCGTCGCCGGCTCGGGCGCGACCGTCGACCAAGTGCGCTGGCGCGGCGGCGGATACTACGGTGGCGGCTACCGTGGCTATCGCGGCTACGGCTACCGTCGCGGCATCGGCGCCGGCGGCGCGCTGGCGGCCGGCGCGGCGCTCGGCATCATCGGCGGCGCCATCGCGGCCGGCTCGGCCTCGTCCTACGGCTATGGCTACCCGGCCTACGGCTACGGCGGGTACGGCGGCGGCTACGCCCCGGTCGGCGGCTACGGCTACGGCTACGGCTACCCGTCCTACGGCTACAGCTACCCGTCCTACGGCGGTTACTACGGCTACGGCTACTGATCGGCGCAACCCAGCCAGGCCGAGCCGGCTGGGTTGAGAAGGAGAGCCCGGCGCGGGACGCCCCCGCGCCGGGCTTTCTCGTGCGGGCCGGATGTGCTCCAACCATCGTCACGCGACACGAAACCGTCGCAGGGGGCGGCACAGGGCCGTCGCGGCGCGGTGCGGCAACTCGGGCGACCATGCGACGACACGACCTCGATCTGCGCGGGCTCAAATGCCCCTTGCCTGTCCTGCGGACGGCCAAGGCCCTGCGCGACCTCGCGCCGGGCGAGGGGCTGTCGGTACGCTGCACCGACCCGATGGCGGCCATCGACATTCCCAACCTGCTGCGCGAGCGCGGCGACCACCTCGATCGGATGCTGCGGGACGACGGGGTCCTGATCTTCGAGATCCACCGCGGGGCCGGGACCGGCGAGACGCCGCATCGCGAGACCGGGGAGGATGCCGCGTGAGCCGGGACAGCCAGGACGACGCGCCGCGCATCATGGGCACGCGCACGGTCTACGAGGGCTGGGCGCGCTACCTCGTGGCGGAGGTGCGGATGCCGGACGGCAGCCGGATCGGCCGCGAGGTCGAGGATCACGGGCCCGCGGTCGCGGTGCTGCCCTACGATCGCGAGCGCCGGGTCGCCCTGCTGGTGCGGCAGTTCCGCACGCCGCCCTGCTTCGTCGACGGCACCGCCTCGCTCCTCGAGGCGCCGGCGGGCCTGCGCGAGGAGGACGACCCGGAGGCCTGCGCGCGCCGCGAGGCCTTCGAGGAGGTCGGCCTCAGGCTGTCGATCCTCGAGCCCGCCGGTCGGGTCTGGTCGCTGCCGGGCCTGTCGACCGAGCGGATGGACCTGTTCCTCGCCCCCTACCGCGCCGCCGACCGGGAAGGCGCCGGCGGCGGGCTGGCGGAGGAGCACGAGAGCATCGAGGTGGTGGAGGTTGCCCTGGCGACGCTCGCCGCCGAGGCCGATGCCGGCGCCATCGCCGACATGAAGACGCTGTGCCTCCTCCAGACCCTGCGGCTGCGGCATCCCGACCTGTTCGCCGACCCGTCCGTCGCGACGGGGCGAGAACAGGACTGAGGAAAAGCCGCAACGCCGGCTTCCTGAACGGCTGGTGTACAAGCCCGCTCGTTCACGGGTTCGTGATCAGGGGTAGCGCGTCGTTCATCAGGTGTTAACTTTAGGCGGTTCCGATAGCCTCCGTCGCAGGGGCCTCGACAGGAGACGCCGATGTTCAACATTGGACCCTTCCACCGCGCGACCGGCCAGCCGGCCGGGTTCTACGACTCGCTGCTGCCGCTGGCGCCCGAACCGCTGGACGGTGCGCCGGCGAGGACGACGGAGGCCGCGCCGGCCCCTGCCGAGCCGAGCATGACCCGGCACGCGCTCTCGATGCTGGTCCTGCTCTGCCTCACGCTCGCCGTGCATTCGGCGGTCGGGTGGTGGACCCTGCCGGGCCGCGCGCCGACCCTGGCACCCTCGGCCCAGACCGCGCCGACGGTGCACGTTTCGAGCGTCCGCTCCCCGTCCTGAACGGTGGGGACGCGCTCTCCGATCGTTTCTGCATGATGTCGACGGCTGCCTCTTAAGCCGGCAACATTGCATCATAAGTGATCAACTTCACGTCTTCCTTGCCGAGGAGGCTCCGCGGCCTTTCTTGCGCGGCTGTACTTTGGTCCGATCGTGTCGAGATCCGGGCGGTTTCGTGCTCACCCCCCTTGCGCGCATCCCCCGAGTTGTTAACGTCACGTTCAAATCCAAGAAAATCAGTTGTGATTCGCGCAAGGGAGCCAGCGCATGTCCCACGTCATTCGCGTCAAGCCCACGCAGGACGGCACCTACACGGTCTATCGCGGCACGCTCGTGCTGATGAGCGGCCTGACCCGTGCCCAGGCCGAGAGCTACGAGGCCTCGCTCGCCCAAAGCGAGCGCAAGTCCGATCAATCGATCCACTGATCTCGCGACTCCGGCGCGGCGGGCCCATCCGTTCGTGCCTTCGAGACGGGCAAAGCCGGCCATTCGTCCGGCTCTGCCCTAACGTCACCCGCATCCCGCGCCCGATCCACCCCCACATGGGTCCTCGCTGGCGCCAGTGAAGACGCGGGCGGCGGATCGTCCAATCGATCCGCCCTGCCGGCAAGATATGCCACCCGCGCCACGTGCGGCTGGCCGTGCGCGCACGCGATCGTCCCTCCGCATGCGGCATCCGCCGCGGGGATCGGCCGACCCGCGAGGCCGGCGGTCTCGCGGAGCCCGTTCGGCGGCCTTTTCCCGGGCGGAATTCCGGTCGTGACGTTCTCGTCGTGACGGTCGTTGGAGCCGGGTAAGCGCGGTCCGGATCTGCGCTGCGGATTCGGGGTCCGCAGCGATCGACCGGCCGGTCTACCGCGACCCCGCCGATCGCAGGATGCCCCGATCGACGCTGACGCCCGCTTTCGGGATCGCCCGCCCGGCCGCCCGGCATGGCTTTCCCATCGCCGGAAGCGCAGCGCAATGATCGACGAATCGTGCCGACGGATCCCCGGGACGACGCTCACTCCGCGCCCGGCCCCTTCCAACCGGTGATCGCGCCGTAGAACGGGCAGGAGGGCGTTCAGCGCGTCGGTCGCCGTGCCGGGGTCGTCGATGAGCGCGCCCGGCTGGCGATTTCCGACAACGCGATCAGGCCGAGGCGCGGAGGCCGGTCAAACGCCGGTGCTGCTCGATGGCTGACGGTGCCGGTCTCATCCGCGAAGACCGAGGTTGCCCCGGCCGGCACCGTGACGGCGGGTCGGCCGCGAAGGCCCGTATCGCCCGGCGGCGGCCTCCTCGACCCGATGGATGTCGCCCATGCGGCCAAAGCCCGCGATGTGGCCGATCCAGTGCCGAAGCGTCGCCACCACCACGGCGGCGACCCGGACGGTACCGGAGACTCGCGATTGCAGCCCGATGATCCGATCACCGAGAAGGCCGTGTACGCCTCCGGTGGGAGCGGGCCGACGAGCGCCGCGACAACCCGCCAAGCCGACGCCGAGCAGGCCGATCAGCGCCGCTCGGAACCGGATCTGCTGGACGGACCCCCTGCCGATTCACGCCCGGCGGCCCGCTCAGCGGCCGATGCGCGCATGCCCATGCCTGCGACCCGTCGGGCGCATTCGGGGCCGGCCGGCCTCAATGATCCGGCCCGCCGGGCGATCCTTCGTTCGGCTCGGCCCGGTCGCGGTCGAGCTGGCGCATCAGCTCGGCGAGGCGCGGATCGAGTCCTTCGTCGAGCACGGGCTCGTAGAGGGCCTGGAGGTAGCGGCCGAGCCGCTCCCGGCTCGCCGCGTCGAGGGTCGGGCTGCCGCCGGACGGCTCGCGCGACCCGGGCATGTCGGAATCGGATGCGATCATCCGTCCTACATTTGGCATCCGGCCCGGCCCGGCAAGTCTTGCCGGGTGCTCTTTCTCGTGGATCCGGCACGGATCAGGTCGTCATGCGCCCCCGATCCGGCGAGCAACCGCCCCGGGAAGCGAGACCGTCCGACGCAACCCCGGAACCGGCGCCGTGGGTCCCCCGTTTGCCGCCACATGTCGGCTGAAGCCGATCCATCCTGGGCCGATCCACCCTGGACGGCTCGCTCCGAGGGATTGCCGGATCCCAAGGATCGTCTCGCTATGCGAAGGGACTCCTCGACGATGCGCCTCGCCACCCCGCTCATCCTCGCCTGCGGCCTGTCCACCGCCGCCCTGGGCTCTGCCCTCGCCCAGGACCGGCCGCCAGCCCTCCTCATCCACGGCAATTACTGCGGCCCGGGCAACAATGCGCCGTTGCCGCCCGTCGACGCCCTCGATGCGGCCTGCGCCCGGCACGACGCCTGCACGCCCAGCGGCGGCCTGCCCTCGCCGGCCTGCAACGCCCGCCTGCAGCGGGAGGCCGCCCTGATCGCCCGGGATCCGCGCCAGTCGGCCGACCTGCGCGACGCCGCCGGCTTCGTCGCCTTCGCGGCCGGCATGATGCCCGCCCGCTCCCGGGTGGCCTCCGCCCCGGCGCTCCGCACGATCGGGCACACCGTCCCGGCCCCGGCGGTCGACGGGGACGACGAGTAGGGGCGATCCCGGATCGCCGGATCTCAGGGCCGGACGGCGACGCCCGTCAGCGCTTCCGACACGGCCCAGAGCCGCGCGCCCGCCTCGGGGTCGCGGGCATGGAGCGCGATCCCGGCCGGTCCCGGATCGCCGCGGATCTCCCAGGGGCCGTCCGGGCCGTAATAGCCGCCGCCCTCGGCCTCCGGCGCGGTGGCGGCGTAGAGGAGCGGCAGGGCGCCGCGCGCCGCGGACTGGCCGAGGAGCCCCAGGAGGCCCTTGCCGATGCGCGCCGCCAGCGGCCCGGCCCGGTCGCCGCGCCGGGCGATCTCCGTGGCGGCGAGGCCCGGATGGGCCGCGAGCGACCGGGCGGACGAGCCGGCGGCGCGCAGGCGCCGGTCGAGCTCGAGGGCGAACATCAGCATCGCGAGCTTCGTCTGCCGGTAGGTCGCCTGCGGCCCGTAGCGGCGGCGGCGCTGCAGGTCGTCGAAGGCGACGACGCCCGACCGATGGGCGATGCTCGCCACCGCGACCACCCGGGCCGGCGCCCCGGCCCCGCTCCGCATGTGCGGCAGCAGCAGCCCGGTCAGGGCGAAGTGGCCGAGATAGTTGGTGGCGAATTGCCGCTCGAACCCGTCCTCGGTCTCCTCGCGCCGCGGCACCGCGGCGATGCCGGCGTTCAGGAGCATGAGGTCGATCGGGCCGCCCTCGGCGCGCCACCCGTCCGCGAAGGCCCGCACCGAGGCGAGGCGCCCGGTATCGAGGAGGCGCCAGCCGACCTGCGCTCCGGGATGGGCGCGCCGGATCGCCCGCGCGGACGCCTCCGCCCGGCCGGCGTCCCGGGCCGCGATCACGACCTCCGCGCCGGCGCCGGCGAGCGCGAGGGCCGCCTCGTAGCCGATGCCGCTCGTCGCCCCGGTGACGAGCGCGCGGCGCCCGGCCTGGGGCGGGATCAGGGCGGTGGTCCAGGGCATCCGCGGGGGCTCCCGTGACGGGACGAGGAGTTGACGAGATGGGGGTGCGGCGGGCGGCGAAAAGGGGCGACGCACCGGCCGCACGGATCGAAACGGCGCGCTCGCACGTTCCTTGCACGCCAAAAGGATCCCGAGGACGCGAGAAACGACCCGCATGATCGGCCGGCTCTTCTCGACCCTGCGCGCACCGTCTCCCGGCGGGGATATCCCGCAGGACGCCATCCTGGCGGCCCCGCCAGAGGACGCGGCCCGTTTCGCCCCGATGGTGCCGCTCACGCCCCCGCCCGCCGTCAACGACGATCCCGAGGGCGCCCTGTGCGACGCCGTCGAGGCGGCGTTGCGCGATGCCGGCTACCTGCCGGAGCCGCCGGCCGTGTGAGGGCATGCTGTCCGTCCGGCGCCGCTCACGGCGCCTGGAGGCTCGTAGCGATGCCGAGGCCGAGCGCGGTACTGCCGGAGGGGCGATACAGGGTGTTGAACGCCGCCTTGTCGACCAGCGTCGCGGCGCCGGGCTGGCCCATCTCGGCGTAGAACCGCCGCATGTTCTCGGTGCCGTGCGCGTTGAGCGTGGTGGCTTCGGTCCGGCTGCCAGGGCGATGCGCGGTGTGGAAGCCGAGGCCGGAGCGGCCCGACATTCCCTCGTAGACGTCCTCGCCGTGGATATAGTGGCGCCGCACGCCGCCGGCGAAGATCAGCGTGCAGGCGCTGTCGCACCGCGCGGCCTGCGCGTCGACCGCCGTGACGAGGCCAGCCCGGCGGATCGCCCGGCCGATGGCGATGCCCTCCAGCACCTTGCCGCCGCCGCTGTCGAGATAGACGACCCGCAGCAGCCGGGCGTGCGGTCCGGCGAGGAAACGGGCGAAGGCCTCGCCGTCGCCCGGCACGATGGAGCCGACGAGCGTCACCCGGTCGCCGCTCTCCGACAGGCTCATCGCGGGCGTGGGATCGGCCCCCGCGAGCGAGAGGGGCGCCGCGACCGCCAGAGCCCACCACCGCATCGCCGTTCCTCCCGCATGTCCGTCCAGATATCCTGACGGAGGGAGAGGGCGAAGACTAGCGGTCTCACGGCCAGACCTTGATCGAGACCTGCCGCCGCACGAGGTCGCGCTCGGAGGTGATCTCGCAGCCCCTGGTCTTGAGCGTGACATAGAAGAGCGTCGCGCTGTCCCCCACCGTGTCGAAGTTGCGGCCGGGCGCGGCGGGATCGATGAGGGAGGGATAGCTGACGAGCTCGCCGCCGGCTCCGCAGGGATCGTCGTAGAGGGTGGAGCCGGCGATCAGCAGGCGCGGCGCGTCCCAGGCCAGCAGGTCGCGCGAGGTGCTCCAGTAGATCCCCGAGCGCGGAAACACGCCGCCGGACGCAGCCTGGAACACCGCGATCCAGGCGCCGGTGCCGCGGTGGCGGCTGACCGAGCCGACCGGGGCCGGGAACGGCGCCACCGGGGCGCAGGTGCCGGTGGGTTTGGCGCTCTTGAGATAGGGGTTGGGAAAGCGGGCGGAAAAGTCCTTGCCGTCATGGGCGCGCCAGCGGGCGGGATCGCTCACGTCGTCGCTGCGAAACAGGCAGACGCCGAAGGGCTGGCCGGTCCAGCCGGTGGTCGAGGCGTAGAAGTAGCGGTAGCGTCCGTCGGCGACGATGTTCGAGGGGTTGAAGAAGCCGCGGTGGCGGCCCTGCTCGACCTCCTGGCGGAAGGGAGCCGCCGCCACGACCGTCGGGGGCGTCGCGCGGGTGAAGCTGCGCCCGCCGTCGGTCGAGCGGGCGGCCAGCACGGCGTTGTACCAGCAGGCGAGCACGCCGGTGGTGCGGCAGCGGCCGTGCTCGTCGGCATGGTACTCCTCGTGCAGCAGCGCCTCGATCCGCCGGCCGTCCTCGGTCCAGGTGGCGGTGATCCAGGTCCGGTCGTCGAAGGCCTCGGGCTCCGGCTTGAAGGCGGAATCGAGCACGACCGCGCAGTCGAGCTTCAAGGTGTCGAAGTCGCGCCCGCGCAGGGCCCGGTTGCGGTAATGCATCCCGAACAGCGCGATCCCGCCATCGGCCTCGCGGACGGCGCGCGCGGGGGCGTCCGGCACGTCGTGCCCGTCGCAGGCGTCCCGGCCGGCCTTGAACACCGTGCGGGGCGCGCCGACCAGGGTCAGCGCCGAGAGCGGCGGTTCGGCGGCGTCCACGGCGTCGGCGGCCGTCACGGCCGCGACGCAGAGACACGCGAGGATGAGGCGGAGGAGCATGCGGCGTCCCTGGACTTGGCCGCAGAGCCTGCGCCAGAGTGCTTGAGGCTTGCTTGCGGCCTTTCCGCGAATCGAGCCGTTGTCCCCGCAAGGTTTCTCATCCCGATGCTGCTCCTGCTCGCCGGCCTCGTGCTCTTCCTCGGCACCCACGCCTTCACGATGCTGCGCGGGCCCCGCGCCGCCCTGATCGGGCGGGTGGGGGAGGGGCCCTACAAGATCGGCTACTCGGTCGCCGCCCTCGCCGGTCTCGTGCTGCTCGGCTACGGCTACGGCCAGTACCGGGCGCACGGCTATATCGAGGTGTGGTCGCCGCCGGTCTGGACCCGGCACCTCGCCCTGCTGCTGGTGCTCCTCGCCTTCATCTCCTTCGTCGCCGCCTACCTGCCGGGCCGGATCAAGGCGAAGGCGAAGCACCCGATGCTGCTCGGCGTGAAGATCTGGGCCACCGCCCACCTTCTCGCCAACGGCGATCTCGGCTCGATCGTCCTGTTCGGGACGATCCTGGCCTGGGCGGTGATGGCCCGCATCAGCGCCAAGCGCCGGGACGAGGTGCGGCCGCATGGCGGCCCCGTGGCCGCGCCGGCGGGCTGGCGCAACGACGCGCTCGCCGTGGTCATCGGCGTCGCCGCCTGGTTCGTCTTCGCCCGGGTGCTGCACCCCTGGCTCATCGGCGTCGCGGTCTGGCCCGGCCAGGCTTGAGTCCCGCGTCGGGCGCAATCGTTCGCCAGGCCTGACTTCCCGCCGGGACTGTGCTACGCGACCGGCCCTGTCGCACGGTCGCGGCGAAGAGCCCACCGGCTCACTGGTGGCGGCGAGCCAAGAGATCGAGCCAAAGAGATCATGAGCGAGAACGAGTTCATCCGCGAGGTCAACGACGAGTACCGGCGCGACCGCCTGGCGCAGATCTGGTCGCGCTACAGCGGCGTGTTCATCGGTCTCGCGGTGCTGGTGGTCCTGGGTGTCGGCGGCTGGCGCTACTGGCAGCACGCGCAAGCCCAGCAATCCGAGGCGGCGAGCCTGCGCTTCGAGGAGGCCCTGCGCCGCGCCAAGGACGGCACGCCGGAGGATGCCGAGAAAGCCTTCGCGGGCGTGGTCGCCGACGCGCCGTTCGGCTACCGTCTGCTGGCGCGCCTGCGCGCCGCGGCGGAGGCCGGCAAGGCCGATCCGGCGGCCGGCGCCAAGGCCTACGGGACCATCGCCGACGACAGCGCCGTGGGCCAGTCCCTGCGCGACCTCGCCCGCCTGCGCGGGGCGCTCCTCCTCGTCGACAAGGACGATGCGGGCGCGCTCAACAGCCTCCAGAGCCTCGCCGCCCCGTCGAGCGCCTTCCGCCACACCGCCCGCGAGACGCTCGGCCTCGTGGCCCTGAAGAAGGGCGACTTCGAGGGCGCCGGGCGCTGGTTCGACCAGATCGCCGCCGACCGCGAGACCCCCGCCGGCCTGCGCCAGCGCCTCGAGATCTATGTCGGCCTGGTGGCCGGCGGTCCCGTGCAGGTGACCGCGGCGGCGGCCCCGGCGCCGGCCGCGCCGCGCCCGCCGGCCTTCCTGGGCACGCCCGCCCCCGAGCCCGAGACCCACGAGGACGCTCCGGCGGCCTCCGAGGCTCCCGCGCCCGAGCCTAATGCGCCCGAGGCTCCGGCGACGCGCTAGAGATCCCCGTAGCGCGGGGCGTCTCCGTCCCGCATCATGACCTCAGACACAGGGCGGCGCGCCTCGCGGCGTGCCCGCCCGCTGCTATTTTTAGGAAGACCTCCATGTCGATGCCCATCGTCGCGATCGTCGGGCGTCCCAACGTCGGCAAGTCGACGCTGTTCAACCGCCTCGTCGGCAAGAAGCTCGCCCTCGTCGACGACCGCCCGGGCGTGACCCGCGACCGGCGCGAGGGCGAGGTGCGCCTCGGCCACCTGCGCTTCCGCATCCTCGACACCGCCGGGCTGGAAGAGGCCGAGGCCGACTCGCTCGCCGGCCGGATGCGCGCCCAGACCGAGGCCGCCATCGCCGAGGCCGACGCGGTCCTGTTCGTGATCGATGCCCGCGCGGGCCTGCTGCCGGCCGACCAGCCCTTCGCCGAGCTGGTCCGCCGCTCCGACAAGCCGGTGATCCTGCTCGCCAACAAGGCCGAGGGCGGCGCCGGCATGGCGGGCGCCTACGAGGCCTTCGCGCTGGGCCTGGGCGATCCCGTCCCGCTCTCGGCCGAGCACGGCGAGGGCATGGGCGACCTCCTCGACGCGCTCGAAGCGGTGCTGCCGGAGCCCGACGACGAGGACGACGAGGAGGGCGGCGAGGGCAAGCCCCTCAAGGTCGCGATCGTCGGCCGGCCGAATGCCGGCAAGTCGACGCTGATCAATCGCATGCTGGGCGAGGACCGGCTCCTCGTCGGCCCCGAGGCCGGCATCACCCGCGATTCGATCTCGATCGACTGGGAGTGGCGCGGCCGCCGGATCAAGCTGCACGACACCGCCGGGATGCGCCGCCGCGCCCGGATCGACGACAAGCTCGAGAAGCTCGCGGTCTCGGACGGGTTGCGCGCCGTGCGCTTCGCCGAGGTCGTCGTGGTGCTCCTCGACGCCACGATCCCGTTCGAGAAGCAGGACCTCACCATCGTCGATCTCGTCGAGTCGGAGGGCCGCGCCCTCGTCATCGGCCTCAACAAGTGGGACCTCGTCGCCGACCAGCCCGGGCTCCTGAAGGACCTCAAGGAGAAGGCGACCCGCCTGCTGCCGCAGGTGCGCGGCGCCGCGGTGGTGCCGCTCTCGGGGCTCGCCGGCGAGGGCATCGACCGGCTGATGCACGCCGTGACCTCGACCGCCGAGGTGTGGAACCGGCGCATCTCGACTGCCAAGATCAACCAGTGGCTCAGCGAGGCGACGCAGGCCAACCCGCCGCCGGCGGTGTCCGGCCGGCGGGTCAAGATCCGCTACGCCACCCAGGTGAAGGCGCGCCCGCCGCACTTCGCCCTGTTCGGCAACCAGCTCGACGCGCTGCCGAAATCCTACACCCGCTACCTCGTCAACAGCCTGCGCGAGGCCTTCGAGCTGCCGGGCGTGCCGATCCGCCTGTCGCTCCGGACGTCGAAGAACCCGTTCGACAAGAGCGAGTAGCGGCGGGCGTCAGCGCGGCTTCTGGTCGGCGGGGAGGTTGCGGGCGTAGGCCTCGCGCTCCTCCTTGTCGCGGATCATCTTCTCGTAGGCCGCCTTGGCCTCGGGCGACACCGTGAGGGTGCGCGCCTGGGCGGTCTTGCGCTTGGGCGCGCGCTTGAACCGGTCGGTGGATTCGCTCATCGCTCGACAACCCGCGTCTGACTGGTTGCCGACGGCTCTACCGTGTTCGCGCCGTCTTGGCGACGGACAATCGTCGACCGGCAATCCTCGCGATGGACAATCGCGGCGGCGAGCCTGACGTTGGGTCCGGCGGCGCCCGGGCGATCACACCGGCGACCCGGCGGCCGATGGCATGCCGCGACCCGGGGCCCGCCGCGATCGAGCGCACGCCCGAGGATCCCGACGCCGCGCCCGCCGCCGGCAGCAGGAGCTATCATTCCGCCTTGCAGCCGAACGTAGAAATATTGTTCATAATCTCACATGAATCGTCTCTACTTGATGTCTTGCCATCGAAGACGATCGATGGATGTTAGGATGCCGGGCAGTATACACATCTCTCCTTAACCCGCGAATCCCTAGCCTGGGGTCTTCGAAGCGTCCCGGACGTGCCGCCGAGCGGTCCGGGGCATTCCGCGATCGGAGACCGGACATGCGCGGCTTCAACGACCTTCCGCTGCTCGCCAAGCTCG
Source organism: Methylobacterium ajmalii (assembly GCF_016613415.1). Classification (GTDB taxonomy): domain Bacteria; phylum Pseudomonadota; class Alphaproteobacteria; order Rhizobiales; family Beijerinckiaceae; genus Methylobacterium; species Methylobacterium ajmalii. The sequence goes on along the minus strand of NZ_JACWCT010000103.1, from coordinate 29,162 downwards.
CCCTGCCGGCGGCCCTCGTGCTCGTCGTCGCCCTCGGGCTGGTCGGGCTCGCCCGCGGCGGCCTCGACGCCATGGGCCGGACGATGAGCGAGATCGTCGACGTGCGCACGAACCGGGCGGTGTCGGCGCTGCGGCTCGAGAATGCCGTCGCCGAGGCGGCGATCGCCCAGCGCAGCGTCATCATCGAGGGCAGCGACGAAGTCCGCCAGGCGCTGGCCAAGCAGCACCGGGCGGCGGAGGAGATCGCCGGCGCGCAGGCCGAGCGACTCGTCGCGCTGGCCGGGACCGACGACGAGCGCGCGCAGGACGAGGACCTGCGCGCCCGCGTCGCCGACTACCTCGCCTTCTCGAGCAAGGTGGTGACGAACGCCCAGCAGGGCATGACCGACGTCGCCTTTGCGCTGTCGAGCGAGCAGGATGCCGGGCGCCGCGCCAAGGCCGCCGTGGCCATCGACGCGCGGGTGCAGGCGACCCTCGCGGAGCTTTCGGCCGCCCGGGACGCCGCCGAGGCCGCCGCCACCGCGACCAAGACCCGCCTGACCCTCTTGGCCGCGCTCGGGCTCGTCCTCGCCTTCTCGGTCCTCTCGGCCATCGCGGTCCTGGGCATCGCACGGCCGCTCGCCCGGACGACCCGGGCGATGAACGCCCTCGCGGCGGGCGACCTCGCGATCCCGGTCGCCGGCACCGGCCGGCGGGACGAGATCGGCGCGCTCGCCCGGGCGCTGCAGGTGTTCAAGGAATCGGGCGCCGAGATGCGCCGCCTGACCGAGCGGGAGGGCGAGCGCACCGAGGCGGCGGCCCGGCGCGCCGCCCTGGTCGACGGTCTCGCCCGGCAGTTCGAGGCCAAGGTCGAGAGCCTGTCCCGCGACCTCGCCGGGGCCGCCGGCACCATGGAGGCCGCCGCCCGCGGGATGGCGGCGGGGGCCGAGGCCGGGGCCGGGCGCACCGACGCGGCGGCGGGCGTGGCGCAGCGGACCTCCGGCCACGTCCACGCCGTCGCGGCGGCGAGCGAGGAGATGACCGCCGCGATCCAGGAGATCGTCGGGCAGGTCGTCCAGACCTCGCGCATGGCCGGGCAGGCGGTGGAGGATGCCCGCCGCACCGACGCCACGGTGAGCGAATTGTCGGTCGCCGCCGAGCGCATCGAGCGCGTCGTCTCGGTCATCGCCGACATCGCCGCGCAGACGAACCTCCTGGCGCTCAACGCCACCATCGAGGCGGCACGGGCCGGCGCGGCGGGCCGCGGCTTCGCGGTCGTCGCCGCCGAGGTGAAGGCGCTCGCTGGCCAGACCACTCGGGCGACGGACGAGATCACCGGCGAGGTCGGGGCGATCCAGGCCGCGACCCGGGCCGCCGTCGCCGACATCCAGCGCATCGGCCGGGTGATCGGCGAGATGTCGGCCTCCGCCACCTCCGTGGCGGCGGTGATGGAGCAGCAGGGCGCGGCCACGCAGGAGATCGCCCGCAGCGTCGGCGAGGCGGCGCACGGCACCGGCCACGTCACCGAGACCCTGAGCGACCTGCGCCGGGAGGCCGGCGAGACCGGTGTCGCCGCCGGCCGGGTCCTCGAGGCGGCCCTCTCCCTGTCCCGCCACTCCGACGGGCTGACCCGCGAGGTCGGCGGCTTCCTGGCGGCCGTGAAGGCGGCGTGAGCCGTCTTCACCTTCGAGGATCCAGGCGGCGTGAGCCGTCTTCACCTTCGAGGATCCAGGCGGCGTCAGTCGTCTTCACCACCGGGGAGCGAGGCGGCGCGAGCGCGCCTCACGCATCGAGAAAGGCGGCCGGCTCCTCCCGCCCGCCCGTCGGAACCGTCTCCCGCAGGTGTTCCGGGAAGGCCGAGACCCGTGCGCTGAGGAGCCGCCGCGACGGGTAGAGCGCCCACAGGGCGATCTCCGGTCCCGCGACGTCGCCCCAGGAGGCAACCCGGCCGGCGGCGAGGGTCTGCGACGAGGGAGACCGGCAGGCGCGCACCGCGTCGCGGATCGTCGCCGGCGACGACAACGCCGGCACCACCGCCGGGACGCTCGCCCTCTCGGCCGGGCGCGGATGGCCGGGGCTCGCCGCCGCCATCCGGTCGGGCAGGAAGGCCCAGCCGATCAAGCCCTCCTCCGGGGCCGGGTCGACCCGGGTCGCAGGCTCGTGGCCCTGCCGGGCCGGGCTCAGTCCCGCCCGCGCCCCACCAGCCAGGCGGGGTCGAACCAGCGGTCGGCCTCGCCGTCGTAGGGCAGGCGGGTGATGTCCCATTGCTGGATGAACGGCGCGTAGACGTTCCAGACCGCGATGCCGCCGCCGACATAGATCCGCCGGCCGGGATAGCGCGCCAGCACCGCCCGCGGATCCTCGTGCGAGCGGATGATCGCGATGGTGCGGTCCTGGTAGGCGAAGTCCGGCACCGCCTCGATGGTCTTCGGGCCGGCGATCAGCACGTGGCCCTGCGTGACCGCGAAGAACCGCGTCACGTCCTCGACGTAGAGCGGATCGGTGTTGCCCTCCCAGGGCAGCCGGCCGTGGAGGCCGAGCTGGCCCCGCTGCCCGATGGCGCACATCGCCCGCACGTCGATCATCGGCTCTCCGCCCTCCCGGCCGCGGGCCCGGACGGGGCTCCGCCCCGCCTGATAGCCCGTCGGCCGGCCACCGGCCAGCCGGACTCCGCGGTTCCGGGGCCTACGATCCGGTGCCCGCCCGGGGCTGGGCGGAGACCTCCGCCAGCGCGGACGCCGGCACCGGCTTGCCGTACAGGTAGCCCTGGAACTGGGTGCAGCCCTCTTGGCGCAGGCAGGCCGCCTGCTCTTGCGTCTCGATGCCCTCCGCGGTGACCACGATGCCGAGGCTGCGGCCGAGACCGGTGATCGCCCGCACCACCGCCAGTGCCTCGCGGCTGTCGCAGATCCCGCGGATGAACGCCCGGTCGATCTTGATCTTGTCGAAGCGGAACGTGCACAGGTAGCTCAGGGACGAGTAGCCGGTGCCGAAATCGTCGAGCGCGATCCGGGCGCCGAGCCGCCTGAGCCGGCCGAGCGTCGTCAGGTTGTTCGACGAGGCGTCGAGGAGCACCGATTCGGTGATCTCGAGCTCGAGCCGGTCGGCGGGCAGGCCGGAGGCGTCGAGCGCCGCGGCGACCTCGGCGGCGAGCGCCGGGTTGCGGAACTGCGCCGGCGACAGGTTGACGGCGACGCGCCGGCCGCTCCCCCAGCGGCTCGCCTCCCGGCAGGCCTCGTTCAGCACGAAGGCGCCGATCGCGTCGATCATCCCGGTCTCCTCGGCGACCGGGACGAAGTCGAGGGGCGGGATCAGGCCGCGCACCGGGTGGTGCCAGCGCAGCAGCGCCTCGTAGCCGACGGTCTCGCCGTCCTCCGCCCGCACGATCGGCTGGTAGTGCAGCGCCAGCTCGCGCCGGGCGATCGCGTCGCGCAGGTCGGTCTCGATCAGGCGGCGGTAGCGCGCGGAGGCCTCGAGGGCGCCGTGGAAGCGCGCGTGCCGGCCCCGCCCGAGCCGCTTGGCCTCGTAGAGCGCGAGGTCGCCGCAGCGCAGCAGCTCGTCGGCGCTCGCGGCGTCCGAGGGCGCGAGCGCGATGCCGATGCTGACCCCGGGCGCGAAAGACTGGCCGTCGATCACGACCGGCCGGCGCGCCGCCGCGATCATCCGGTCGGCCAGCGCGGTGGCCTCCGCGGCGGCCCCCCGCACGGGGGCGACGACCGCGAACTCGTCGCCGCCGAGCCGCGCCAGGGTATCGCCCGGGCGCAAGGCCTCCTCGAGGCGCCGGGCGATGACCCGCAGCATCTGGTCGCCGGCCGGGTGGCCCATCGTGTCGTTGACGCCCTTGAAGCCGTCGAGGTCGAGGCAGAGCACCGCCGTCTCGGCCGCGCCGTGCGCCGACAGGGCGTCGCCGAGCCGTTGCCGGAACAGCTCCCGGTTCGGCAGGCCCGTCAGGCCGTCGTGATGGGCGAGGTGGTGGATCCGCACGCGGGCCGCGTGCTCGTCGGTGATGTCCTCGGCCACCAGGAGCGCGTGGCGCGGCTCGCCCTCCTCGCCGATCGCCATGGCCCGCATCGTCAGCGTGCGGCGGCCCCAGGGGGTGTCGACCGGGGCCTCGATCATCGGGGTGGCGCCGGGCGTCGCGAGGGCGGCCCGCAGCTGCGCGGCGAGGAGGGGAGGCAGCACCGTCGCGGCCGGGCGGCCGACCAGCTCGCCCGTGCAGCGGCACAGCAGCAGCTCGGCCTGCCGGTTGGCGAGCCGGATCAGCCCGGTCGTCGCGTCCTGGACCACGACGCTCGACGGGATGGTCGCGATGACGCTGTCGAGGAAGGCGGAGATCGCGCGGTGCTCGTCGCGGTGGCGCTCGGCCGCCTCCTTGGCGGCCATGATCCGCAGGTCCTGCTCGCGCGTCTCGGTCAGGTCGCGGGTGATCTTGGCGAAGCCGATCAGGGCCCCGTCCTCGTCCCGGATCGCGTCGATCACGACGTCGGCCCAGAACGAGGTGCCGTCGCGGCGGAAGCGCCAGCCCTGGGCCTCGAAGCGCCCGGTCTCGCGGGCCCGGTCCAGGCCGGCCTCCGGCAGCCCCGCCGCCCGGTCCTCGGGGCCGTAGAAGCACGAGAAGTGCCGGCCGACGATCTCGGCGGCCGCGTACTGCTTGGCGCGCTCCGCGCCCGCATTCCAGTTCACCACGCGACCGGCCGGATCCAGCATGTAGATCGCGTAGTCGGTCACCCCCTGGACGAGCAGCCGGTACAGGACATCGGTATCTGCGGTCACGGTCGTCCGTTCCGTCGTCGGGTCCGCCCCGGGGACACCGGTGGCGGGTATGCCTGCGATCGGGTGTCGGGCATGCCCGCTAATGCAACCTTAAACCCAGCTGCGGGTAGAAGAAAAAATTCAGTACTAGGATCTGCGCCGGACAACTGGTAAAATGAACTATAAATGTTCAGATGGCTCAAGGACGTCGCCGCCGGAGCGTGACGGGCACGGTCTCCCGCGGGCCGTGCGGCGCGGCATACCTGCCGGCTCGCCCGGCGGAGGGCCGGGCGGGCTCTTCGTCGGAGCGGAATTGGCTCACCGACGATCGGCGACTCTCGTCAGGCCGGCTTCTGCGGCGTCAGGACGCGGCCGGTCGGGAAGTCGAAGATGGTGCCGCTCCCGGTCCAGTCCGGGCTTGCCAGCCGCACGATGTGGGGTGCCAGCTCCTCCGGGGTGCGCAGCGTCTCCGGGTCCTCGCCCGGCATCGCGGCCTTGCGCATCGCGGTGCGCAAGGGGCCGGGATTGAGCAGCATGGCCCGCACCGCCGTGGTCTCGGTCTCGGCCGCGTAGGTCCGCACCAGCGCTTCCAGCGCCGCCTTCGACACCGCGTACGGCCCCCAATAGGCCCGGCACGACGAGGCCGCGCCGGAACTGACGAACACCGCCCGCCCCGCATCGGAGCGGCGCAGGAGAGGGTCGAGGGAGCGGATCAGGCGCCAGTTCGCCGTGACGTTGACGTCCATCACGTTCGCCCAGACCTTGGGGTCGATGTGGCCGAGCGGCATCAGCTTGCCGAGCACGCCGGCATTGCCGACGAGGATGTCGAGCCGGCCCCAGCGTTCGTTGATCGCCGCCCCGAGGCGGTCGATCGCGTCGTAGTCGCACAGGTCGAGGGGGACGAGGGTGGCCGAGCCGCCCGCCGCCCGCACGGCGTCGTCGAGCTCCTCGAGCGCGCCTTGCGTGCGGGCGACCGCGATCACGTGGGCGCCGGCCTCGGCGAGCGCCAGGGCCGCCGCGCGGCCGATGCCGCGCGAGGCCCCGGTGACGACCGCGATGCGATCCGCGAGGGATTTGTGGGCGAGAGGGGTGTCGGTCATCGGGTCGGTCGGCTCGGGATCGATCGGCTTGGCGGCGGCCTCCCCCGGGAGGACCGCCTCGGATTCGGCCGCCTCGGGCTCAGTCGGCCTCGGCGAGGAGCGCCATGCGGCGCGGCGAGGCGACCGCGAGGTCGGTCAGCGCCGTCGGGTAGTCGCCGGTGAAGCAGTGGTCGGTGTATTGCGGGCAGGCCGCGTCCCGGCGCTCCTCGCCCATCGCCCGGTAGAGCCCCTCGATCGACAGGAAGGCGAGCGAGTCGGCGCCGATATACGCGCGCATGCTCTCGAGGTCGTGGGTGGCGGCGAGCAGCTTCTCCTTCTCCGGCGTGTCGATGCCGTAGAAGTCCGGGTGGGTGATCGGCGGCGAGGCGATGCGGAAATGCACCTCGCGGGCGCCGGCCTCGCGCATCATCCGCACGATCTTCACCGAGGTGGTGCCGCGCACCAGGCTGTCGTCGACGAGCACGATGCGCTTGCCCTCGACCGCGGCGCGGTTGGCCGAGTGCTTCATCCGCACGCCGAGCTCGCGCACCGACTGGGTCGGCTGGATGAAGGTGCGGCCGACATAGTGGTTGCGGATGATGCCGAGCTCGTAGGGCAGCCCGGTCTGCTGGGCGTAGCCGAGCGCCGCCGGCACGCCGGAATCCGGCACCGGGATGACGATGTCGGCCTCGGCCGGCGATTCCTTGGCGAGCTCCAGGCCGATGTTCTTGCGCACGGCGTAGACGCTCTTGCCGTTCACGGTCGAATCGGGCCGGGCGAAGTAGATGTACTCGAAGATGCAGGGGCGGAGCGGCTGCGCCCGGGCGAAGCGGATCGACTCGATGCCGTCTTCCGAGATCACCACCATCTCGCCGTTCTCGACGTCGCGCACGAAGCGGGCGCCGATGATGTCGAGGGCGCAGGTCTCGGAGGCGAGGATGTAGCGGCCGTCGAGCTCGCCGAGCACCAGCGGGCGGATGCCCAGCGGATCGCGGGCGCCGATCAGCTTCTTGTTCGTCATCATCACGAGGGCGTAGGCGCCCTCGATCTGGCGCAGCGCGTCCATCACCCGGTCGACGATGCGGACGTGGCGCGAGCGGGCGACGAGGTGGAGGATCGCCTCGGTGTCGGAGGTCGACTGGCAGATCGCGCCGTCGCGCACGAGCTGGCGGCGCAGCAACAGGCCGTTGGTCAGGTTGCCGTTATGGGCGACCGAGAGGCCGCCGGTCTCGAGCTCGGCGAAGAGCGGCTGCACGTTGCGCAGGATCGTCTCGCCGGTGGTCGAGTAGCGGACGTGGCCGATCGCGGTCTCGCCCTTCAGGCGCTCGATCGTGGCGAGGTCGGAGAACGAGTCGCCGACGAGGCCCATGCGGCGCTCGGAGTGGAACACCCGGCCGTCGAACGACACGATGCCGGCCGCCTCCTGGCCGCGATGCTGCAGGGCGTGGAGGCCGAGCGCCACGATCGCGGCGGCATCCGGATGGCCGTAGATGCCGAAGACGCCGCATTCCTCGCGCAGGGTGTCGCCGTCGAGGTCGAGATCGCCGCCGAACGCCTCGCTCGTCCCGGGAGCGCCCCGGAAGGTTTCGCTGCGTGCTGACATGATGAGAAGCCCCTGGTGGCCGGTCACCGCACGGCCTCGCCTCGCCGACCCCGCGCGTCCCGTGACGGTCGCCGCGCGGGCCTGATTCGCCTCGAGCGAAGCAGGAACCGGACCGCCCGCATCCGATGCGTTGCGTCCGATCGTTTGCCTCGCCGCCGGCTATGTAATCGCTGCCTTCGGCGGAACCAAGGCGTCAAAGGTGCGTTGCGGGGCTTACCTCACATGCAAAGGACGCCGGTCGGGCGTCCTTGGCGGGGTGTGTCCTTCGTGCGCGGTCTCAGCGCCGGGGGCTCGCATCGGTGCGGCGCTGGGGCGGCGTGTCGGCCTCCGCCGGGGCGTCGGTGCCGGGATCGACCTCGGGCTTGGGCTTGCGGAACTGCTTGAGCAGGCCCTCCGGGTTGTCCGGCAGCATCGCCACCAGCTTCTGGCCGCTGTTCTCGAGGATCTCGCGGCTGCGGGCCTGCTGGGCCCAGTCCGGCACCTTGCCCTGGACGAGCCAGGCCAGGAAGACCCAGCCGATGACGCAGATCAGGAAGCCGCGCCCGGCCCCGAAGGCGAGGCCGAGGCTGCGGTCGACCGCGCCGATGCGCGAATCGAGGATCAGGTCCGAGATCTTCACGGTGATCACCGAGACCACCAGCAGGGTGACGAGGAAGATCGCGGCGATCGACACCACCAGCGAGACGGTGTCGCTGGAGACGTGCTGCTTCACGGTCGGCAGCAGCAGCGGGTGCAGGGTCCAGGCGAGGCCCGCCGCCGCGACCCAGGCCACGATCGCCAGAACCTCGCGGGTGAAGCCCCGCACCGCCGCGAGCAGCGCGGAGATGACGACGACGCCCAGCACGACGAGATCGAGAACGGAGAACGGCATTGGCAGGAACAGGTTCGGGGGCGGGAGCGTTGGCTCGGGTCGCGGCTGCCCGGCACCGCCGGCGTTGTATACGCTGCCCGAGCCAATCCGTCACCCTGCCCTCGGCAGGGCCGGTGACGCGGCGCGGCGCGATGCCCTCCGCCTCTGTCAGAGTCTGTATGGTGGTCCGCTCCAGTCGGTCCGGCGCTGGCCTCGCCACCTCACCTCGTCATCCCGGGTTCCGCTTCGCGGCCCCAGGATGACGTTGGAGGGTGCGAGAGTGGTATGGCCCGTCAAGCAGGCTCTCAGACATCCTCGTCGTCATAGGCCGGCAGCCGCTGCTGGGGCCGCCGCCCGCCCCGAACCGGCTTGCCGCTGGCGGCGACCCCGGCGACGAGATCGGCGATGTGGCGAAGCGACTCCGCCGGAAAACCCATCCCGGACCCGTCGCGCCCGGCGCCCTCCCGGCCCAGCGGCATCAGCGCCTTGGCGAAACCGAGCTTCTGCGCCTCCTTGAGCCGCGCCGGCGCCTGCGCCACCGGGCGGACCGCCCCCGACAGGCCGACCTCGCCGAAATACACCGCGTCCGACGGCAGCGCCGCGCCCGACAGCGACGAGACGAGGGCCGCCGCCACCGCGAGGTCGGCGGCGGGCTCGCTGATGCGTAAGCCCCCCGCGACGTTGAGGTAGACGTCGTGGCCGCCCAGCCGGATGCCGCCATGGGCCTCCAGCACCGCCAGCACCATCGAGAGGCGGTTGGGGTCCCAGCCCACCACCGCGCGCCGCGGCATGCCGAGCGCGGAGGGCGCCACCAGGGCCTGGATCTCGACCAGCAGCGGGCGCGTGCCCTCCATCCCGGCGAAGACCGCGGTGCCCGGCGCCGCGAGGTCGCGCCCGGCGAGAAAGAGGGCCGAGGGGTTCGGCACCTCGGCCAAGCCCCCATCGGTCATCTCGAACACCCCGATCTCGTCGGTGGGGCCGAAGCGGTTCTTCACCGCCCGCAGGATGCGGAAATGGTGGCCCTGGTCGCCCTCGAACGAGGCGACCGCGTCGACCATGTGCTCGACGACGCGGGGGCCGGCGATCTGCCCGTCCTTGGTGACGTGGCCGACCAGGATCACGGCGGTGCCCGACGTCTTGGCGAAGCGGATCAGGCTCTGGGCCGAGCCGCGGACCTGGGTCACGGTGCCGGGGGCCGATTCCACCGTCTCGGTCCACATCGTCTGGATCGAGTCGATGATGGCGAGCGCCGGCGGCTTGCCCTGGCTCAGGGTGGCGATGATGTCCTCGACGTTGGTCTCGGCGGCGAGCTCGACGGGGGCGCTCGCCAGCCCGAGCCGCTCGGCCCGCAGCCGCACCTGGCCCACCGCCTCCTCGCCCGAGATGTAGGCGACGCGCTCGCCCCGCTTGGCGAGTGCCGCGGAGGCCTGCATGAGGAGCGTCGACTTGCCGATGCCCGGGTCGCCCCCGAGCAGGATCACCGAGCCGCGCACGAAGCCGCCGCCCGTCACCCGGTCGAGCTCGGCGATGCCCGACGAGGTGCGGGGTGCCTCCTTGACCTCGCCGGTCAGGCCTTCGAGCGGAAAGATTCTTCCTCGCGCCCGGCTCGGCCGGGTCGCGACCGGGCCGGAGACCGGGCTTCCCGCGCCGGTCTCCTCGACGATCGTGTTCCAGCCGTTGCAGGCCTCGCAGCGCCCGCGCCAGCGGTTGTAGACCGCGCCGCAGGACTGGCAGGCGAAGGTCTGGTGGTTCTTCGCCATCGGCGGCGGATCTCCGGGGTTTTTCGGGCCGCGCCGGCCTGCGTGGGGTGTTCCTGATATGTCCCGGGCGCCGCCGCGTTGCAACCGGGCCCGCCCCGCACCCGGTGACGGTCGCGAAACGAACCCGCCGCGCTCGCGCCCCGATCGGGCGCGACAGCTCGGCCATACGACGACGGACGCTAGAGACGACCATGGCCCGGGCCCGCGATCCCCACACCTACGACCGCACCCAGCGCGGCTTCCACTGGCTGATGGCGGCCCTGATCCTGGTGGCTTTGGCCTTGGGGCTCTACGCCGCCTGGCAGGTGCCCGGCACCTCGCCGCGGCGCGAGATCCTGGACATCCACAAATCGATCGGCCTGACGGTGCTGCTGCTCCTGCCCTTGCGCTTCGTCTACCGGCTCGTCGCCGGCGAGCCGGCCTACCGCGCGCCGCCCTCCCGCTCCGCCCATCTCGCCGCGAAGGCCGCGCATTGGAGCCTCTACGCCCTGATGCTGCTCCTGCCGGTCAGCGGCTACGTCTACTCGGCGGCCGGGGGCTACGGCCTGCCGTGGTTCGGCGCGTTCTCGTTCCCGCGCCTCGTGCCGGTCGACAAGGCCCTGTCGCTCGCCGGCTACACCGCGCATTACTGGATCGCCTGGGCCGTCGGGATCGTGCTCGCCCTCCACGTCCTGGCGGTGGCCTGGCACGCCTGGATCCGGCGCGACGAGGTGCTGGGGCGGATGTGGCCGCGGCGGGCCGCCGAGGGGTGAGGCCGGCCGCGATCAATCCCGACGACTGCCTCGAGACCGAGGAGGGGCGGGTCTGGACGCCCGAGCGGAGCCGGCAGGCGTGGCAGGCCTGCTACGAGACGCTGCGGCGGGCGCTCCGGGCGGACGACGGCCCCCGTACCGTCGTGATCGTCTGCGGCCTGCAGGGCGCCGGCAAGACGACCTGGATCGGGCGCCAGGCCCGGCATCCGGAGGTCGTCTACTTCGATGCCGCGCTCCCGGGCGCACGACACCGCCGACCGATCGTCGAGATCGCCCGGTCGGCCGGCGCCCGCCTCGAGGCTGTGTGGATCGACGTCCCCATCGCTCTCGCCTTGACGCGCAACGCCTCGCGGCCCGCCGACCGGCGCGTCCCGGAGGAGGCGGTCCGCTCGGTCGCCGGCCTCTTCGAGGCACCGACCGCCGCCGAAGGCTTCGACCGGATCACGGTCGTCCGGCCGGATCCGTGAGGGTGCGCCGTTCGGCTCCTACCGCGCCGCCGGCGCGAACAGCCCCAGGAACAACGGCCGCGCGTAGAGGTCGGCCGCATTCTCCGGCGTCACCCCGGGTACCCAGGCCGGCAGCTCGGCCGCCGCGTTGACCATGCTCGACACGAGCTGCGCGGCGATGCCGGCATCGAGCGGGCGCACCGAGCCGTCGGCCATGCCGTCGACGAGGCAGAAGCCGAAGCGCTCGGTCAGGCGGTTCATGGTGCGCCGGGTCTCGGTGCGCAGGGCTTCCGGCAGGGCGCTGAAGGCGGTGACGCGCAGGAGCGGCCCGCCGGGACCAAGCTGGCTGCGCACCAGCGTGGCGGACGCGGTGCAGATCCGGTCCCAGCCGTTGCCGCCCTTCGCGTCGGCCGCGTCCTGCACCGCCCGGATCTGGGCGAAGCTGCGCGAGAAGCAGTTGGCGACGAGGTCGTCCTTGTTGTCGTTGTGGTGGTAGAAAGAGCCCTTGGTGACCTTGAGGAGCCCGGAGATCTTTTCGACCGAGGCGCCGCGATAGCCCTGCTGGTTGATGAGGATGGTGGCCGCGCGCAGGAAGGCCTCGGGCGAGACCTCGCTCTCCTCCGGCGGCTCGGGCTCGGGCAGCAGAGCGGGGCGCCACTCCGAGGCCGGGCCGGCGAGGCCGCGGGTGAGGAGGTCGGCCATCCGGGCGCCGGCCCGGGCGTAGTCCCGCGGCTCGTAGCGGTGGATCCACAGCCGGGTCGAGTGCAGCACCGAGAGCAGCAGGTGGGTGCGGGCGTTGCGGTCGGCCCGGTCGAGCCCGTCGTCGTCGAACAGCCCGCGCAGGCGGCGAAAGAGCGCGTTGTAGGCGGAGAACACGCTCTCGGCCTGGAGGGCGGGGAGCGCCCGCACGTCGTTGAGGACCGCGATGTCCGGCTCCTCGCCGACCGCCATGGCGGCGCGGTGGGCCACCGCGAGGTCGAGCAGGCGGGCGAGCCGCGCGGGCCCGCCGGGCGCCGCCTCGGCCTGCGCCACCAGCCCGTCGAGCACCCCGATCGTGTGCAGGAAGCAGGCCGCCGCCAGGTCCTCCTTGCGGCGGTAATAGTAGGTCACGCTGTTCGTCATCAGCCCGACGCTGCGGGCGACGTCGGCGAGCGTCGTGCCCTTCACCCCGGCCTCGTTGATCAGTGCGGCGGCGGCGTGGAGGATCGCGTCGCGCTTCTGGGCGTAGCGCCGGGTCTGGCGCGGCGCCGCCTCGGGGGCGGGCACGGTCTCGGGGTCGAGGCTGCGGGGCATGGGGGGATTGAGCACTGTCGCGGGCGCCGTGACAAGCCGTCGAGTGTCGCGGCGTTCCCCTAGCGGTCGATGCCGTACTGCGCGCGGTACCAGGCGACGAAGGCCGGGATGCCGGTTTCGAGGGGGGTCGAGGGCACGTAGCCGACGAGGTCGCGCAGGAGATCGGGGCTGGCCTCGGTGCGCTCGACGTCGCCGGGCGGCAGGTCGCGCAGGTGGCGGACCGCCCGCACGCCGAGGGACGCCTCCAGGGCGTCGAGCATCGCCGCGACGCTCACCGGCCGGCCGCCGCCGATATTGACCATCCGGAACGGCGCGACCGGGCTCAGGGTGTCGGCGGCCGAGACCGGGGCGGAGCCCGGCGGGGGAGGGGGCCGGTCGATCAACCGACTGATGCTCTCGACGAGGTCGTCGATATAGGTGAAGTCCCGCACGGCGCGGCCGTGGTCGTAGACCTCGATCGGCTCGCCGGCCAGGATCTTCCGGGTGAACAGGAACAGCGCCATGTCGGGCCGGCCCCACGGCCCGTAGACGGTGAAGAACCGGAACGCGGTGGTGGGGATCTTCCACAGGTGGGCGTAGGAATGCGCCATCGCCTCGCCGGCGAGCTTCGAGGCGGCGTAGATGGTCAGCGGCCACACCGCCCGGTCGGTCTCGCGGAACGGCACCGTCGGGTTGCCGCCATAGGCCGAGGAGGTCGAGGCGAAGAGGAGGTGGCGCACCGGATGCGCCCGGCAGCCCTCCAGCACCTGGAAGGTGCCCACCACGTTGCCGGCGACGTAGGCCTCCGGGTGCTCCAGGCTGTAGCGCACCCCGGCCTGCGCCGCGAGGTGCACCACCACGTCCGGCCGCGCCTCGCCCATCAGGGTCATGAAGGCGCCGGGCTGCTCCAGCAGGAATTCGTGCGACGAGAAGCCCGGCAGGGCCGCGAGCCGGGCCAGCCGGGCCCGCTTCAGGGCGACGTCGTAGTAGTCGGTCAGCCCGTCGACCCCCACGACCTCGTGGCCGGCCTGCAGCAGGCGGTGGGCGAGGTGGAAGCCGATGAAGCCGGCCGTGCCTGTCACGAGGAAGCGCATGCCGGGTCCCTGGCGCGGGCCGGACACGCGCCCGCCCGGGGCGGTTACACCGCCGCGGGGCGGGTTGCCAGCCCGCCCCTCCGGAGCGGGCGTCAGAAGACGTGCCGCAGCGCCCAGTACAGCCCGCCCGCCAGGGTGATCGCCGCCGGCAGGGTCAGGATCCAGGCCAGCGCCAGGTTGCGCACGGTGGCCATCTGCAGGCCGGTGCCGTTGGCCCACATCGTGCCGGCGACGCCGCTCGACAGGATGTGGGTGGTCGAGACCGGCAGGCCGTAGGCCTCGGCGAGCCCGATCGTGCCGGCGGCCACCGCCTCGGCGGACGCGCCCTGCGCGTAGGTGAGGTGCTGCTTGCCGATGCGCTCGCCGACCGTGACGACGATCCGCTTCCAGCCCACCATCGTGCCGAGGCCGAGCGCCAGGGCGACCACCACCTTCACCCAGGTCGGGATGTAGCGGGTGCCGTCGTCGAGGGTGCGGCGGTAGTCCTGGAGCGTCCGCTTCTCGTCGTCGGCGTAGGACGAGTGCTCGCCGGTGAGCAGGCGCACCGCGTCGCCCGCGAGGTACATGTCGGCGCGCAGGTTCTGGGTCGCCTCCGCCGGGACGTGCCGGATGGCGCCGTAGCCCTGGACCTGGGCGGCGATGTCGTCGGAGAGGCCGGCGAGCGCCGCCTGGACCTCGGGTGCGGCGAGCGCCTTGGGCGGCGCCTCGGCCTTGAGCGCCTCGCCGACCTTGGCCCGGGCGCCGGCCGCGTCGGGCACCGCCGCCCCGCCGGCATGGGCGCGAAACACCCGGCTCGCGCCTTGCGAGCCCTGCACGAAGGCCGGCGTGCTCGAATCCGGCATGGTGCGGTTGAGTGCGTAGGCGGTGGGGGCGGCGCCGATCAGGATCAGCATGATCAGCCCCATGCCCTTCTGGCCGTCGTTGCCGCCATGGGCGAAGGACACGCCGGTGCAGGTCAGGATCAGGAGGCCGCGGATCCAGGGCGGGGGCGGCGCGTCGCCCTCCGGCGCCCGGTAGAGCTCGGGCCGGCGCACCACGCGCTTGAGCAGGACGAGCAGCCCGGCCGCGCAGACGAAGCCGACGAGGGGGCTGAACAGGAGCGATTCGAGCACGCCGAGCGCCTGGCCCCAGGCGACGCCGGAGGCGGCGTGGCCCGGCGCCATCAGCTGGTTGGCGAGGCCGACGCCGATCACCGAGCCGATCAGCGCGTGCGAGGACGAGTTCGGCAGGCCGAGCGCCCAGGTGCCGAGGTTCCACACGATCGCGGCGAGCAGCAGCGCGAAGATCATCGCGTAGCCGGCGCCCGAGCCGACCTGGAGGATCAGCTCCACCGGCAGCAGCGTCACGACGCTGTAGGCCACCGCCCCGGTCGAGGCCATCACGCCGAGGAAGTTGAACGTCCCCGACCAGATCACCGCCGTCAGCGGCGGCATCGAGTGGGTGTAGATCACGGTCGCCACCGCGTTGGCGGTGTCGTGGAAGCCGTTCACGAACTCGAAGGCGAGCGCGATCAGGAGGGCGAGGCCGAGCAGCGCGAAGGCCCCGACGGCGAGCGGCGGCTGCCCGGCCTGCCGCATGTCGGCGACGAGGTTGTAGCCGGCATAGGCCAGGCCCGCGGCCAGCACCGCCATGAACCCGATCGTGGCGGCCGGGTGGAGGCGATGGTCGAGGCGCGGCCCCGTGCGGGCGGGACCGGGCGCCGCGCCGGCAGGGCGTCGGGCGAGGGCGGCGTCGGACATGGTGGACTCGCTCCGGCGGGGCTGCCCGTCAAGGAATAGGGCGCCCGAATGGCAAGTCGATGACGGGAACCGCGCCGCCGCGGACAGCCGCGGAGGCGGCCGGGCGTGTGAAAACCATGTGTAAATGCCTAAGGGGCTTGCGTTCTGCAAAACGCAACCCCAAATTCGACAGATCACCGCTGCCGCTGCGATGCGTGTGCGCACGGGTCATGGAGGCGCGGGTCCCATGGGCGACGAGTCCGGCGCTGCTTTTTCGCGCGGGTCCGTCGCCTCCAACGAACCGGCCCGATGCCCTTCTGGTCGAGGGTGACGGAAGGCCAGCGAGTCAGTACCCGATGAACCAGCTCGTGCGCATGTCGCATATCGTGACCGCAGACGCCGTCGAGGAGCCCTCCCCGAGCCTCCGGGTTCCCTTCGCCCAGTCGGGCGCCTTCGTGTGCAAATTCATCATCGGCGAACCCAACGACCGTGCGGTCTGTTGCGGCGCGCCGGTGCAGGACGGAAAGAGCTGGTGCGCCTTCCACCGCCGGATCGTCTTCGAGCCGACCCGTCCGGGGCGGCTGCGATAGCAGAGGCCGACCGGGACCGCTACCCGTCCCGAACCGGTTTTCCTCCGCGGGCCGTCGTCCCGGCGCTCACGCGGCGCGACCGTAGATCGGGAAGGCCTCGCTGCGGCCCCGCAGCGCGGTCCGGCTGACCTCGCGCCAGGTCTCGCACCAAGTCTCGCCCCCGGAGGCGTCGCTCGCCCGCGCGGCGTCGAGGGCGGCCTGCGACACGAGGGTGGTCGTTCCGAAGGTCTTGGTCGCCTGCTCGAGCCGGGCCGCGACGTTGACCGCATCGCCCAGCACGGTGAACTCGAGCCGGTCGTCGTCGCCGACCACGCCGACGAACACCTCGCCGCAATGCACCCCGATGCCGATCCGCACCGGATCGTGCGCAGAGGCGGCGTTCCAGGCCTCGACCAGCGCCTCGAGCCGCCCCGCGAAGGCGAGGGCGCCCGCCGCGGCGTCGGCCCGGACCTCCGGCACCCCGAACACCACCAGGGCCCCGTCGCCCATGAACTTGTCGATCAGGCCGCCGGTCTCCCGGGCCGCCTGGGCGACGCAGCGGCGAAAGCCCGTGATCAGGACCGCCACCGTCTCGGGATCGGCCCGCTCCGCGATGGTGGTCGAACCGCGCATGTCGACGAAGGCGATCGCCGCGTGCCGCCGCTCGCCGAGGCGCAGGCCTCCGCCCTGATCGAGGCTGCCGCCGCGCTCCAGGAGCGGCGCCAGCTCCGCCGGCAGGAAGCGCGACAGGGCCGCCCGCCGGGCCGCCTCACGCAGAGCCAGCACCGCCAAGAGCGCCATGATGCCGACCGACACGACGCTGCCGAGGCCGACCCAGGTCTCGATCTGGTGGGCGTGCTGCTGGTAGCCGATCAGCAGCTCGTCCTCGCGGCTGCGCATCGTCTCGACGATCCGGCGGATCTCGTCCATCTCCGCCTTGCCCTCGCCGGCCCGCACCAGGGCGAGGGCGCCGGTGCGGTCGCCCGCGCGGTCGAGGGCGATCGTGCGGTCGAGCTCGGCGAACTTGCGGTCGATGGCGGGGCGCAGGGCGGCGAGCCGGGCCTCCTGCTCGCCGTTGCCGCGCAGCTCCGCCGCGAGGCGCGGCATCTCGGCGGCCACCCGGCCGAGGCCCTGGGTGTAGGGGACCAGGAAGGCGGCGTCTCCGGTCAGCAGGTAGCCGCGCTGCCCGGTCTCGCTGTCGAGGAGGTCGGCCAGCACCTGCATCAGGGCGCGGTCGATCGACAGGGTGTGGGTGATGCGGTGCTGCACGCTGCTCTGCCAGGCGAGCAGGAGGCCGTTCGCCGAACCGACGAGCAGCAGCAGCACCGCGCCCACGAAGGTCATCCCGGCCCGGGGGCCGATCCGCGCCGGACGCGTGCGGGCCGGCGAGGCGGGAAGGGGGGCGTCTGGCGTCATCGGCGGGGCTCGTCCGGGACAGGGCGCGGGACGGGCCCTCGGCTCACCGTGCGATATGGGGAGGCCGGTGCCGGCCGCAATCGACCGGCCGACCTACACTCGCTCCCGCCGCAACCGAGCGCCTTCAGGACCGGGCCCGGCGCCGGGACGGGGCATCGCCGCCCCGCTCCCGCGGCGGGCGTCGTCCTCTTGCGGCGCCTCGCTCGGACCGCCGGGCGGCGCCAGCGGCGGCGCCGGGTCGGCCAGGGGCGCCACGATGGTACAGGTCACGCCCTCGGGCGGGAAGCCGAGGCTCACCGTGCCGTCGAGCTCGCGCGCGAGGCTGCGCTCGATCAGGCGCGAGCCGAAGCCGGTGCGGGTCGGGGGCACGACCGGCGGTCCTGCGCTCTCGCGCCAGTACAGGGAGAGCCGCCCCTCGGCGACGCTCCACGACAGGGCGACCCGGCCCGTCGGCACCGAGAGCGCCCCGTACTTGACCGCGTTGGTGGCGAGCTCGTGCAGCGCCATGGCGATCGAGAGGGCGATGCGGGGCGGCAGGCGCACCGCCGGGCCGGCGGCCGAGAAGCGCGGCCGGCCCTCGCTCACGTCGGACGGGCCGCCCGGGCCCCCGAGGGGCGCCAGCGCGTCCTTGACCACCTCGGCGAGTTCCGCCCCCTCCCAGCTCTCGCGGGTGAGCACGTCGTGGACCCGCGCCAGGGCGATCAGCCGGGCCTCGAAGGCGGCCTTCGCCGCCTCGGCGGTGGATCCCTTCATGCCGCGCAGGCTCTGCATCGCGATCGACTGCACGGTGGCGAGCGTGTTCTTCACCCGGTGGTTCAGCTCGTGCACCAGGAGGCGCAGGTGCTCCTCGGCGCGCTTGCGCTCGGTCACCTCCTGGTGGATGCCGATCACCCGGCGCGGCCGGCCGCCGGCATCGCGCTGCACGATCGCCTGGGCGCTGACCCAGCGGGCGCCGTTGCCGTGCGGCGCCTCCGCCTCGGGCCGGATCCGGAACTCGGTGCGGTAGTCGGCCTCGCCCGCCAGCAGGTCGGCCAGAGCCGTCTCGATCCGGGCCCGGTCGTCCGGATGGACCGAGCGGGTCCAGCCCTCGTGCGAGAGGGGGGCGTGCGCGAAGATCTCGGACGAGCGGGCCGAGAGACGGTGCTGCCCGGAGGCGAGGTCGATCTCCCAGGTGCCGAGCCGGCCGGCGGCCAGCGCCAGCCGCAGGCGCTCCTCGCCCTCGCGCAGGGCGAGCTCCGCCGCCTTGGCCTCGGTGACGTCGACGTTGCAGCCGGTATAGCCGAGGAAGCGGCCGTGGTCGTCGAGGCGCGCCACCCCCTCGCACAGGATCCAGCGCGTCGCCCCGTGCCGGTCGATCACCCGGGTGGCGTGGCGGAACGGCGTGCGCGCCGCGAAGGCCTGCTGGAAGGTCTGCTGGAAGCCGAGGAGGTCGTCCGGATGCACGACCTCGCGCCAGCGCCCCTGCGCCAGCGCCTGGACCGAGCGGCCGAACAGGTACTCGTAGTGCATGTTGACGAAGACGAGCTCGCCCTCGGCATCGGTCATCCAGATCATGGCCGGGGCGGAATCCGCCATGTGGCGGAAGCGCGCCTCGCTCTCGCGCAGGGCGACGAGGCTGCGGCTCTGCTCGGCCAGCGCCTCGTCGCGCTCGGCGATGCGCCGGCGCAGGCTCTGGGAGGCGTCGGCCAGCACGTCGGCGAGCTGGCGGATCTCGCGGATCGGCGTCGAGACCCGGGGCACCGGCTGGCCGGCGGCGAGCGCCCCGCCCGCGGTGGCGAGCTGGCGCAGCGGGCCGGCGACCCGCGCCCAGAGCCGCACCGCCAGGAGCGAGGACGCGGCGAGCGCCAGGAGCCCGAAGCCGCCGAAGGCGACGATCCAGTGGCGCAGGGGCGCCTCGACCCGCTCGCGCAGGATGCTGGCGCCGACGATCCAGCCGGTCGCCCGGACGGTGGTCTCGACGTAGAGCACCGGCTGCCGGCGCCGGTCGACCCCCTCCCAGATCCCGGAAGCCGCCGTCGGGCGGCCGCGCAGGGCGGCCAGCATCGGCTGGCCCGCCAGGGTCGCGTGCTCCGCGGAGCGGGCGAGCAGCAGGCCCTTGCGGTCGACGATGCCGGTGGTCCAGCCCGGCGCGAGGTCCTGGACCAGGATCTGGTGCAGGCGCTCCACCGGCACCGTGACGCTGAGCACGTAGGCCGGCGCCCCGTCGACCACGACCGGCACCGCCACGTCGAAGGTCGGCGGCCGCCCGGGGGCGCCCATCCGGACGCCGCCGACCACCGGCCGGCGCGTCGCCAGGACCTCGGCATCCTCCTCGTGCGGGGCCTGCGGCACCGGCGCGCCGGGCGCCAGCGCGGTGTTGACGAGCTGCGTCCCGTCCGGCCGGCGCAGGGACAGGTCGAGCCCCGTCGTCTCCCGCACCGCCCGGGCCTGGGTCTCGAAGCCGTCGAGCCCGCTCTTGCGCAGGCGCGGCGAGGCCGCCAGGGTCTGGAGCACCGAGACCAGCCCGGCGATGTCCCGGTCGATGGTGAGCGCGATGCCGCGCACGCTCTCGCGGGCGTCCTGCTCGAAGCGGACCCGATCGAGAGCGGCGTAGCGGCCGAGCAGGATGGCGGTGAATAGCAGGCCCGGCCCGACCAGGGCGACCACCAGGGCGACGAGGTAGACCTGCGTCGACAGCCCGTCCCGGCGCAGGGCGCTGAGACGGCGGCGGATCATCACGGTGGCGCGCGGGCGGCGCGGGAGGGTCAAGGCGTCGGGCCCTGTCGGCTTGTCGGGTCTTCTCGGCTTGCCCGGTCGACATGGCCGAGGTCGCGCCCGGGCTCGATCCGGTCGCGCACCCGCTGCTTGAGGGCCTTGATGTCGGGAAATCCGCCGTCGCGCCTGCGCTCCCAGATCAGGGCGTCGTCGCAGGTGATCGCGAAGGCGCCGCCGCTCCCGGGGATCAGCGCCACCTCGCCGATCGCGTCGCGGAAGGTCGAGAGCAGCTCCTGCGCCATCCAGCCGGCCCGCAGGAGCCAGTTGCACTGCGTGCAGTAGGTGATGGCGATGCGCGGGCGGCCCTCCGCCGGGACGGGGGGCGTGCCGGCGGGGAGCGCGTCGGCCTCGGTCGCGGGAGGGGGGGCGTTGTCGCTCATTTCAGGTTCGACTCCTCCCCGATCCCCCCGACTTGTCAACCGTGCCGGCTCGCCGGGCGTGATCCGGCGCACGGCTCAGGCGAGCTGGCGCAGCACCACGAGGCTCGCCGCCACGCCGGCGATGCCCGCCGCCACCGACACCGCCACGTAGGCGAGCGCCGCCCCGTGGGCACCCCGCTCCCACAGCAGGAAGGCCTCGAGCGAGAAGGTCGAGAAGGTGGTGAAGCCGCCGAGCACCCCGGTGGTGAGGAAGAGCCGCAGCGCCTGCGGCCCGCCGCCCCGGGCGGCGAACCAGCCGGTGAGCACGCCCATCAGGATCGAGCCGACGACATTGATCACCATCGTGCCGAACGGGAAGCCGCTCCCCGCCCGCGCCGCCCACAGGTTGACGCCGTGGCGCAGGGCCCCGCCGAGGCCGGCGCCGAGAAAGACCACCAGATAGCTCACCGCTCCGACGCCTCCGCTTGATGCCGGGCGCCTTCTGCCACGGCCCGGCGCCGAGGGCGAGCAGGAGGGGTGCAGCGGGAGAGGAGCGACGGGGGAGGCGAGGCCAGCCCCGCGACCGTGGCCGGCAGGCCGCACCGGGTTCCGTCCGGTTCGGCGGGGCCACGCCGCGTCATGCCACCGTCACGTCCCCGCCGCATCGCTGCCGCAAAGTCAGCCTCGGGGGCGAATCGTGACCACCATCTCCATCCGTGCCGCCGTGGCGGCGGGCGGCCTCCTCGCGAGCGCGGGTCTCGCGCAGGCCCAGTCGATCGAGGCGCGGGTGCCGAACCTGCAGCGCACGGACGATCCGGTCTCGGTGGCGGCCGGCGGCACGACGATCGTCAACCAGGGCCTGCAGGGCGTCGGCCGGCTGTCGGCCAACACCCGCGACTTCCTCGGCGATTCCCTCGGCTCGTTCTCGTCGCTCGCCGTCGACCTCGCGACCTGGCGGCGCAGCGGCGACACCTACACGGGCACGCTCTACACGCTGCCCGACCGCGGCTACAACAACCCCGACGGCGGCCTGTTCAGCGACTATGCCGGCCGGCTCAACCGCTTCTCCCTGAGCTTCACGCCCTATGCGGGCGCGGCCCTGCCGCAGGCCACGACCTCGCAAGCCCAGGTCACCCTGACGCCGGACGGCGGCATCGTGCTCACCGACGCCAAGGGCCAGCGCTTCAGCGGCCTCGATCCGGCCGCCGGCACCACCGCGCAGCTCGGCGCGGTGCTGCCCTCGGCCGCCGCCGGCCCGAGCGCGGGGCGCATCAGCCTCGACGCCGAGGGCCTGGCGCGCCGCCTCGACGGCTCGTTCTACGTCAGCGACGAGTACGGCCCGAACGTCTACTACTTCAACCGCAATGGCCAGCTGCAGGGCCTGATCGGCATCCCGGCGGCGCTCCAGCCGGTGACGAACGGCCAGCTCAACTTCAACTCGCTCAACCCGCCCGACACCGGGCGGCGCAACAACCAGGGCCTCGAGGCCCTGGCGCTGACCCCGGACGGGCGCGGCCTCGTCGCCATCCTGCAGAGCGCGACGCTGCAGGATTCCGGCCCCAACCAGCAGCAGCGGGCCAATACCCGCATCCTCTACTACGACATCTCCGGCACCCCGACCCCGGCGGCGCCGAGCCGCGAATACGTGCTGCAGCTCCCGGTCTATCAGCAGAGCGGCAATGGCGGCGCGCCCAACCGCACCGCGGCCCAGAGCGAGATGGTGGCGCTCAACGACACCCAGTTCCTGGTCCTATCGCGGGATTCGAACGGGCTCGGCACCGGCAACACCACGCCGATCGTCTACAAGAGCGTGCTCCTCGTCGACACGGCGGGCGCCACCAACATCGCCGGCAGCGCCTATGACGGCACGACGCCGATCGCCCCGAACGGCACCCTGCGGGCCGGCCTCGCCCCGGTGCAGGCGACCGAGGTCGTCAACCTGCTCAACCCGGTGCAGCTCAACCGCTTCGGGATGAACCTGACCACCGGCCCGGCGACCCAGACCACGCTCCCCGAGAAGATCGAGGCGATGGGCCTCGTGCCGGTGCTGAGCGAGCGGGCGCCCAACGACTACTTCCTGCTCGTCGGCAACGACAACGACTTCCTGACCCGCCAGGGCGTCATCAACGGCCAGCCCTATGACGCCGGCATCAACAACGACAACATCCTGCTCGCCTACCGGCTGACCCTGCCGACCTACGTCGACCCGCTCTCGCTCGCGGTGATGAAGGAGACGGCGCCGACGGTGCTGCAGGGCCTGGGGGCCGGCGCGATCACCGCGGCGGCCTCCGCGACGCGCGGCGTGCAGGACCATCTCTCGGCCCTGCGCCGCGGGGCCAACCTGCCGGCGGGGGCCGGCCAGGGCGCCTGGGGCACCGCCGGCCCGGCGCTCTGGGTCGGGGGCGACGTCGTGTTCGCCGACCAGCCGCGCAACGGCGGCCTTTCCCTCGACCGCACCGTCGCGCAGGGCTCGGCCGGCCTCGACCTGCCGCTCACCGGCCCGTGGCGGGCCGGCCTCGCGGTGGGCGGGGGCGGCGGCTCGCTGTCGCGGCCGCAAGGAGCCTACCAGCAGGGCTTCCGGCAGGACCAGGGCGCCTTCACGGTCGCGGCCTATGGCGGCTATTACGGCCCGAGCTTCTATGCGCAGGGCATCGTCGGCGGCGCCCCGATCGTCGACTTCTCGGGCCTGCGCCGCCCGGCCGCCTACGGGCTCACCGCCGCGGCCCGGACCTCCGGTTCCGCCCTGGCGCTGGACGGCGAGGCCGGCCTCGTCTTCGACCGCGCCGCCTTCCGGCTGACGCCCTTCGCGGGCCTGAGCTACTACTCGGCCCGGATCGACGGGTTCACCGAGCAGGGCGCGGCCGGCAACAACGTCGCGTATGGCGGCCTCACCGTGCTCCAGACCACCGCCCGCTTCGGCGCCGAGGTGGCCTATTACGGGTTGTCCGGCATCGTCCCCTCGGTGCGGGTGGCCTACAATGCCGGGCTCGGTCCGCAGCGGAGCGCCGGGCTCTTCCGTCTCGCCAGCGTCCAGAACCCGCTCGCCACCGCGACCGCGGCGGTGCCCTTCCTGCAATCCGACTTCGTCACCGCCGGCGCCGGCCTCCAGGGCAGCCTCACCGAGCGTCTCGGCTGGCGGGTGGATTACCAGGCGGCGATCGGCACCCGGGCCGGGGTCGCGCACGGGGTGACAGCGGGGCTGCGGTACCAGTTCTGAGGGGTGGGCACCCGGCAGCAGGTGCCCACCACCCCGTAGGATCCGCCGCCCTTTCCCGGACGACTGAAACGAAGTGGAAGGAGATCCGGAATCCAGCACGAAAGGTCGCGAAGCGTCCGCCCGTCTACAACGTTGCAGAGGCTGAGCCGCTTGGCGGCAAGTTCTCTGCTGGATCCCGGATCTCCTTCCGCTGACGCTCCAGTCATCCGGGAGAGGGGGCGGGTTCGAGCAGGAACCGCTGCGCCTTCACCCCCCGAACCGATCCCGCCATGCCCCTTGCGCCCCCGCCACCGGCAGGGCGCGCGCGTGGTAGACCCCCAACGCCACGGCGCGCGCCAGCACCCGCGCCGCCGCGTCGCCGAGCCGGGCCAGATCCCCGACCGGATCCGCGAGCGGCACGGCGCCGGTCGCGGCGGAAAAGACGAGGTCACCGTCGAGGGGGGTGTGGGCCGGCACGATCGCCCGGGCGAGGCCGTCCTGCGCCATCACGGCGAGGCGGCGGGCCTCGGCCTTGGTCAGGCGGGCATCGGTGGCAACCACCGCGATCGTGGTGTTGGCGCCCGGCATCGGCTTCACCGGCCAGGCGAAGGCGTCGGGCGCCGGGGTCGCGGGCGAGCCCAAGCCCCCGAACTCGGCGCCGATCTCGAACGGCGCGGCCCAGAAATGCGGCCCGTCCCCGACCGTGACCCGCCCGAGCGCGTTGACGGCAACCAGCGCCGCGACGCGCAGGCCCGTGCCCTCGACCGCAGCCGAGGCGCTGCCGAGCCCGCCCTTGAGGTTCGCGGTCCGGGCGCCGAGCCCGGCCCCGACCGAGCCCATCGCCACCGGGCCGGTGCCGGCCTTCGCCGCGGCGGCGAAGCCGAGGTCGCGGTAGGGGGGATAGCGGCCCCACGCCTTGTCGCCGCCGTTGAGGAGATCGAACAGGATCGCCGCCGGCACGATCGGCACCCGGGCCGGGCCGACCGCGAAGCCGCGGCCGGTCTCGGCGAGCCAGGCGGTGACGCCCGAGGCCGCATCGAGCCCGAAGACCGAGCCGCCGGACAGGACCAGGGCATCGACCCCCGGCACCGTGCGCTCGGGATCGAGGAGATCGGTCTCCCGCGTCCCCGGCCCGCCGCCGCGGATGTCGACCGCCGCCACGGTGGGTGCGTCGAACACGACCGCGGTGACGCCGGACTGCGCGCGGGGGTCCTCGGCGTGGCCGACGCGGATGCCGGCGATGTCGGTGAGGCCGCCGCTCACCGCGACTCGGCCCGGCGCACCAACTCGGCGACGGCCGCCTCCTCGGCGGCGGTGAGCCCCCGCGGCGGGGCCGGCCGGCGCCGGCGGGCGGCGGCCCACAGGGCGAGGCCGCCGAGGCCGACCACCAGGACCGGGGTGAACCACAGGAAGGCGGTGTGCCAGGCCAGCACCGGGCGCAGCAGCACGAACTCGCCGTAGCGCTGCACGACGTAGCTCAGCACCGCCTCGTCGCCGTCGCCCTGGCGCAGGCGCTCGCGCACGATCAGCCGCAGGTCGCGGGCGAGCGGCGCGTCGGAATCGTCGATCGACTGGTTCTGGCAGACCAGGCAGCGCAGCTCCGCCGAGATCGTCCGGGCCCGCGCCTCGAGGGCGGGGTCCTTCATCACCTCCTCGGGCTGGACCGCACCGGCCGCGACCGGCGCGAGGAGCACGAGGGCGAGCAGAAGGGCGCGCAGGGCCGGGGAAGGGGCGGGCATGCGGCTACTCCGCCGGAACCGAATGGGGCGGCACCGGCCCGGCGGCGTCGCGGATCGCCGGCCGCGAGGCCGGGGCGCCGACGCGGAAGCGCCGGTCGGTGAGGGACAGGCCGCCGCCGAGCGCCATCACCACGGCGCCGAGCCAGATCAGCAGCACCAGGGGCTTGTAGTAGAGGCGGATACCGACGCGGCCGTCGGTGCCGGTCTCGCCGACGCTGGCATAGACCTGGCTCACCCCGCGGGTGAGCAGGCCCGCCTCGCTCACCGACATGTTGCGCGAGGCGTAGAAGCGCTTGCCCGGCTCGATCACCCCGACCGGGTCGCCGCCCTCCCGGATGGTGAGGTGGGCCACCGTCTCGGTGTAGTTCGGTCCGGTGCGGGGCAGGACGCCCTCCAGCACCGCGACGTAGGGGCCGGCGCGGAGCTCCCCGCCGCGCGGCAGGGTCGCCAGCGCCTCGACGCTCCAGGCCTGGGCGGCGATGCCGATCACCGTGACGCCGACGCCGGCATGAGCGAGCGCCGTGCCCCAGGCCGAGCGCGGCAGGCCGGCGGCGCGGCGCAGCGACACGCCCACCGTCTTGGCCCTCGCCCGCGTGACGATCTCGAAGGCGGCGCCGAGGATCAGGTAGGCGCCGAGGCCGATGCCCAGCGGCGCGCCGACCGGCCCGCCCCAGGTGACCGCGACGGCGAGAAGCGTGACCGCGATGGCGAGCGCGAAGCCGACGAACAGCCGCTGGCTCGCCGCCGCGAGGTCGCCGCGCTTCCAGGCCAGCGTCTGGCCGAACGGCACCACGAGGAGCAGCGGCACCGCGAGCGGCACGAAGGTCAGGTTGAAGAAGGGCGGCCCGACCGAGATCTTCTCCCCCGTCAGCGATTCCAGCGCCAGGGGATAGAGCGTGCCGACCAGCACCGTGGCGCAGGCCGCCGACAGGAACAGGTTGTTCATCACCAGCGCACCCTCGCGGGAGATCGGCGCGAACAGGCCGCCCTGGCGCAAGGTGGGCGCCCGCCAGGCGTAGAGCGCCAGCGAGCCGCCGATGAACAGGACCAGGATACCGAGGATGAAGGTGCCGCGGGTGGGATCGGTCGCGAAGGTGTGGACCGAGGTCAGCACGCCCGAGCGCACCAGGAAGGTGCCGAGCAGCGACAGCGAGAAGGTCAGGATGGCGAGCAGCACCGTCCAGACCTTCAGGGCGTCGCGCTTCTCCATGACCACGGTGGAGTGGACCAGCGCGGTGCCGGCGAGCCAGGGCATCAGCGAGGCGTTCTCGACCGGGTCCCAGAACCACCAGCCGCCCCAGCCGAGCTCGTAGTACGCCCAGTACGACCCCATGGCGATGCCGACGGTGAGGAAGCACCAGGCGGCGAGCGTCCAGGGCCGCACCGCGCGCGCCCAGGCGGCGTCGATCCGGCCCTCGATCAGCGCCGCGATGGCGAACGCGAAGGTGATCGAGAAGCCGACATAGCCGAGGTAGAGCAGCGGCGGATGGATCGCGAGACCGGGATCCTGGAGCAGCGGGTTGAGGTCGCGGCCCTCCATCGGGGCCGGGTTGAGCCGGGCGAAGGGGTTCGAGGTGACGAGGATGAACAGCAGGAACACCGCGGTGATCGCGGCCTGCACCCCGAGGGTGTTGGCGCGCAGCACCGGTGGGACGGAGTTGCGGGCGAGCGCCACCACGGCGCCGAACAGCGCCAGGATCAGCACCCAGAGCAGCATCGAGCCTTCGTGGTTCCCCCAGACGCCGGAGATCTTGTAGATCAGCGGCTTCATCGAGTGCGAGTTCTCGACGACGTTCTGGACCGAGAAGTCCGAGGTGACGTGGGCGTAGGTCAGCGCCCCGAACGCGAAGGCGATGCACGCGAAGGTGGCGAGCGCGGCCGGCACCGTGATGCTGCGCAGGACCGGGTCGCCGGCGCGGCTCGCCCAGACCGGCATCACCATCTGCGTCAGCGACAGGGCGAGCGCGAGGGCGAGGGCGTAATGACCAACCTCGATCAGCAACGGGGCGACCTTTCGGTAAGCGGGTGTCGAGCGCGGCGGACGATCGGCCGACGGGTCTCGCGACCCGGCGTCCCGCTGCGGCGGAACGCGGGCATCACCTTAATCCGCTTCCCGGGCCGAGCCGCCAAGACCTTCCGCCGCACGGGGCGTGACTATTTCACGGCGGTGCGCGAGACCGATCCGGGTTGGTCCTCGCCGGCTTGCGCCTGCTGGGGCTTGCCGCCCGCGGGCTTCGCGGGGCCGCCCGCGCCGCCCTCCTGCCAGCGGCCTTGCGCCTTGAGGGCGTCGGCGACCTCGCGCGGCATGTAGGTCTCGTCGTGCTTGGCCAGCACCGTGTCGGCCCGGAAGGTCCCGTCGGCCTGCAGCACGCCCTCGGTCACCACGCCCTGGCCCTCGCGGAAGAGGTCGGGCAGCAGGCCGCGGTAGCGCACCGCCACGGTCGAGCCGGTATCGGTGACGGCGAACTCGACATGCCCGTCGGCCTCGCGCTTGAGCGAGCCGGCCTCGACCAGCCCGCCGAGGCGAAAGCGCGTGCCCGGCACGACCTTCTGGCTCGCCACCTCGGTGGGGGAGCGGAAGAACACGATGGTGTCGCGCATCGCCGTCAGGACGAGCCCGAGGGCCGCCGCCAGCACGGTGCCGCAGACGAGGATGAGGACGGAACGGCGGCGCCGGCGCGTCATGGGGCGGGTCTCAACGCGGGCGGCGGGGGAGGGGGGTCGCTGTCGTCATCAGGGGCGTCTCCCGAGGGGCCGGCGTGGGGAGCCGGCTCTGTTGGTGTGTTGTGCATCGGCCCGGCTCGCCTGGCGAGGCGGGAAAAAGGCGGGGGCGCACCGTGGGATGATTCGCGAGCCTCTGCCGTCCGAAGGCCCCGCGCCCCCGGATCTTCCCCTCTGCGGGGCGGGGGCGATCGTCAAGGGGCCGCCCTCGCACCCAATCCCATCTCGCGGGCCACCTCCTCCACCGGCGCGAGCTTGCCGGGGTCGCTCCCGAGCGCGCCGCGGGCCTTGGCCAGCGTCTCCTCGGCCTTCGCCCGCTCGCCCAGCACCCCGTAGGAGCGCACCAGCCGGGCCCATTCCTCGCCCGTCCCGCCCTTCTCGGCGAGGCGCTGCGCCAGCCCCTCAACCATGCCCCGGACCATGCCGCGCTGCTCCTCGCTCATCGCGGGGGCCGTGGCCGGGGCAGCGCCCGCGGCGGGGTTGGCTGCAGGCGGCGGGGTGCCGTCGAGGCGGGCCAGGCTCTCGCGCACCATCGGCAGCCAGGGCGCTTCGGCCGGGGAGGCGGCGACGAGCGCCGCGTAGCGGGTGCGGGCCTTGTCGCGGTCGCCGTCCTGCTCGGCGGCGCGGGCGAGGTAGAATTGCGGCTTGACCGCCCTGGGATCCTGGCGGAGCGCCCGCTCGAAGGCGTCGCGGGACTTGGCGGAGACGACGCCGTCATCGGCCGCCACCAGGGCCTCGCCGTAATCGGCGAGCCGGCCCGCGTCGTCGCCGAGGATCCGCAGGGAGTTCTCGTAGGCCTTGATCGCGTCCTCGACGCGCCCGACCCGCAGGTAGACCGGGGCGAGCACCGCCCAGCCGCGGCCGTCCTCGGGCGCCTTGGCGAGATGCGCCTCGATCTGCGCCACCGCCGCGGCGAGATCGTTGCCGGCCGCCTTCGCGTGGGCCAGGCGATCGGCCTGGGGCCGGGCCGGCAGGTCGGGCGAGCCGTAGATCCCGTAGACGAGGAGCGCGACGAGCGGCACCGTCGAGAGGGCGAAGGCGGAGGCGGCGCGGCGCCGGCGCAGGGCCGGCTCGCCGACGGCGCCGGCGGTGCGGCCGGGATC
>NZ_JACWCT010000102.1 GCF_016613415.1 Methylobacterium ajmalii | reverse complement strand
GGCGCGGCGCGGGGGCCGAGAGCGGCGAGGCGACCCGCTCGACCGGCGCGGCGGCGCCGAAGCCCGGCCGCTCGGACAATGCCGCGGGGCGGGCGCGGGGCCGGTTGCGCAGGTCGGCGCCGAGCATCCGGATCTTCTGGACCAGGTCCTCGCGGAAGCTCGCCTGGGTGGTGACGCCGCGGTTGCCCTCGGGCTTGGGCAGGTAGTCGATGGCGCCGAGCGCCAGGCAGCGCAGCGAGATCTCGGCGTTGCGCTGGGTCAGGGTCGACATCATGACGACCTGGAGCCCGGGGCGCTTGGTCAGCATCTTGGGCAGCGCCTGGGTGCCGTCGAGCTCCGGCATCTCGATGTCGAGGAGCACGATGTCGGGCTGGACCCGGTCGAGGGCATCGAGCGCGATGCGGCCGTTCGCGGCGGTGCCGACGATCTCGCACCCGGCTTCCTCGAGCCACCGCGAGACCAGGCCGCGCACCACCACGGAATCGTCGGCCACCAGGACGCGGATGCGCGGTCCGGCGCTCGGGGACGGGTTGGAAGGCGCGGCGGAGGCGGCCATGGCGTTTCTCGGTCGGCGCCGCGCAGGCGCGGGCCAGGGGGGATCGGTCCCGGGTCGAGCCGGGGCTTCTTGTCGGGCCGGCCTCGCGAAAGGCCGACGGTACGACCGGCCTCGGGCGAGGCCGACGGCACGGACGGCCCTAGAGTGCCTCACGATCGCGTTGCAATCGCGAAGCTTTCTAGGTTTTTGATTTTGCCGCATTTTCTCCGACGAACCGGTATCCGCTTCGTCGAAAAATGCTCTAGGCCAGACCGACCGCCTGGAGCTTGGCGGTCATGATGTCCTTGTCGAAGGGCTTCATGATGTACTCGTCGGCCCCGGCCTGCAGCGCCCGGGCGATCGACGCGACGTCGTTCTCGATGGTGCAGAACAGAACCTTCGGGTGGTCGCCGTCCGGCAGGCGCCGCAGGGCGCGCAGGACGTCGTACCCGTCCATGTGCGGCATGTTCCAGTCGAGGAGCACCGCGTCGGGCATCGCCGACCGGCATTGCTCGACCGCCTCGCGGCCGTCCTCGGCTTCCGCCACCCGGAAGCCCAGGCCCTCGATGATCCGGCGGGCCACCTTGCGGATCACCGCCGAGTCGTCGACGATCAGGAACGTTCTCATCCGGCCGTCCCCGCGTCAGGCGGCGGTGGCGGCGGGCCGCTCGTCACCGAAGGCCAGGACCGCCTCGACGTCGAGGATGATCAGCAGGCGTCCGTCGAGACGGTGCACGCCGCGCGAGACCGCGCGCCAGCGGGTGTCGAGGTGGACCGGGTTCGGCTCGTAGGTGTCGTTGGCGAGCTTCATCACCTCCCCGACCTGGTCGACGAGCAGGCCGTAGGCCTCGCCGCCATGCTCCAGGCCGACCGCCATGTTGCGGCCGTCGCCGGTCCGGTCGGGCAGGCCGAGGCGCCGGCGCAGGCAGAGCGCCGTCACGACGCGGCCGCGCAGGTTGAGCAGGCCCTTGATCTCCGGCGGCGACAGCGGGACGTCGGTGAGGTTGGTGGCGATGAAGACGTCGTGCACCCGGTCGATCGGCAGGCCGAACAGCTCGTCGCCCAGGAGCACGGTGACGTAGTCGGTGGTCTCGCCGGTGGCTTGCGCGGGGGTGCCGGCGGTGTTCGTGTTGGCGGCCATCATGGGCGGGGCTCGGGCGTGTGAGGGGGATCGGGCGCCCGGACGCGGCGTGAGCGCGTCCGGGCGATCGCGGTCAGCGGGTCACGCCGCGGCGTCGAGGGGGGCGCTGGCGATCTCGTTGACCGCCGCCACCAGGCCGGAGCGATCGAACTTCGCCACGCAGTCGGCGACGCCCAGCGCCCGGGCACGGGCGATCGAGTCCGGCGCCATCGTGCCGGCGAGCGCCACCACCGGCATCTCGGCGAGACGGCCGCCGGCCTTGCGCATCGCCTCGATCAGGTCGAAGCCCGAGCGGCCCGGCATCTCGAGATCGCAGACCACGAGGTCGGTCCGGGCCTCGCCGAGGAGATGGCGCATCGCCTCCTCGGCATCGGCGGCCTGGGCGACGCGGAAGCCCGCCGCCTTGAGCACCGGGGTCAGCATCTCGCGGAAGAACGCCGAGTCATCGACGAGGAGCAGGCTCGGCGCCTTGGGCACCGCGCGGTGGGTCGGCTGACCCCAATCGTCGTGGGCGAGCGGCAGGTAGTGGGCGATGTTGACGATCTCGGTCGCCCGGTTGCGCACCACCGCCGAGCCGATCAGGTCCGAGCGCTCGGTCACCAGCTCGACATCCAGCACCTCGTCGACGATGTCGACGATCTCGTCGACCACGAGGCCCATCGAGCGCTCGCCGTCCGAGAACACCACCAGGGCCTGGGCGCCGTCGCGCTTCATCGCCTGGGCCGGATCGGCCGGGACGAGGGGCATCAGGCGGCCGCGGTACTGGATCAGCGGGCGCCCGCCGACCCACTCGATCTTCGAGGCGTCGATCTCCTCGAGGCGCGTGACCAGCGAGAGCGGCACCGCCTTGAGCGCGTCGCCGCCGCCCTTGAACACCAGCAGCGTCACGGCCTGATCGCCCGCGTTCTCGTCGCCCTCGGCCTCGGCCTCGATCTCGCCGGGCTGGCCGCTGGCCGTGCCCGAACCGACCATCCGGGCGACGCCGTTGGGATCGATGATCAGCACCACCGCCCCGTCGCCGAGGATGGTGTTGCCGGAGAAGAGCGGGATGTGCCGCAGCTTGGAGGACATCGGCTTCACGACGATCTCCTCCGTGTGGAAGACGCCGTCGACCAGGATGCCGAAGCGCTGGCGCCCGACCTGGCTCACCACCACGAAGCCCTCGTCGGTCGAGGCCGGGGCGTCGGGCGCGTCGAGGCCGAGCATCGCCGCCACCGGGACGATCGGCAGCAGGCGGTCGCGCAGGCGCAGGACCGGCGAGCCGTTGATGCGCTCGACCGCGTGGTCGGTGCCGGGCTGCACCCGCACCAGTTCCAGCACCGAGACCTGCGGGATCGCGAAGCGGTGCTCGCGGGCCGAGACGATCAGCGCCGCCACGATGGCGAGCGTCAGCGGGATCTTGATCGTGAAGGTGGTGCCGGCGCCGAGCTGGGTCTGGATGTCGATCGTGCCGCCGATCAGCTCGATGTTGGTCTTCACCACGTCCATGCCGACGCCGCGGCCGGAGACCGAGGTGACGGCCTTGGCGGTCGAGAAGCCGGCGTGGAAGATGAACTTCGCCACCTGGGCGTCGGTCATCCGCTCGACCTCGGCCTCGGTCGCGACGCCGCGCTCGACCGCCTTGCGGCGGATCGCCGACAGGTCGAGGCCCTTGCCGTCGTCGGCGATCTCGATCGTGATCGTGCCGCCCTCGTGGAAGGCGTTGAGGCGGATCGTCCCCTTCTCGGGCTTGCCGGCGGACTTGCGCTCCGCGCCCGACTCGATGCCGTGGTCGGCCGAGTTGCGCACCATGTGGGTGAGCGGATCCTTGATGACCTCGAGGACCTGGCGGTCCAGCTCGGTCTCGGCGCCCTGCATCACCAGGTCGATCTTCTTGCCGAGTTCCGACGAGAGGTCGCGCACCACCCGCGGCAGCTTCTGCCAGGCCGAGCCGATCGGCTGCATGCGGGTCTTCATCACCCCTTCCTGCAGCTCGGCGGTGACGTGGGACAGGCGCTGCAGCGGCACCTTGTAGTTGCCGTCCTCGTGACGGCGGGCGATCTCGAGGAGCTGGTTGCGGGTCAGCACCAGCTCGGACACCATCGTCATCAGGTGCTCGAGGGTGTCGACGTTCACCCGGATCGTCTGGACCTTGCTGACCGGGCCGCTCTCGCTCTCGGCGGCGGGCTGCGGCTCGGACCGCGCCGGCTCGGCGCGGCGGGCCTCGGCGGGCGCGGCGGCAGCGGCCTCCTGCCGGACGGGCTCCGGACGCGCCGCCGGCCGGACCGGCTCGGGCGCCGGCATCGGGGCGAGGGCCTCGGGGGCGGGCGCCTCGATCTCGACGGCGGTGTCGCGGAAGGCGCGCTCGAGATCGTCGAGGGAGACCTCGCCGGGCTTCAGGGCGCGCTCGAGCACCTGGGGCACCAGGGTGCCGGAGGCCGCCGGGGCGGCGACGGGAACCGGCTCGGGCGCCGGAACCGGCTCCTCCGACATGCGCTCGAGGGCGCCGATCAGGTCCTCGTCGACCCCCGCCGGCTCGCCGCCGGTGCGCTCGAGCTCGGCCAGGATCACCTTGATCCGGTCGAGGGTCTGGAGGATCAGGCTGACGGCCGGGCTCGTCACCGGCATCCCGTCGCGGAACTTGCCCATCAGGGTCTCGGCGGCATGCGCCAGCGCCTCGAGGCGCGGCAGGCCGAGGAACCCGCAGGTGCCCTTGATGGTGTGCACCAGACGGAAGATGTTCCGCAGGATCGTCTGGTTGTTCGGATCCTGCTCGAACCGGACGAGCTCGAGGTCGACAGTGTCCAGGTGCTCACCGGACTCCGTCAGGAACTCACGCAACAAATCGTCCATCGCGGCCACTCGTCGATCCACGCAGGATCTCTGCGCAGGCCTACGCTGCCACGGGAGCCTTTATGATCCGTTGCCGCCAATCCTCATACTGTACCCGCTCCGGGCATAACCGCCCGGAATCGGGGGAAAATCCGGCTCGCCGGAGAGAATCGCGAAGAGACCGGGGCTCGAACTGGCCGCCGGCCCTAGGGTTAGATGCCGTTACCGCCGTCCTGGTGGTCGTCGGAGTCCCGGACGTCCTCGACATCCCCGGCCGGGGCGGCGGCCGGCTCGGCCCGGATCGTGACCGTGTCGCCCTCGATCGAGAACCGCACGTCCATCTCGGCGGCGCGGGCGACGAGGCCGGCATAGAAGGGCTGGATCGCGTGGGCGTCGACGGTGCCGCTCTCCGGCGTCCCGGCGATCAGCTTCTCGACGTGGGGCGGGATGCGCGCATAGGCGCCCTTGGCGGTCAGCACGAAGACCGGGGCGTCGCCCTCGCCGGTGATCGAGACGTCGATCACCCCGCCGCGGGGGATCGCCGTCACGGCGATGACCACGAGGTTGAGGACGAGCTTCACCTTGTTCTTCGGAAACAGCGCCCGCGGCGCGCTCCAGGTCAGCTTGGTCTTCTCGTCGCCGAACATGCCACGGGCGACGTTCTCGGCGTCGGCGAGGTCGATGCTGGCCCCCGCCGAGCCCGCGGCCCCGAAGGCGATGCGGGCGAATTGCAGCCGGGCCGAGGCCTGCCTGGCGCTCTTGCGGATCAGGTCGAGGGCGAAGTCGCGCATCTCGGCGCTGTCCTCGTCCTCCAGCACCTCGAGGCCGTTGACGATGGCGCCGACCGGGCTGATCACGTCGTGGCAGACCCGCGAGCAGAGCAGCGCCGAGAGATCGAGGGCGTCGAGGGTGACGGTGGTCATGGGGCGCTCCGCGGGGCCGGCAGATGGGGCAGTCGGATGAAGGCGTGGATCGCGGCGGCTCCCGCCACGGTTTGCCGGCACGGATAGCCGCCGCGCGCCGGTTTGAAAAGGCGATCACGCTGCGGCCGGCCGCGCGGTCATCGACAAAGCCGCCGGCTGCGGGCATGACAACCGCATGACGTCCGCCCTCATGACGCCCGCCCTCGCCCTCGACCGTCTGCCCACGCCTTCCGAGCGCGACGCCGTCGCGGCCCGGCTCGCCGGGATCGCCGCGGCGGCCGGCGAGATCCTTCGGGAATTCGAGCGGGGCGGGTGCAGCCACCGCCTCAAGGCCGACGGCTCGCCGACGAGCCAGGCCGACCTCGCCGCCGAGGCGCTGATCGTCGCCGCGCTCGGCGAGACCTGGCCGGGCATCCCGGTGATCGCCGAGGAGACCGCCGCCGAGGCCGCACCGGCGGCCCTGTTCTTCCTGGTCGATCCCCTGGACGGGACGAAGGACTTCCTGAAGGGCACCGGCGAGTACACGGTCAACATCGCCCTGGTGGCCGGCGAGCGGCCGGTCGCCGCCGCCCTCGCCGCACCCGCCCTCGGCCGGGTCTGGGCGGCGGGTGCCGGGGCCGCGGAGGCCGCGCTCGTCGAGGGCCGTCCCGGTCCGTTCCGCCCCGTTTCGGCCCGGCCGCTCCCGCCGGAGGGGATGACGGCGCTCGTCAGCCGCAGCCACGGCGAGGCGGCGGACGAGGCCTGCCTCGCGAACCTGCCGATCGGCCGGCGGCGCGGGGTCTCCTCGGCGCTCAAGTTCGGGCTCCTCGCCTGCGGCGAGGGCGACGTCTACGTCCGCTGCGGCCCGACGATGGAATGGGATACGGCGGCCGGGGACCACATCCTCACCCAGGCCGGCGGCTGCCTCGTCGGCCCGGACGGGCGCCCCTTCGGCTACGGCCGCCTGCCCGGCCAGTACCGCAACGGCCCGTTCGCTGCCTTCGGCGACCCGTCGCAGGCCGGACGCGCCGTGCTGCCGGAGCGCTGCCCCGAACGGGGCGCCTGACCGGGAGCGCCGGCTCTCAGCCGCCGATCGCGGCGGCGGGCCGCAGGTCGGGCCAGCGCGCCTCGGCCGCGTCGAGCAGTTCGGGCGTGGCCCGCGCCCGGCGCTGCGCGTCCCGGAAGAGGTAGAGGCGGCCGTCGTACAGGCTCGCCACCAGGGGATCGGCGTCGACGAGGCGCCCGGCGGCGACGCCCTCCGGGTCGCAGCCGCCGAGCCGCGGCGCGTAGACCTCCGGCGCGCGCGAGAAGGCGCCCCGGTTCGCCGCGCTGGAAAAGCGCCAGACGAGACCCGACCAGACGTGGTCGTGCCCATCGGCCCCGGAGACCGGCTCGGACCCGAGCCGGTAGGAGACCGCGTCGTAGCCCCTGAGGGCGAGCCCGGTCAGGGGATCGGCCGCGTAGAGCGACGGCACGCCGAGCGGCGTCTCGGCCCGGGCCGGCCCGAGGATCGCGGCGGCGGGGAGAAGCGACAGCAGGCCGCGGCGCGTTAACCAGATCTTGCCCATATCCGCAGCATTCGTGGCATCCCGCCGCCGTCCGCGCCGGCCCTCCGACGAGAATCGGCCGGGCCGGTCACGACCTCCTTTAAGCCGGGATGCCTAACGAATGCTCTCAGCCTCCTCCGCCTCCTCGGCCCGGCAGAGCGCCGGAGTGTCGCGCCGGCGCGCCCTCGCGGCCCTGCTGCTCGCCGCCGCCGCCCTGCCCGCGGGCCTGCCCGGGCCCGCCGCCGCGCAGGGCCGCCGCCCGGGCGATCCGGGCACGTTCCAACCCCAGGAGATCGTCGATTCGGGCCACCAGTTCTTCGGCTCGGTCTCGCGCGGGCTCGCCCTGACGGTCCAGGAGGCGACGCGCCGCTGGGGCGAGCCGAACGGCTACATCCTGGGCCAGGAGGCCTCGGGAGCGATCATCGGCGGCGTGCGCTACGGCGAGGGCACGCTGTTCACCCGCAATGCCGGCCAGCGCAAGGTGTACTGGCAGGGCCCGTCCCTCGGCTTCGACGTCGGCGGCGACGGGGCCCGCAGCATGATGCTAGTCTACAACCTGCCGCGGGTGAACGCCCTCTACCGCCGCTTCGTCGGCATGGACGGCTCGGCCTACGTGGTGGGCGGCTTCGGCATGTCGGCGGTGACCGCCGACAACATCGTGGTGGTACCGATCCGGGCCGGCGTCGGCGCCCGGTTCGGGATCAATATCGGTTATCTGAAGTTCACCGACTCGCCGACCTGGAACCCCTTCTGAGGATCCGGCGGAGGGTCCGGACCGCGCGCGACGCGCCGGCCGGGCCGCGCTGGTCCTCGGGAGCGTCCCGTGGCAGGGTCCGGCCGCGACGCCGGTCCTGCTGCGCCGGGGCGCGTCGATCCGTTGCAACCGTCCGTGCGGGGCCCCGCCCGGACGCCGAGAAAGTATCGCCCGGGTGATCGAGTCCCTGATGTTCGTGGCGCTGGGGTTCCTCGGCGCCAGCCTGTGCGCCCTCCTGGTCCTGCCGGCGCTCAACGCCCGGGCCGAGCGCCTGACGCGCCGCCGGCTCGAGGCGCTCTACCCGATGTCGATCGTCGAGCTGACCGCCGAGAAGGACCACCTGCGGGCCGAGTTCGCGGTGCGCGAGCGCCAACTCGAGCGCCGGGTCGAGGAGGCGCAGGCGACCCGGCAGGCCGAGATGGAGGAGACCGGCCGGCGCACCGTGCGCCTCGGCGCGCTCACCGCCGAGATCGAGCGCCGCGACGCCCGGCTCGCCGAGCTGGAGCGCGACCTCATCGAGGCCCGGGGCGGCCTCGCCCGCGGCGAGGGCGAGCTGGCCGAGGCCCGCACCGCCCGGGCCGCCGCCGAGGAGGCGATGCGGGCGCTGGAGGGCCCCTACCAGCGGGCGCTGTCCGACCTCACGACCCTGCGCCAGGAGCTCGAGACCGTGAGCCGCGGCCAGGCCGAGGCCGAGACCGCCCGGGGCATCGCGGAGGAGCAGGTGCGGGCCGCCCGCGGCCGCGTCGCGGAGGCGGGGGAGAGCGTCGCCACCGCCGCCCGCGGGCAGGTCCAGGCCCTGGAGGACGCGCTCGCCGACCTGACCGCCCGCCACGCCGCCGAGATCGAGGGTGCGCGCGCCGAGATCGCGCGGCTGCAGGAGGCCGTGCGGACGGCCGGCACGCCGCCGGCCGAGATCGCGAACCAGAACGCGCTCCTCGAACGCCGGATCGCCGAGGTGGCCGACGCCCTGATGCAGGGGCGCGAGATCGTGCAGGGCCGGCCCGAGCCGCGCATGCCGCCGGCGACGCCGCTATCCCCGTCCGCGCCGCGCACCGCGCCCGCGACGGCCGGCTGACGGCCCGGCGCGGTGTGCCGTGCGGCACATCGCGGTCGCCCCGGCAGGTCCCCCGACCGACCGCGCGAGATCGGAAATGGCCCGGAAACATCGGGCAAGCCCTTGCCAGCGCTCGAACTTTCCGTCCGGTCCGGTCCGCCGCGGCGCCACCTCGGCCCGTTGCGGCGCGGCCTGCGGCACCCCGCGACCCTTGTCAGGTCGCCGGTTTCGGGCCATCTCGCTGCGACTTCCCACGTTTTGCAAGGCTTCGACAGACATGATGCTCAGGCCGATGTCGCTCGCCCTCCTGACTGCCGGCAGCCTGATGCTGCTCGCCGGCCCGGCTTCGGCCCAGCGGGACGACCCCAACCTGAAGAAGTACTGCACCGGCGATTACATGACCTATTGCGGCAACCTGCCGCCGGAAAGCCCCGAGGTCGATCGCTGCTTCGAGAAGAACATGAAGAAGATCTCGGTCAACTGCAAGCGCGCGATCGATTTCTACGAGCAGACGCAGAAGAAGTAAGGCGGACCCGGGCTCGCCGCGGCACGCACGGGCCCGTGTTCCGGGCGCGAGCCGGGCTCAGGCCGAGGCCTGTTCCCGGTTCGCGGCTTCGAGGGCCTCCGCCAAGTCCTCGATGCTGAAGGGCTTGCGCAGGACGGTCTCGCCGGGAGCCGGGCGGGGCCCCTCCTGGTCGCTGTCCGGCGGGTGGCCGGTGGCGAAGACCACCCGCAGGGCGGGCCTCCGCCGCCGCGCCTCGGCGGCGAGCGTCGGCCCATCGATGCCCGGCATCACCACGTCGGTAAACAGCACCGCCACCTCGCGCTCGCCGTCGAGCACCGCGAGCGCCGCGGCTCCGTCCGCCGCCGTGACTGTGCGATAGCCGAGCTCGCCGATCGTCTCGGCGCTGGCGAGCCGCACCGCGGCATCGTCCTCGACCACCAGGATCGTGCGCCGGGCCCGGTCGGGCGAGGGGGCGGCGAGCCGCGCCCGCCCGGCATCCTCGGCCGGCAACGCGTCCCGGCTCACCGGCAGGGTCAGCGTGATGGCGGTGCCCCGCCCCGGCTGGCTGTCGATCCGCACCCGCCCACCCGACTGCGTGACGAAGCCGTAGACCTGGCTCAGGCCGAGCCCGGTGCCCCGCCCCTGCGGCTTGGTGGTGAAGAACGGCTCGAAGGCCCGTGCCACCACCTCGGGCGGCATACCGGTGCCGGTGTCCCGCACGGTGATCGACACCCCCTGCGCGCCGTCCTCCAGGCTGCCCTGCGCGATCTCCAGGGTGAGGCGCCCGCCCCCCGGCATCGCGTCGCGGGCGTTGACCGCGAGGTTGAGGATCGCGTTCTCGAGCTGGTTCTGGTCGACGAAGACCGGCGGCGGGTCGGCCATCAGCCGGGTCTCGACCTGCACGGTCTCGCCCAGCGTGCGGCGAAGCAGGTCGACCATGCCGGCGACGAGGCGGTTCGGGTCGGTCGGGCGCGGCTCCAGCGGCTGCTGCCGGGCGAAGGCGAGGAGCCGGTGGGTGAGCTTCGCCGCCCGATCGGCGCCGTCGAGGGCGCCGGCGATGAAGCGGCCGACATCGGTGTCGCCCCGGGCGATGCGGCGCTGCACCAGCTCGAGCGAGCCGGTGATGACCGCGAGCAGGTTGTTGAAGTCGTGCGCGATCCCGCCGGTGAGCTGGCCCACCGCCTCCATCTTCTGCGACTGGCGCAGCTGGCTCTCGGCCGAGAGCCGCTGGGCGTGCTCGCGCTTGAGGTCGGCAAGCGCCTGCTCCTCGGCGCGAGCGCGGGCCAGCGCCAGCCAGGCCATCAGCACCAGGGTCAGGGCCGAGACCGTGGCGACGAGGCCGTAGATCCGCAGGTTGTCGTACCAGCGGTCGAGGGCGACGACGGTCTCGACCGAGAAGGCGACGTCGACCGGATAGTCGCCGATCCTGCGCCAGGCGTAGAGCCGCTCGGCCTCGCCGGGCGGTGTGCCGGTGATGGCGCCGCCCTGGGGCCTGGCGCGGATCGCCCGCAGCAGCGGATCGTCCGGACCGAGCCGCTCGTCGGCCTCCGGGCCGGGCGGCTCGCGCACCAGCACGGCGCCGTCGGCGCGCAGCAGCGTCGCCCGGTGGGCGGTCGGGGCGGCGATCTCGGCGTAGAAGCGGGCGAAGTACTCGGTACCCAGCGCGATCACGATCACCCCGTCGAAGCGCCCGTCCTCGGTCGAGCGCCGCCGGCTGACCATGAAGGCGGCGGAGCCGTCGGGCTCGCGCAGGGCCGGGCTGACATAGATGCCGATATCCTTCGGGCGGTGGACCGAGAAGACGTCGCGCTCAGCGAGCTCGCGACCGAGGTCGCCCTCGCGGCTCGAGGCGCGGATCCGTCCCTGCGGATCCACCACCCAGACCGCCCGGGCCTGCGCCAGCGGCGCCTTCAGGCTGGCGAGGAAGCCGCCGGTCGCCGGGGCCGATATCTGGGTCCAGCTGCGGTCGAAGACGTAGTCGTCGACCCGGTCCATCGCGAGCTCGGCGGTGTCGAACACCTTCGAGGCGTGCTCGTGCATCACCGCGGCGGTGCGCACGACGGCGCTGTCCTCTTCCCGCAGGACCTCGGCCCGGTTCCACCACGCCGCACCCACCAGGACGACGCACGGCACCAGGAAAGCCGCAGCGACGAGGAGCTGGTGCAGCCGCACCGTCGAAAGGCTCACGGGACACTCACAAACGCGACGGGGAGCCGACGCGGCGATCGGCGAGAAGCTTAACCGTTCGTTAACGGAAAGGCGAGCGAAACGATCGCCGCCCCGTCCTGCCGGCCCGCGGCTTCCCGGGCGGTGTGGCGCCCGGGCATCGGCCGCGAACCCTCCGGGGATCCCTGCAGGACATTCCCTGCGGCGGGAGCCGCCGCGGGCGGGCCCGGCCGCACTCTTCCGGCCCGGGCTCCAACGCTCCCTTAACGGCCACGCTCGAATGCGGTGCAACCACAGCGCCGGGCGGGCTCGCCTCGCGCGGCGCGGGCCGCTATGGTGCCGCCGCCACGCTTGTCCCCGGATCTCGCCCGTGTTCCGTCCCCGCCTCCTCGTCCTCCTCGGCCTGATCGCCCTCTCGGTCGCCGCCTGCGGCCGGCGCGGGCCGCTCGAGCCGCCGCCCGCCGCGGTGCCGGCGGCCCAGCCGAAGGCGAGCCCGGGTGCCGGGACCGCGCGGCCGAAGACGGGCGCGGCGGCGGTCAACACGCTGCCGGGCGGCGTCGGGCTCTCCGCGGGGGGCTCCGCCCCCGACGAGGAGGACGAGCTGCCCGCCGCCGCGATCGCCCCGCCGACCGGGCTCCCGGCCCCGACCGAGTCGTCCTCGCGCCGGCGCAAGGGCTTCACGGTGCCCCAGGGGCCGTTCCCGCTCGACCCGCTGCTGTGACCGCGCCGACGTGAGGGTGCAAAGGCGGTCCGGTTTCGTGTAGAGGGCGCGTCGCGCCGGATGCGGCGCGGCAGCGCCCCTTGGCGTCGGTCCCTCTCCCGGTCACTTCGCCATGCATCACTTCACCTACCGCAACGGCATGCTCCACGCCGAGGACGTCGACCTGTCGCGGCTCGCGGGCGCGGTCGGCACCCCGTTCTACTGCTACGCCTCCGCCACTCTGGAGCGGCACTACCGGGTCTTCGCCGAGGCGTTTTCCGGCGACGACGCGCTGGTCTGCTACGCCATGAAGGCGAACTCGAACCAGGCGGTGCTCGCCACCCTGGCGCGGCTGGGCGCCGGCATGGACATCGTCTCGGAGGGCGAGCTGCGCCGGGCGCTGGCCGCCGGGGTGCCGGGCGAGCGGATCGTGTTCTCGGGCGTCGGCAAGACCGAGGGCGAGATGGCCGCCGCCCTCGACGCCGGCATCCTGTGCTTCAACGTCGAGAGCGAGCCGGAGCTGGAGCAGCTGTCGCGGGTGGCCGCCGCCAAGGGCGCGACGGCGCCGGTCTCGATCCGGGTCAACCCGGACGTCGATGCCCGCACCCACGCCAAGATCTCGACCGGCAAGTCGGAGAACAAGTTCGGCATCCCGATCTCGCGCGCCCGCGAGGTCTACGACCGGGCGGCGCGCCTGCCGGGCCTGTCGCTCGTCGGCGTCGACATGCATATCGGCAGCCAGATCACCGATCTGGCGCCCTACGACAACGCGGCCGCCCTGCTCTGCGGGCTGGCCCGCGACCTGATGGCGGCGGGCCACCGGCTCCACCACGTCGATTTCGGCGGCGGCCTCGGCATCCCCTACCGCGACGACAACGCCCCGCCGCCGGACCCGGCCGCCTTCGCGGCGGTGCTGCGGCCGCACTTCAAGTCGCTCGGCCTGAAGCCCGTCTTCGAGATCGGCCGGATGATCGCCGGCAATGCCGGCGTGCTCGTCACCCGCGTGCTCTACGTGAAGCACGGCGAGGGCCGCACCTTCGTGATCGTCGACGCGGCGATGAACGACCTGATCCGCCCGACCCTCTACGAGGCCTACCATGCGCTCCGCCCGGTGGCCGAGCCGAAGGCCGAGGCGGGCCGGATCACCGCCGACGTGGTCGGCCCGGTCTGCGAGAGCGGCGACTACCTGGCGCTCGCCCGCGAGATGCCCGAGGTGAA
Source organism: Methylobacterium ajmalii (assembly GCF_016613415.1). Taxonomy (GTDB): domain Bacteria; phylum Pseudomonadota; class Alphaproteobacteria; order Rhizobiales; family Beijerinckiaceae; genus Methylobacterium; species Methylobacterium ajmalii. The sequence continues at coordinate 12,511 of NZ_JACWCT010000102.1, read as the reverse complement.
GCCCGGCGACCTGATCGCCGTGATGTCGGCGGGCGCCTACGGCGCCGTGCAGGCCTGCACCTACAACACCCGGCCGCTGGTGCCCGAGGTGCTGGTGCGGGGTGCCGACCACGCGGTGATCCGGCCGCGCCAGAGCTACGAGGAGCTGATCGGGCTCGACCGGGTGCCGGAGTGGCTCGCGGCCTGATCGCTAAAATGCGACCGGTTTTTCGAACCGGTCGGCCAGTCCCCGCACGCTAACGTCCCGGCCAGTCACCGGGAGGACGTGAAGCGATGGCGCCCCAAGGCAACCTGCTCGCCCGTGCCGAAGCCGTGGTCGCGCGTGCGTTCCGCATCGCGGCCGAGCACGAGGTCACACTCGCCCATGCCCGCAGCGCCGTGCAGCCCCTGCGCGAGGCGGCGGCGCGGCAGGAAGGCGGCGTACCGGTCGGCCTGTCGGGCGGCGCGCCGCAGGACGCGGACCGGCAGCGCGCCGGCCGCCAGGCCTGAGCCGATTTGACCCGCTGGCCCGCTCGGGCCGGCGTGGTAGCCTGCCCGCTTCGCTCCCGCGCGGCTGCCGCGCGACGGAGCGCGAGCGGGAGCAGGGCATGACGAAGGCCGAGCCGGATACCGCGCGCAGCGCCGGGGCCCCGGAGAACCGGGCCGATCCGGTGCGCGCCGGGCTCGACCGGCTCGTGGCCCGGGCCGGTCGTGTGACCCTGTGGGAGCAGGCCTGGCCAATCCTGTGGCGCGGCCTCGCGGTCGTGCTGGTCTTCCTCGCCGCCTCGTGGCTCGGCCTGTGGCTCGATGCCGGCCCGCTCCTGCGGATGGCCGGGGTCGCGGTCTTCGGGCTGGCGCTCCTGGGCGCCCTCCTGCCGCTCCTGCGCCTGCGACGGATCGCCCGGCCGCAGGCGCTGGCGCGAATCGACCGGGACGCGGGCCTCGCCCACCGCCCCGCCCGCACGATCGAGGACAGCCTCGCGCTCGGGCGCGACGATCCCGGCACGCTGGCCCTGTGGGAGCTGCACCGGAGGCGCGCCGCCGCGGCGCTGACCCGTCTCAAAGTTTCGGGCCCGCGGCCCGGCATGGCCCGGCGCGACCCCTACGCCCTGCGCGCCGGCGCGATCCTCGCCGCCGTGGCCGGCGCCTTCGTGGCCGGCCCGGAGGCCGGCGAGCGCCTGCGCGCTGCCTTCGACTGGCGTGGGCCCGTCGCGGCCGCGCCGTCCTTCCGGGTCGACGGCTGGATCGACCCGCCGCTCTACACCCGGATGCCGCCGCTGATCGTGTCCCTGGCGGAGGCGGGCCAGCACCTGCGGGCGCCGGTGAACTCGACGCTCGTGGTGCGCATCGCCGGCGCCGGCGCCGCCACGGTGACGCCCGGGGCCGGCCTGAAGCCCTTGCCCGCCACCGCCCCGGCCCGGCCCGACCTGCGCGAGGAGCGCTTCACGCTCACCGGCGGCACCGCCGAGGTGTCGGTGCAGACCGGCTTCGCCTCGAGCCACCGCCTCACCGTCGAGACCATTCCCGACCGGCCGCCGGAGATCGCGTTCTCGGGCAACCCCGAGACCAACGGGCGCGGCACCTTCACCCTCGCCTACCGGGCCAAGGACGATTACGGCCTCGCCTCGGCGGAGGGCACCGTCGAGCCGCAGACGAAGGGGCGCAGCCTGGTGCCGCCGCCGCGCCTGGCCCTGACCCTGCCCTCCGACCCGCAGGGGACCACCGACACCCGCACCCTGGTCGACCTCACCGACAACCCCTGGGCCGGCGCCAAGGTGCTGCTGACCCTGGTGGCGAAGGACGAGGCGGGCCAGGAGGGACGCTCGGCTCCCCTCGCCTTCACGCTGCCGGGGCGATTCTTCACCAAGCCCCTGGCGCGTTCGCTGTCCGAGGAGCGCCGCCGTCTCGTCCTCGATCCCGACGGGAGCCGGGCACGGGTCGAGACCTCGCTCGACTCCCTCCTGATCGCGCCCGAGCGCTTCACGCCGCAATGGGGCGTCTTCCTCGGCCTCAAGGAGGCGGCACGGCGCCTGCGTGCGGCCCGCACCGACGAGGCGCTCACCGAGGTCGCCGACCTCCTGTGGACGATGGCGCTGCAGATCGAGGAGGGCGACCTCTCGGATGCCGAGAAGGCGCTGCGCGCCGCCCAGGACCGGCTGAAGGACGCGCTCGATCGCGGCGCCTCCGACCAGGAGATCGCCAAGCTCACCGACGAGCTGCGCCAGGCGATGGACCGTTTCCTGAAGGAATTCGCCGAGCGCCAGCAGCAGAACCCGCAGAACCCCGGGCAGCAGAGCCAGCAGGCCGACCGCACGGTGACGCCCGACGACCTGGCCAAGATGCTCGACCAGATGCAGGAGGCGATGAAGCGCGGCGACACCGCCGAGGCCCAGCGCCTGCTCGACCAGCTCCGCGGCATCCTGGAGAACCTGCAGACGGCCCAGCCGAACTCGCGCATGTCGGACCCGACCGCCCGCGAGATGAACCGCCAGATGCAGGATCTCGAGGCGATGACCCGCGAGCAGCAGGGACTGCGCGACGAAACCTTCCGCCAGGGCCAGGAGCGCCGCTTCGGCAATCGCGGTCAGCAGCAGCCGGGCCAGCAGGGACAGCGCCAGCCGGGTCAGCGCGGCCAGCAAGGCCAGCGTGGCGGCGAGCCGCAGCAAGGCGATGGTCAGCAGCAAGGCCAGCGCGGCCAGCAGGGCGGGCAGCAGCAGGGAGGATTGGGCGACCGCCAGCAGGGCCTGCGCCAGCGCCTGGAGGACATGCAGCGCAAGATGAAGGAACTCGGCATGCAGGGCGAGCAGGGCCTCGCCGATGCCGAGCAGGCGATGAAGGACGCCGAGAACGCGATCGGCCAGGGCCAGGACGGCTCCGCCGTCGACGCGCAGGGCCGCGCCCTCGAAGGCTTGCAGCGCGGCGCGCAGGGCATGGCCCAGCAGATGCAGCAGATGGGCCAGGACGGCGAGGGCCAGCAGGCCGACGGGCAGCAGGGCCAGGGCAACCCCAACCAGCCCGGCCGCCAGGGCGCCCGCGACAGCGACCCGCTCGGTCGGCCGACCCGCAGCCGCGATTTCTCCGACGGCCGCGTGCGGGTGCCGACCGCCGAGGAATCCGGCGTCGAGCGGGCCCGGCGCATCCTGGAGGAATTGCGGCGCAAGCTCGGCGACCCGAGCCGCCCGACGGAAGAGCTCGACTATTTCGAGCGCCTGCTGCGCCGTAACTGAGCGGCGTCCCGGCAACGAGAAACGGCGCGGCCCCGATGGGAGCCGCGCCGTTTCTCGTCGTGGTCGTTCGGTGAAGCGAGGGGACCGCCGCTGCGGCCCCACGCGCTCAGTTGAACAGGTTGAAGTGGTAGTTGATGCCGACCTTCAGCAGGTGGGCGTCGAGGCCGGTGCGGATGCCGAACTGGGTGCCGAGGGCGCGGAAGCGGACGTCGCGCTCGAGGTCGGCGTAGAGGTACTCGCCCTTCACCGACAGGGTCGGGGTGATCATGTATTCGAGGCCGGCGCCGACGGTGTAGCCGTCGACCGGGAGCGAAGCATTGAAGGAGGCCGGCAGGACGAGGCCCGGGCCCGTGGCGATGCCGCGGGCGCCGATCTCGGTGAAGGCCCAGCCGCCGGTGGCGTAGGCGAGCAGCGGACCCCAGGCATAGCCGACGCGGCCGCGGACGGTGACGAAGTAGGTGTCGGTCTTCAGGGCGCCGTTGGCGCTGGCGGTGCCGGCCGAGGCGCGGAACTCGTTGTGGATGTCGGCGTAGTTGGCGTCGACCTCGACGCCGACCACGAAGCCGTTGTTCGGCGTGAACTGGTAGTTGTAGCCGACGGTGCCGCCCGCCACGAAGCCGGCGGCCGAAGCCTCGCCGCGGGCGGCCGGCAGGGCGGCCGGGCGCGGGGAGGTCGTCGAGGCGCGGAAGTCGCCGCCGACGGCGCCGCCCGCGTTCACGCCGGCATAGAACCCGGTCCAGGTGAAGGCCGGCGGGGCCACCGGGTAGACCGGCGGCGGCGCGACGCGGCGCGGCAGATCGGCGGCCTGGGCGGCACCCGCGAGCGCGAGGAGGCCGGCGGTGGCGAGCAGGTAGGACTTCACGTGAACAACCCCCATGGTCGTCGGGCCGGCCCGATCATGCGGTCGCCGCCCGGTTCGGATCTCGTGCCGGGCGGACGCATCGCTGCGCCGCAGCAACCCGGCGCCGGCACACAATCATGATGGGCTGTTCGAGGCTATCGCATTTGTGCAACACCGAAGGCGACAGTCAAAGGTGAAGCGAAGGTGAATCCGTTGCCCTAATTATGGCGGTGACTTTGGGGCAGTCCGCCGATGACCGAACATATGGTCGAGCGCCATCTTTTCGCCGGCGACCGATCGCAGCCTACCGAACCCGCTCCGGCGGCGTGCCCCGCTCCTGCGGCGCGGGGCCGCCTCCCCGGATGCGCCCGATACGCCCTATCAGGCCATCGACCTCCCGCGAGCCCGGCCCCGAGCGATCATCCCGATGTCCAGCAACACCCTCGTCCTCGTCGCCTGCCTGGCGGTCGCCGCCGTGCTGCTCCTCGGCCTCGGCAACATGCTGCGCGGCGGCAGCGCCAACCTCTCGCAGCGCCTGATGCGGCTGCGGGTGCTGCTCCAGCTCGTCGCGATCGTGGTGATCATGGGGGTGCTGTGGTGGCGCGGCGGGTGACCTTGCGAGACTGTGGCGGGCCGGTCGCACGGGGTGGAAAACCATGCCCGCACGGATTGTGCGGCGAGACGGGACGCGAGCGCGAGGACTAGGGTGGATTCCGCCCCAGCCACGGGGCGGTGGACCGTTCGACAGATGCGCGTAATCCTTCCGAGCCTTGCCGCGGCGATCATGCTGGCCGCCCCGGCCGCCCAGGCCGCCGACCCCTCGGCGCTGGTCCCGTCCTACCGGCCGCCGGTCCAGCCGCTCAGCATCGTGTCGGAGTTCCGCATCGGCGGCTCCGCCCAGGATCCGGGCAGCAACGAGAAGAACACCAGCAACATCAACGGCGAGATCCTGTTCGCCAAGCCGGTCACCGGGCTCGACCGGTTCTGGGCCGCCTTCGTGCCGCGCCCGACGGTGGGCGGCAGCTACAACGTCGACGGCCGCACCAGCTACGCCTATCTCGGCGCGACCTGGACCGCCGACATCACCGACCGGATCTTCGTCGAAGGCTTCTTCGGCGCCGGCTTCCACGACGGCTATACCGGCCCGAAGGCCGGCGTGCCCAAGACCTTCAACGCGCTCGGCTGCAACCCGCTGTTCCGCGAGGCGGCGGCCGTCGGCTTCCGGCTCACCGAGCACTGGAGCGTGATGGCGACGATCGAGCACATGTCGAATGCAGGCCTCTGCGTCACGAATCGCGGCCTGACGAATTTCGGCGGCAAGATCGCTTATACGTTCTGATCGTCGACACGGCCCAGCGCCCGGCGCGGCGTTGGCGATGAATCCGGGATCCGGGCCGGCCCGACGATGGTGGCCCTGGCGCCTCGGCGCGGGCCCGCTACAACGTCGCTCATGACGGCGGGCCAACGGCCTGCCGAAGGGAGCCTGACCGTGGTCGTCCTCAACCGCATCTACACCCGCACCGGCGATACCGGCACGACGGCTCTGGCCAGCGGAGAACGCCGCTCGAAGGCTGACCTGCGGGTCGAGACCTACGGCACCGTCGACGAGACCAATGCCTGCCTGGGCCTCGCCCGCCTGCACACCACCGGCGAGCTCGACGCCATGCTCGGGCGGATGCAGAACGACCTGTTCGATCTCGGCGCCGACCTCGCCACCCCGGAGACCGGGGAGCCTCTCTCCTACGAGCCGCTGCGGATCGTCGCCGCCCAGGTCGAGCGGGTCGAGCGCGAGATCGACGCGCTCAATGCCGGCCTGTCGCCCTTGCGCTCCTTCGTGCTGCCGGGCGGGTCGGCGGCCGCCGCCGCCCTCCACCTCGCCCGCACGGTCTGCCGCCGGGCCGAGCGGCTGGCGGTGGCGCTCGCCGCCACGCCGGGCGAGACCGTCTCGCCGGTGGCGATCCAGTACCTCAACCGCCTGTCGGACTTCCTGTTCGTCGCCGCCCGGGTCGCCAACGACGGCGGGGCCGCCGACGTGCTCTGGGTGCCGGGCAAGACGCGCACCTGAGATGCCCCCTCCGGGCTCCGACAGGTACCGGCGCCCGCGCGGGCAACACGGGTCCCGCGCAGGTGCCGCGGGCTGCACTTAACGGTGGGGCGGCCGCCCGCCGGCGCGCGTTGACAATTGCGAAAATCGGCCGCTACGGTCCGCGCCACCGTGCTCCATCGGGGATGATCGCTGGCCGGCCGAGGGAGGGCCCGGTCACCATCGTCCCTTCGTCCTGAAGGATGCGACGATCATGAAGGTTCTGGTGCCCGTCAAGCGGGTGGTCGACTACAACGTGAAGATCCGGGTGAAGCCGGACGGCTCCGGCGTCGAGCTCGCCAACGTCAAGATGTCGATGAACCCCTTCGACGAGATCGCCGTCGAGGAGGCGATCCGCCTCAAGGAGAAGGGCAAGGTCACCGAGATCGTCGCCGTCTCGATCGGCCCGCAGCAGGCGCAGGAGACGATCCGCACCGCGCTCGCCATGGGCGCCGACCGCGGCATCCTGGTCAAGACCGACGCCGCCGTCGAGCCGCTCGCCGTCGCCAAGCTCCTCAAGGCACTGGTCGAAAAGGAGAGCCCGGATCTCGTCATCCTCGGCAAGCAGGCGATCGACGACGACTCGAACCAGACCGGCCAGATGCTCGCCGCGCTGCTCGGCTGGCCGCAGGGCACCTTCGCGTTCAAGCTCGAGGTCGCGGACGGCAACCTCGACGTGGTGCGCGAGATCGACGGCGGCCTGCAGACCCTGAACCTGACGCTGCCGGCGATCGTCACCACGGATCTCCGCCTCAACGAGCCGCGCTACGCCTCGCTGCCCAACATCATGAAGGCGAAGAAGAAGCCCCTCGACACCGTGGAGCCGGAGGCGCTCGGCGTCGACGTGAGCCCGCGCCTCAAGGTGCTCAAGACCGTCGAGCCGGGCGGCCGCAAGGCCGGCGTCAAGGTCGCCAGCGCCGCCGAGCTCGTCAACAAGCTGAAGGTCGAGGCGGGCGTCCTCTGAGGATCGCCGCGCTTCCCGCGAAAGGAAGGAACGACACGCCATGACCACCCTCCTGCTGGTCGAGCATGCCGGCGGCGCCGTGAAGGACGCCAGCACAAAGGCCCTGACGGCGGCCAAGCAGCTCGGCGCCCCGATCCACGCCCTCGTGGTCGGCGCCGATGCGCAAGGCGCGGCCGAGGCCGCCGCCAAGCTCGACGGGATCGAGAAGGTGCTGGTGGCCGCCGACGCCGCCCTCGACCACCTCCTCGCCGAGCCGACCGCGTCGCTGGTCGCCGAGCTCGCCGCGAACTACGACACCGTGGTCGCCGCCGCCTCGACCGAGGGCAAGAACGTGCTGCCGCGCGTCGCCGCCCTCCTCGACGTCGCGCAGGTCTCCGACATCATCAAGGTGGCGGGTCCCGACACGTTCGAGCGGCCGATCTACGCCGGCAACGCGATCCAGACCGTGCAGGCCACCGACGCCAAGCGGGTGATCACGGTGCGCACCGCCGCCTTCCAGGCGACCCCCGAGGGCGGCTCCGCCGCCCCGGTCGAAGCGGTGTCGGCCGCCGCTTCGCCCGCGGCGAAGTCGTCGTTCAAGGGCGAGGAGATCGCCAAGTCCGACCGTCCGGAGCTCGCCGGCGCGCGCATCATCGTGTCGGGCGGCCGCTCGCTCGGCTCGGCCGACAAGTTCAAGGAGCTGATCGAGCCGCTCGCCGATACGCTCGGCGCCGCGGTCGGCGCGTCCCGCGCGGCGGTCGATGCGGGCTACGCCCCCAACGACTGGCAGGTCGGCCAGACCGGCAAGGTCGTGGCGCCGGACCTCTACGTCGCGGTCGGCATCTCGGGGGCGATCCAGCACCTCGCCGGCATGAAGGACTCGAAGGTCATCGTCGCGATCAACAAGGACGAGGAGGCGCCGATCTTCCAGGTCGCCGATTACGGCCTCGTCGGCGACCTTTTCCAGGTCGTGCCGGACCTGCAGCAGGAAATCGCCAAGGCCAAGGGCTGATTGGCCGAAGCTGAAACGCCCGCCCCCCGCGCCGATCGCGCGGGGGGCGGCATCGAGACCCTTCCGGGCTCCGCTGGAACCCTTCGCATCTGCGAAGGCGCGATGATATGAACGGTCTGGACCGCGTGGCGGGAAGGCAGGGTGTGATGGGCATCGAGATCAAGACGGTCGGGATCATCGGGGCCGGCCAGATGGGCAGCGGCATCGCCCATGTCTGCTCCCTGGCCGGTCTCGACGTGCGGATGAACGACCGCGATCCCGAGCGCCTGAAGAACGGCCTCGCCACCGTCAACGGCAACCTGCAGCGCCAGGTCTCGAAGGGCGCGATCACCGAGAGCCAGCGCCGCGACGCGATCGAGCACATCATCGCGGTCGATTCGTTCGACGATTTCGGTCCCTGCGACCTGGTGATCGAGGCGGCCACCGAGGACGAGGTGATCAAGCGCAGCATCTTCAGCGCGCTCTGTCCGTCCCTGCGCCCCGAGACGATGGTGGCGACCAACACCTCGTCGATCTCGATCACACGCCTTGCCGCCTCGACCGACCGGCCGGAGCGGTTCATCGGCATCCACTTCATGAACCCGGTGCCGGTGATGCAGCTCGTCGAGCTGATCCGCGGCATCGCCACCGAGGACCCGACCTACGAATCGGCCAAGGCCTTCGTGCGGCGCCTCGGCAAGATCGTGACGGTGTCGGAGGATTTTCCGGCCTTCATCGTCAACCGCATCCTGCTGCCGATGATCAACGAGGCGATCTACACCCTCTACGAGGGCGTCGGCTCGGTCGATTCGATCGACACCGCGATGCGGCTCGGCGCCAACCACCCGATGGGCCCGCTCCAGCTCGCCGACTTCATCGGCCTCGATACCTGCCTGTCGATCATGCAGGTGCTCTACGAGGGCCTGGCCGATTCGAAGTACCGCCCCTGCCCGCTCCTGGTGAAGTACGTCGAGGCCGGCTGGCTCGGCCGCAAGACCAAGCGCGGCTTCTACGATTACCGCGGCGCGGAGCCGGTGCCGACCCGCTGAGGGCCGGAGCTCCCCGTCCGCTCGCCTAGAGCACTTCACGATCGCGCTGCAATCGCGAAGCTCTCCAAGTCTTTGTTTTGGCGCATTTTCCGCGACGAACCGGTTTCCACTTCGTCGGAAAATGCTCTAGGCGGATCACGCCACCGCGGCCTTGCGGGACTTGGCCGTATTGCGGGCCGGCCAGCCGAGGGCGACGAGCCGCGCCTTGGCGTGCTCGCGCACCTCGTCGCGCAGGCCCGGCGCCATCGCCGCCAGGACGGCCTGGGTCTCGGGCGCCAGCATCAGGTCGGTGACCGCGTTGATCGACTGCGCCTCGTCGATCCGCGCCGTCAGATCGGCGTCGGTCGCGCTGCCGCCCGTCTCGGCCGGCGGCAGGTCGGCATCGTTCGCGGGCCCGGCGTTGCGGTCCTCCTCCGGCGCCGGACCGGCCCGGCGCGCCGGGGCGTTGGCGGCCACGAGGTCGGGACGGCTCGCCTTGAACTCGTCGGCCTCGTCCTCGGAATAGAGCAGGCCATGCAAGCCGGCGAGCTTGAGGATCACCCGGTCCTTGGCCCGCTTCTCCGCCATGGCGAAGACGTAGGCCGCCTGGCGGCCCGAAACGCGGTAGTTCACGCCGATCAGCGCCTCGCCGATCGACCACTCGGTGCGGTCGCCGTTCGGGCCCGGCATGTGGCCGGTCACCAGGATCACCGCCTCGTCCCGCTCCGCCCGCACGATCACCGGCGCATCGAAGCGGATGCGGGCCTGCACGGCGATCCGCTCCAGGGCCTTGTGGTAGATCACGGCGGTGCCCTGCACGCGCCAGACGTTGCCGGCGAGCGGCTCGCCGTAGGTGGCGAGGATGTCGGCGATCTGCTTGTCGGTGGTTGCGCTCATCTCGATCGATCTCACCTGCTGACGGCGGGCGCCCGGCGGACCGGTTCGCTCGTTCCGTATTTGTTCTCTAGCACGCCGCCATCCGGTTCGCGAGGGTTTTCGCGCGTGTGCCGCGAGACGAGATCGCTGCGGCCCGGGATTTTTCGTCGCAGCGTGGCCACTCATTCGTCCCAGCGCCAAGCTGCCGCCGGATCGGTCACCCCATAGCGCCACGACTCTCGGAGCACGAGGATTGGGTCGCGTTGCCGAACCGGATCATGTTCGCTAAATGTTCTTATAGAGAGACACCACCTCGACTGTAGCGGATCGCGTGGCGCGCGCCGCCACCCGCCCGGAGCCCCGCATGAGCACGCCCGCCCTCCTCGATTCCTCGGCCTTGCTCGAGCGGCCGGGCCAGCGCCGCAGCGCCGTGCGCAGCCCCTCGCCCCGACGCGCCGCGCCGCTCGTCGCGGCTGTGCCGCGCCAGGCGCTGGTCGCGGATTTCCTGGCCATCGCGGCCCTCGATCCGGGGGTGGAGCGGCTGAAGGCGGCACCGACGCCGATCCGCCTGCCGCTGGGCGACGGAATGATCGAGCACGCCGCCGATTTCGAGCAGGTCCGCACCGACGAGCCGGGCCTCCTCGTCGACGTGGTGGCGGAGGCCGACCTCAGCCGCCATCCCTTCCGCACCGCCTACGTGGCGGGCGAGCCGGTGGTGGCCGAGGACGGGCGGCGCTTCGTCATCGAGAGCGCGGCCTCGCTGCGGGCCGAGCCCCGGATCTCGACGGTGCGGCTGATCATGGCCTGCCGCCGCACCTACGTCTCGGCCGGCGACCGGGTGCGCATCCTGCACCACCTCGACGAATGCGGCACCGGCCGGCTGGTCGACTGCGCCGGGATGGCGATCAACGCCCAGGACGGCGTCGCGGCGGTGCTGGCGCTCGCCGTCGAGGGTCTGCTGGCGGTCGATATCGGCCGGCCGATCCTGCCCGAGACCGCAGTGCGCCGGCGGCCGTTGCCTTATCCCGATCCGTTCGGGTTCTAAAGGCCTGCTTGACTTGCGACGACACAATCGTGACGGGATCTTCTATGCTACCCTCAACCTCATCCTGAGGTGCGAACGCCGCGATCATCGAAGGAGGGATCCAGCGATCTAGGAGTCTTCTGGAGCCTTCCTTCGAGGTCAGTCGATCAGAGATCGACTAACATCTCACGATAAGATTGCTGATGGGATAAATTATTTCGACCGGCCGAACAGACTCTAACTCTCCCTCCTCGGAGTGTTTAATCGAGCGGATCGAACGGACATCGTATCAAGTCCCGCGCCGGGCCACCGCCGCCTCGATCAGCGAGCGGATCGCCGCCTGGACCGGCGCCGGCGTCGCGTCGCGCACGAACTTCGCCTCGATCTCCTCCCGGATCAGGGCGCCGTCGTCGCTGCGGGCGAGGTCGGTGGCGGTCTCGGCCTGGAGCAGCGACACGAAGGCGCTCTCGATCCGGCCGATCGCCTCCGGCGAGGCATCGGCGGCGACCTGGCGGCCGGTGAGGTCGAACACGTCGGCGACGTGCGGCAGGCGCTCCTCGGTGAGCGAGAGATCGCCGGCGAGCACGTAGACCGCGGGGATGTGGGCGATCAGGTCGACCGAGCCGCGGGTGATGTTGCCCGGGTTGAACCAGCGCGTTTCCCCGACCTGCATCGGGGCGTGGCGCTTGTGGACGTGGCCGTTGATCGCGAGCGCGCAGCCACGGATCGCCTCGGGCGGCACCGCGCCCGGATAGCCCGCCCCGAAGGCGAGGTCGTGGTGGGTGAGCCAGAGGACGGCATCGGCCTGCGGGATCAGCCCGCGGACATCCGTGGGGATCGCCTGCCCGAACGGCGTCGCGCCGAAGCCGAGGCGGCGGTCGTTCACGGCGTAGAGCGCCGCCGGGCCGGATTCCGGCACGACGTCGAGGACGTCGCTCACCGCCAGCATCGCCAGGCTGTCGCCGTCGGACAGGCGGGTATGGCGGATGTCGTGGTTGCCGACATTGGCGAGCGGCCGGTGCCGGAAGCCCTTGAGGATGCGGATCAGCCGCGACTTCAGGCTCTCGTCGGGCTCCACCGGGCGCTCGAACAGGTCGCCGAGGAGCACCGGCGCGAGGTCGCGGGCATTCGCCAATGCCACGCAATGCTCGAGCTTGTTCAGGACCGGCGCCGGCCAGTCCGGGTCCCTGCGCCGCCCGGGCCGGCGCGACGAGACGTGGGGATCGCCGATCACGAGGAGACCGGCGCAGGCGACCGGCGCGGCGTCGAGCCGCTCGCGTCCGAGGATCATGCGGCATCCCCCGTGCCGGAGTGGCGGTGGCCGACGAGAAGGGAGGCGGGTGCCACGGGGGTGCCGCAGGCCGGGCAGCGCCCGCCGGTGGCGGCGAGGACCACTTCCATCTCGGCCTCGGCGACGGCGAGCCCGTCCCGGGCCGCGGCCGCGCGTCCCCGCGCCGCGGCGAGGCGCCGGCCGGTCTCGGCGAGGCGTTGCGCCGTCGCGGCGGCATCGGGGCGGAGC
>NZ_JACWCT010000101.1 GCF_016613415.1 Methylobacterium ajmalii | reverse complement strand
GGGCTGAAGCCCGGCCTCGCGCGGCGCCAGCCGGTGCCCGGCCGGGGGCCGGCCCGGCGCCCGCTCTACGCCGCCCTCGGGGCGCTCGTGCTGCTCGGCGGCGCCTACGCGGCGTTGCGCAATCCCGAGCCGGCCGCCGACCGGGCCGCGATCGCCCAGGCACAGGGACAGGCCGCGACCCGCACGGCCGAGGCCAGGCCGCCGGCGCGGCCCGACGAGCCCAGGGGCGCCGACAGGACGGTCGCCGACAAGACCGCCGAGACGAAGCCCGCGGAAGCCAGGCCGTCCGAGAAGGCGGGAGAGCCCAAATCCGCCGAGGCGCGGCCCGGCGGCAAGCGCGAGCCGGTCGAGACCGGCGCGGTGACGGACGGCGGCCCGGTCGCCGGCGTCGCCGAGGTGGTCGACACCGCGACCCTGCGCCTCGGCGGCCGGACCTTGCGCCTCTCCGGCGTCGAGGCCGCCCGGGGCGCCCAGGCGAGCGACCTCTCGGGCTACCTCGCCGGTCGTCCGGTCAACTGCCAGCCCAACCCGGGCCGTACCGCCTGGATCTGCACGGTCGACGGCCACGACCTCTCGGAGGTGGTGCTCTACAACGGCGGCGGCCGCGCCACCCCCGAGGCGACGGCGGACCTCGTCGACGCCGAGCGCCACGCCCGCACGGCCCGGCTCGGCATCTGGGCGAAGCCCTGAGGCGGGCCCCGTAAGCGGGATCGGCGCCCCCTCCGCCCGGGTCCCCGGTCTTACCGCGGACTTAAGAACACGTCGCCACCCTTCTCCACGGGATTGACGCATCCGCCGAGACGCGGCCTGATCGGCACAAGGCCGGGCCATCGAAGCACCGGCGCGGTGGAGGGGACGCAGCGGATGGCGCGAGGCGCTGAGCAGGCGGTGGCGCGGGGAACCGTCGGGGCAATGCCCCCGATGCCCGATGATGCGGGGCGCGCGCGGCTCCACGCTCTCCGGACCGGCCTGGAGGCGGGCCTGATCGGCTCGACCGGCCTCGTCGAGCGGCTGCTGATCGGGCTCCTCACCGGCGGCCACCTCTTGATCGAGGGCGCGCCGGGCCTCGCCAAGACCCGGGCGGTCAAGCGCCTCGCCGACGGGCTCGACACGGGTTTCGCCCGCATCCAGTGCACCCCCGACCTGATGCCCGCCGACCTCACCGGCACCACGGTCTGGCGGCCCGACGGCGGGCGGTTCGAGTTCCTGGCCGGCCCCCTGTTCCACTCCCTGGTCCTCGTCGACGAGGTCAACCGCGCCCCCCCCAAGGTGCAGTCGGCGCTCCTCGAGGCGATGGCCGAGCGCCAGGTCACGGTGGCGGGTACCACCCACGCCCTGCCCGATCCCTTCATGGTGGTGGCGACCCAGAACCCGATCGAGCATGCCGGCACCTTCCCGCTGCCGGAAGCGCAGCTCGACCGGTTCCTGCTCCACGTCGTGGTCGAGATGCCGGACGAGGCGTCCGAGCGCCGCATCCTCGACCTCGTCGAGGGCGAGCTGACCGAGGACGTCGCGCCGATGCCGGTGCGGCTCACCGCGGAGGAGCTGCGCGCCGCCCGCGCGGCCGCGCTCAAGACCCACGTCTCGCCGGCGCTCAAGGACTTCCTCGTCCGCCTCGTCGCCGCCACCCGGGGCGGGCCGGCGGCGGCGGATCTGCGCGGCGCCATCGAGCACCCGGTCTCGCCCCGCGGCACCCTGGCGCTGATGCTCGCCGGCAAGGCCCGGGCCTACCTGCACGGGCGCGACCACGTCACCCCGGACGACGTCGTGGCGCTCGCCCCCGATGCGCTCGCCCACCGCCTCGCCCTCACCTGGCGGGCCGCCGCCGAGGGCCAGACCACCCGGGCCCTCGTCGCCGCCCTGCTCGACCGGGTGCACCCGCTCTGAGGATCGTCCCGACCGTGGCACGGCCGCTTCCCGGTTCCGACCCGCTGAAGGCCCCGGGCATCGCCCTCGAGGCCGCCGCCCTGATGGGCCTGCGCCACCTCGCCCGCCGCGGCGCCGGCACGGCGACCCGGGTCCGCGCGGGCCTGCCCGGCGGCCTCGTCACCCGGCGGCGCGGGCGCGGCACCGAGCCCGACGACGTGCGCCCCTTCGCCGAGGGCGACGACGTGCGCCACATCGACCGCAACGTCACCGCCCGCACCGGCTCGCTCCATGTCCGCACCCACCACGAGGAGCGCGACCGCGCCGTGGTGCTGGTGGCGGATTTCCGGCCCTCGATGCTGGTCGGCACCCGCCGGGCCCTGCGCTCGGTCGCCGCCGCCGAGGCGCTGGCACTGCTCGGCTGGCGCATCGTCGGCGATGGCGGCCGGGTCGGTCTCTGCGTCGTGGCCCCCGAGCCCGCCGCCCTGCCGCCCGCCGGCGGCGGGCGCGGCATGGCGGCCCTGTGCCAGGCCCTGGC
>NZ_JACWCT010000100.1 GCF_016613415.1 Methylobacterium ajmalii | reverse complement strand
CGCTCAAGCCCAGCGACAGCCTGCCGGATGAACCAGCGGCGCCACGAGTGGAAGTCCACGTTCGACTGCCGCTGTTCGTCAGACGCTCGCTCATCGACACCCAGCCGCCTACGCTCCCGCGTGAAGGCTTGGCTGACTGGCGCAGAACGATCCCGCTTCGACCCTGGCTGCTGTTCCTCAAGGTCGTCGAAGAGGTAGGCGTCAGGCCCCTTCCCTGCGGTCCTACGGGTGATGATGGGGACAAGAGCCGAGTGGGCGGGGATGGTACGGAGGCCCGAAGGCGTCTTCGCGTCGGTCACCCGAAGGCACCCGTTCGCGCAGTCCTTCACCTTCAGGCCAGCCACTTCCTCCAGGCGCATCCCGCTCAAGGCGCTGATGATGGAGATGTCCCGTTCCCGGGGCAGACGGATGCCCTTCAGGAGCTTGTGGACCTCGTCTTCGGTGAAGGGCCGCTTCTGAGCCGTGGGCATGTCGCGCCGCTGCGGAACGTTGGCCGAGATGGACTGACCCACCCATGGGTTCACCTCGATGCCGTGGCGCTTGACCAACCACTTCCAGTAAGAACTCAGGCACGTGATGTGCTTGTTGGCTGACTTCGGGTGCTTCTTCGTGGCGATGAAGCTGTCGTGGATGAACCGACCTGCTGCCCGTTAGGTGATGGCTTCTACCGTCTTGCGGACCCGCTTCTCGTCGCACCACGCCTCGAGGAGCCCCAGAGCCCGCTTGATGTCCTCCCGGTAGCCAATGGACATCTCAGACCGTTCCTCGAACCAACGATCCACGAGGGCGATGAGGGGGGTCTGCTCACCCAGAGCCACGGCGGCGAACGACTGACCTGCATCATGGCCGTGCTTGTGCTCGATGCGGTCCACGTGATCGGCGAGCACGTCGCGGATGCTGTAGGGGACGACGACCTCCTCACCCTCGTGGATGAGCACCTCACTTCCGGTGACGACCTCCTCCCCAGCATCCTCCCGCTCTACCAGTTCTCGCCACTCCATGGCCTCGGCGGATAGGTTGGCTCGGACAGTGGTCGAACGAGTGCCGTTCAGGAGCGCGCGAAGGCGCTTGATCACGTCCACCTTCTCCCGCTCCGCTTCGAGAGGGTCGGTGGTGTTCAGGGTCTCCTTGAGCTTGCCCTTGCCGAACTTCGTCAGCATCGAGGGCGGCACCCGGACGACTACCCGGATGCGGTTGCCGTGCCACTCGAGGTGCTTGCCGAGCTTCTTGGGAGAGGGCATCAGGAATGGGTCTCACAACGCAGGTGTCCCCCACGTCGTCCCCCATTGTGTCCCCCAGATCAAGGAGAAAAAGCCCTATGATCTCAACGGTTCAGGCACTTAGCACAGCCTTGGGGGTCCGTCCCTCTCTCTCCGCCAACCGCCAGTCCAGGGCGGTCCCCAAAGGCTACAGATCAGTCGCCGAGGCCGTCGCAGTTCGGGCCCGTGCGCTGACTGGTTCGATTTCCGAAACGACATCCCGTTTGCCCAGGTCCGTCCGACGTGGATCGGTGGGGCGACCAGAGGGGCGCGGACTCGGCGCGCCGTAGCCCCGGCACGCCCCGGAGCCCGTCGTCCGGGTCGATCGTCACGCCGATCGCCCGGATCCGCCTCCGATCTCCCCCCCTTAGACCCGCTCGCCCCCGGTGAGCTCCCCGCACAGCGCCCCCAGGGCCTCGACCAGGCGCTCAGGGTTCAGGGGCTTTCTCAGCATCGGAAGGTCCGGCCACAGGAGCCGCATCGCGCGCGGCAGCACGCCGCCGGTGCAGATCAGGACCGGGATGCCCTTGGCGATCAGGCCCTCGGCGGTGGGCGTCGCCTCGCCGTCGGCGAGGTTGAGATCGAGGATCGCGGCGTCGATCGCCTCGAGGTCGATCAGCGCCAGGGCCTCGCGGTTGGTGCGGGCCGGGCCGACGGCGTGGGCGTTCGCGCCGGTCACGATCTCGGTCAGCTCCAGGGCGACCAGCGCCTCGTCCTCGACGATCAGCACCCGTCGTCCGTCCAGCATCGCGATCTCCGTCGGTTCGGAAACGGGCGAATCGGTGCCCGTCCCCGTGATCCGCGGCGAGAGTGTGTCGGAGGCCGGGCCCGGTCAATCGGGCGGATGCGACGCATGGGATTAAAGGCTCCTTAACCATGTTGCCGGCATGGTTTGCCGAGCCGTGATCGGCAACGGCGCGTCCATCGGGGCGCGGTCCGGACGGCTGAGACGAGGGGCGGAGTGTCGGCGATGGGCGAGGCGGCGTTGAACATCGCGGGCCAGGAGCGGGGCGGCCCGGATTTCGATCTGGTGCGGCGCCTGCTGCTCCCGCCGGGCTGGCTCGGCCCCCGGCCCTACCGGCTGCCCGAGCCCGACGAGGCGCCCGAGGAAGACCTCGACGAGCTGGTCGCCCAGCTCGAGGCCGAGAACCAGGTGATGAAGGCGGTGATCCGCTCCGAGCGCGAGGCGGCCGCCGAGCTGCGGGCGCAGGTCGCGGCGCTCACCACCCAGCAGGCCCAGGACGACACGATCCAGGACGACCTGCGGGCCGACCGCGACCGCTGGGCCTCCCTGGTCGAGCGCCTGCTGTTCGCCTCCCGGTGAGGCGCCCCCCTCATCGACCCGAGATCGCGGGACCCCGCAGTCGCACGGAGACGGCCATGAGCCCCCGCTGCTCGCTCGTCGTCAACGGCAAGCCCGTCCGTGTGGCGACCGGCGACACGCCCCTCGATGCCGCCTTGCCCCGGAACGTGGCGGCCGGCCGCGACGGGGTGATCCAGGACGCGCAGCTTCCGGACGCCCTGCCGCGCCTGCGCAACACCAGCCGCGCCCGGCCCCGCCTCGGCGACGGCGCCGCCACCCGGCCCGGCCCCGCCCCCTCGCCGCTCGCGGTGCTGCGCACGGTGAAGCGCGCCGGCACGCTGCTGTCCGTCACCCCGCTCTCGGGCGCGGTGGTCGAGGTGGTGGTCACCGTCTCGCGCGATCTCGACGTGGCGCCCGGCCAGGCGGTCGAGGTCGCCTTCGCGGGGGTGCCGGCGCGGCCCTACTGCCCGACCCAGCGCATCGACGGCAACACCGAGCTCAACGAGCTCGTCTTCCACCTGCGCCGCGACGTCGGCGCGCTCGGTCCCGCCCTCGGCGAGGCGGTGCAGCCCGGCCACGTCGTGCGCATCAAGGGACCGGCCGGCGGCATCCCGTACCGTCCCGGGCCCGGCCGCCTGATCCTGGTTTCGGCCGAGACCGGCTTCGCGCCGATCTGGGCGATCGCCCGGGCGGCGCGCCACCGCGAGATCGCCCGCGAGATGGTGGTGGTGGCCGGCGCGGCGGATGCCGACGACCTCTACATGCGTCCCGGCCTCGACTGGCTGCGCGCCACCGGCGTGCAGCAGATCACGCTCGCGGCGAGCCGCGACCGCCGCGGCCAGGCCGACGTGCGCCACGGGCCCGTGACCGCCCACCTGCCGACCCTGCGCGGCAGCGACACGGTCCACGTCGCCGGCCCGCCGGACATCGTGCGGGCGGTCGAGCGGCTGTGCGACAGCGTCGGCGCGACCTGCGCCGCCCTTCCCTTCCTGCCGTCGCGCAGCCGCGCCCGCAGCCTGGTCACCCCGGGGGATACCGGGGCGCAGTTCGGGCTCTGACTGGCCGTCAGCGCAGGTCGGAGACCGGCACCGGGTAGGCGTGCGGCCGCCCGGCCAGCATCGCGTCGATCAGGGCGAGCACCTCCGCCCGCCCGACATTCGCCGCCTGCTCGAAGGGCGTCCAGGTCTGGTGGAAGTCGAGCGCCGCGAAGACGTCGCGGTAGCGCGTGAGTTCCGCTTGGGTCAGCGGCACGCCGCGCACGAAGGCCTTGTGGGCCGAGATGGTCAGGGCCTCGCGCGGGTTGTCCGGGTTCAGCTCGAACTTCAGCGCGTCGCCGCAGAACACGATGCCGCGGGCGCGGTCGTGCAGCACGGCGTGACCGTCGAAATGGCCGGCGGTGCGATGCAGGGTCAGGCCCGGCAGCGGCTCCAATACGTCGTCGTACGGCCAGGACACCTGGAGCGCGGCGCTCCATATGAAGTCGGCGGCGGGCAGGCAGAGCTCGGGGTCGAAGCGGTCCTGAAGCTGGGGCAGCGCGCCGTAGCTGTGCGGGTGCGAGGCCGACAGCATTGTCATGCCCCCGAGGGATTCGATGTGGTCGAGCGCCGCCTCGCTGAAGACCGGGCAGCCCTCGAAGCCCATGTTGCCGTCCGGCGTGACGATCAGGTAGGCGCTCGGCCCGATGCCGGTGACCGGCTCGTTCCAGAACTTCCACACGCCGGCCTCGACCTCCTCCCAGTGGCACGGGAACGATCCTTGCGCCTCCGCCACGTCGCGGAAGCGCCAGCCGTCCTGGGGCACGACGTGGCGGGCATCGAGGCACATCGGGCAGCTCGGCGGCGCCGCGAAGTGGCGCTGCCAGAAGCCGCAATTGTCGCAGACGAAGCTGGGAAGCTTGAGGGCGCCCGCGAAGGGCAGGTAACCGGGCACGCGAGACCTATCGGGGCGAAGCGGGAGGATGCCGCCGGAGATAGGGCGAGCGCGCCGGACCGTCGACGCGGGGGCGCCGCGTCAGAACACCCGCGGCAGGAGCCGGCGACGACGGCGCCCGAGGCGGCGCGCCGCCCCGGCCCCGAGGGCAAGGGCCGCCACGCCCCCGACGGCGAGCGCCGCGAGACCGGCGACGAGGACGTCGCGCTGGCGGTCGGTGACGAACTCGCTGCGGGTCGGCGTGGTCTTGTCGGCGAATTTCCCGTCGATCGCGGCCGGACCGGGCGCCGGCGCGAACAGGTTGCCGGGCTTGTCGGGGGCCGCCTCGCCGATCTGCGCGTCCCAGCCGCGCGCCATGAACCGGTCCGAGAGGGCCGGCGAGACCACCTGCATCAGGCCCATCTGAATGGTCGAGCGGCCGACATAGATGTCGCGGCGGCGGTGGTCGGCCGCGAACCGGATCGCGTCGGCGCAGAGCCGCGGGTCGAAGACCGGGGCCGGGATGTCCTGCTCGGCACCCGTGCGGGTGCGGGCCCAGCCGAATTGCGGCGTGTTCACCGCCGGCAGGTAGACGACCGTCAGGTTGATCTCGACGCCCTCGTGCAGGAACTCGGAGCGCAGGCCGTCGGTGAAGCCGGTCACCGCGTGCTTGGCGGCGCAGTAGGGCACCTGCAGAGGCATCGCGCGAAGCCCCAGGCCCGAACTGACCTGCACGATGGTGCCGCGGTTGCGCCCGCGCATGTGCCGCAGCGCGGCGAGCGTGCCCCAGACCTGGCTGAGATAGGTGGTCTCGGTCACCCGCCGCCATTCCTCGGGCGCGATCTCGGGGGCGGGCGCGACGATCGACGACATCGCGTTGTTGACCCAGGTGTCGATCGGCCCGAGCTCGGCCTCGAACCGGTCGGCGGCATCGTTCACCGCCTCCACGTCGGCGACGTCGGCGGAGAGCGCCAGGACCGCGCCGCCGTGCCGGCGCAGGGCCGCTTCGGCGTCGCGCAGGCGGCCTTCGTCGCGGGCGACGATCCCGACCGACCACCCGTCCCTGGCAAACGCGTGGGCGGTCGCCAGACCGATCCCCGCCGTACCGCCCGTCACCACCGCCACCCGTGCCACGCGCATCTCCCGAACCTCGAATCAGGCCGGCAATGCGGGAGCAGGGCTGGCGGTTCGGGGGCGGCGATGCCGCACCCGAGACGACGACGCCCCCGGACGGTGCCGTCCGGGGGCGTCGATTCGCGTCAGGCCGTGGATCCGGTCACCGCGCCGG
This sequence comes from Methylobacterium ajmalii, assembly GCF_016613415.1. Taxonomy (GTDB): domain Bacteria; phylum Pseudomonadota; class Alphaproteobacteria; order Rhizobiales; family Beijerinckiaceae; genus Methylobacterium; species Methylobacterium ajmalii. The sequence continues at coordinate 115,605 of NZ_JACWCT010000100.1, read as the reverse complement.
CTCCGGCTCGCCGGGATGCTCCTCGACGCCGCGCCAGCGATTGATGCGGATCAGGATGTTGCGGATCACGACGTAGAAGACCGGGGTCAGGAACAGGCCGAAGATCGTGGCACCCAGCATGCCGAACAGCACCGCGGTGCCGAGCGCCTGGCGCATCTCGGCGCCCGGGCCGGTGGCGAAGGCGAGCGGCACCACGCCGAGGATAAACGCGAAGGCGGTCATCAGGATCGGGCGCAGGCGAAGCCGGCAGGCCTCGACGGCCGCCGCGACGGGGCCCCGGCGCTCGCTCTCCTCGATCTGGTGGGCGAACTCGACGATCAGGATCGCGTTCTTGGCCGCCAGACCGATCAGCACGATGAGGCCGATCTGGGTCAGGATGTTGTTGTCCTGGCCCCGGAACTGCACGCCCGCCAGGGCCGCGAGCACGCCGGTCGGCACCACCAGCAGGATCGAGAGCGGCAGCGCCCAGGATTCGTACTGGGCGGCGAGCACCAGGAAGACCAGCAGCACGCCGAGCGCGAAGACGTAGATCGCCGTGTTGCCGACCGCCTTTTCCTGGAAGGCGATGTCGGTCCACTCGAAGCTCATGCCGTCGGGCAGGGTCTGGCGGGCGAGCTTCTCCATCGCGTCGAGGGACTGGCCCGAGGAGATGCCCGGCTTCGCGTCGCCCTGCACGGGAATCGAGTAGAACAGATTGAAGCGCTGGACGATCTGGGGGCCCGAGATGTCGCGGATGCTGGCGAGCGTCCCCATCGGCACGAGCGCGCCGGTGGAGGAGCGGACCTTCAGCCGCTCGATGTCGGACTTCTCCATCCGGTACTTGGCGTCGGCCTGGGCGCGGACCTGGTAGACGCGGCCGAAGGTGTTGAAATCGTTGACGTAGGCGCCGCCGAGGTTGACCTGGAGCGTCGAGAACACGTTGGCGAGCGGCACGTTCAGCATCCGCGCCACCGTGCGGTCGATGTCGAGGTAGATCTGCGGCGTGTCGTTGCCGAAGGTGGTGAAGACGCGGGTCAGCGCCGGGTCGCGGTTGGCCGCGCCGATGAGGTCGCCCGAGACCTGGAGCAGCCGGGCGATGTCCGAGCCCTCGCGGCTCTGGACCTGCATCTTGAAGCCGCCGGCATTGCCCAGGCCCCGCACCGGCGGCGGCGGGATCGCGATGATCCGGGCCTCCTGCATCGGCGCGGTCTTGGCGAGCACAGCCTGGAGGATCTTGCCGGCGGTCAGGCCCTTCTCCAGGCGCTCCTTGAACGGCTTCAACGGCAGGAACATCACCGCGCCGTTGGTGGTGTTGGTGAAGGTCGCGCCGTCGAAGCCCGCGATGACGACGGTGTTGCCGACGCCGTCGATATCGAGGGAGCGGCGCGAGACCTCCTGCACCACCGCGGTCGTGCGCTCGAGCGACGAGCCCGGCGGCAGTTGCACCACCACCAGCAGGTAGCCCTGGTCCTGGAGCGGGATGAAGCCCGTCGGCGTGGTGCGCACGAGGTGCAGCACGCCGTAGATCACGCCGGCATAGAGCAGCAGCATGGCGAGCAGCGGCACCAGCCGCCCGGTGAGGAACCGGATCGCCGCCGCGTAGCCGTTGGCGGTGGCGTCGAAGGCGCGGTTGAATGTGTTGGCCGCCCACGACCCGAACCGGGCGAGGAAGAACCGCGGCCGGTGGTGCTCGGAATGGGGCTTCAGCAGCAGCTTGCAGAGCGCCGGCGACAGCGTCAGCGAGTTGAACATCGAGATGATGGTCGAGGCCGCGATGGTGAGCGCGAACTGCCGGTAGAACTGGCCCGAGATGCCCGGGATGAAGGCGGTCGGGATGAACACCGCCGACAGAACGAGCGCGATGGCGACGACGGCGCCGCCGACCTCGTCCATGGTCTTGTGGGCGGCCTCGCCGGGGGAGAGCCCCTCGGCCATGTTGCGCTCGACGTTCTCCACCACCACGATCGCGTCGTCGACGACGATGCCGATGGCGAGCACGAGGCCGAACAGCGTCAAGTTGTTGAGCGAGAAGCCGAGCAGCGCCATCACCGCGAAGGTGCCGACGAGCGACACCGGGATCGCGATGATCGGGATGATCGCGGTGCGCCAGCTCTGCAGGAAGATCAGGATGACGACGACGACGAGGATGACCGCCTCGCCGAGCGTCTTGTAGACCTCGTGCACCGATTCGGCGATGAACTCGGTCGGGTTGTAGGCGATCTTGAATTCGAGGCCGGGGGGGAAGTCCTTGGCCAGCGTCTTCATCAAGGCCTGGACCTGCTCGGCCGCCTCGAGCGCGTTGGTGCCAGGACGCTGGAACACGCCGATGCCGATCGCCGGCTGGCCGTTGAGGAACGACTTCGTCGTGTAGTCCTTCTGGCCGAGCTCGACCCGGGCGATGTCGGAGACCCGCACCAGCCGCCCGTCGGACGCCTTGACGATGACCTTGCGGAACTCGCTCGGGTCCTGGAACCGCCCTTGCGTCTGGACCGTGAGCTGGAACGCCTGGCTCGCGGGTGCCGGCGGCGCGCCGAGCGCACCCGAAGCGACCTGGACGTTCTGCTCCTGCAGCGCGTTGATCACGTCGGTGGTCGAGAGCTGGTAGGAGGCGAGCTTGTTCGGGTCGAGCCAGAGCCTGAGCGCGTATTCCGAGCCGCCGAACACCGTGATGTCGCCAACGCCGTTGAGGCGCAGCAGCGGATCGCGCAGGCGAAGATAGATGTAGTTGGCCAGATAGTTCTGGTCGAAGGTGCCGTCGGGCGAGAGCACGTGCACGACCATCATCAGGTCGGGCGAGGATTTGCGGACCGTGACGCCGAGGTTGCGCACGTCGCCGGGCAGGCGCGGCTGGGCGACCGAGAGCCGGTTCTGGACCAGCACGTTGGCGATGTCGAGGTTGGTGCCGAGCGCGAAGGTGACGGTCAGCTGCATGTTGCCGTCGTTGGTCGACAGCGACGACATGTACAGCATGTTGTCGACGCCGTTGATCTCCTGCTCGATCGGCGTCGCGATGGTGGCCGCCACCGTCTCGGCGTTGGCGCCCGGGTAGGAGGCGCGCACGACGACGGTCGGCGGCACGATCTCGGGATATTGCGAGACCGGCAGCGAGATGTACGAAACGTAGCCGATGATCAGGATGACGATCGAGGTCACCGAGGCGAAGATCGGCCGGTCGACGAAGAAGTGGGCAAAACGCATCGGTGGGCCTCTCGCGCCCTTCGGCTAGTCGGGCGTGGCGCCCCCGCGCGGGCGGGGGCCGTGGCATCCTGACGGGCGCGCCGCCCGGGGCGGGCGGCGCGGCTGGCTATTCGCGGACCGGCGGCAGGTCCTTGCGCTCGGGCGTGATCTTGGCGCCCGGGCGCACCCGGGTCAGGCCGACGATCACGATGGTCTCGTCGCCCTTGAGCCCGTCGCGCACCACCCGGTAGCCGTCGATCTTGGGTCCGGGGCGGATGTTGCGGGGCTGGACCACGTTGTCCTCGCCGACCACGTAGACGAGGCGCTTGTCCTGGTTGGCGCCGATCGCCTCGTCGGGGATCAGCACGCCGCGATAGGGCTTCGAGGCCGGCATGCTGACGATGCCGAACAGGCCCGGCTTGATGAAGCGGTCGGGATTCTCGACGGTGGCGCGCAGGAGCACCGTGCCGGTGGCCTCGTCGACCCGGTTGTCGACGAAGTTGAGCACGCCCTTGCGGGTGGGCTTGGCCTCGCCGGTAAGCGCCACCAGGATCGGCACCGTGTGCTCGTTCTGGGTCGCCCCCATGCCGATCTTGAGCGTGCCCTGGTAGGCCAGGAACGAGCGCTCGTCGACCGTGAACGAGAAGTAGATCGGATCGAGCGAGACGATCGTGGTCAGCATCGTCTGGTCGGTGATGACGATGTTGCCCTCGGTGACGTTGCGCTGCGAGATCCGCCCGTCGATCGGCGAGCGCACCTCGGTGAAGTCGTAGTTGAGCTGGGCCTGGCGCAGGGCCGCGGTGGCGTTGTCGACGTCGGCCTGGGCGGTCTGCGAGTTCTGCCGGCGCTGGTCGGTGACCTGCTCGGAGATGTTGCCCGACCGGCTCAGCGTCTGGGCGCGCTCGAGGTCGGTCTGGCTGAAGTTCAGCCGCGCCTTGGCCGAGTCGAGGGCCGCGGTCGCCTGGTCGAGGGCGGCCTTGTAGGGCCGACGGTCGATGGTGAAGAGCAGGTCGCCCTTCTTAACCACGGCGCCGTCCTGGAAGTGGATCTTCTGCAGGTAGCCGGTGACCCGGGCCCGCACCTCGACGTACTCGATGGCGTTGAAGCGGCCGGTGAAGTCGTCGTGCTCCACCACCTCCTTGACCACGGGCTTGGCGACCGTGACCGTGGGGGGCGGACCGCCCGGAGCCTGGGCCCGCGCCGGCACCCCGGCCAGCAGCAGCAGCGCCGGGATCACCGCCGCCAGCCTCAGCCTGCGCATACTCGTTCTCCCGTTCGTCTTGTGCATGCGGCCCCACCGGACGCGCAGGAAGATGGGCCGGAGCGCATCCGCGTCGAGGGGCTTGGCCGTCACGGGAACCGCGCCGGCACCGGCGCGGCCCTCCCGGGGCCGTGAACGTCTCGGCCGCCCTCGCGGGCAATGCCTGCGAGGAGCGGATGAATCGGCTATTCCATGGATCGGCTATTCCACGGTCTCGCCGGCATTGGCCCAGTCCTTGAACCCGCCGACGTAGTGCTCCGAGAGGGGGATGCCCTCGCTCTGAAGGTAGTGCAGCGCCCGCGCCGAGCGCACGCCCGCGGCGCAGGACAGGACCGGCCGGCGGCCGTCCGCGGCGATCAAGGCCTGCAGGCGCTCGAGGTCGAAATCCGAGAGCGGGAACGACACCGAGCCCGGGATGTGGCCCGAGGCGAACTCGTTGGGCTCGCGCACGTCGATGAGCAGGACGGAGCCGTCCGCCAGGCCGTTCTTCACCGCTTCCCGATCCAGATCGACGATCGCCATGGTCTCACCCGAACATCGGCACGCCGCCGACCCACGATCATAGCCGCCGCGTCCGGCTCTTGTCACCGCGACGCGCCGGAGGCTGACGAATGCGATAAATCATCATCGCTCAGGGTTGCAAGGGCAACCATCCACGCGTCGGGGCGCGTCTTGTGCGCTGCCGCACAAGGTGGATTCGGCGGGTCCGCGCCGCAGGTATAGGAACGCGGGCAACCGCGTCACCTTCGCCGAGCCGCCTCAGGACCGCATGCGCCCGCATCCCGTCGCCTTCGACCTCACCCGTCTCGTCACCCGCCTGCGCCATGCGAGCCCGACCGGCATCGACCGGGTCGACCTCGCCTATGCCCGGCACCTCCTGGGCCAGGCCGGACCGCGCTTCGGCCTCGTCTCGACGCCGCTCGGCCCGAAGGTCCTCGACCGGGCGCGGATGACCGCCCTCGTCGAGGGCGCGACCGCCTCCTGGACCGAGGACGTGACGGCCAGCGACGACCCGGTCTACCGCGACCTCGCCGCCCGGCTCGGGCTGCCGGTTCCGGGGGCGGGCACCGGCGCGGCGGCACCCGAGGGCGCGCGGGACCGGCGCAAGCGGCAGCTGCAGGCCTGGCTCACGGCCTTGCGGGCGCCCGGACCCGAGGCGCTGCCGCTGAACGCGCTCTACCTCCACACCTCGCACCTGCGCCTCGACAAGCCCGCGCGGTTCGACTGGCTCTACGACCGGCCGGACGTGCGACCGGTCTTCTTCGTCCACGACCTGATCCCGATCGAGTATCCCGAGTACGGGCGCGACGGCGAGGCCGACCGGCACCGGGTGCGGATGGAGACGGTGGCCCGCCACGCCCAGGCCGTCGTGGTGAACTCGGCCGACGTGGGCCGGCGGTTCTCGGCCCATGTCGCGGGGCTCGGGCGGCGGCCGCCGCCGGTCACCGTCGGCCCGCTCGGGATCGAGGCGGCGTTCCAGGTCCCGCCCGCGCCGCCGCCGGCCCGGCCGTTCTTCCTGGTCTGCGGCACGATCGAGCCGAGGAAGAACCTGATCACCCTGCTCGCCGCCTGGCGCGAGCTCGCCGCCCGCCACGGAGCGGCGACGCCGCGCCTCGTCGTCGTCGGGCGCCGGGGCTGGGAGAGCGAGAACGTCATCGACCTCCTCGAGCGCTGCCCGGCGGTGCGCGCCCACGTCACCGAGGCCTCGGGCCTCTCGACCGCCGGGCTGGTCCGGCTGATGGGCCACGCCACCGCGCTGCTGATGCCCTCCTTCGCCGAGGGCTACGGCCTGCCGGTGCTGGAGGCCGCCGCCGCCGGCCTGCCGGTCGTGGCCTCCGACATCCCGGTCCACCGCGAGATCGCGACGGATTTCGCGGAATTCCTGCATCCCCTCGACGGCCTGGGCTGGATGCGGGCCGCGGAGGACCTGGCCGCGCCGGGCTCGGGGCTTCGGGGCGAGATGGCGGCGCGCCTCGCGGGCTACCGGGCGCCGACCTGGGCCGACCACTTCGCCCGGGTCGATCCGGTGCTGGCGACTTTGGCGGGGTGACGGTCCGCGCCGGTTTTGCGCCGGGGCTGCCGCAAGGCTAAGGTCGGGCTGGATTTTCACGCGGCCGTCCCGCTTCTCCTGGAGCCGGGCTGGGCGCGGGTCCCCTCAGCCGAGTGAGCTGGTGTATTCGCACGTCTGCGTCCGAGTGCTCCTCTTTTGAAGGTAGCGCGCCTCCCCTCCCCCTTGTGGGGAGGGGCATGGGGGTGGGGGTGGTGCCACGTAGAGCACGCGCTTCATCCGGCACCACCCCCACCCCTGACCCCTCCCCACAAGGGGGAAGGGGAAAGCGCGTGTATCGACAAGGGGCTGTCCTTCCGAGACGACGTGTGATTCCGCCAGCCCACGTGAGAGAGGGGATCCCGCGCCGGGCCCGGCACCGCTTGGGGCGGCGTCGGCCTCCACCGGACGCAGAACCCATGACCGACTCCCCCTACCCCCGCGACCTCGTCGGCTACGGCCGCACCCCGCCGCACGCGCAATGGCCGGACGGGGCCCGCATCGCGGTGCAGTTCGTCATCAACTACGAGGAGGGCGGCGAGAACTGCCTGCTGCACGGCGACCGGGCGTCCGAGGCGTTCCTGTCGGAGATCGTCGGCGCCCAGGCCTGGCCGGGCCAGCGCCACATGAGCATGGAATCGATCTACGAGTACGGCTCGCGGGTCGGGTTCTGGCGCCTGCACAGGCTCTTCACCGAGCGCGCCCTGCCGGTGACGGTCTACGGCGTCGCCACCGCGCTCCAGCGCAACCCGGACGCGGTGGCGGCGATGCGCGAGGCCGGCTGGGAGATCGCCTGCCACGGCCTCAAGTGGATCGACTACCGCGACTTCTCCTACGAGGAGGAGAAGGCCCACATGAACGAGGCGATCCGCATCCACACCGAGGCGACGGGCGAGCGCCCGCTCGGCTGGTACACGGGCCGGACCTCGGAGAACACGCTGCGGCTGGTGATGGAGGAAGGCGGCTTCCTCTACTCGGCGGATTCCTACGCCGACGACCTGCCCTACTGGGTCGAGGGCCCGCGCGCGCCCCAGCTCGTGGTGCCCTACACGCTGGACGCCAACGACATGCGGTTCGCCACCCCGCAGGGCTTCAACGCCGGCGACCAGTTCTTCGCCTACCTGCGCGACTCCTTCGACGTGCTCTACGCCGAGGGCGCCGAGACGCCCCGGATGCTCTCGATCGGCCTGCATTGCCGCCTCGTCGGCCGGCCGGGCCGCATCGCGGCGCTCGCGCGCTTCCTCGACCACGTCGCGGCGCACGACGACGTGTGGGTGACCCGCCGCATCGACATCGCCCGGCACTGGGCCAAGACCCATCCGCCCGCCGGCCTGACCCCGAGCCGGATGGGCCGCGCCCAGTTCGTCGAGAGCTTCGGCGACGTGTTCGAGCACTCCCCCTGGGTGGCGGACGGGGCGCATGCCGCCGGACTCTCGGGGATGCAGGATTCGGCCGACGGGCTGCACGCCGCGATGGTCGCGGTGATGCGGGCGGCCGAGCCGGCCCGGCAGCTCGCCCTGATCCACGCCCATCCCGACCTCGCCGGCCGGGTGGCGGCGGCCGATCTCGCGCTGGAATCGCGCGCCGAGCAGGCCTCGGCCGGCCTCGACGCCCTCGACGCCGAGGGCCGCGCCCGCTTCCTCGACCTCAACGAGCGCTACCGCAGCCGCCACGGCTTCCCCTTCATCATGGCGGTGCGGGGCAGGAGCCCGGACGAGATCCTGGCCCAGCTGGAAGAGCGCCTCGACAACTCCGCCGACGACGAGCGGGCCCGGGCGCTGCAGGAGATCGAGACCATCGCGCTCCTGCGCCTGCGCCAGCGGCTGCCCTCGCTGCCGGACGTCTTCTCGGCCACGGCCTGACGGGAGCGGCCTCGCCCCGGGGACGGCTGCCGTCTCCGGGACGACCTGCTCGACCGTTGCCCGGCCGCGCCCTCACGCCGCCGCGCGGACACCCTCCACCGGGGCGCGGGATCTCGGCGCCCCGTGAGCCGCGGCAGGCCTCGATCGGCGTTTCGCTCCCGCGGCCCTGCAGGCGCCGGGTCCCCCCTCCCCAATAGAGGAGGGTTCGCGCGCGGGGAGCGCAACGCGCCAGAGCACCTCACGATCGCGTTGCAATCGCGAAGCTCTCTAAGTCTTTGTTTTGGCGCATTTTCTGCGACGAACCGGTTTCCACTTCGTCGGAAAATGCTCTAAGTGCCTCGCTTCGGCCGCCCGGCCTGCGGCGTGTAGTCCATCGTCGTGAAGCTGCCGCCCTGGAGGGTGCGGGCGATCGGGTCGAGGGGGTTCTCCTGCGCCAGGATCTCCTCGGCCCAGTCCTCCGCCGATTGGGTCGGGCGGTAGCCGATCGCCGCGGCGGCGTCCGCGTTGTTCCAGTAGCTGCGCGGGTTGTCCGAGGCGCCCCAGACCGCGACATAGCCGGGCACCGGCGCCGCGATGCTGCGCAGGACGAGCTGGGCGAGGTCGTCGTGGCCGAGCCAGGTCGAGAGGTGGCGGAACTCCGTCGGCCGCGGCAGGGCGCTGCCGATGCGCAGCGCCACCCCCTCGATGCCGTGGCGGTCCCAGTACATCCGGCCCATCAGCTCGCCCCAGGCCTTGCTCAGGCCGTAGGCGCCGTCAGGCCGGAACGGCGCGTCGGGATCGAGGCGGGACTCCACCGAGTGCATCCCGAAGGCGTGGTTGGAACTGGCGAACACCACCCGGCGCAAGGCGTGGCGCCGCGCCCCTTCGTAGATCGCGTGCAGCGCGACGAGGTTGTTCTCGATCACCCCCGGCAGTGGCTTCTCGACGCTGGTGCCGGCCATGTGGACCAGGACCTCGGTGCCTTCGAGCAGCCGGTCGACGGCATCGGCGTCGCGCAGGTCGCCGGTCGTCACCGTCTCGGCCTCCGAGAGCGGCGTCAGCGCCGTCGGCCCGCCGCCGGAGCGCAGGACGATCCCGGCCGCGAGGAGCCGCGGCCGCAGCACCGCCCCGATCTGCCCGCCCGCTCCCGACAGCGCGACCCGCATCCCCGTTGCCTCGCCCATACGCGCTCCTCCCGTGCCGGCGCCCTTCGGACGGGGCACCTCGGGCGCCATCATCGGTGAGGGCGCGCCCGGCGTCGAGCGTCGAGGCCGCGGATCGCGGGTTGCGTCGGCGCCCGCGGCCCGCGAAGGTCCGCGCCGACAACGACGACAAGGGAGGAACGCCCCCGTGTGGACGCCGACGATCCGGTATCCCGACCCCGCCATCGAGGTCATCGATCCGTCCTTCGCCCGCTACCGGGTGTTCAGCGCCGGGGTCGAGCGTCTCGCCACCGGGTGCCGCTGGAGCGAGGGCCCGGTCTGGTTCGGGGATACGCGCGCCCTCCTGTGGAGCGACATCCCCAACAACCGCATTCTGCGGTACGACGAGGAGACCGGCGCGGTCTCGGCCTTCCGCAAGCCGTCGAACTTCGCCAACGGCAACACCCGCGACCGCCAGGGCCGTCTCGTCACCTGCGAGCATGGCGGGCGGCGGGTGACGCGCACCGAGTACGACGGCGCCGTCACGGTGCTCGCCGACAGTTTCGAGGGCAAGCGCCTCAACTCGCCCAACGACGTGGTGGTGGCCCGTGACGGCGCGGTCTGGTTCACCGACCCGCCCTTCGGCATCCTCGGCAACTACGAGGGCGAGCGGGCCGAGCCCGAACTGCCGCAGAACGTCTACCGGCTCGACCCGGTCACGGGAATGCTGGAAGCCGCGGCGACCGACCTCGCCGGGCCGAACGGCCTGTGCTTCTCCCCCGACGAATCGATCCTCTACCTCGTCGAGTCGCGGGCGCAGCCGAACCGCCGCATCCTCGCCTTCGACGTCTCGGGGGCACGCTTGAGCAACCAGCGCGTCCACATCGATGCCGGCCCCGGCACGCCGGACGGCTTCCGCTGCGACACCGACGGCAACCTGTGGTGCGGCTGGGGCATGGGCGACGACGCCCTCGACGGGGTGATGGTGTTCAACCCCGAAGGACAGCTGATCGGCCGCATCCGACTGCCGGAGCGCTGCGCCAACCTCTGCTTCGGCGGCCGCCACCGCAACCGGCTGTTCATGGCGGCAAGCCAGTCGCTCTATGCGGTCTACGTCGATGCGCAGGGCGTGGCCGGGGGGTAAGCCCCGGCCCGCGGAAGGGCGGCTAACCGACCTTCCGCCCCGCCGCCACCAGGCACATCAGCTCGAACAGCACCTGCGCGGCGCATTGCGCCGTGTTGCTGGTCGGATCGTATTGCGGCGCCACCTCGACCACGTCACCGCCGACGATGTTCACGCCGGCCAGTCCCCGCAGCAGATCCAGGACCTCGCGGGGCGTGAGTCCGCCCATCTCGGGCGTGCCGGTGCCCGGGGCGAAGCCCGGATCGAGGCTGTCGACGTCGAAGGAGAGGTAGGTCGGGCCGTCGCCCGCGACCTCCCGGGCCCGGGCGATCACCGCGGGAAGCCCGAGTTGCGGGACCTCCTCGGCGTGGATCACCGTCATGCCGGAGACGTACGAGAACTCCCACAGGTACTCGGCGCCGCCGCGGATGCCGATCTGGATCGTGCGCGCCGGATCGAGCACGCCGTCGAGCACCGCCTGGCGGAAGGGACCGCCGTGGTGGAACTTCGAGCCCTCGTAGACGCCGCCGGTGTCGCAATGGGCATCGATGTGGATCATGCCGACCGGGCGCGACGCGCCGACCGCCCGCAGCGTCGCGCGGCTGATCGAGTGGTCGCCGCCCACAGCGAGCGGCACCACGCCGGCCTTCACGACCGTGGCGAAGAAATCCTCGATGTCCTCGTGGCAGCTCTCGAGGGAGAAGCGGCTGCGGAACGGCACGTCGCCGATATCGGCCGCCTTCAGCTCGGCGGCCGGGGTCATGCGCAGGACGTGCTCGTAGGGGCCGACGCGCTCGACCGCCCGCACCGCCCGCGGCCCGTGGCGGGCGCCGGCCCGGTTGGTGACGCCGAGATCCATCGGCACGCCGATCAGCGCCACGTCGAGGCCGCCGAAATCGGGCAGCGTCGCGGCGTCGGGGCGGTAGGGCAGGTCGAGGAAGGTCGCGACGTCGGCGAACGGCCACTTGCGCCGGTCGCTCTCGCTGAATTGCTGGCGCGCCGCCTTGGCGAAATCCGGGTCGTCGATGTCGCCGCCGGTCGCGTCGAGGTAGCGGGCGCGAAGGGCCGCGAGCTTGGCCTGATCCATGGAACAATCCGGGAGGAAGGGCCCGTCGGTCGCCGCCGGCCGGGCGCAGCACTCGGGGGGTCGGCTTCCGCGAAGGGAGCCCCGGCGCGTCCGGCGTGCCCTCGGCCCGCGCCGCCCGGGCGCGACTGAAGCGCAGGCTGGCCGCGCTGGCAAGCCCGCCCCTATCGCGCCGGGGCCTCGCCGACGGGCTTCCGGTCGGCGGCGTTTTCTGCGACGAGGCCCGCTTCCCCGCCGCCGCGCCCGCCTTCGCGCGACACCCAGCCCGGAGAGCCGACACGCATGGGCGAGAACCACGCCGCCGGGTCCGGACCCGCGCCCGCCGGGGCCTGAGCCGATGCGACGTCCCCGCCCCGGGCGCCTCGCCCTCGCGCCGGCCTGGCCCGGCGTGTGGCTGCTGGCCGGCGCCCACCTCCTCGCCTTCGCCGACCGGTTCATCGCCGCCCTGGTCGCCCCGGCGATCAAGGCCGACCTGCGCCTGAGCGACTTCGAGCTCGGACTCGTCCAGGGCACCGCCTTCGTGGCGGCCTACGCGGTCGCCTCGCTGGCGGCCGGCCCCCTGGTCGACCGGCTCCACCGCCCGCGCCTCATCGCCGCCGGGGTCCTGGTCTGGGGGCTGGCCTCCCTGGCCTGCGGGCTGGCGACCGGCCTCGGGGAGCTGGTCCTCGGCCGGGCGGCCCTGGGCCTCGGCCAGGCGGTCCTCACCCCGGCCGCCCTGGCGCTCATCGCGGCGCGCCAGCCGCGGGACCGGATCGGTCAGGGCGTCTCGCTCTACGTCGCCGGCGCCACCCTGGGCCGGGCGACGGCGATGGGGCTCGGCGGCGGGCTCCTCGCCTTGCTGCCGGCGATGGTCCCCCTCGGCCCCGGCGCCCCGGTCGCGGCCTGGCGGGTGCTGTTCGCCCTCAGCGTCGTGCCGAACCTCGTCCTCGCGGTCCTTCTCCTGCGCCTGCCCGATCCCGGGCGCGGCGGCGGCCGCCCGGCGCGGCGGCAGGCCCTCGCGCCCTGGCTCGCCCGGCATGCCGGGCGCTATGCCGTCCTCGCGGTCGCCGGGGTCGCCGTCACCCTGGTGGTGCAGACCACCAACGCCTGGGCGGTGACGCTGCTCGTGCGCCGATTCGGCCTGTCCCTGCCCTCCGCCGGGATGGTGTTCGGGACGATCGTCGCCGTCGCCGCCCCGCTCGGCCAGGTCGCGGGCGGACGCCTCCTCGACCGCACGGCCCGGCGCGGCCTGCCCGGCGGGCGGCTGGTGCTCGGCGCGCTCCTCGGCACCCTGCCGCTCGCCGCGACCGTCGGGCTGGCGGACGATCGCGGGCTCGCGCTGACGGCGCTGGCCGCCCTGATCTTCGGCCTCGGCATCGGCTCGGTCGCGACGCTGGCGGGGCTGCAGCTCATGACGCCGCGCGCGCTGCGCGGCCGCGTCACCGCGCCGTTCGTGGCCTGCACGACGCTCGCGGGGTTCGGGCTGGGCCCGCCCCTGGTCGGGCTCCTGGCCGATCGCGTCTTCGGCGAGGCCGGGCTCGGCCAGGCCCTGCTGGCCGCGAGCCTGCCGGCCTATGCGGCCGGGATCATTGCCCTCCTGCTCGGTGCGCGCTACCTCCGAGGACCGGCGGCCGTAACGGAAGAAGATCGCCGCTGAGAGGTCGGGGGCCGGAAGCACCCCGTCCGCTCCGACCAGGGAGCCCCCCGCGCGGCGATGGACACGATCACCCTCGGCCCCGACCTGCCCGCCGCCGACGATGCCTTCGAGGCGTACCGCGCGCTCTACAGCAGCGGCACCGACGTCGATCGCCTGCCGGGCCCGTTGCGGACCGAGGTCGTCGCCCACCGGCTGCCGCGCATGCTCGTCTTCGACCGCCGCCTCGCCGGGGTATCGCACGCCCGCGGGCCGCGCCGGGTCGCCCGCGACGGGTTCGACCACGTCACGCTCCACCTGGTGCTCGCCGGGCGCATGATGCTGGAGGTGCCCGGCGCGATCCGGGCGGTCGAGGCCGGGAGCCTCGCGCTGTTCGACCTCACCCGGCCGCAGCGCACCTGGACCGAGGGCGCGCACATCGTCACCGCGTCGATCGCCCGCGACCGCCTCGATGCGGCGGTGATCGACGGTCTCGACCTGCATGGGCTGGTGCTCGGCCCGGGCGCCGCAGGGCTGTCGATCGATTTCCTTGGCTCGCTCGCCGCCCATGCCGCGGGGCTGACGCCGCACCTCGCCGGCGTCGCGACCGATTCGCTGTGCCTGCTCCTCGGGGCGACCCTGGCCTCGCTGCGCGACCGGGCCGGATCGGTCCCGCCTCCGGTGGCCGCCGGGCGCGCCCGGGCCCGGGCGACCGCCTATATCGACCGGCATCTCGGCGACCGCGACCTCTCCGCCGCGACGGTCGCGGCCGGGATCGGGGTGTCGCGCAGCGTGCTCTACCGCCTGTTCGAGCCCGCAGGCGGGGTCACCCGGTTCGTGCAGCAGCGGCGCGTGGCGCAGCTGCGCCGCTCCCTGTCGCGCCCCGACGAGCACCGCACCGTCGACGAGCTCGCGACCGCGTCGGGCTTCACCTCGCCGAGCCATGCCGGCCGGCTGTTCCGCGACGCCTTCGGCGTTCCGCCCGGCGAGTACCGGCGCGGCGCGCGCGGCCCTGCCGACCCGGACCGGGCCGGTCCGCTCCGGCTCGCGCACATCGCTCGGGCCGGCGTCCCGCCGCTCGGCTTCATGCCCTGGCACGGCGAATTGATGTGACCGGAATCGGGGTGCCCTGACAGGCGAAGGGCGACCGGCCCCCGCCGGTCGCCCTCGAGATCCGCGGTCCGGCCCGGAGCGCGGAGCTGCCGGGCGGTCTCGCGGCGATGTAACGAGTACCGTCCCGGACGGGACGGCCCGCGGCCTCAGGCGCGGCGGCGCTTGGCCGGCTTCGCGTCGGCGATCGGTGCCGTCACGACGGCATCCGACGAGGCGCGCTTGGCGGCCGCCGCGACGGTGCGGCCCCGGCCCAGGCCGATGCTCTTGGCCAGCTCGGAGCGCTGCGCGGCGTAGTTGGCGGCGACCATCGGGTAATCATGCGGCAGGCCCCACTTGCGGCGGTACTCCTCGGGGGAGAGGCCGCGGGTGGAGAGGTGGCGCTTGAGCGACTTGTACTGCTTCCCGTCCTCAAGGCTGATCAGGTAGTCCGGGGTCACCGTCTTCTTGATCGGCATCAGCGGCGTCGGCTTCTCGGCCTCCTTGGCGGCGGGCTGGCCGAGGGACAGGAAGGCGGTATGCACGGTGCCGATCAGGCCGGCCAGATCGGCGGCCGGAACCGAGTTGTTGGCGACGTAGGCCGACACGACGTCGGCGGCGAGGGCGACGAAGTCGACGTCCTGGACCAGATTTTCTTGCGACACGGATATTCGTCCTAAATCAACGCACCCGATGAACGGGCATGGTGCCGATATCGGGCAGGCCCGCGCAGTTTCAACCCACCGTCGTACGGTCAGCGCGGAATTACCCACAGATGCTTTTTGTAATCGTCCGGAAATGATGTCGCGCAACGGCTTCATCCTGCGCGACAGATGCACCCAAGCCTTGCGCCCGACGACGGCTACTCCCCGGCGGACTCTGCGAATCCGGCCCGGACGGGTGGCGCAGCGCCCGGACCGTCTCGACGACGGTCCGACCTCGATCGGTGCGGGCCGGACTTTGCGCGGGGCGGGAGGCGTTCGGACGCCCGGCGGAGCAGGCGGGTGTCCGCGCCGAAAGGCCGAGCGGATTCGCCGCAGGGCCGGGACCGTCATCGGAACGTCATGAGAGGGGCCGACACGCAGGCCATACCGTTACGGACAGGAGCCCCGCCCGATGGATTTCCACCGCCGCTTTACCGTGCTGATGTGCACGCCGGCCTTCGATCCGGACGACCTGGAGGGCGTGCGCGTCAACCAGATCGTGGCGGCGGTCGAGCATCGCGGCTTCGAGGTGGTGCGGGCGCGGCGGGTCGAGGACGCGGCGATCGCGGTCCAGACCGACGCGGCGGTCGGCTGCCTGGTGGTGGACTGGGGCAAGCGCGGCCTCGACGGCAAGGCGGCGGCGCTCATCGACATGATGCGCAAGCGCGGCCTCGAGATGCCGATCGTCATCATGGTCCGGCGCAAGCGGCTCGAGGACATTCCGGTCGAGCTGCTCGACTTCATCGACGGCTACATCTTCCTCGCCGAGGAAACCCCCGAATTCATCGCCCGCGGCCTCGTCAGCCGCGTGACGCAATACGCCGAGACCCTCAAGACCCCGTTCTTCGGCGCGCTGGTCGACTACGCCGAGAAGGGCAACCAGCTCTGGACCTGCCCCGGCCACAACGGCGGCATCTTCTACAACCGCTCGCCGATCGGCCGCATCTTCGTCGAGCACTTGGGCGAGGCGATCTTTCGCGACGACCTCGACAACTCGGTGCTCGATCTCGGCGACCTCCTGACCCACGAGGGGCCGGCGCTTAAGGCGCAGAAGGAGGCGGCCCAGATCTTCGGGGCCGAAAAGACCTACTTCGTGCTCAACGGCACCTCGGCCTCGAACAAGATCGTCCTGTCCTCGCTGGTGGCCGAGGACGACCTGGTGCTGTTCGACCGCAACAACCACAAGGCGGCGCATCACGGCGCGCTGTTCCTCGGCGGCGGCATCCCGATCTTTCTGGAGACCGACCGCAACGCCTACGGGCTGATCGGCCCGATCTTCCACGAGGCGCTGGACGAGGAGAAGATCCGCCGGAAGATCCGCGACAACCCGCTGGTCAAGGACAAGGAGGCGTGGCGCAAGGAGCGGCCGTTCCGCGTCGCGGTCATCGAGCAATGCACCTATGACGGCACGATCTACGACGCCCGCGAGATCGTCGCCAGGATCGGCCACCTCTGCGACTACATCCTGTTCGACGAGGCCTGGGCCGGCTTCATGAAGTTCCATCCCCTGTTCCAGGGTCGCTACGCCATGGGGCTGACGGGTCTCGACGAGACCTCGCCCGGCATCATCGCCACCCAATCGACCCACAAGCAGCTCGCGAGCTTCTCCCAGGCCTCGCAGATCCACACCAAGGACGGCCATATCCGCGGCCAGACCCGGCGGGTGGAGCACCGGCGCCTCAACGAGAGCTTCCTCGTCCACGCCTCGACCTCGCCGTTCTACCCCCTCTTCGCCTCCCTCGACGTCGGCGCCCAGATGATGAAGGGGCGCTCCGGCATGATCCTGTGGGACGACACGATCCGGCTCGGCATCGAGTGGCGCAAGAAGGTGCGGGCGATCCGCAAGGAGTTCGAGGAGAACGAGCGTGATCCCAAGCGCCGCTGGTTCTTCGATCCCTTCGTGCCCGACACGGCGACGGGCGCGGGCGGCGCCGAGGTGCCGTGGGAGAGCCTGCCGACCGACGAGCTCGCCTCCGATGCGCGCCACTGGGAGCTGAAGCCCGGGGCGGGCTGGCACGGCTTCACCCATGTCGCGCCGGGCTACGCCATCACCGACCCGAACAAGCTCACGGTGCTGACCCCCGGCTTCGACCGGCAGACCGGCGAGTACACCGAGCACGGCGTGCCGGCTCCGATCGTCGCCCAGTACCTGCGCGAGAACCGCATCGTCCCGGAGAAGAACGACCTCAACTCGCTGCTCTTCCTGCTGACGCCGGGCGTCGAATCCTCGAAGGCCGGCACGCTGATCTCGGGGCTCGTCGCCTTCAAGCGCCTGCACGACGACAACGTGCTCCTGGAGGAGGCGATGCCGGAATTCGTCCGGCGCCGGCCGCAGCGCTACGGCGGCGTGCGCCTGCGCGACCTCTGCGCCGACTACCACGCCTTCCACCGGCAGGCCGGGACCTCGGGGCTGCAGCGCAAGCAGTTCATGCCCGAGCACCTGCCCGAGATGGTGATGCCGCCGAAGGCCGCGGCCCAGATGCTGACCCGCAACAATGTCGACTTCGTGCCGATCGCGGAAGCCGAGGGGCGCATCGCCACGACGCTGATGCTGGTCTACCCGCCCGGCATCGGCACGGTGCTGCCGGGCGAGCGGCTCGACGAGCGGGCAAAGCCCATGCTCGACTACTTCAAGATGTTCGAGGCCGCCGCCAACCTGTTTCCGGGCTTCGAGGCCGAGATCCAGGGTGTCTACCGCCAGGTCGAGCCGGACGGGCGCATCCGGTTCTACACCTACGTGCTGCGGGAGGGCCGCTGATGGATTCGGCGCCCACGCAACCCGGGATCGTGATCCGGCCGTCGACCGATGCGGACGTCGCGGCGATGATCGACATCTACGAGCACCACATCCGCCACGGCGTCGGCGATACCGGCGACTTCGAGGAGGACCGGCTCCGGCCGGACGACCTCAAGCGCCGGCGCAAGAACATGCGCTCGAAGCGCCTGCCCCACCTCGTGGCCGAGCGCCACGGGATGGTGGCGGGCTACGCCTACGCGGTGCCGTTCCGCAAGCGGCCGGCCTACCGCTACACGCTCAAGCACTCGATCTACGTCCATGCCGACCACCTGCATGCCGGCATCGGCCGGCGCCTGCTGCCGGCGCTGATCGAGGCCTGCGCGGCGGGCGGCTACCGCCAGATGATCGGCTACATCGACGCCGAGAACGACGCGTCCTTGCGTCTGCACGAGACCTGCGGCTTCACGCGTGTCGGCCACCTGCCGGCCGTGGCCTACCGCCACGGCCGCTGGGCCGACAGCGTGATGGTGCAATGCGCGCTCGGCACCGGCGCGTCGGACCAGCCCTCGACCTGGCGCCAGGAGGCGGTGGTGCAGGACGCGCGGGCGCCGCTGCCGCTGGCATGACGTACCGCCGGGACGGGGCCGATCGCCCCGTCCCGGCGCGGGCTCACCCTTTCACCACCGGCGTCTTGGCGGTGGGCAGCCCGGCGAGCACCGTCTCGTCGACGTTCAGGTGCGCCCGCACCAGGGCGTGCGGGGTCAGCGCCATCCACTGGTTCAGCGACACGTCGGCGTAGGTCGGGCTGCGGAACAGCTCGAGGAAGCGCAGCGGCGTCGAGCCGGTATTCTCGACGTTGTGGCCCATGGCGAAGGGCACGTAGCCGACGTCGCCGGCCCGGTAGTCGAAGGTGCGGGCCTTCGATTCGGAGCCGAACACCGTCATCCGGCCCTCGCCCGAGAGGTAGTATTGCCACTCGTCGCCGTTCGGGTGCCAGTGCAGCTCGCGCAGGCCCCCGGGCTCGAGCTCGACCAGGGCCGCCGCGATGGTCTTCGAGGCCGGAAATACCTTGGAGTCGGTGATGCGGACCGAGCCGCCCTTGGTGCGGATCGGCTCCTGCGCCAGCATCCGGTAGCTGAAGCCCTCCGGCACCGGCCCGGCGCCGCCGGTCCTGTCGCCGGCGATCGGCCCCGGCATCGGGGCCGGGAAGATGTACTTCTCCTTGTCGGGCAGGCCGGCCAAAGCCGATTCCGGCACCCCGAAATTCTTCGCCAGGATGTCGCGCGGGGTATGGGCGAGCCAGTCGGTGATGAGGAAGGTCGAATCCTCCGAGAAGTGCCCGTCGTCGAAGACGAGCAGGAACTCGCAGCCGTCGACCTCGCCCGGCAGGCCCTGGATCGAGTGCGGGATGCCGGAGGGAAAGTACCAGAGGTCGCCCTCGCCCACGTCGTCCACGAAGGTGCGGCCCGCCTGGTCCACCGCCGTGATGCGGGCGCGGCCCTTCAGCATGTAGGCCCATTCGGCCTCCTTGTGCCAATGCATCTCGCGGGCGACGCCGGCCTTGAGCCGCATGTTCACGCCGGCCATCGCGGTCGAGATCGGCAATTCGCGGGTCGTGGTCTGGCGGGCCCAGCCGCCCTCCTCGATCCGCATGTGGCTGTCGGTGAACGACCACTTGAGGTTCGGCATCGTGCCGTGGTCGGTCTTCGGCGGCAGGGTGGTGAAGGGCTCCTGCGCCTGGCGGGCCGGGTTCACCGGTCCGAGGATGTCGGCGCCGTCCCGGCCGCGGATCGGCTGCGGGCCCGACGGGGCGGCCGGAGCCTGCGCTTGGGCAGTGGCGGCGGCGGTGCCGACGAGGCCAGCGGCCGCGGCGGCCAGGGTGTCGCGGCGGGAGATGAGGGTCACGGGCGGTCTCCTGCTCCGGCGGAAACAAGGACTCGAGGCCTCCGCTCGGCGCCGGTTCAATCGCGCGCCAGGTCGCGACGTTCCCTCGGGTCAGGCCTGCGCCGCCGGCATCCCGGGCCGGTCCGGGCTCCCGCCTGACAGGACGGCGGCGGCGGGATAGTCTGCCGCCCAACGACGAATGCCGGGAGGACACGGATGGGCGACGATCTGACGGCCGCGGCCGACGCGATCCTGCGGCGCGCGGTGGCCGGGCCGGCCGGACTCGCCGGCGTGGTCGCGATGGCGACCGACCGGGAGCGGATCCTCTATGCCGGCGCCGCAGGCCTGCGCGCGCCCGACGCGCCGATGACCCCCGACACGGTGATGGCGATCTTCTCCACCACCAAGGCGGTGACAGCCACCGCCGTGCTGCAGCTCGCCGAGGAAGGCCGGCTCGACCTCGACGCCCCGGCCGCCACCTACGTGCCGGCCCTGGCCGAGATCCAGGTGCTCGAGGGATTGTCCGACGACGACACGCCGCGCCTGCGCCCGCCGGCGCGCCCGGTCACCACCCGGATGCTGCTCCTGCACACCGCAGGCTTCGGCTACGACATCTTCAACGAGCGCTATGCCCGCCTCCTGCGCGCGCGCAAGCAGGCCACCGTCACCAGCGGCACCCGCGCCGTACTGATGACCCCGCTGCTGTTCGATCCCGGCGAGTCGTGGGAGTACGGCAGCAGCATCGACTGGGCCGGCCAGGTGGCCGAGGCGGTGGCGGGCGAGCGTCTCGGAACGGTGATGCAGGAGCGGATCTTCGCGCCGCTCGGCATGGACTCGACCGGCTTCGTGCTGACCGCCGCCATGCGCAGCCGCCTCGCCCAGATGCACCAGCGCGGCGCGGACGGCACGCCGACCGAGATCGCCGGCTTCGAGCTGCCGCAGGCCCCCGAGGTCGAGATGGGCGGCCACGGGCTCTACTCCACCGCCGAGGACTACCTGCGCTTCGTCCGGATGTGGCTCAACGACGGCGCGGGGCCGCACGGCCCGGTTCTGCGCCCCGAGACGGTCGCGATGGCGGCAACGAACGGCCTCGGGCCGGATCTCAAGATCCGCGCCCTGCCGGGGGTGAAACGCCACCTCTCGCACGATGCCGAGTTCTTCCCCGGGATGCCGAAATCCTGGGGCCTGAGCTTCATGATCAACGACGAGGAGGCGCCGACCGGGCGCTCCGCCGGCTCGCTCGCCTGGGCGGGCCTCGCCAACCTGTATTTCTGGATCGACCGGGCCAAGGGGGTCGGCGGGTTCTGGGGCACCCAGCTCTTCCCCTTCGCCGACCCGGCCTCCGTCGAGAACTTCTTGGAGTTCGAGACGGCGGTGTACAGGAGCCTGTCCTGAATCCTACCGGACCCCTGATCCTTCCATCCACGACCGCATCCTGAGGGTTAGTGATCTTCGATCGACCAACCCTCAGGATTGCGGTTCGCGAGTGGGACAGGATGGGTTTTGGAGCAAACCAAAAGCCCTCATGCCCCGATGAACACCCCGGCGATCGCCGCGCTCGTCAGGTTCGACAGGGTGCCGGCGAGGATCGCCCGCAGGCCGAAGGCCGCGACCTCGGAGCGGCGCTCGGGGACCAGGCTGCCGAAGCTCGCGAGCTGGATCGCGATCGACGACAGGTTGGCGAAGCCGCACAGCGCGAAGCACAGGATCGCGGTGGTCCGAGCCCCGAGTTCGCCGCTCTTCAGGACCGGCGACAGGTTGGCGTAGGCCAGGAACTCGTTGAAGGCGAGCTTCTGGCCGATGGCGCCTCCGACCAGAATCGCCTGGTCCCACGGCACGCCGAGGAGCCAGGCGAGCGGCGCGAGCACGAAGCCGAGCCCGCCCTCGATCGAGGCGCCGGGCATCCCAACGAGGCCGCCCGCATAGGCGACGAGACCGTTGAGGAGCGCGATCAGCCCCACGAAGGCGATCAGCATGGCGCCGACCGCCGCCGCCACCGCGAGACCCTTCTGGGTGCCGTCGGCGGCGGCCTCGATCACGTTGACGGCCCGGGTCTCGCCGAAGGTGACCTGCATCGTCGTCACCCGGCTCGGCTCGGTCGAGGGGACCAGGATCTTGGCGTAGAGGAGCCCGCCGGGAATCGCCATGAACGAGGCGGCGAGCAGGTAGGGCATCGGCACGCCGAGCGCGGCGTAGCCGGCGAGGATCGAGCCGGCGGTGGAGGCCGCCCCACTCGTCATCACGGCGAAGAGCTCGGCCCCGGTGAGCAGCGCCAGGAAGGGGCGCAAAGCCACCGCGATCTCGCTCTGGCCGATGAAGATGGTGATGACCGCCGAGAAGGTCTCGATGCGCGACGTGCCGAGCACCCGCTGCAACGCCGCCCCCAAGCCCCGGGCGAGGGCCTGCATCACACCGAAATGGTACAGCACCGCGATCAGCGCCGAGACGTAGATGATCTGCGGCAGGACCCGCAGGGCCAGCACGAAGCCGCCGCCTCCGAACAATTCGAACATCTTGGGCTCGACGAGGCCGCCGAACAGGAACGCCACGCCCTTGTCGCCGTAGGACAGGACCGCCTGGACCGCGTCGGCCACGGCGCCGAGGCCCGTGCGGCCGGCGGGCCAGAACAGCACCAGGGCGCCGAGCGTCACCTGGACGGCGAGCGCCGAGAGCACCACCCGAGGCCGGATCGCCCGCCGGTTGGTCGAGAACAGCACCGCGACGGCGATCATCAGCGCGATGCTGGCGGCGGCGTGGATCAGTCTGTCCGGCATCGAGGCTCCCTCTTCGGCAATCGCCGCAGCAAGGGTGATGCCGCATCGTTCAGTGCCGGTTCAAGGGCCGGGGGACGAGATGGGGCGCGCCTTCGTCCTGCCCGGAAAACGGGCGACCACATGCGATCCGCCGCGCAAGGACGCGGCCCGCCACCCACGGGAGGGCAACGCCATGCCGCCGCTCCGCCACCTCGTCCTCGCCATCGCCCTCGCGACGCTGGCGAGCCTCGTCGCCGCCCTGCCGGCGGGGGCCGCGCCGGCCGAGCGGCGCATCGCCCTCGTGATCGGCAACGGCGCCTATCCGGGCGGCGCGCTGGCGACCGCCGCCAACGATGCCGGCCTCGTCGCCCAGACGCTGCAGGCGGCGGGGTTCGACGTCGTCGGCGCCCGCGACCTCGACGAGGAGTCGCTGCGCCGCACCCTGCGCGACTTCACCGACAAGGCAGCGGCGTCGGGGCCGGACACGGTGGCGTTCCTCTACCTCTCCGGCTCCGGGCTGCAGCTCGCCAACGAGGCCTATTTCGCCCCGGTCGACGCGCGGATCGAGACCGCCAGCGACGTACCGGTGCGGGCGTTGCGGATCTCGGATTACGTCTCGCGCCTCGCCGCCCTGCCGCTCAGGGCGCGCTTCGTGGTGCTGGACGCCGCGCGGGCCTCGCCGTTCCACCTGAAGGGCGATCCGCTCGCCGGCGGCCTGCCGCTGATGGAGGCCGGGCCCGGCAGCCTGATCGCCACCAACGCAGCGCCCGGCACCGTCGGCCCGGCCGAGACCGGCCCCTACGGCGCCTACGCGCTCGCCCTCGTCGAGATGATCCGCGAGGGCGGCCTCGCCCCCGCGGCCCTGTTCGAGCGGGTGCGCCTGCGGGTGGCCGAGACGACCCGCGGCGCCGAGGTGCCGTGGAGCGCCTCCCGCATCGAGGCGCCGTTCGTGTTTCTGGAGCGGGAGGCCGGCGCGCCCTCCCTCGCCGGCTTCGAGCCGCCGCGAAAGCCGCTCGGCGAGATCGGCGCGCGGGAGGCCTACGCCGCCTGCCTCGCCCGCGACACCCTGCCGGCCTACGAGGAGTTCGCCGCCGCCTATCCGCGCGATCCGCTGGCCAAGCGCGTGCGGGCGATCATCGCGGCGCGGCGCGAGGCCCTGACCTGGCGCACCAGCGCCATGGCCGACACGCCGGAGGCCTACTGGTCCTACCTCGGCCGCTATCCCCGCGGGCCGCATGCCTGGGACGCCCGCCGGCGCCTGTCGGCGCTCGCCGCCGCGCTGGCGCCGCCGCCGGATTACCGGGCCCTCGCCTACGACGTGCCGCCGCCCCCGCCCGACGAGATCGTCTACGTCGAGCGCCCGGCCCTCGTCCTCGACGACCCGGTCTACGCCCTTCCGCCGCCGCCCGTGGTCTTCCTGCCGCCGCGCCCGGTCGTGCTGGTGGATCTGGCCCCGCCCCCGCCGCCGCCCGTGGCCTATCTGCTGCCGGTGCCCGCCTACGTGCCGGTGCCGGCTTACGTGGTCGCCCCGCCCGCGGTGGTGGCCCCGCCGAATCCGGGGCTGTTCCACAACCTGCACGCCCCGGTCGCGGCGGGACCGGAATTCCATGGGGCGCCCCCCGGGGGGACCGGCCTCGCGCCGGTCGCCGGCGCCGCCGTGGGCGCGGCGATCGGCGCCGCGGCAGCCCGCGTCGCCCTGCCGCCCGCCCTCGCCCGGAAGATGGATGCCCCGCCCGGCGCCCCGGGACAGATCCCGCGCCGCGACGGCCCGTCTCCCGGCCCGATCCCGGGTACGCCCGCCGGGCCTCTTGGCGGCCCAGCTGCCCTGCGGCCGAGCCTGCCCGGGCAGATCGCACCCGCCGCAGGGCCGCGCCCTGGGGCGCCGAACCCGGCCCAAGCCCTGCCGGGTGCCGGCGGCACGCCGCTGCCCGCCGTCGCCGGACGACCGGGACTGCCCAACGCCCCGGCCGACGGCCGGGCGGGTCTCAACCAGATCCCGCCCGCCGCAGGGCGGGCCGGCGCCCAGGCCGGCGCGCCGCCCCCGGTGAACCACCCCGGCACGACACCGCCGCCGGGGAATGCCGCCGGGGCGCCGCAGGGACCTGCGGCCGGCGTGCTTCAGGGGCCTGCAGCCGGCTTGGCACAGGGCGTGCGCCCGCCGCTCACGCCGCTGCGCCCGGTGCAGCCCCTGCGCAGCGCCCAGCCGCAGCGGATGCCGCCCGGGGCGCGACCCACCGTGCCGCCGCAAGCCGGCCCACCCCCGTCGATGCCGCCCCGGCTCGCCCAGCCCCAGCCGCGCATGGCGCCGCAGCGCATGGCGCAACCGCCCCGCCCGGCTGGCCGGGCGCCGCAAGCCGACGACGCCCTGCGCCGGATGCGGATGGATCAGGCGATCCGCCAGCAGGCCCAGCAGGCTCAGGCTCAGGCTCAGGCTCAGGCGCGCCAGCGGGGCGAGGCGCAGCAGATGATGCAGCGCCAGCAGCAGCAGATGCAGGATGCGATGCGGCGTCAGCAGGCCCAGGCGATGCGCCAGCCGCAGATGGCCGCGCCACGCCCCCAGCCGATGGCCCCTCGACCGATGCCGCAGATGCCCCGCCCGGCGCCGCACGGCCCGGGGCCGGGCCACGGCTGCGGCCACCCGGGCGGGCCGCCCTGCCGGTAGCGACGAGCGGGCGGTTCCAGTCCGGAGCCTCCGGGATGGGGCCAAGGGCCCGGACCCGGGGCATCGGGCATGCCCGGCACCGCCTCGCCCTCGTGCCTCCGCCGCCACCGGATGCACGAGGACGCCCGGGTGCCGTCCCTGCCCCAGGCCGTGCCGGGAACGCCCCAGCGCCGTGGCGCCTCCTGCCCCGCTGCGTGCCGCTCGCGGCAGGGTGCGACCCTGCGCGCACGCGGCGCCGACAGGATCGTGGGTACGCGCTCGTCAGAGCACCTTTAACATACTCAATAGATCAACGGACAATCTTACCTCCAACACACAATCTAATTATGAAATTTTGGGACCGAAGATCAAACTCGGTATAATATCAACCAGACTCGAAGTGGGGCTGTGAGTTATAAAATACTGTCTGAATAATTTAAGTAGTATATTAAGACATCGATTACGAGAGATACAAAATGCTTGTTAGAACGGTTTTTGATGCAAAATTTAATACTGAAACCCGAATAAAAATTCATTTCTCGAATGGATCGAGCAGCCTCCCTATCAGCACGCCGACACGTTGACGGCCAGCCCGCCCAGCGACGTCTCCTTGTACTTGTCCTGCATGTCGTGGCCGGTCTGGCGCATCGTCTCGATGACCTGATCGAGGCTGACGAAGTGCACCCCGTCGCCGTGCAGCGCCAGGGAGGCCGCCGCCACCGCCTTGTTGGCCCCGAAGGCGTTGCGCTCGATGCAGGGAATCTGGACGAGGCCGCCGATCGGGTCGCAGGTCATGCCGAGATGGTGCTCCATCGCGATCTCGGCCGCGTTCGCCACCTGGCGCGGGCAGCCGCCCAGCACCGCCGCGAGCCCCGCCGCCGCCATCGCGGCGGCCGAGCCGACCTCGCCCTGGCAGCCGACCTCGGCGCCCGAGATCGAGGCGCGGCGCTTGATCAGCCCGCCGATCGCGGCCGCCGCGAGCAGGTAGTCGCGGCCGCGGGCCTCGCTCCAGTCCGGGCAGAAATCGACGATGTAGCGCAGGACCGCCGGCACGATCCCGGCCGCCCCGTTGGTCGGGGCCGTGACCACGCGCCCGCCCGAGGCGTTCTCCTCGTTCACCGCGAGCGCGAACAGGCCGATCCAGTCCATGATCTCGTGGGCCGGCCGGCTGTTGGCGAGCTTCTTGGCCTCCAGCGTCTCGTGCAGGCGCCGGGCGCGCCGGCGCACCTTGAGGCCGCCGGGCAGCTCCCCGTCCATCCGCAGGCCGCGGGCGATGCAGGCGAGCATCGCGTCGCGGATCGCGTCGAGGCCGTCCTCGATCTCTCCCTGGCCGCGCAGGGCGCGCTCGTTGGCCATCTGGACCTGCGGGATCGACAGGCCGGTCTCGGCGCAGATCCGCAGGAGGTCGGCCCCGCTGTCGAACGGGTAGGGAACCGGAGCGGCTTCGATCCCCGCCGGGCCCGCATCGCCCTCCTCCTCGACGAAGCCGCCGCCGACTGAGTAGCACACCACCTCGTCGAGGAGGGCGCCCGCCGCGTCGAAGGCGCGGAACCGCATCCCGTTGGTGTGGCGCGGCAGGACCTCGGTGAAGTTGAGCGCGAGGTCGCGGGCGGGCTCGAAGACGAGCCCCGGCAGTCCGATCTCGCCGGTCTCCGCCAGGATTCCGATGTACTCCGCCACCCGGTCGGGATCGACGGTGGCGGGCTCGTGCCCGAGAAGCCCCAGGAAGATCGCCACGTCGGTGGCGTGGCCGCGCCCGGTCCAGGCCAGCGACCCGAAGATCTCCGCGGTGACCCGCGCCGCGCCGGGCAGGGCCGCCACGCGCTCGCGGAAGCGGCGCGCGGCGACCATCGGGCCGATCGTGTGCGAGCTCGACGGGCCGATGCCGATCTTGAACAGATCGAAGGCGCTGATCATCGGGCGGGGACCCGCTCCACCGGCTGGGCCGCGATGGCGGCCTCCTGAAGGAAGCCGTGCACGTAGGTCGCGAACGAGCGCCAGCACTCGACCCGGTAGGACGGCACCGCGCCGGCATGGCGGATGAGCACGATCTCGGCCTTGCCGAGCAGGGTGCGGGTCGCGCTGCCCGGCGGAAAGGCGGCGTCGCCGAGATCGAGCGGGCAGCCGGCGTTGAGGACATCCGCCGCCAGCGCGCCGGTGACGTCGATGCCGACGTTGCGGTGCGAGATGTCGACGAGCGAGTGGGCGCGGCCCCGGAGGTCGGCGGCCGCGGCCTCGGCGAGGAGGTCGGCCTCGCCCTCGGGCATCCCGATCAGCCACTCGTCGGGCCCGAGCCGCGCCACCCAGCGCCGGTCGTCGCCCGTCACCGTGTTGATCGGCCGGTCGAGGGGGAAGCCGCCGGGCGAGAGGGGCCCGCGCAGGCGCAGGGAGAACCGCGCCTCGGCCTCGGCCGGCTGGATCAGGATGCCGCCGCGGGGCAGGGCGGGCGCCACCGGGCGCCCGAGCGGCAGGGTGCGGGCGGTGCGGTAGCGGACCTCAAGCATTGATGCGCTCCCCCTTGGGATCGAGGAATACCGGCTCGGCCACCGTGGCGGTGGTGAAGCCGTCCGGGGTCGTGACGTGGAGCGTCCGCCCCATGAGGTCGCGGCCGTCCGCCACGAGGGCGAGGGCGATGGAGCGGTTGCAATTGGCGCTCCAGTAGCTCGACGTGACGTGGCCGAGCATCCGCATCGGGATCGGCTGGCCCGGATCGGCGACGATCTGGGCGCCCTCGTCGAGGACGACCTTCGGGTCGTCGGTGACGAGGCCGATCAGCTGCTTGCGGCCCTTCGCGACCACGTCGGGCCGCGCGAGGGAGCGCTTGCCGACGAAGTCCTTCTTCGCCTTGGCGATCATGCCGGCCAGGCCCACGTCGTCCGGCGTTACCGTGCCGTCGGTCTCCTGGCCGACGATGATGTAGCCCTTCTCGGCGCGCAGGACGTGCATCGTCTCGGTGCCGTACGGGGTGATCCCGTGCGGCCGGCCGGCCTCCATGATCGCCTCCCAGACGGCGAGCGCCTGGTCGGAGGGCACGTTGATCTCGAAGCCGAGCTCGCCGGTGAACGACACCCGAAACAGCCGGGTCGGCACGCCGCAGATCGTGCCCGAGCGCATCGCCATGTGGGGGAAGGCCTGCGGCGACAGGTCGATGCCGTCCACCAGGGGCTCGATCACCGCGCGGGCCTTCGGACCCTGGAGGGCGATCACCGCCCATTGCTCGGTGGTCGAGGTCAGGAAGACGTCGAGGTCGTGCCACTCGGTCTGGAGGTAGTCCTCCATGTGGGCGAGCACCCGGGCGGCGCCGCCGGTCGTGGTGGTGACGTGGAAGCACTCGGGCGAGACCCGGGCGACGACGCCGTCGTCGAGGATGTAGCCGTCCTCCTTGAGCATCAGCCCGTAGCGGCAGCGGCCGGGTTCGAGCTTGGCCCAGGGGTTGATGTACATCCGGTTCATGAACTCGGCCGCGTCCGGGCCGACGATCTCGATCTTGCCGAGCGTCGAGGCGTCGAAGATGCCGACGCCCTCGCGCACCGCCTTGCACTCGCGGGCCACCGCCGCGTGCAGGTCCTCGCCCGGCTTGGGGAAGTACCAGGCGCGCCGCCACAGGGCGACGTTCTCGAACAGGGCGCCGTGGGCCTCGGCCCAGCCGTGGATCGGCGTGGTGCGGATCGGGTCGAACAGGGCGTGGCGCGCCGGGCCGACCAGGGTGCCGAAGGTCACGGGGGTGTAGGGCGGCCGGAACGTCGTGGTGCCGACCCCCGGCAGGGTCTTGTCGAGCTGACCGGCGACGATGCCGAGCGCGTTCATGTTCGAGGTCTTGCCCTGGTCGGTCGCCATGCCG
Source organism: Methylobacterium ajmalii (assembly GCF_016613415.1). Taxonomy (GTDB): domain Bacteria; phylum Pseudomonadota; class Alphaproteobacteria; order Rhizobiales; family Beijerinckiaceae; genus Methylobacterium; species Methylobacterium ajmalii. Next base: position 86,690 of record NZ_JACWCT010000100.1, on the reverse strand, counting down.
GTCGTGGTGTACCGCTTGACGTGCTCGATCGAGTGGAAGCCCTCGCGCACCGCGAGCTTGATGTCCTTGGCTGTGACGTCGTTCTGGAAGTCGACGAAGGCCCGGACCTTGGTCGGGTCGGCATTCGTCGGCATCACCCGCGCCGGCTGGAAGCCGGTGGCGGTCGGCGTCGCCGCGAGGGCGCGCCGCTCCTGCGAGCCCGCCGCCTCGGCCCCCGCCGCGTCGCCCTCGGCCAGGCAGGCGGCGAGGTCGTAGGTGCCCTTCGCCGCACCCGCCGAGCGCTCGGCCTGCGCCGAGGTGCCGGGCACGAAGGCATCGAGGCCGGGCTCGTAGACGAGCTTGCCGCGGGATTGCGAGAACAGGTGCACGGCCGGCGTCCAGCCGCCCGACATGCCGACGCAGTCGCAGGAGAGGAGGCGGGAGGCGCCGATGCGCCCCTCCGGGCCGATCGGCGCGACGACGAGCCCGGTCACGCGCTTGCGCCCCTTGGCGCCGAGCACGGTGTGGCCGGTCAGGACCTCGATCCCGGCCGCGCGCAGCTCCGCCGGCTCCGCCCCGCAATCGGCCTCGAGCCGCAGGTCGACGAGGGTGACCTCGGCGCCGGCCGCCTTGGCGTCGAGCGCGGCCCGGTAGGCCGAGGCGCCGGTCGTCGCGAACACGATGCGCCGGCCCGGCAGCACGCCGTAGCGGTTGGCGAAGACCCGCACGCTCTCGGCCAGCATCACGCCCGGCCGGTCGTTGTCGGAAAAGACCAGGGGCCGCTCGTGCGCGCCGCCGGCCAGCACCACCTCGCCGGCCCGCACCTGCCAGAGCCGCTCGCGCGGGGCCTGCCCGCCGCCCGCCGGCAGGTGGTCGGTGACGCGCTCCGCGAGCGCGACGTGGTTGTGGTTGTAGTAGCCGAACGCGGTGGTGCGCGGCAGCAGGATGACGTTCTCGCGCGCGTCGAGATCGGTCAGGGTCTCGGCGAGCCAGACGGCGGCGGGCCGCCCGTCGACCTGCGAGGTCAGGTCGTGCAGGAGCGAGCCGCCGGGCTCGGGGCCCTCGTCGGCGAGGATCACCCGCTTGCCGGTGCGCGCCGCCGCCAGAGCCGCCGCGAGGCCCGCGGGGCCGGCGCCGACCACCAGCACGTCGCAATGGGCGTGGCGGTTGGCGTAGCGGTCGGGATCGGCCGCCACCGGCGCCTTGCCGAGGCCGGCGGCCGCGCGGATCACCGGCTCGTAGACCTTGTCCCAGAACTTCCGGGGCCACATGAAGGTCTTGTAGTAGAAGCCGGCGACGAAGACCGGCGACAGGAGGTCGTTGACCTCGCCGACATCGACCTCGAGCGAGGGCCAGTGGTTCTGCGACAGGGTCTTGAGCCCGTCGCGCGCCTCGACCACCGAGGCGCGGTTGTTCGGATCGACCCGGCCCGGGCCGCGATCGACCGAGAGCAGCGCGCTCGGCTCGTCGGGCCCGTGGCTCAGGATGCCCCGCGGCCGGTGGTACTTGAACGAGCGCCCGACGAGGTGGATGCCGTTGGCCAGGAGCGCCGAGGCGACGGTGTCGCCGTGGTAGCCCTCGACGGTGCGGCCGTTGAACGAGAAGCGGATCGGGCGTGCGCGGTCGATGCGGCCGCCCCGGGAGGTTCTGAACGGCTGCGCCATCACGCCCTCGCTTGCGTCACGGTGGACTGGGTCACGGTTGCGGGGACCTCCGGGGAGGTGATCTCGGACGACCGGGTCGGCTGCGCCCCCGCCGGGTAGGTCTCGAGGAAGCGGTCGCTCACGGTGTCGCGCAGCGCATTGAACCAGCGCCCGCAGCCGTGGCTGTGGCACCACCGCTCGGCGTGCACGCCGCGGGGGTTCGACCGGACGAAGAGGTGCTCGCTCCAGGACTGGTCGTCGAGGGCGGCCGGATCGACGGGGCGGACGATGTGGGCTTGGCCGCCGCACCGGAACTCGGTCTCGGGTCGGTTGCCGCAATGGGGGCAGGCGATCAGCAGCATCGGGCGCCTCGTGGCGGCGGAAGAAGGAGGGAGAGGGGCGTCGCGTCTCGAGTGTGTCGGGGTGCGCCGGGCGTCGCCGTCCGGGCCCGCGTCAATGCGCGACGGCGGCGGCCGCGGCCTCGTCGATCAGGCGCCCGGTGCGGAAGCGCTCCAGGGTGAAGGGCGCGTTGATCGCGTGCGGCGTGCCGGTGGCGAGCGTGTAGGCGAAGACGTGGCCCGAGCCCGGGGTCGCCTTGAAGCCGCCGGTGCCCCAGCCGCAATTGACGAACAGGTTCCGGACCGGGGTCTTGCCGATGATCGGCGAACGGTCCGGCGTCACGTCGACGATGCCGCCCCAGGAGCGCAGCATCCGCATCCGGGTGAATTGCGGAAACAGCTCGCAGATCGCGTCGAGCGTGTGGGTGGTGATGTGGAGACCGCCCTGCTGGCTGTAGGACGTGTACTGGTCGGTGCCGGCGCCGATGACCAGCTCGCCCTTGTCCGACTGCGAGATGTAGGCATGGACCGCGTTCGACATCACCACGCAGGGGAAGACGGGCTTGACCGGCTCCGAGACCAGGGCCTGGAGAGGGTAGCTCTCGAGCGGCATGCGCACGTCGGCCATCGCCATCACGGTCGAGGTGTGGCCGGCCGCCACCACGCCGATGCGCCCGGCCTTGATGAAGCCGCGGGTCGTCTCGACACCGATCGCCGCCCCGGAGGCGTCGCGGCGGATGCCCTTGACCTCGCAGTTCTGGATGATGTCGACGCCGCGGGCATCGGCGCCGCGGGCGTAGCCCCAGGCCACCGCGTCGTGGCGGGCGGTGCCGGCCCGGCGCTGCAGCGCGCCGCCGAGGACGGGGTAACGGAGTTTGTCCGAGATCTCGATCGGCGGACAGAACGCCTTGCACTCCTCCTTCGACAGCCACTCGTTGTCGATGCCGTTGAGGCGGTTGGCGTAGACGTGGCGCTTGAAGCTCTGAACGTCGTGGATGTTGTGCGCGAGCATCAGGACGCCGCGCTGCGAGAACATCACGTTGTAGTTCAGCTCCTGCGACAGGCCCTCCCACAGCTTGAGGGCGTGCTCGTAGAGCGCGGCGCTCTCGTCGTAGAGGTAGTTCGAGCGGATGATCGTGGTGTTGCGGCCGGTGTTGCCGCCGCCGATCCAGCCCTTCTCCAGCACCGCCACGTTGGTGATGCCGTGCACGGTGGCGAGGTAGTAGGCCGTGGCGAGGCCGTGCCCGCCGCCGCCGACGATGACGACGTCGTACTCCGCCTTGGGCTGCGGATCCCGCCACTGGCGGCCCCAGCCCTGGTGTCCCTTCAGGGATTCGGAGAGCAGCGACGTGAGGGAAAAGCGGCGCATCGGTCAGCCTCGCTGTGTTGAGGGATCATCGGCCGCACGCCCCGGCCGGGCTTTTCCGACGGCGACCGCGAGTTTGAGATTTGCGACGCCGGTGCAGGGCCGCGCCGCCCGGCTGCGATTCCCCGCGGGATCGGGTAACCTGGAACGAGTCTCGCTTCGCCGGAGCGGAAGTGATGCAGAGGACCGGAGCGCGGGCGATGGAACAGGCCGGACACGGGACCGCTGAGGTGGTGGAGACGACCTCGGTCGGCTTCATGCTGGTGGCGCAGTTCTCGATGATCGCCTTTACCTCGGCGATCGAGCCGCTGCGGCTCGCGAACCGTGCGGCAGGGCGCGAGCTCTACCGCTATGGTCTGTGGTCGGCGGACGGGACGACCTGCGAGGCCTCGAACGGCGTCGAGGTCAAGGTGACGGGCCGGTTCGAGGAGGCGCAGGGGCTCGACATGCTCATCGTCTGCGGCGGGCTCGACATCCACCGCCACGACCACCTCGCGCTCCAGGGCACCCTGCGCCGGAGCGCGTCCCGCGGTGCGGCGATCGGGGCGGTCTGCACCGGCACCTACGTGCTGGCCAAGGCCGGGCTTCTCAACGGTTACCGGGCGACGATCCACTGGGAGAACCTCGCGAGCCTCGCCTCCGAGCACGAATCGCTGGAGATCGGCTCCGACCTGTTCGAGATCGACCGTACCCGCTACACCTGCGCCGGCGGGACCGCGGCGGCCGACATGATGCTGTCGCTCATCGCCCGGGCGCACGGGCCGGGCCTCGCCTCCGAGGTCGCCGACCAGCTGATCCACCACCGCATCCGAGAGGCCGACGAGCGCCAGCGGATGGACCTGCGCATGCGGCTCGGCGTGGCCCACCCCAAGCTCCTGCAGGTGGTGGCCCTGATGGAGGAGACCTTCGCCGAGCCGCTCGGCAGCCAGGCTCTGGCCGACACCGTGCGGCTGTCGAAGCGCCAGCTCGAACGGCTCTTCCTCAAGTATCTCGGCTGCTCGCCGGCCAAGCACTACCTGCACGTGCGCCTCGACCACGCCCGCCACCTGATCCGCCAGACGGCGATGCCGCTCCTCACCGTCGCGCTCGAATGCGGCTTCTCGTCGGCGTCGCATTTCTCCAAGGCCTATGTCGACCATTTCGGCCGCCCGCCGAGCGCCGAGCGCAAGTCCTCGACGCCCGCGCCCCGCGCGCCGCGCGGCGGGTCCGTTCGCAGCAGCGAGGCGCCGGGGCGCCGGGAGCCGGTCTGAGAGGGTGCCTTGGTCGCCGGCGGTGCGCGTCTGCTCCCCCTTGCGACGGAGCGGTCCCGGCCGCCGGCCTTGATCGGGCCATGGTCTCGGGACCGAAAAACTTGCCGTGGCAGCGCCAGCGGGCGATGCGCGTCACACGCTCCGGCTCAGTCACGCCAGACCGCGCGGAGCGCGAGGTCGATCGGGGCCCACCCCGCGACGGAGCGGGGGTCTCCGCCTCAGGCCGCCGCCTCGTCCCCCGTCCCGCCCGGCAGCCCGAACGGCTCCGGCGCGTGCCCCTCGGCCCGCAGGGCGGCCAGAAGGTCGGCGGGGTTCAGCGAGAGGGTGCGGTCGTTCACCAGCGGGTGGACGTTGATCCGCTCCTCGGCGAGCAGCGCGTCCTGGATGAACACCTTCACGGCGCCCGGCGCGGCGTTGAGGGCGGCGAGCGGCGAGACGGCGCCGCTCTCGACGCCGAGCTGCTCGCGCAGGGCGTCCGCGCTGGCGAAGGACAGGCCGCCGCGGGCGCCGAGAACCGACCGGAAGCCCTTGAGGTCGACCTGCGCGTCGTGGTGCAGCGTGACCAGGAAGTAGGTCTTCTTCCCGTCGCGCAGGAAGAGGTTCTTTGTGTGCGCGCCCGCGATGTCGCCGCAGGCCGCCATCATCGCCTCGACGGTCAGGACCGGCGGATGCTCGTAGAGCGTGTAGGGGATGGCGCGCTCGCGCAGGCGCGCCAGGAGGTCGTCCGAGGTCAGGGGCATGGTCGGTCTCATCGTGGATCGTCGGTGGGACGGGGTGCGGCGAGCACGCCGACCTGACGCAGATAAGCGAGAATCTCGCGTGCCGCCTCGTCGGGATCGGGCTGCACCAGGAGGCGGCCGCCGGCCGAGGCCCCCGCCTCCCCGGTCGCCGCCTTCAGGCGCTCGGCCGCCGAGCCGCCGGCGGGCGCGCCCTTCACCAGCTTCGGCCGGCGGCGATAGGGCCGTTCCTCGATCGCCGGGAGGGCGCCCGCCTCCGCGGCGAGCCCCGGCGATACCTCGACCGGCGCGACCGCGACGGGCTCGAACGCACCGCGGCGCGCCCGGCCATACGCGTAGGCGAGCGGCGCCGGTGCGTCGGGATGCACCGTCGCCAGGACGGGACCGCCGAGGATCACCCGCCGCCGGGCGCCGCGGCCGAGGCTCTGGTCGAGGCTCAGCCGGTCCGCCGCCTCGGGGGCGAGGCCGATGACGTCGGGGATCAGCGGAAGGTCGAGGGCCTCGGCCAGCCCGTAGGGCACGAGCCCGGTCTCGGGCCCGCCCTGCCCGCGCCGTCCGGCGAGGATCAGGTCGGGCGCGAGCGCCGCCAGGCGCGCGGCGAGCGCCGGCACCGGATCGGCCTCGGCGGCGACGGTCAGGTGCTCGATCCGGGCGAGCCCCTGGCCCAGGCCCTCGGCCACCGCGGCGGCGTCGGGGCCGGCATGGAGGCCGACGACCTCGTGCGCCTCGCCGAGCCCGACGGCGAGGCGGATGGCCTGCGCCTCCAGCCGGGGCAGGACGGGGGCGCCGGAGACCGGATGACGGCCGGCTGAGAGAAGGACCGCGATTCTCATGGGGCGTCTCGCGTCGGGCCCGCGTCCTGCGTCAGGAGCCGTAGCAGGGCCGGCATGACGGCTTGCGCGTCCTGCACGATGGCGAGGCCGGCGCGCTCGATCATCGCCGCGTGCAGGTCGGTGTTGACCGCCACGACATGCTCGCAGCCCGCGACGCCCTGCAGGTGCTGGGGGGCGCCCGAGATGCCGAGCGCGACGTAGCAGGTCGCGGCGAGCACGGTGCCCGACGCGCCGACCTGGCTCGATCGCGGCATCAGCCCGGCATCGCACAGGACCCGGCTCGCGCCCGGCGTCGCGTGCAGCGCCGCGACGACCTCCCGGAAGGTCGCGAGGTCGGTGACGCCGCTGCCGGCGGCGGCGACGAAGCTCGCCAGACCGAGGGGTACCGTGGCGGGATCGGCGGGAATCGTCGTCGCCGACAGGATCGCGGGCGCGGCGCGGGCGAGCGTCTCGATACGGACCGGAATCTCCCGCGCCTCGCGCGGCGGCCCGGCATACTCGGCCACCGCGTCGGCCGCGAGCGTGACGAGCAAACCCGGCGCCGTCCGCTGCTCGACGCGGCGCCCGTGCGCCGGACGGGCAATGGAACCGGCGGCGACGGCCTCGACGTCGGAGAAGAGCGGTTGGCGCAGCCGCACCGCGACGCGCCGGGCGAGGTCGCCGCCGTCCGGGGATTCGGGAAACAGGACGTGGCGGGGGCTGAGTTCCGCGATCGCCTCCGCGACCAGGGCCGCCCGGCCGGCGGGATCGTAGCCCCCAGGATCGCAGTCCCCGAGAGCGTCGCCGCCCTTGTCGTCGAGCCGGACCAGGCGGTCGGCCCCGGCCGGCCCGCTCCCCTCGCAGGTCCCGGGTGCCAGGATCGCCACGCCGCCCTCGCGGCCGGCGAGCACGCGGGCGGCTCCGAGGACCTGGCGGTCGTGGGGCGTGAGCCGGCCGCCCGCCGCGTCGGGCACGACCAGGACCAGGAAGGCCGGCGCGTCGAGGACGACGACCGTCGGCACCGGGGCCTGCACCGTGCGCGGCGCCTCGTGGACGGGTCCCGCCTCGGGCCGTGAGACCTGGCTCAGGTCGTAGCGCGGGCGCAGGACCCCCGGCACGCGCTGGCCGTCGCGCTCGCGCCGGGGGTCGCGACGGAGCCGGCCCCCCCCGTCGCGGCGGACGGTCCGGTCGAGGCGGGGGCGGGTCCCCTCCCCGGTGGCGACGAGGAGCGCGGCGCGCTCGGCACGGGGGTCGCGGCGCGGGCGGGTCATCGTCCCGCCTCCACCGCCTGGAGCAGCAGCTCGGCGATGTCGCGGATCTCGGCCTTGCGGTCGGGCACGCCCTCCAGCATCGCCGTGCAGGACGGACAGGCGACCGCGACGATGCCGGCCCCGGTCTCCGCCGCCTGCGCCATGCGCAGGTCCGGGATCCGGCGCTCGCCCGGCACGTCGCTCACCGGCGCACCGCCGCCGCCGCCGCAGCACATCGCCCGGCGGCCCGAGCGGGCCATCTCGACCCGCGAGACGCCGATCGCGTCGAGGACGGCGCGGGGTGCCTCGGTCTCTCCGTTGTAGCGGGCGAGGTAGCAGGGATCGTGGTAGGTCACCGAGACGTCAGAGAGGCGGCCCGGGGCGAGGCGCCCGGCGCGGATCAGCTCGAGCAGGAAGGCGGTGTGGTGCATCACCGCGTAGCGTCCGCCGAAGGCCGGGTACTCGTTGCGCAGGGCGTGGAGCGCGTGCGGATCGGCGGTGACGATGCGGCCGAAATCGCGGGCGGCCAGGGTCGCGATGTTGGCCTTGGCGAGGGCCTGGAAGGTCGCCTCGTCGCCGAGGCGCCGGGCGAGGTCGCCGGTGTCGCGCTCCTCGGGCCCGAGCACCGCGAAATCGACGCCGGCCTGCCGCAGGAGCCGCACCAGGGCCCGCAAGCTGCGGCCGTAGCGCAGGTCGTAGGCGCCCTCGCCGAGCCACAGCAGCACGTCCGTCCGCCCGCGGGGCGCCAGTACCGGCAGGTCGAGGCCGGCGGCGAAGTCGGTGCGGGCGGCGAGCGGGCGCCCGCCGGCCTCGCCGGCCTGGCGCAGCTCGGTCACCGGTCCGACCGCCTTCTCGGGCAGGGCTCCGAGCTCGAGAGTCTGGCTGCGGCGCAACGATACCACGGCGTCGACATGCTCGATCATCATCGGGCATTCCTCGACGCAGGCCCGGCAGGTGGTGCAGGACCACAGCGTGTCGGGGTGGATCCGGGCCTCGGGCCCGACGAGTTCGATCAGCGCCCCGCGCCCGCCCATCGCGTCCCGGCCGCCCGGATAGGGCGCGCCGGCATAGGCGGGTTCCGCCGGCGAGAGCCCGGCGACGAGGTCCTGGATCAGCTTCTTCGGGTTCAGGGGCTGGCCCGCCGCGAAGGCCGGGCAGGCGGTCTCGCAACGCCCGCAGCTGACGCAGGCGTCGTAGGACAGGAGCCGGTTCCAGGTGAAGTCCGCCGGCATCTCGGCGCCGAGGCGGGGCGCGTCGAGATCGAGGGGCTGGAGCGCGGTGTCGGGGCGGCCCGCGAAGCGGCCGGGCCGCGGATGGGCGACGAGGTGCAGCGCGCCGGCCGCGGCGTGGCGCATCGGCCCGTGCCGCACCTCGAAGGCCAGGCCGAGCCCGCCGGCGGCCGCCAGCGCCAGGGTGAAGGGGAGCGCGATCCCGCCGGCGCCGAGGGCCAGCAGCAGGGCGGTGAGCGTGCCGCCGAGGGCGTAGGCGAGGAGCAGGAACGGCAGGATCTGGAACCGCCCAGCGGAGAGGCGGGGCTTCTTCACCGGGTAGCGCCGCGCCCCGACCATCAGGGACCCCGCCGCCATGACCCCGAAGGCCGCCGCGACGACGCCCCAGTAGGGCCGGAAGCCGCCGAGGGGCGGCAGGATCGCGAGCGCCGTCAGGAGCGAGGCCGCCAGCATCCCGCCGGCCACCACCGCGTGCATCCGCGAGGCGTAGCCGTCCCGCGCGACGACGTGGTGGACGTCGACGAGGTAGCGCCGCGGCAGGCTGGCGAGGCCGGAGAGCCACGGCACGGAGGCGGCGGCCCCGGCCCGCCAGAGGGCGGCGCGGCGCAGGACCTGGACGAGGGCGAGCGCCGCCATCGCCCAGACGAGGCCGGGAAACACCGTGGTCAACGAGACGGGGCCGGTCATGCCATGTCGTCCGGGAGCGGGCGGCGGGATCGGGGTGAGCGGGAGCCGAGCGGCGTCAGAGGTCCTTGCACAGCCTCAAGGCGTCGTAGATCGCCGCATGGATGTTGCGGCCGGCCACCGCGTCGCCGATCCGGTACAGGGCGTAGCCCCGGGAGAGGTCGTAGGGCTGGGGCTCGCCGCGCAGCATCGCGTCCTGGTCGGTCTGGCCGCGATTGACGGACGAGGCCTTCAGCGCCCGGTAGAGCCCCTCCACCGGCAGCGTGCCGTGATCGACCACGATCCGGTCGACGAGGCGCTCCTCCTCGGCATCCGTCATGGTGTTGCGGAGTGCCGCGACGAAGCGGTTGCCCTCGGGGTAGATCTCGATCAGCTCCATGTTCGGCGTCATCACGACGCCGAGCTTGTAGAGCTCGCGCAGGTGGATCGGCTGGTTGGTGGTGCCGACCTCCTCGGCCACCATCCGGTCGTGGGTGGCGACCTCGACGAGGCAGCCGCGCTTGGCGAGAAGTTCGGCCACCGACGAGGCGTTGTGCTGGCCCATCTCGTCGTAGAGCAGGACCGAGCCGGTCGGCTCGACCGCGCCCGACAGCACCTCGGCGGTGGTGACGGCGTGCTGCTCGGCCCCCTTGGCGTGGCCGCGGAACGGGGTGCCGCCGGTCGCCACGATGACGACGTCGGGCTTCTCGGCGAGCACCGCCGCCTCGGTCGCCTCGGTGTTGAGCCGCAGGTCCACCCCGAGCTTCGTGACCTGCGCGACGAGCCAGCGCGGAATGCCCGACATCGCCTCGCGCCAGCCGGCCTTGGCCGCGAGCCCGATCTGGCCGCCGGCCTGGCCGCTCTTCTCGAACAGCACCACGGCATGGCCGCGCTCGGCGCAGACCCGGGCCGCCTCGAGCCCGCCGGGCCCGGCACCGACCACCACGACGCGCCGGCGCACATCCGCCTTGCGGATCTCGTGCGGCATCGTCGCCTCGCGGCCGGTGGCGGCGTTCTGGATGCAGAGCGCGTCGCCGCCGACATAGATCCGGTCGATGCAGTAGCCCGCACCCACGCATTGGCGGATGTCGTCGGCCCGCCCCTCGGAGAGCTTCTTCACCAGATGCGGGTCGGCGATGTGGGCGCGGGTCATCGCCACCATGTCGACGTGGCCGTCGGCGACGGCGCGGGCCGCGGTGGCCAGATCGGTGACGCGCTGGGCATGGAACACCGGCACGTCGACCTCGCGCTTGATCGCGCTCGGCAGGAACAGGAACGGCGCCACCGGGAACGACATGTTGGGCAGCGAGATCGCGTGGGCGATGTGGTCGCGCGCCTGGCCGCCGAGCACGTTGAGGAAGTCGACGAGGCCGCGCCTGGCGTACTCGGTGGCGATCGCCAGGCAATCCTCCTGGCTGAGGCCGTCGGCGATCATCTCGTCGCCGGACATGCGGATGCCGATGACGTAGTCGTCGCCGGCCTCGGCCCGCATCGCCTCCAGCACCTCGATGCCGAAGCGCATCCGGTTCTCCAGGCTGCCGCCGTACTTGTCGGTGCGCTGGTTGACGCTGGGCGACCAGAACTGGTCGATCAGGTGGCCGTGGGCCGCCGAGACCTCGCAACCGTCGAGCCCGCCCTCGCGGCAGCGGCGCGCGGCCTGCGCGAAGCTCTTTACCACCCGGGCGATGTCCTCCTCCTCCATCTCCTTGGGGAGGGTGCGGGAGGCCGGCTCGCGCCGGGGCGAGGGAGAGACCGTGGGGAGCCAGTGCTCGGTATCCCACTTGGTGCGCCGGCCCATATGGGTGAGCTGGATCATCAGCTTGCCGCCGTGCTCGTGCACCCGGTCGGCGAACTGGCGGAAATACGGGATCACCGAATCGTCGGCGACCGAGATCTGGTTCCAGGGCGCGGCCGGGCTGTCGGGCGCGACCGAGGACGAGCCGCCGAACATGGTGAGCCCGATGCCGCCCTTCGCCTTCTCGGCGTGGTAGAGCTGGTAGCGCTCCTGCGGCTTGCCGTCCCGGCCGTAGCCCGGCGCGTGGCTGGTGGACATCACCCGGTTGCGGATGGTGAGGCCCTTGATGGTGAGGGGCTTCAGAAGCGCGTCGGCATTGGCGATCACGAGACGACTCCCGAAGGCTCTAGCGAGGAGTTTTTGGGCGAGGAATGTGGGCTCGCGGCAGGGAACCGGGCGCGGCGCGGGCCGGCGCCCGCCCTCAGCGTTCGACGACGAGGTCGCTCGTGGGCTTGGAGCAGCACAGCAGCGCCATGCCGGCGTCGATCTCGCGCTGGCGGATGCCGCCCGCATGGGCCATCGCGACCGTGCCCGAGGTGACCTTGGACTTGCAGGTGCCGCACAGGCCCTTGGCGCAGGACGAGGGCAGCCGGATCCCGGCCCTGCGGGCGGCGTCGAGCACCGTCGAATCCTCCGGGCAGTCGAGCACCCGGCGGGTCTTGGCGAACTCGACCCGGAAGGTTCGGGTCACCGGCGCGGCAAGGGGCTGGTCCTGGCCCTCGGCGTCGAGGGCCTGCTCGGCCTGCGCCGCCGCCGCGCGGTCGGCCTCGGGCAGGGCGCCGAAGTCGAAGCTCTCCTCGTGGTGGCGGGCCATGTCGAAGCCGGCCTCGGAGAGCATCGCCCGGACCGCCGCCATGTAGGGGGCGGGACCGCAGACGAAGACCTCGCGCTCGAGGAAGTCCGGCACCGCCTCGCGCAGGATCGCCGGCGACAGCCGCCCCTTCGGTCCGGCCCACGCCTCGTCCGGCGCGTCGGCCTCGCAGATCGCGTGGACGCGGAAGGCCGGGTCGAGGCGGGCCATCGTCTCCAGTTCGCCGCGGAAGACGATGTCGGCGGGCGTGCGGGCGGAGTGGACGAAGGCAACGTCGCGGCTCTCGCCGAGATCGTGGAAGGTGCGCGCCATCGCCATCATCGGGGTGACGCCGCTGCCGCCCGAGAGCAGCAGGTACTTCTGCGCCGGGTGGGCAAAGCAGGTGAACTCGCCCATCGGCCCGAGCGCCCGCACGGTGTCGCCGGGCTTCAGGGTATCGTGCAGCCAGTTCGAGACCGGCCCGCCCGGCACGCGCTTCACGGTGATCGACACGGCGTGCGGCCGGGTCGGCGCCGAGGAGAGGGTGTAGCAGCGATGCACCGTCTCGCCGCCGATCTCGAAGGCGAAGGTCAGGAACTGGCCCGGCGCGTAGGCGTAGCGCCGGGGCTCCGGCGCGGCGAGCACGAAGGTCTTCACGTCGTGCGTCTCCTGGCGCACGGCGAGGCAGACCAGGGTGTCGTCGGCCTCCGCGTCCCAGGGGGAGCTGGCGGCGAGGCGCGCGGCGGCCGGTTCGCGCGGGGCGGGGGCGGACGCCATCGTCAGCGCTCGAGATGCGCGGCCATGCGGCCGACGTACCAGTTGCAGAACTTCTCGACGAGCATCTCGGTGTTGGGCGAGTAGGGCCCGGGCTCGTAGGCCGGGCTCTTCACGCCCTGCTGGCAGATGCCGACGAGCTCGCTGTCCTGGTCGTTGGTGGCCTCCCAGACGCCGGTCAGGTTGGCGAGGTCGTAATCGACGCCCTCGACCGCGTCCTTGTGGACCAGCCACTTGGTGCGCAAGAGCGAGCGCTCGGCGTCGAGCGGCAGCACCGAGAAGGTGACGATGTGGTCGCCGAGGAAGTGGTGCCAGGAATTCGGCTGGGTCCAGACCGACAGGCCGCCGAGCTTGGCGTTGGTGAGCGTCCCGAGCAGCTTCCTGCAGGCCGCCTTGGTGTCGAGGGTGTGGGACTCGCCCTCGCCGTCGAGCGGCAGCCGCTCGGTGCGGAAGCCCGAGATCATCGTGTCGAGTTCGTCGATCTCGCGCGAGGGCAGGCCGTCGGCCTCCCACTCGGCGTGCCGGGTCTTGAGCAGGCAGCCGTAGCGCTCGGCCTCGGCACGGTCATGCTCGCTCATCTCCTCGGGGGCGAAGCCGAAGCCGTAGGCGAAGAGCGGCACGGTCAGCTCGGGATGGTTGCCGCCGCAATGGTAGCACTCGCGGTTGTTCTCCATCGTGAGCTTCCAGTTGCCGGGCTCGATGATGTCCTTCTGGAACGCGACCTTGGTGTTCTCGATCGCGTGGGGCGCGATGTAGGGGGTGAGCCGGGCCGACATCTCGTCGAAATCCGCCGGCGGCTCGTCGGCGAGGCAGATGAACAGCAGGCCGGCGAGCGAGCGGATGTGGACCGGCTTGAGGCCGTGGCAGCCCTTCTTGAAGTCGGGCCCCATGTGGTCGGCGTGGACGAGGTCGCCGGTCAGGTCGTAGGTCCAGGAATGGTAGCGGCAGACGAGGTTGCCGACCGTCGACTTCTCCTCGTGGACGAGACGCGCGCCGCGGTGCCGGCAGACGTTGTGGAAGGCGCGGATCTCGTTGTCGTCGTCGCGCACGATCGCCACCGAGGTGGTGCCGATATCGACCACCATGACGTCGCCGGCCTCCGGCACGTCGGGGGCGACGCCGACATAGATCCAGTGCCGGCCGAAGATGACGTCCATGTCGGCCTGGAAGACCTCCGGGCTGACGTAGAACGCGGCCGGCAGGCTGTAGCCGCGACGGCGCTCCCGCAGGAGGCGCTGCAAGGGGGTCGGCGTCACGTCGAGCATCGGTGGCCTCCGAAAGCCAATCCTGGTGCCCCGACTATCGCCGCCGTCCCCCCGCCCCGCTGCCACGCCAGCGACACTCGCTTGGCTCGCCGCGACGCCCGCCCGCGATGCCCCGGGGCGGCCTGCGACCCCCTTCCCCGGGCGGGTCCGGGGTGCGGGATCCCGTGCGGGCGTGGGATCGAAACGTGGGGACCGAGGCTTGGGGACCGAGGCTTGGGGAACCAAGCCTACGGAACGAAGAACGCCGCGCCCGCAGGGACGACCCTGGCGGACGCGGCGTCGCCTCATCCTGCGCGATGGAAGCCCCGATCAGGCCTCCTCGCCCTCCCCGGCCTCGCCCTCGACGTCGGCTTCCGCCTCGCCTTCGCCCTCGATGTGCTCGACCGACACCACCTTCTCGGTCTTGTCGGTGTTGAACACCGTGACGCCCTGCGAGGCGCGGCCGACGACCCGGATGTCGTCGACGGGCACGCGGATCAGCTTGCCGGCATCCGTCACCAGCATGATCTGGTCGCTGGTCTCGACCGGGAACGAGGCGACGAGGGTGCCGTTGCGGGCATTGACCTCCATCGCCTTGATGCCCTTACCGCCCCGGCCCGAGATCCGGTACTCGAAGGACGAGGTGCGCTTGCCGAAGCCGCGCTCCGACAGGGTGAGGACGAACTGCTCCGCCGCCCCCATGGCGATGTAGCGGTCCTGGTCGAGGTCGATCGCGGCGGCGTTCTCCTCGGCCTCCGGCTCGGGCGCGGCGGGCAGCTCTATCGCCTCGCCGGTGGCGCGCCGGTCGGCGTTGGCGCGCTTGAGGTAGGCCTGGCGCTCCTCGGGCGAGGCCTCGAAGTGGCGCAGGATCGTCATCGAGATGATGCGATCGCCCTTGGCGAGGTTGATGCCGCGCACGCCGGTCGAGTCGCGTCCCTTGAACACCCGCACGTCGGTGACCGGGAAGCGGATGCACTGGCCCGCGCCGGTGGTCAGCAGCACGTCGTCGGCCTCGGTGCAGATCTCGACGTGGACGATGTGGTCGCCCTCGTCGAGCTTCATCGCGATCTTGCCGTTGCGGTTCACCTGCACGAAGTCGGACAGCTTGTTGCGCCGCACGCTGCCGGATGCCGTGGCGAACATCACGTCGAGGGTTTCCCAGGACGCCTCGTCCTCGGGCAGCGGCATGATGGTGGTGATGCGCTCCTTGCCCTGGTCGAGGGGCAGGATGTTGACGAGCGCCTTGCCGCGCGCGTTCGGCGCCGCGAGCGGCAGCCGCCACACCTTCTCCTTGTAGGCTTGGCCCTGCGAGGAGAAGAACAGTACCGGCGTGTGGGTGTTGGCAACGAAGAGGCGGGTGACGAAATCCTCGTCGCGCATCGACATGCCGGCCCGGCCCTTGCCGCCGCGGCGCTGGGCCCGGTAGGTCGAGAGCGGGACGCGCTTGATGTAGCCGGCGTGCGACACGGTCACGACCATGTCCTCGCGCTGGATCAGGT
Organism: Methylobacterium ajmalii; assembly: GCF_016613415.1. GTDB lineage: Bacteria > Pseudomonadota > Alphaproteobacteria > Rhizobiales > Beijerinckiaceae > Methylobacterium > Methylobacterium ajmalii. The sequence goes on along the minus strand of NZ_JACWCT010000100.1, from coordinate 71,321 downwards.
CCTCGTCCTCGACGCTCGAATCCCAGTCGAGGATCTCGGTCCTGCGCGGGGTCGCGTACTCGGCCCGGACTTCCGCCAGTTCGTGCTTGACGATGCCCATGATGCGGGCGCGCGAGCGCAGGATGTCGAGGTAGTCGGCGATCTCGTCGGCGAGGCGCTTCAGCTCGTCGCCGATCTCGTCGCGGCCGAGCGCGGTCAGGCGCTGCAGGCGCAGATCGAGGATGGCGCGGGCCTGGGTCTCGGACAGGCGGTAGGTGCCGTCCTCGCGCAGGCGGTGGCGCGGGTCGTCGACGAGCGCGATCAGCGGCGCGATGTCCTCGGCCGGCCAGTCGCGGGACATCAGGGCCTCGCGGGCCGAGTTCGGATCCGGCGAGGTGCGGATCAGCCGGATCACCTCGTCGATGTTGGCGACCGCGATGGCGAGACCGCACAAGACGTGGGCCCGCTCGCGCGCCTTGTTCAACAGGAACTTGGTGCGGCGCGACACGACCTCCTCGCGGAAGTCGATGAAGGCCTGGATCAGGTCCTTGATGTTGAGGAGCTCGGGCCGGCCGCCGTTCAGCGCCACCATGTTGCAGCCGAAGCTCGTCTGCAGCGGGGTGTAGCGGTAGAGCTGGTTCAGGACCACGTCGGCGACGGCGTCGCGCTTCAGCTCGACGACGATGCGCATGCCGTCGCGGTCGGATTCGTCGCGAAGATCTGCGATGCCCTCGACGCGCTTCTCGCGCACGAGGTCGGCGATCTTCTCGACCAGCGAGGCCTTGTTCACCTGATACGGGATCTCGGTGAAGATCAGCGCCTCGCGCTCCTTGCGCAGCTCCTCGATGTGGGACTTCGCCCGCATGATCACCGAGCCGCGGCCGGTCATGTAGGCCGAGCGGGTGCCCGAGCGCCCGAGGATCGCGCCGCCGGTCGGGAAATCAGGGCCCGGGATGATGTCGTTCAGGCCCTCGATCGTCAGCGCCGGGTCGTCGATGAGCGCGATGCAGCCGTCGATCACCTCGCCAAGGTTATGCGGCGGGATGTTGGTCGCCATGCCGACCGCGATGCCGCCGGCGCCGTTGACGAGGAGGTTGGGGAAGCGGGCGGGCAGGACCGCCGGCTCGTCCTTCGACTCGTCGTAGTTCGGGTTGAAGTCGACGGTGTTCTTGTCGATGTCCTCGAGGAGCGACATCGCGGGCTTGGCCAAGCGCGATTCGGTGTAGCGCATCGCCGCCGGCGGGTCGCCGTCGACCGAGCCGAAATTGCCCTGGCCGTCGACCAGCATCAGCCGCATGGCGAAGTCCTGCGCCATGCGGACGAGGGCGTCGTAGATCGATTGGTCGCCGTGCGGGTGGTACTGACCCATCACGTCGCCGACGATGCGCGCCGACTTCACGTACTTGCGGTCCGGCAGGTAGCCGTTCTCGTACATGGAGTACAGGATGCGGCGATGCACCGGCTTCAGGCCGTCGCGCGCGTCCGGCAGCGCCCGGCTGACGATGACGCTCATCGCGTAGGCCAGGTAGGACTGGCGCATCTCGTCGGTGATCGAGACGGGCTTGATGTCGGTCGCGGGCGGGGGAGCGCCGGTCGGGTCGTTCTCTGCCAAGGTCTGTCTCTCGTCGCGGCCCGCGCGGGCTCACATCTCGTTGCCGGCAGGCTTAGCCGATTTCGCCTTCGAGCACCAGCCTGAAGGGCGGGGCCGACGAACGCGGAAGACGAAGCAAATCAGCATCTTAGATGGGCGTTCCGGGGATGTTCCACAAGCCCGCACGACCCTGTGGACGAGTGTCCCGCGAAGTCGTTAGAGATTGGCAAAGGATGCGGGACGAGGAGGCCGGACGCGAGGGCCCGCCCGCGCCGGGAGGCCGCCGCCATGGACCCCGTCACCGAATGCATGCCGGGCCCGGACGGGGGACGGACGCCGTGAGCGCGCCGCGGCGCTGGCCGGTCATCTCGGCTCTGGGCGTGACGCAGATCTTCGCCTGGGGCTGCAGCTACTACCTGCTGACGGTGCTCGGCCCGTCGATCGCGGCGGAGACCAGCTGGCCGCTGCCGTGGATCTTCGGCAGCCTCACCGCCGGCATGCTGGCGGCGGGCGCCGTCGCGCCGCTCGCCGGACGGCTGATCGGGCGCCACGGCGGCCGGCCGGTGCTGGCGGTGTCGTCCGGCCTCTTCGCCGCCGGGCTGACGCTCCTGGCGGCGGCGCCGAACCTGCCGGTCTTCGGCCTCGCCTGGTTGGTGATCGGGCTCGGCATGGGGTCGGGGCTCTACGACGCGGCCTTCGCCACCCTCGGGCGGCTCTACGGGGCCGATGCCCGGCCGTCGATCACGGCACTGACCCTGTGGGGCGGCTTCGCCAGCACGGTGTGCTGGCCGCTCTCGGCCTTCCTGCTGGCGCATCTCGGCTGGCGCGGCACCTGCCTGACCTATGCCGCCCTGCAGGTCGTCCTGTCGGTGCCGCTGATCCTCGCCCTGGTCCCGCGGGCGACGCCGCGGCCGCCCCCGGCTCCCGGCACCCGGGCCGACGTCGCCCTCGCGCCCGGGGAGCGGTCGACCTTCCTGGTGCTCGCCGCGGTGGCGACCTGCACCAGCGTCGTCGCCTCGGTGATGTCGGTCCACCTGCTGACGCTGCTCCAGGACCGGGGCCTGACCCTGGCGGCGGCCGTCTCCCTCGGCACCCTGATCGGCCCGTCGCAGGTGGGCGCGCGGCTCCTCGAGGTCGCCAACCGCAGCCGCCACCACCCGATCTGGACGCTGACCGCGGCGGTCGGCTTGATGGCACTCGGCCTCATCCTGCTGTGGGGCGGCCTGCTCGCGCCCGGCCTGGTGCTGGTGGTCTACGGCGCCGGCAACGGACTCTACTCGATCGCCCGCGGCACCCTGCCCCTCGTCCTGTTCGGGCCCGAGCGCTACGCCGCGCTCCTCGGCCGGATCGCGAAGCCGAGCCTCGCTGCGCAGGCGCTCGCACCCTCGGGCGCCGCCTGGCTGATCGCCCAGCGCGGGGCCGACGCGACGCTGGCGGTCCTGGCGGTCCTCGCCCTGCTCGACGTCGCCCTGGTCGCGGCGCTGTGGCGCCTGCTCCGGCGCGGCGCGGCACCGGCCCGGCCGGTCCACGACGAAAAGCCCCTCCCGCAGGGCGGAAGGGGCTGAGACGCGAAGGAGGGAGAACCGGACGCGCCGTGCGCCGCCGGCCCCGCGTCCCGCGAAACCGATCGAGCGCGTTCCCCCTCAGTGGGTGGTGACGGCTTCCGCGGCGGGACGGCGCCGGCGCGGGGCGGGCTTCGCCACCGCCTCGGCCATGTCGGCCATGTCGGCCACCGCCTTCACCACCGCCTTGGCGGCGGGGGTCTCGGCCGCGGCCTTCCGGGCGGCGGGCTTGCGGGCCGCCGGCTTGCGGACCGGCTTGGCGGCGGCCTCGGTCACGGGCGCCTCCGCGGCGGGGGCTTCTGCAACGGAAACTCGCGCGGCGTCGCTCTCCGGCGCCGCGCTCGCGCCGCGCAGCTCCTGCTCGGCCAGGGTCCAGTAATGTGCGTCGCGGCCGTCAAGGCGGCCGTCGCGCTCCCACAGGGCGTAGGCGCGCTCGCGGATTCTGGTCTCGATGTGATCCATCCCGACCTCCTCATGGTTCAGTTGAGCGGACCATCGCCAGTCATGGTTAAGGAAGACCTAACCGCCGGTCTCCGCGAGGCTCCGGCGGGAGGGCGGCGGGCCGGTGACACCGTCCGAGCGGGAGCGGGCAGGAACGGCGTGACCCGCGCACCCTGGACGCACCGGGCCGGCCCGTCCTCGCTACAGGGCAAGGGCTGGCCGGTCTCCGGCGCGCTCCACGAATGTAACAATGTTGCAATTTCGGACCCGCCGGCCTAGGGGGTGCGCGGGATCGAGCGAGGGAACGATGCGATGCGTGGGGTGAGGTTCGCGATGCTGCTGCTGGCGCTGGTCCTGGGGTGGGGAGCGCCCGCCGGGGCACAGACCGCCGGCGCCGCCTCGGCGGCGGGCGAACCCGCGAAGACGGATCCCGGAAAAGCGGAGCCGACCCGGGTCGTGGCGACCTTCTCGATCCTCGGCGACCTCGTGCGCCAGGTCGGCGGCGAGCGGGTCGCGGTCACCACCCTGGTCGGGCCGAACGGCGACGCCCACAGCTTCGTGCCAGCCCCGGCCGACGCGCAGGCGGTGGCGGCCGCCCGCCTCGTCGTGGTCAACGGCCTCGGCTTCGAGGGCTGGATCGACCGCCTGATCAAGGCGTCGGGCACGAAGGCCACGGTCGTGGTCGCCGCCAGGGGGGTGGTCCCGATCGAGGAGGACGAGGGCGCGCAGGACCATTCCCACGCGCACGACCACGCCGTCGATCCCCATGCCTGGCAGAACGTCGCCAACGCCAAGCGCTACGTCGCGGCGATCCGCGACGGCCTCTCGGCGGCCGATCCGGCCGGCAAGGCGGCCTATGCGGCCAACGCCACGGCCTATCTGGCGCAGCTCGACGCCCTCGACGCCGAGATCCGCACCGCGCTGACGGCGATCCCCGAGGCGCGCCGGCGCATCGTCACGACCCACGACGCCTTCGGCTATTTCGCCAAGGCCTACGGCCTGCGCTTCCTCGCCCCGCAGGGGGTGTCGAGCCAGAGCGAGGCCACCGCCCGCGACGTCGCCGCCATCGTCAGGCAGGTGCGCCGCGACAGGATCCCGGCGGTCTTCCTCGAGAACGTCTCCGATCCGCGGCTGATGCAGCAGGTCGCCCGCGAGAGCGGCGCCAAGGCGGGCGGGCGGGTCTTCTCCGACGCCCTGTCCGAGCCCGGCGGCCCGGCCACGACCTATCTCGACATGATGCGCCACAACGTGCGGGAATTCGTGGCGGCATTGAAGGAGTGATACGAAGTCCGGAAGATCCCTTCCGGACTTCGTATCACCGGCCTGCACGGCGCATCCGCGTGGCGACGAAGGAACGCCGGCTGCGTCGCGCAAGCCCCGCTCAGGCGGCTTCCGTCCCGCACCATTCGGCGACGAACAGCGCCATCGCGGTGGTGATGCGCCGGAGCGAGGCGAGGCTGACCCGCTCGTCGAAGCCGTGGATGTTCTCGCTCTTCGGGCCGTAGCAGAGCGCCGGCACCCGGTCGTAGAGGGCGTGGACCCGGGTATCGAGGTAGCCGGCGGTCATGAAGCTCTTCAGCGCCGCCCCCGTCGCCGCCTCGTGCGCCCGGCCGAGCACGGCTTCCGCCTCCGAGCCCTCCTCCAGCACGTAGCCCTCGGCGAAGAAGCCGTGGAAGCTGACGCTCGGCGGGCTGTTCGACAGGAAGGCGTCGTCGCGGGAGAACGCCGCCACCGCCGCCTCGATCTCGCGGGCGGCCTCCGCGGCGCTCACCCCCGGATAGAGCGCGATGCGGCAATCGATCCGGCACCAGGCCGGCACCGAGGAGGCCCAGTCGCCGCCCTCGATCCGGCCGATATTGAGGTTGATCGGGTGCGCCTCGCCCTCGAAGTGCGGGCGCCCGGCCTTGTCGGCGTTCCAGCGTTCCTCCAGCGCCCGCAGCGCGCCGATCACCCGGTAGGCGGCGTCGATGGCGTTGGCGCCGGTGCCCATCTCGCGGACATGGACCGGGCGGCCCCGGACCTCGACCCGGAACCACAACACGCCCGTATTGGCGCGCACCAGCATCTCCTCCTCCGGCTCGGGGATCAGCACCGCGTCGGCGCGGTAGCCGCGCAGATGGGTCATCAGCGCGCCGTTGCCGGTCGATTCCTCCTCCACCACCGATTGCAGCGTGACGGTCGCGGCGGGCTGGAGGCCGATGCGTCGCAGCGCGTCGAGGACGAACAGGTTGGCGGCGTGCCCCGCCTTCATGTCGGCGCCGCCGCGGCCGTAGAGCCAATCGCCCTCCACCACCGGCTCGAAGGCCGGATGGGTCCAGAGGTCGGCGGGGCCCGGCGGCACCACGTCGACATGGGCCTGGAGGATCAGCGAGCGTCCGCGCTCCTCCCGCGGCCGGTGGATGCCGACGACGATCGGCGCCTCGGAATGCTCGGGGCTGAACCGGGCGCCGCCGGGATGCGCCTCGATCTGCGCCCGGTCCATGGCGAAGCGGTCCATGGCGTAGCCGCGGTCGCGAAAGCTGCGAAAGACGAAATCCTGGATCGCCTGCTCGTCGCCCCGGATCGAGGGAAAGCGCATCAGCGCCTGGGTGTGGGCGATCTGCTCGGAAAAGCCGTCGGCCACGGCCGTGATGATGCGGTCGCGCAGGGTGGGGTCCAGGGGCATGCGGGGGCTCCTCTGAGGGCGCCCCCGTCATAGCCCGGGACGCGGCGTGCCACCTATGCGCGCGGTGCGCGCCGCCTTGCGCGATCCGCTCCCCCGCCTCGGGCGTGAGGTGCGGACGAGGATCCGGAGAAGGGCGGCGCTACGCCCCCAGCCGCCCGATGATGTGGTCGGCCACCCGCAGCGAGTTGGCGATGATCGTCAGGGTCGGGTTCACCGCGCCGATCGACGGGAAAAAGCTCGCATCGGTGACGTAGAGGTTGTCGAGCTCGTGCGCCTTGCAGTCGAGGTCGAGGACCGAGGTCGCCGGGTCGGTGCCGAAGCGCAGGGTCCCGGCCTGGTGAGCGGTGCCGCCGATCGGCACGTCCTTGCCGAGATAGAGCGAGCGGTCGAACAGGTGCGGGTGGATCTCGAGCCTGGAGCAGAGGTCGCGCAGCTTGGCCTTGAGCCGGTGCAACGCCTCCTCGTTGGTCTGCGTGAGATCGAGCCGCACCTTGCCGTTCTCGTAGAAGATGCGGTTCTGCGGGATCGGCAGGTCCTCGGTGGTGAGCCAGAAATCGAGGGAATGGGCGGCGATCCAGTCGAACGGCTTTTCCGGGAACCATTGCAGGAAGCCCGGCAGGCCCTCGCCGCGGATCTGCACCCCGTCCGACTTGCCGACCATCTGGATGTGGCCGAGGGGGTAATCCCAGTCGTCGGCGCCGAAGTAGAAGTCGTTGAGGCCGAGCGTCTTCTGGAACCGGGTCGGGTTCGGGGTGCGGGAGATCGCCAGCACCGTCGAGTTGTTGTGCCGCATGTAGTTGCGGCCGACCTGGCCCGACCGGTTGGCGAGCCCGTGCGGGTGGGCGTCGCTGGCCGAGCGCAGCATCAGGAGCGCCGAGGAGAGCGCGCCGCAGGCCACCACCACGATGTCGCCGGTGAACACCTCGGTCGTGTCGCCGCGCTTGACCTCGACGCCGGTGACCGTCCGGCCGGCCGGATCGGTCAGGAGCCGCTCGACGTAGGAATTGGTCATCAGCGTGAGGTTGTCGTGCGCCGCGAGCGCGGGATCGACGCAGGTGACCTGCGAATCCGCCTTGCCGTTGGTGATGCACGGATAGCCGTCGAAGGCGTCGCAGCGGATGCAGGCCGAGTGCGGCAGGGGCTTGCCGTCCCGCTCGTCGAGCCGCACCCCGACCGGCAGGTGGAACGGGTGATGGCCCTCGCGCTTCAGCCCGTCGAACAGCTCCTGGATCCGGGGTTCGTGGGTGATCGGCGGGTAGGCGTAGGGTTTCGAGGATGGCGGCTCGGTCGGATCCTCGCCGCGCTGGCCATGGACGTAGTAGAGTTCCTCCGCCGCCTGGTAGTAGGGCTCGAACACGTCGTACTTCACCGGCCATTCCGGCGAGATACCGTCCGGGTGGCGGATCTGACCGAAATCCTTCTCGCGCAGGCGGAGCAGGACCGAGCCGTAGACCTTGCTGTTGCCGCCGACGAAGTAGTGCAGGCCGGGATGGAAGCTCGACCCGTCGGCGCCGTACCAGGTCTCGGGCGCCTGGTAGCGGGCATCGACGAAGACCGCTTGGCTGTCCCAGTTCTCCCGCTCGCGCGGCAGGTAGTCGCCGCGCTCGAGCAGCAGGATGCGCTTGCCGGTCTGGGCCAGCCGCCACGCCATGGTGCCGCCACCCGGCCCCGAGCCGACGATGACGACGTCGTAGTGCCGGTTCTCGCTCATCGGCGGGTCCCCTCCGCTGCGGAAAGCCGCAGGATGACGCAGGGCCGCTCGCCCGTGCGAAGCGGATATGGCGGGGCTGGCGCCAACGTCGACCCGCCCCACTTAGCTTTTCGCACACGCGAAACAGGGCGGCGGGGTCGGACACGGATGGCATCTCTCAGCATCGCGGTCGCCTTCGGGGTCCGGCTCCTTTTGGTGTTGCTGTTCCTGCCGTTCAGTGCCCTCGACAAGATCCTGAATTTTCGCGGGGCGGTAGGGCAGGCGAAACAGGCGGTGCATGCCACCGCCCCCGCCACGGCGCTGATCCTCGCCGGCCTGTTCGTCGAGATCGTGATGTCGCTCGGCGTCCTCACCGGCATCGCCGACCGCTTCGCCGCCTTCGTGCTCGCCGGCTATTGCGGCGTCACGGCGCTCCTGTGGAAGCAGTTCTGGAAGCCGGGCGATTTCTGGTCCGGCGGCAAGGGGCGCGAGCTTTTCTGGGATTTCTGGAAGAACCTCGCGCTCGCCGGCGGGTTTCTGCTCGTCACCTTCGGCACCGGGGCGGCGACGGTCGAGACGTTCTTCTCGCACCCCTTCGCCTCGTCGAAGCCCTACAGCGTCAGCGAGACCGCCCGATGAGCGATGCGAGCCCCACCGTCCCCTACTGGCACCTCTGGGCCGACGCGGACGGGATCAGCCACCAGACGCGATGCGCCTTCACCGAGTTCGAGAAGAAGTCGATGTCGCCGCCGGCCCCGCCGCAATGGCAGGGGCAGAAGACCCATGACGGCGCCACGGTGTTCGTGACCGTGCAGCCCGTCGGCTGGACCGGCGACTGGCACCCGAACCCGAAACCTCAATGGATCGTCCCGCTGTCGGGCCGCTGGTTCGTCGAATCGATGGATGGCACCCGGGTCGAGATGGGTCCGGGCGAGATCTCGTTCGGCGAGGACCAGAACGTCCGCGAGCGCGACGGCAAGACGGGCCACCGCTCCGGCACGGTCGGGGACGAGCCGGCGGTCCTGATGATCATCCAGTACGATTCGGCGCCGACCACCGGCGCGGCCTGCCGGTTCCGGTGATCGCATGGACGGGTTCGAGATCCACGACGAGCGCTTCAAGCACTACGTCCTGGCGAACGCGCCGCTGGAGGAGCTGGGTTCCGGCTTCCGCTGGATCGAGGGCCCGGTCTGGATGGGCGACGCCGACTGCCTGCTGTTCCAGGACCTGCCGCGCAACCGCACGATGCGGTGGATCGAGGGAGCGGGCTTCTCGGTCTACCGCGCGCCCTCGAACTACGCCAACGGCCAGACCCGGGACCGCGAGGGCCGGCTGATCGCCTGCTCGCATCGCGGCCGCTGCCTAACCCGCACCGAGTACGACGGCACGGTCACGACGCTGGTCGAGCGCCATGCCGGCAAGCGCCTGAATTCGCCGAACGACGTGGTGGTGAAGTCCGACGGGACGATCTGGTTCAGCGATCCGGTCTACGGCATCGCGAACGACTACGAGGGCGGGCGGCAGCGTTCCGAGCAGCCGCCCGCCCTCTACCGCCTCGACCCGCGGACGGGCGAGATCCAGGTGATGGCCGGCGACTTCGACGGGCCGAACGGCCTCGCCTTCTCGCCCGACGAGCGCCGGCTCTACGTCGCCGAGACCGGCGACCAGTCGAAGCCGGATCCGCGCCAGTACATCCGCGTCTTCGACGTCTCGCCCGACGGCGCCTTGTCGGGCGGCGACATCTTCCACAAGATCGAGCCCGGCTATTGCGACGGGATGCGGGTCGACGAGGACGGCAACGTCTGGTCGAGCGCGGCCGACGGGGTGCATTGCATCAGCCCGGAGGGCAAGCTGATGGGCAAGATCCTGGTGCCGCATCCGGTCTCGAACATCACCTTCGGCGGCCCGACCAAGAACCGCCTGTTCATCGGCGGCTCGCACACGCTCTATGCGATCTTCCTCGACCGGCGCGGGGTGCAGACGCCGTGAGCGCCCTCGAAGGAGCCCGGCGCCTCGCCCGGATCGCGCTCAACGCCACCGACCCGGAGAGGCTGGCGGTGTTCTACCGCGCGGCGCTCGGCTTTCGCGACGCAGAGGCGATCGGGGCCGGGCCGGCGCGGGTCGTGCCCCTGCGCCTCGGCGACCAGCGCCTCGACCTCGTGGCGGCGCCCGACGGCCGCCCCTATCCGGGCGAGGTGCCGGGCTTCAGCCCGCTGTTCCAGCATTGCGCCATCATCGTCGCCGACATGGCGGCGGCCCATGCCCGCCTGTCGGCGCATCCGGGCTGGCGCCCGATCTCGACCGACGGCCCGGTGCGGCTGCCCGCCGCCTCGGGCGGCGTGACGGCGTTCAAGTTCCGCGACCCCGAGGGCCACCCGCTCGAATTCCTGGCCTTCCCGCCGGACGCGATCCCGGAGGCGTGGCGACGGCCGGGAGCGGCGGGTCCTTGCCTCGGTCTCGACCACTCGGCGATCTCGGTCGCCGACACCGCCCGCAGCGTGGCGTTCTACGAATCCCTCGGGCTCTCGGTCGTGTCGCGCTCGCTCAATACCGGGCCCGAACAGGCCCGCCTCGATGCCGTCCCCGCCCCGACCGTCGAGGTGACGGGGCTGGGCTTCCCAGACGGGCGGCCGCCGCATGTCGAGCTGTTGTGCTACCGCGGCGACCATCCGCGCCCGGTCTCCGACCTCACGGTCGGCGACGTGGCGGCGACCCGGCTGGTGATCGCGATGGCCGACGGCGAGGCTCTCGCAGCCGCCTGCGCCACCCATGCCCGCCGGCTCGTTCCGGCCGGGTCGACGTCTCAGCCCGCCACGGGCGGTGCCGCCCTGCTGCGCGACCCGGACGGACATTTCGTGATGCTGACGCCCGGGTGAGGCGAGGGCCCGCCCCGACAGCGGAGCCCTACGCCTCCTGCCGGTGCAGCACCACGTCGAACCCCTCCTCCGGGGCCGGCGGCACGAAGTAGCGGGTGAACAGGTCGAACGTCGCGTCGTCCACCCTGAATTCGTGCGTGCCGGCGGCGTTGCGGGCGCGCAGGCGCGCCTTGCACAGCGCGTCGTCGGCTTCGAGGTAGTGGAGCCGATGCGCCACCTCCGCCTCGTGGACGATCGTCCGCATCCAGGCCCGGCTCTCCGGGGTGTTCGCCGGACAGTCGAGCACGACGGACAGCCCCGCCCGCAGCAGCGCGACGAGGTGCGGCGCCATCACGCCGCGCAGGCGCCCGGCGTTGCGGACGTAGTCGGCGAGGCTGTTCTGTTCGCCCGGATAGAGCCCGGCGAGCCACTGGTCCTCCCGGACCAGGATCGTCGCGGGCTCGGCGGCGAGGCGGGCCGCGAGCGTCGATTTTCCAGCGGAGATCTTGCCGCACAGGAGGTGCAGCACTGCATCGGTATCGAACATGACGGGACAGACCTTCCGGGTGGCAGGAGGCACCAACAGCACTTCACGGGATCGCGAACAGCCAAACCCGGCCCGACTTATCGGGCCGGGTGGATAATTCGGAGCGGCAAGGCGACGTGAAGCGGGAAAGTCATGGTCGGGATCGGGGCCGGTGCCGACCCCGGGGTCAAGCGGCGAGGCCGCGTCAGGCCGCCAGCACCCGGCGGGACAGCGGCGCCGACGAACTCGGGATACCGGCCCGCTGCAGCGCGATCTCGGCGTTGCGCCGGGATTGCTTCAGGGCGACGAGGGCCGACCAGCGCATCGCCACCTCGTGGCGGGCGGCGAGGCGCCCCGCCGCATCGTAGCGGCGCCAGCCGCAGCGCGCCTGGCCCGCCGCGTCGGTCTCGTCGTAGGTCTCGTAGCGGGCCACCAGGGCGCCGGCGGCATCGAACTCGTCGTGGTACCAGCGTACGCCGTCGAGCGGGGCGCCGCGGCTGCGCGACCCCCGGATCACCAGACGATGCTCGACGGGTGTGCGGAAGATCGTCTCGAACACGGGCGGCTGAAACAGCATGACCGTCGATACCCCCTACGTATCGTCGCCGGAACGTTTCTTGGAGACAGGGTGCGTTGCAGCATAACCGGCGTCAAGAGCGTGGCGCCGCGGCAGACGATGCGATTGCGTCTCCGACGGGTGCTCCTTTGGTCCAAGGTGCCCTAGCTTTCGGCGCAACGGAGGGACGGCGAGGATGCGGGGCGGGACACGACGGGGCGCGGGGCTGTTCGTCCTGGCCTGGCTCGCCGGGCAGGGAGCCGCGCTCGCCGCGGAGGGCGATTGCTTCGATTACGGCGCGCTCGATGCCGGCCCGGGCCTCGGCACGGTCAAGGCCGGCGAGGCCCGCGTGCCGTTCGTGCAGGGCGCGTCCGACCGCAAGGGCTGCCCCGGCGCCGATCCGGCCTGCCGCGAGAAGGCCTTCGTGGTGGCGGGCGACGCCGTGATCCTCGGCGCCGCGAGGCCGGGCTACGTCTGCGCGACCTATGTCGGCAGGACCGGCGCGGTGCGCGCCGGCTGGCTGCCGGCGAGCGCGGTGGAGCGTGCCCCGGAGCCGGCGCCCGGCCCGACGGACTGGACCGGCACCTGGAGCGCCCCGGAACAGACCCTGGCGATCCGGCCGGGCAAGGCCGCCGGCACGCTTTCGGTCAAGGGCGACGCGACCTACGGCGCCCTCGACCCCGATCGCGTCCGCCGCGGCGCGGTCAATCTCGGCACCGTCGAGGGCACGACGGCCCCGAGCGGGGCGTCCCTCGCCTTCACGATGGGGAACAAGGGCACCCTGCCCTTCACGGCCGGCGAGCCGGGCGATTGCCGGATTCGTCTCAGGCTGCTGCCGCCCTTCCTCCTCGCCGAGGACAACATGAATTGCGGCGGCATGAACGTCAGCTTCACGACCGTCTACCGCCGCACCAAGTCCTGAACCCGACGACCCGAACCCTGACGAGCCAGGAGCGATTGCCATGCGCCGCCACCGCCACGCCAAGATCGTCGCCACCGTCGGCCCGGCCAGCAACACGCCGGAGCGGCTGAAGGCCCTCTTTCTCGCCGGGGTCGACACCTTCCGGCTCAACTTCTCGCACGGTACCCACAACGACCACGCCAAGGTCCATGCCGCGATCCGGGCGCTCGAGCAGGAGACCGGTCGGCCGATCGGCATCCTGCAGGACCTGCAGGGCCCGAAGATCCGCATCGGCACCCTGCGGGGCGACAGGCTCGACCTCGCCACCGGCGACCGCATCCGCTTCGTGCGCGAGGGCCGGGAGGGCGGGCCGGACGCGATCCCCCTGCCCCATCCGGAGATCTTCGCCGCCGTGGCGCCGGGCCAGGAGCTCCTGATCGACGACGGCCGGGTGCGGGTGCGGGTCGCGGGGGTGGACAACGATGCGATCGATGCCGACGTGGTGGTCGGCGGGCCGATCTCCAACCGCAAGGGCGTCAACCTGCCCGGCACGGTGCTGGCCCTCTCGCCGCTGACCGAGAAGGACCGGCGCGACCTCGCCTTCGGGCTCGACCTCGGGGTGGACTGGGTCGCCCTGTCCTTCGTCCAGACCCCCTCCGACGTGATGGAGGCGCGCGGGCTGATCGCCGGCCGGGCCGGGCTGATCGCCAAGATCGAGAAGCCCTCGGCGCTGGAGCACATCGACGACATCATCCGCATCGCCGACGGCGTGATGGTGGCCCGCGGCGACCTCGGCGTGGAATTGCCGCCCGAGGACGTGCCGGGGCGCCAGAAGGAGCTGGTGCGCGCCTGCCGCCGGGCAGTGAAGCCGGTGATCGTGGCGACCCAGATGCTCGAGACGATGGTGACGGCGCCCGCCCCGACCCGGGCCGAGGCGTCCGACGTCGCCACCGCGGTCTATGACGGCGCCGACGCGGTGATGCTGTCGGCCGAATCGGCGGCGGGGCGCTATCCGGTCGAGGCGGTGGCGATGATGGACCGCATCATCCGCCGCACCGAGCAGCACCGGCTCTACCGCTCGCTGGTGCGGGCGAGCGAGCCCGAGGTCGAGGACAGCCCGCCCCACGCGGTCGCGGCCGCCGCGGCCGGCCTCGCCGACGCCATCGAGGCGGCGGCGATCGTCGCCTTCACGGCGAGCGGCACCACCGCGGCCCGCATCGCCCGCAAGCGCCCGAACGTGCCGATCCTCGCCGCCACCTTCGATCCCGCGGTGTCGCGCCGGCTCAGCCTGTACTGGGGGGCGCATTCGGTGCTCGGCCCCGAGATCGAGTCCTACGAGGCGATGGTGGCGCGCGCCGCCGAGGTCGCCGAGCAGGAGGGGTTCGCCCAGGCGCCCGACCTCGTCGTGGCGGTGGCCGGCATCCCGTTCGGCCAGCCGGGCACGACCAACAACCTGCGGGTGGTCGAGCTGGGACGCAAGGCGAGCGGGGTCTGATCGCCGTCACGACTGTTCGTCGTCGAACGTCATCGGGGCGATTTGCCGGATCATTCGCGATGACGACTTCCAGTTGTGCACACGGGATCGCCCTGCTACGCTGCGGCATCCGCCACCGACGTGTTCCGGGAGGGCCCGTGCGCACCCTCGTCGCCCTGATGACCCTTCTGGCCGTCGGCCAGGGCGCGCTCGCCGCCGGCAGCGGCGACCGCGAGGCGGCGCGGACGGTGATCCGGCGCCAGCAGGAGGCCTTCCGGCAGGACGACGCGGCCACGGCCTACGCCCAGGCCGCTCCCGCGATCCGGTCGATCTTCGGCACGCCGGAGCTGTTCGTCGGCATGGTCCGGCAGGCCTACGCGGCGGTCTACCGCAACCGTCGCTTCGAGTTCGGTACCGACGAGGAACTGCCCGACGGGAGCCTGGCGCAGGGAGTGCGGATCCAGGACCAGGACGGCACCGACTGGGAAGCGCTCTACACCCTGGAGCGGGACGCGGACGGCGCCTGGCGGATCACCGGCTGCCGCCTGCGCAAGGCGCCCGGCAGCAGCGCCTGACCCGCGGGCTGACGCGCGGTCCGGATTCGTGTAGGGCCTCGCGTCAGCCTCAGGACTGATCACCGTGCTCCATGTCTCGACCCGCGGCGCCGCCGCGCCGCTGACCTTCACCGACGCGCTGCTGGCGGGCCTCGCCCGCGACGGCGGCCTGTACATCCCGCAGAGCTGGCCGCAGATCTCCCGCGAGACGATCGCGGGTCTCGCCGGGCGCCCCTACGCGGAGGCCGCCAAGGCCGTGCTGTCGCCGCTCGTCGACGGCGAGATCGCGCAGGCCGATTTCGACCGGATGATCGACGAGGCCTACGCGACCTTCCGGCACCCGGCGGTCTGCCCGCTGACCCAGCTCGGCGACAACCTCTTCCTGCTCGAGCTGCATCACGGTCCGACGCTCGCGTTCAAGGACGTGGCGATGCAGCTGCTGGGCCGGCTGATGGACCACGCGCTGAAGGCCAAGGGCAGCCGCGCCACCATCGTGGGCGCCACCTCGGGCGATACCGGCAGCGCCGCCGTCGAGGCGTTCCGCGGCCTCGACAACGTCGACGTGTTCATCCTCTACCCGCATGGCCGGGTGTCGGAGGTGCAGCGCCGGCAGATGACCACGGTGGATGCGCACAACATCCACGCGCTCGCGGTCGAGGGCACGTTCGACGATTGCCAGGCGATCGTGAAGGCGCTCTTCCAGCACCCGCGCTTCGCCGACGAGGTCCGGCTCTCGGGCGTCAACTCGATCAACTGGGCCCGGGTCGCCGCGCAGGCCGTCTACTACTTCACCAGCGCGGTGGCGCTCGGGAGCCCGCACCGCCCGGTCTCGTTCTCGGTGCCGACGGGCAATTTCGGCGACATCCTGGCCGGCTGGGCCGCCAAGCGCATGGGCCTGCCGGTCGGCCGGCTGATGGTCGCCACCAACGCCAACGACATCCTGGCGCGCACGCTCGCCACCGGCTCCTACGAGGTGCGGGGCGTGGCGCCCACCACCTCGCCGTCGATGGACATCCAGGTCTCCTCGAACTTCGAGCGGCTGCTGTTCGAGGCGCTCGACCGCGACGCGGCGTCCGTGAACCGGCTGATGGCGGGTCTCAAGCAGTCCGGCGCCTTCACCCTCGACGAGCGGACGCTGGGGCGGATCCGAGCCGAGTTCGACGCGGCGGCGGTGCCCGAGGACGCGGTCGTCGCCGAGATCCGCGACGTCTACGAGGGCACCGGCCAGATCATCGATCCCCACAGCGCCATCGGCGTGCGCGCCGCCCGCAGGCTCCTCGCCGAGGATCCGGCGACCCCCGTGGTGGCGCTCGCCACCGCGCATGCCGCCAAGTTCCCGGATGCGGTCGAGGCCGCGACCGGCGTGCGCCCGGCCCTGCCGCCGCATCTGTCGGATCTCCTGGAGCGGCGCGAGCGCTTCACCGTGCTGCCGAACGACGAGGCGGCCGTGGAGCGGGCGATCCGCGAGCGCGCCCGCATCCTGAGGAGTGCCGCATGAACCAGCATTTCGCGACGCTCGGCGCCTCGCCGGACCTCAAGATCACGCGGCTTGCCAACGGGCTCACCGTCGCCACCGAGGCGATGCCGGGGCTCGCCACCGCGACCCTCGGGGTCTGGGTCGGGGCCGGCTCGCGCAACGAGCGGCCCGAGGAGCACGGGCTCAGCCACCTCATCGAGCACATGGCGTTCAAGGGCACGGCGACGCGCTCGGCCCGCCAGATCGCCGAGGACATCGAGAATGTCGGCGGCGAGATCAACGCCGCCACCAGCGTCGAGCAGACGAGCTACACCGCCCGGGTACTGGGCGAGGACGCCGAGGTCGCCCTCGACGTGCTCGGCGACATCCTGACCCGCTCGGTCTTCGAGGCCGGCGAGCTCGCCCGCGAGAAGGGCGTGATCCTGCAGGAATACGCCGCCGTCGAGGACACCCCCGACGACGTGGTCTACGACGCCTTCACGGAGGCCGCCTTCCCCGACCAGCCGATCGGCCGGCCGATCCTCGGGCGGCCCGAGACGATCCAGAGCTTCGACCGCGCGGCGATCGAGGCCTATCTCGCCCGCGAGTACACGCCGGGCCGGATGGTGCTGGCCGCCGCCGGCGCGGTCGAGCACGACGCCATCGTGGCGGCGGCGGAGAAGCATTTCGGCGCGATGCCGGCCAGCGAGGCGCCCGAGGCGGTGCCCGGGCAGTATCGCGGCGGCGAGCGCCGGATGAAGCGCAAGCTCGAACAGGCCAACCTGGTGCTCGGCCTGCCCGGCCTGTCGTTCCGCGACGACAAGTATTACGCCACCCACCTGTTCGCCCAGGTGCTCGGCGGCGGGCTGACATCGCGGCTCTGGCACGAGGTGCGCGAGACCCGGGGCCTGGCCTACGAGATCCACGCCTTCCACTGGCCGTTCAGCGATTGCGGCCTGTTCGGCATCGGTGCCGGCACCGCGGGCGCCGACCTGCCGGGCCTCGTCGACGTGACGCTCGCCTGCCTGCGCGACGCCGCCGACACCGTGGACGAGGCCGAGCTCGCCCGGGCGAAGGCCCAGCTCAAGGTCGCGCTGCTCTCGGCGCTGGAGACCCCCGGCGGGCGCATCGAGCGCACGGCGCGCCAGCTCCTCGCCTGGGGCCGGGTGATCCCCGCCGCCGAGGTGATCGCCAAGGTCGACGCCGTGACGACCGACGACGTGCGGGCGGCCGGCCGCGCGCTGATCGCCGGGGCCCCGACCCTGGCGGCGATCGGGCCGATCAAGACGCTGCAGAGCCTCGACGCCGTGGGCAAGGCGCTGCGGGGAGCCTGACGCGATGCGGCGCGAGGCGACGCTCGGCCGGAGCGTGTCGGTGCGCGGGCCCGGGATGCATACCGGCCGCGTCGCCCGCGTGACGATCGCGCCCGCCCCGCCCGGCCACGGCATCCGCTTCACGGTGCCGGGGGCCGGGCCCGCGGTGCCGGCCACCACCGCGCCCTGGATCGCGAGCCGGATGTGCACCGCGCTGGCGCTCGCCGACGGGCGCAAGCTGCGCACGATCGAGCACCTGATGGCGGCGCTCTCGGCCTCCGGCATCGACAACGCCGAGGTGACCGTCGAGGGCACCGAGATCCCGATCCTCGATGGCTCCGCCTCGCGCTGGTGCGCGCTGATCGACGCGGCCGGGCGGGTGGTGCAGGACAGGCCGCGGGAGTTCCTGCGCATCCGGGCGCCGTTCCAGGTCGACGGGATGCACGGCTTCCTGCGCGCCGAGCCGGCCGAGGGGTTCGCCGTCGACGTCAGCACCGACCGGCTGCCGGGCTTCGGCGTCCTGCGCTGGGGCGGCCCGGTCGATCCCGCCTCGTTCCGGGCCGAGATCGCCCCGAGCCGCAGCTTCGGCAACGCCTCGCTGATCTGGCGCACGCTGCTCAAGACCCGGCTCGCCCGCACGCTCCTGCCGGCCGCGACCCGGGACCGGCTCTGGGCCCGCTCCTTCGACGCCCAGACGGTGCGCGGCGACGGGCCGGAGCCGACCCGATCGCGGCCCGAGCACAGCCGCCCGATCGGCCCGGACACCGACGCGCGGATGCACCCGCGCGACCGCGAGCCGCTTCTGCGCGGCGCCCGCCCCGGGCGGGTGGCGATCCTGCTCGGCGGACGGGTGCTCGGCGGGGCGCGCTTTCCCGACGAGCCCGTACGGCACAAGACCCTCGACCTCGTCGGGGACCTGAGCCTCGCCGGCCGGCCGATCCTCGGGCGCATCGTGGCCAACTGCCCGACCCACGCGCTGACCTTCGCGTTCCTGACCGAGCTGATGCGCCACCCGGAATGCTGGGAGGTGGTATCGGCGGCCGAGCCCGCCGCGTCCCGCCGCGGAACGACCGCCTCAACTTGATTTGGCCGCAAAGCGGAGCGATCGAAGCCCGTCGACGGCCGCGCTCGCGGACGGCCGGGGAGATCCGGGACCTCCGCCTTGCCCGCAAGCTTGGGCGTCAGTACGGTCCGGCCTCTCCTCATGCCGCCCCGTGGCCGTGGCCGCCTCCGTCCGGCCGGAAGACCCCGAAGCTTGCGCACGTACTCACTCGTCCTCGCCTGCCTCGCCGCCCTCGTCGGGCTGGTCCTCGCCGCGCCGCAGGCCCGCGCGGTCGAGGCCGTGCGCGTCACCCTCGACTCGCAGGCCATCGACCTCACCCCGGCGATCGAGCGCTACCGCTCCGACGGCGACCTGATCCAGATCTCGACCGCGCCGGGCAAGGACGGCATCGTGCGCCGCATCGCCGTGAAGGCGCGCGAGACGGGCGCCCGCCCGGACTGGATGGTGTTCGCGCTCACCAACGACACCGACGAGCAGATCGACCGCCTGCTGGTCGCCCCGCATTTCCGCCTCGTCGGCTCGGGCGTGGTGTGGCCCGATCTCGGCGGCTCGCGCATCGCCGCCATCACGGCGAGCCAGGGCATCCGGCCCGAGCGCGACGAGAGCCCGGACGCCGACCAGTTCGTCATCACGCTCGATCCCGGCACCACCGTCACCTTCGTGGCGGAGCTTCGCACTCCCAACGTGCCGCAGGTCTACCTCTGGGACCAGGACGCCTACCGCAAGAAGGCGACCGGGCTCACCCTCTACAAGGGCATCATCATCGGCATCGCGGGGCTGCTCGCCCTGTTCCTCACCATCGTGTTCGTGGTCAAGGGCGCGATCATCTTCCCGGCGGCGGCCGCGCTCGCCTGGGCGGTGCTGGCCTATGCCTGCATCGATTTCGGGTTCTTCCAGAGGATCTTCCCGACGACCGAGGCGGCCGAGCGGATCTACCGCGCCTCCGCGGAGGCCGTGCTCGGCGCCACGCTGCTGGTGTTCCTGTTCGCCTATCTCAACCTCGCCCGCTGGCACGTGCGCTACAGCCACGTCGCGCTGATCTGGCTGCTGTTCCTCGCCGGGCTCGTGGGCCTGGCGGTCATCGACCCGCCGGTGGCGGCGGGCGTGGCGCGCATCTCGGTGGCGACCGTGGCGGGCGTCGGCCTGCTCCTCATCGTCTATCTCGCCATCCACAACGGCTACGACCGGGCGATCCTGCTGATCCCGACCTGGCTGCTGCTGCTCGCCTGGGTGGTGGCGGCGGGCTTTGCCATCACCGGCCAGCTCCACAACGACCTCGTCCAGCCGGCCCTCATCGGCGGCCTCGTGCTGATCGTGATGCTGATCGGCTTCACGGTGCTCCAGCACGCCTTCGCGGGCGGCGGGATCGGCAACAGCCTCGTCTCCGACACCGAGCGCCGTGCGCTGGCCCTCACGGGTGCCGGCGACGTCGTCTTCGACTGGGACGTGCCGGGCGACCGGGTCTTCGCCGGTCCGGAGATCGAGGGGCAGTTGGGTCTCAAGCGCGGGGCGCTGGAGGGGCCGCAGGCGAGCTGGCTCTCCCTGCTCCATCCCTTCGACGTCGAGCGCTACTCGGCCGCCCTCGACACCGTGATCGAGGAGCGCCGCGGCCGGATCTCGCAGGATTTCCGCCTGCGCTCGGCCGCAGGGCCCTATTACTGGTTCCGCCTCAAGGCACGGCCGGTGATCGGCACCGACGGCGAGGTGGTGCGCATCGTCGGCACCATCGCGGACGTGACCGAAGCGAAGATCGCCGAGGAGCGCCTGCTCCACGATGCGGTCCACGACAATCTCACCGGTCTGCCCAACCGCGAATTGTTCAACGACCGGCTCGACGCCGCGATCGCCCTGGCGAGCCAGGACCCGCGCCTGAAGCCGACCCTGTTCGTCGTCGACATCGACCGCTTCAAGCAGGTCAACGACGCGATCGGGCTCTCGGCGGGCGATTCGATCCTGCTGACCCTGTCGCGCCGCCTCAACCGGCTGCTGCGGCCGCAGGACACGCTCGCCCGCATCGCCGGCGACGAGTTCGCCGTCATCCTCCTCTCCGAGCGCGACCCGGACCGGATCATCGCGTTCGCCGACAGCATCCGCCGGGCGATCACCACGCCGATCACCTACGCCGACCGCGAGATCTTCCTGACGCCCTCGATCGGCGTCGCCCTGCACGAGGCGGGCGCGGTGGTGAAGCGCGAGGACGTGGTGAAGAACGCCGAGCTCGCGATGATCAACGGCAAGCGCCAGGGCGGCGACCGGATCGAGGTCTACCGCCCGACGATGCGCTCCGACCGCGGCGAGCGGATGATGCTGGAGAGCGACCTGCGCCGGGCGCTGGAGCGCAACGAGATCAAGGTGCTGTTCCAGCCGATCGTGCGCCTGGAGGACCGCACCGTGGCGGGCTTCGAGACCGTGCTGCGCTGGGACCACCCGCGGCTCGGCCGCGTCGTCCCCCAGGTCTTCCTGCCGATCGCGGAAGAATCCGGCCTGATCGTCAATCTCGGCGTCTTCGCGCTCGAGCGCACCGCCGCGGAGCTGGCCGCCTGGCAGCAGGCGCTGGTGGTCGAGCCGCCGATCTTCGCCTCGGTCAACCTGTCCTCGCGCCAGCTCCTGCGCCACGACCTCCTGCACGACGTGAAGACCGTGCTCGCCCGCACCGGCGTCGTCCCCGGCTCGCTCAAGCTCGAGCTGACCGAAGCCCTGGTGATGGAGAACCCGGAATACGCCGCCCAGATGCTCGCCCGCATCCACGAGCTCGGCGCGGGTCTCTGCCTCGACGATTTCGGTACCGGCTACTCGGCGCTGACCTACATGCAGCGCTTCCCCTTCGACACGATCAAGATCGACCAGTCCTTCGTGCGCCAGATGGCGAACGGCCGCTCCGGCATCCTGCGCTCGATCGTCCGCATGGCGCAGGAACTCGGCCTCGAGATCGTGGCCGAGGGCGCCGAGTCGGAGGCCGACGCGCTCGCGCTGGCCGAGATCGGCTGCGACTACGCGCAGGGCTTCGCCTTCGGCGAGCCGATGTCGGTGCTGCAGGCGCGGCAGCTGGTGGGAGCGGCGCCCGAGGCGGCGTGACCTCGTCCGTTCGCGCCTCGGGACGGGCCGCCCCGACGCCCCGAACGCCCCGAACGCCGGGGTGACACGGACCCGTCTTGGCGTCTCTCACAAAACTCCCGATCACCGCCTCGGCTTGCTGTGGCAGAGACATTGCGGCGGGAGTTTTGTGAGGTGCACTCAGCGCTCTGCCGGGCCCCTCGACCGGGCCGGCGCCTTTGTCGGGACGCCGTCGGTGCGAGGCGTCTCGCGGCCGGAACCGCGATCACCGGTGCGTGGAAGCTGGGCTCGACGACGGGGGCACAGGCTTGCGGAAGGCAACGACGCAGGATCGAAGGCCCGGCGCGCGATCGCGTCGCCGGTCCGGGTGGAGCGCGACCGGAATGCGGCCGTCCTTTACTTCATGTTGGCGCCGACGATCCGATCGAACTCGCCCGTGGCCTTGGCGAGGTGCAGCCACTGGTCGACGTAGGCCTTGAACACCGTGTCGCCGCGCGGCAGCAGGAAGCCCATTTCGCCGTATTGGAGCGGCCGATCGGGATTCACCGCGCACAAGCCCGGATGCAGCGTCTCCTGGAGCTTCACCTCGACGGACTCGGCGACCATCACGTCGGCGCGGTTCTCGGCGATCTCCCGCCAGATCACGCGGTTGTCGGGGAAGAGCTGGATCTGCGCCTTGGCCAGGTTGGCGCGGGCGAACTTCTCGTTGGTGCCGCCCGGATTGACGACGACGCGGGTGGAGGGCTGGTTGATCGCGTCGGTCGTCTGGTACTTCGCGACCTCGTCGCAGCGCACGATCGGCGCCTTGCCGTTCACCAGGTACATCTCGCTGAAGAAGGCCTCGCGCTGGCGCGGCAGCGTCACGGAGATGCCGCTCATCGCGATGTCGCACTTGGCCTTGAAGTCGGGCATGAGGTTCGACCACTTGGTCTGGACGAACACCGCCTCGGCATCGAGCGACTTGGCGAGCGAGCGCCCGAGATCGATGTCGATGCCGACGAAGTCGTTGGCGCCGTCGGGGCGGTACGAGAACGGGCGGTAGTCGCCGGTCGTGCAGACGTTGAGGACCTTGCGCTCGACGACCTGATCGAGGCGCGAGGGCTCGTCGGCCGCGAATGCCCGCGTCGCCGAGAGGACCAGCATCGCGCCCGCCATCAGGCGCGACCTCACCGAACCCGCTTCCATGAACCCCACTCCCCGTCGAACGCATCCCGCGTGAGGGAACCGTAAGGACGCGGAGCGGGAGCGTCCAGATTGCCGGCACGGCTCCCCGGCAAGCGCTGGGGATGGCCGCCGACGCCCGGTGCGAGGCTCCGATCCGACGGCCCCTCCGGTACTCGGGCAGAGGCCGCCGCCACGAATAGACTTCGCCGGATCATCTTGAGAAGACCAACCGATCGTCGTCGTACGGGGCGCAGATCCGATAGTTTCCGTTTGTTTCGATCCAATTTAGAACAATGCAAAACAAGGATATTGTGTTTGAAAGCCGGGACCACCTCGCCTAAGAGGACGCCGGATGCGCGGCGCGACGGCGCCCGTCCGGACGAGCCCGGATTGTCCTGCGCCGAACGAGGAGTACCCCATGGCCGACGGATCCACCTTCGCGCAGGCCTTCACCATCCTGTTCCGCGAAGGCCTGGAAGCGATGCTGGTCGTGGCGGCGCTCGCGGCCTTCCTGCGCCGGGCCGGCGCGGCCGAGAAGATCCGCCCGATCTATGCCGGGGCCGGCCTCGCCGTGCTGGCGAGCTTCGGCCTCGCCTGGGTGTTCGAGACCTTCTTCGACGGCAACCACAACGACCTGATCGAGGCCGGCGTCATCGTGGTGGCTGCCGCGCTGATGTTCACGATGAGCGGCTGGCTCTTCCTGCGCCAGGACCCGGCGGCCTGGAAGGCCGAGATCAACCGCATGGCCGAGCGGGCGATGAGCGCCGGCACCGTGCTGTCGCTCGCCGGCATCGCCTTCCTGGCGGTGTTTCGCGAGGGCGCCGAGACGGTTCTGTTCCTTCACGCGCTCGCCCGCACCGTCGGCGGCTTCGACGCCTCGCTGCTCGGCGGTCTCGTGGTGGCGGCCCTCGCGCTCGCGGCGATGTTCGTGGCGATGCAGTGGCTGGCCCTGCGGTTGCCGCTTCGCCCGGTCTTCCTTCTCACCTCGGCCTTCCTGTTCGTGATGGGCCTGCGCCTCGTCGGCGCGGCGATCCAGGAATTGCAGGAGCAGGTGCTGGTGCCGGTGCACAACGACGGCGTGCCGGACTTCGTCACCGAGCTCGGCTTCAACGGCAGCTGGGAAGCCCTGGCCGTCCAGGGCGTGATCGTGCTCTGCGCGGTGGCCTGGCTGGCGATGCAGCGATCCCGCCCGGAGGCCGGGATGGCGGCGCGGCCGCAGGTGTCTCGCCCGCAAGCCTCCCGCTGAAGCCTCGCGCCGAGAGACGGTCCCGCATGCGGGCCGCTCGGCGCTAGAGCGGAGCCCGATCGCCTCGCCGCCGGGCGCTGCTCTATGCTTTTGATCTTGCCGCATTTCCTGTCGACGAACCGGTACCCGCTGCGTCGGACAATGCTCTAAGGAGGAAGGCACCGCCCCTCGCGACCGGGGCTTGTGGCGGCTCGCGCCGGGAGGCCCCCTTGTCCGACACCCTCACGCTCTACTACTCGCCGGGCGCCTGCTCGCTCGCGCCCCACATCGCCCTCGAGGAGACCGGTGCGGCCTTCGAGGCGGTGAAGATCGATTTCGCCACGGCCGAGCAGCGCGGCGGCCGCTACCTCGCCGTCAACCAGAAGGGCCGGGTGCCGGCTCTCGCCGAGGGCGACTGGGTGCTGACCGAGAACCCGGCGATCCTGCGCTACATCGCGCGCAAGAATCCCCAGGCGGGCCTGTGGCCGGAGGACCCGCGCGAGGAGGCCCGGTGCGCCGAATGGCTGGCCTGGCTGTCCTCCACCATCCACCCCGCCTACGCCCATATCCGCCGGGCCGAGCGCTACGCCACCGACGAGGTGGCGATCGAGGACGTGAAGGCCAAGGGCGTCGAGACCTGCGCCGACCTGTGGACGATGATCGAGGTCGGGCTCTCCCGCGGCGGCTGGGCCGCCGGCGAGCGCTACAGCGTCGCCGATCCCTACCTGCTGGTGTTCTGGACCTGGGGCCGCGGCCGGGTGCTCGGCTACGACATGGCCCGCCAGTTCCCGTACTGGACCGATCACGCCCGCCGCATGGCCGCGCGCCCGGCGGTGCAGCGCGCCTTCGCCCGCGAGGGGCTGCCGCTGCCGGCGTGAGGAGGCCGCGCCGGGTCTCCTACCCCCGGAACGCGCCCTCCCCCGCGAGGTAGTCCCGCTCCGCCGCCGTCTCCGGGCGGCCGAGCACCGCGTTGCGGTGGGGAAACCGGCCGAAGCGGCGGATGAGGTCGCGGTGCTCGATCGCCGCGGCGAGGTGCACGGGCAGGCCGAGGGCGGCAAAGAGCGCGACGCTGCGCTCCTGCAACCCGGGATCCTCGGCATGGGTCAGCGGCATGTAGAGGAAGATGCGCAAGGCCGGCTCGATCGCCCGGTCGTGGCCGCGGGAGAGGGCCCGCTCTGCCACCGCCAGCGCCGCGGCGTCGGTCGCCCAGGCCCGGGACGTGCCGCGGAAGAGGTTGCGGGGGAACTGGTCGAGGAGCAGCACCAGGGCGAGCGCGCCCTCCGGCGTCTCCTCCCAGGGCCCGAGCCCGCCGCGCGCCGCCGCCTCGTGCAGCGACCGGTAGGCCCGGCAGGCGTCGTCGAAGGCCGGGTCGGCGGTGAACCAGCGGTCGATTCCGGCCCCGCGCCAGAACTCCACCAGTTCGGCGGGCGTCGCCCGTTGCGTCATGCCGGCCTCCAACGCGGCCGGAACCGGCCCTTCCCGCACGGTGGACGCAGCCGGCCCGGCCGTCCGCGCGCACCGAACTTGGCAGCCATGTGCAGCTTGACGCGCATCGCCTATTCCCTGACGCGAATCACGCCGCTACAAGCCGCCCGTCGCACGGCCGCTCCAGCGCCCGGAGCGTTCGAGATTCTCGCCATCTGCACAAGGGGGAGCCGCCATGCGGGTCTATTACGATCGTGATGCCGACATCAATCTGATCAAGGGCAAGAAGGTCGTCATCGTCGGCTACGGCAGCCAGGGCCACGCCCACGCGCTGAACCTGCGCGATTCCGGCGTCAAGGACGTGGTGATCGCGCTCCGCAAGGGCTCGGCCAGCGCCAAGAAGGCCGAGGCCGAGGGCTTCAAGGTCATGGAAGTGGCCGACGCCGCCAAGCAGGCGGACGTCGTCATGATGCTGACCCCGGACGAGCTGCAGGGCGAGATCTACCGCGACTCGCTGCAGGCCAACATGAAGCAGGGCGCCGCCCTGCTGTTCGCCCACGGCCTCAACGTCCACTTCAACCTGATCGAGCCGCGCGCCGACCTCGACGTGCTGATGGTCGCCCCGAAGGGCCCGGGCCACACCGTGCGCTCGGAGTACCTGCGCGGCGGCGGCGTGCCGACCCTGATCGCGATCGCCCAGGACGCGAGCGGAAACGCCCACGACCTCGGCCTGTCCTACGCCTCGGCCAATGGCGGCGGCCGCGCCGGCATCATCGAGACCACCTTCAAGGAAGAGTGCGAGACCGACCTGTTCGGCGAGCAGGTCGTGCTCTGCGGCGGCCTCGTCGAGCTGATCAAGGCCGGCTTCGAGACCCTGGTCGAGGGCGGCTACGCCCCCGAGATGGCCTATTTCGAGTGCCTCCACGAGGTGAAGCTGATCGTCGACCTCATCTACGAGGGCGGCATCGCCAACATGAACTACTCGATCTCGAACACCGCCGAGTACGGCGAGTACGTGACCGGCCCGCGCATCATCACGCCCGAGACCAAGGCCGAGATGAAGCGGGTGCTGACCGACATCCAGAACGGCACCTTCACCCGCAACTGGATGCTCGAGAACAAGGTCAACCAGACCTCGTTCAAGGCGACCCGCGCCCGCAACGCCGCCCACCCGATCGAGGAGGTCGGCGAGCGCCTCCGCGGCATGATGCCGTGGATCAAGGAGAAGGCCCTGGTCGACAAGGCCAAGAACTAAGTCGCACCGCGCCCCGCGGCCCTTCCCGGGCCGCGGGGCGTCGAGGGCGAGGCCTGGTCCGGATACGAAAAGGGCCGGTTCGACGGATGTCGGACCGGCCCTTCTCGCGTTCGGGATGTGGCCGGCGCGGACCGCGCCGGCCCCCTCCGTCAGTGCATCGCCGCCGCAGGCATCGCGGCCCCCGACTCGGCCGAGAGGTGCGCCTGCGCCGGCCGACGGCGGGAGAACAGCAGGATCAGGACCGGCAGGATGATCAGGATCAGGACCGGCGCCAGACTCATGCCGCCGACGACCACCAGGGCGAGCGGCTTCTGGACCTGCGAGCCGACGCCCTGCGAGAAGGCCGCCGGCAGGAGGCCGACGCCGGCGACGACGCAGGTCATCACCACCGGGCGCATCTGGGTATAGCAGGTCTTCAGCATCGCCTCGGCCCGCGCCTCGCCGCGGGCGATGAGCCCGTTGTAGTGGGTGAGCACGATGATGCCGTCCATCACGGCGATGCCCAGGAGCGCGATGAAGCCGATCGCCGCCGAGACCGAGAATGGCGTCTCGGTGACGGCGAGCGCCACCACGCCGCCGGCCACCGCCATCGGGATCACCGAGAGCGCGAGCAGCGTGTCGACGACCGAACCGAAATTGACGAAGAGCAGCACCGCGATCAGCAGGATCGCCAGCGGCACGGTGAGCGAGAGGCGGGCGAGCGCCCCCTGCATGTTGTTGAACTCGCCGACGAGCTCGAGCCGGTAGTCCGGCGGCAGCTTGACCTCCTGCGCCACCCGCTCGCGCGCCTCGATGATCGTGCTGCCGAGGTCGCGGTCGCGCACGCTGAACTTGACCGGCAGGTAGCGCTCCTGGCCCTCGCGGTAGATGTAGGCCGGCCCCGACACCAGCTCGACGTCGGCGACGGCGTTGAGCGGGATCTGGACGTTCGCCCCGCTCTGGGTCTGGCCGGCGATGCGCAGCTCGCGGATGGCCCGCACGCTCTGGCGGTACTGCGAGGCCAGCCGCACGATGATCGGGTAGTGGCGCTCGCTGCCGGTGTCGTAGAGTTCGCCCGCCGAATCGCCGCCGATGGCGGTGCGCACCGTGGTGTTGATGTCGCCCGGCGTCAGGCCGTATCGGGCGGCCCGGATGCGGTCGACGTTGATCTGCACCGTCGGCTGGCCGAGCGAGGTGAAGACGCCGAGATCGGTGACGCCGGGCACGCGCTTCAAGACCGCCTCGACCTCGCGCGCCACGTCGGTGAGCTTCTGCAGGTCGGGCCCGAACACCTTGAACGAGTTCTCGCCCTTGATGCCCGAGACCGCCTCGGCGACGTTGTCCTGGAGATACTGCGACAGGTTGAACTCGACGCCCGGGAACTCGGTGCGCAGCCGCTCCAGCAGGGCGCCGGTCATCGCGTCCTTCGACATGCCCTCGCGCCACTGCTCGGCGGGCTTCAGGGGCGCGAAGAACTCGCCGTTGAAGAAGCCGGCGGCGTCGGTGCCGTCGTCGGGCCGGCCGTGCTGCGAGACCACGCGCTCGACCTCCGGCACCTCGGCGATCACCCGGCGGATGCGGTTGACGTAGAGGTTGCCCTCCTCCAGCGAGATCGTCGCCGGCATGGTGGCGCGGATCCAGAGGTTGCCCTCTTCCAGCTTGGGCAGGAATTCGAGGCCGAGGTTGCGCCCTTCCACGGCGACGCCGAGGAAGATGAGACCGGCCAGCCCCAGCGTCAGGGTGCGGTGGGCCAAGGCCGCCCGGATCACCGGCCGGTAGAGCCGGTCGAGGGTGCGGACCAGGATCGTCTCGACCTCGTGGATGTGGTCGGGCAGCAGGTAGGCCGAGAGCACCGGCGTCACCGTGAAGGTGGCGATCAGGCCGCCCAGGAGCGCGTAGGCGTAGGTCTGGGCCATCGGCCCGAAGATGTTGCCCTCGACGCCCGACAGCGTGAACAGCGGCAGGAAGCCGGTGACGATGATGATGGCGGCAAAGACGATCGAGCGGCTCACGTCGGAGGAGGCGAGCGCGATCAGCCCGAGCTTACGCGGCATGCCCTTGGCCCCGGCGAGCCCCGGCGCCAGCGGCGGCCCGTGGCCCGAGAGGCGGCGGAAGATCGCCTCGACCATGATGACCGTGCCGTCGACGATCAGGCCGAAATCGAGCGCGCCGACGGAGAGCAGGTTGGCGGATTCGCCCCGCACCACCAGGATGATGACGGCGAAGAACAGCGCGAAGGGGATCGTCGCGACGACGATGAGCGCGCTCCTCAGGTTGCCGAGAAACAGCCACTGCACCACCAGGATCAGCAGGATGCCGACCATCATGTTGTGCAGCACGGTGTGGGTGGTGACGGCGATGAGGTCGGCGCGGTCGTAGATCCGCTCGATCCTGACGCCCGGCGGCAGGATGCCGGCGGCCTCGATCTTCGCCACCTCGGCCTTCACCGCCTCGATCGACGGGGTCGAGCGCTCGCCCCGGCGCATCAGCACGATGCCCTGGACGATGTCGTCGTCCTCGTTCATGCCGGCGATGCCGAGCCGCGGCTGGTGGCCGATGGTGATGGTGGCGACGTCCTTCACCAGCACCGGCGCGCCGCCCGATTGCGACAGCACCGTCTCGCCGATGTCGTCGACCGAGCGGATCAGGCCGACGCCGCGCACCACCGCCGACTGGCTCCCGAGCGTGATGCGGTTGCCGCCGACGTTGAGGTTGCTGTCGTTGAGGGTCTTGACCACGCCCGACAGGGTGAGCCCGTGGGCCATCAGCCGGTCGAGGTCGACGCCGATCTCGAAGGTCTTGGTCTTGCCGCCCCAGCCGATCACGTCGATGACGCCCGGCACGGCGCGGAAGCGCTTGCGCAGCACCCAGTCCTGCAGCGTCTTCAGGTCGAGGACGCTGTAGCCGTCCGGCGCGACGAGCTTGTAGCGGAAGATCTCGCCGATCGGGCTCACCGGCGAGATCGTCGGCTTGGCGCCGTTCGGCAGGGTGTCGAGCTGGGCGAGGCGATTGAGCACCTGCTGCTCGGCCTCGCGGTAGCTGTTGGCGAAGCCGAATTGCAGCTTCACGTCGGACAGGCCGTAGAGCGAGACGGTGCGGACCTGCTTGAGGTCGGGCAGCCCCGAGGTGATGACCTCGATCGGCACCGTGATGTAGCGCTCGATCTCCTCGCCCGAGAGGCCCGGCGCCTGGGTGATGACGTTCACCATCGGCGGCGTCGGGTCGGGATAGGCCTCGATGTTGAGGCTCTGGAACGCCGCGAGCCCGCCGAGCATCAGGGCCACGAAGGCCAGGACGACGAGGGCGCGCTGGCGCAGGGCGAGGCCGACGATGCCGGTCATGGCCGTTTATCCGGGTATGCGGGATCGATGAGGTGGGGGCGCGTCAGCTCTGGGTCGACATCCGGTCGATGAAGAGCGAGCCGCGGGAGATCACCCGCTCGCCTTCCCGCAGCCCGTCGAGGATCTCGACGGTGGAGCCCTCGACGATGCCGGCCCGGACCGGCCGGTTCTCGACCGAGTTGTCGGCCCGCAGCACCCAGACGCTGGCCTTGTTGCCCTCGAGGATCACCGCGGCGCGGGGCACGGCGTGGGACAGGTTCTCGCGCTCGTTGATGATGCGCACGCTGGCGTACATTTCCGGCTTGAGCAGGCCGTCCTTGTTGCCGATCTCGGCCCGCACGGTGATGCGCCGCGTCGCCGGATCGACGGAAGTGCCGATGAAGTTGATCCGTCCCTCGAAGGTCTTGTCGGGGTGGGCGGGCACCTGGAAGGTGATCTTCTCGCCGATCTCGACCTTGGCGGCGTCGGCCTCGCGCAGCTGCGCGATGAGCCAGACCTTCGACAGATCGCCGATGATGTAGGACGGCTCGCCGCTCGACCCGACATACTGGCCCGGGCCGATCTTGCGCTGGATGATGGTGCCGCTGAGCGGCGCGTTGATCGGGGTGTCGGGGTTGATCGCCGAGCCCTTCGAGAGGGCCGCCATCTCCTCGTCGCGAAGCCCGAGGATGCGAAGGCGGTTGCGCACCGCCTCGAGCCCGACCTCGGCGGTGCGGTTGTCGTTGGTGGCCGACGTGAGGTCGTTCTGGGCGACCTGCAGCTCGCGCAGGGTCGTGGTGCGGGTCTCGTAGAGGTCGCGCTGCCTCTTCTCGGCGGCCTGCGCGAAGGTGAGCTGCGAGCGGCTCTTGTTCAGCACGTTGAGGGCGGCGAGGTAGTCGTTCTGCGCCTGGACCATCTCGTTGGCCTGGACCGAGAACAGCGGCTGGCCGCGCTTCACCTGCTCGCCGGTGCGGGCGAAGATCGCGATGACGCGGCCGGGATAGGGCGAGAAGACCGGCGTCGCCTGGTACTCGTCGACCCCGATCTTACCCTCGGTGGCGATCTCCTCGAAGAACTGGCGCTTGACCACCGGCTCGCTAGACACCGTGGCGAGCTGCGAGGCCGTGAGGGTGAACGCCCTGCCGGCCTGCGGCCTCGCCGGCACGTCCGCGAAGGCCACGATCGGCTCCTGGCGGTGCGCCGGGCGCAGGTACGGGTAGGCGAAGACCGCGCCGGCGGCCGCCACGGCCAGGACCACGACTTGGGTGCTCAGTCTCAGCGTCCGGGCCATGGGCGTCACACTCTTCGTCGGCGGGCGCAGTGCTTTGGCGCGACGGAGATGACCGATCCGCAACGCGCGGGCAACATCTAGCCGCTTTCGCTGACGCAAGCGTGAATGAAAGTCGCGCCCGGACAGTTCCGGGCCGGCTGTGCCGCCCGCGATACACTCGGCCGCACGGGATCGACCATCCTGGATTGGCCGGCGGCGCGCCTCTCACACGTCCTGGGTGAGCAGGGCCGCGACCCGGGCTGCCAGGTCGGCGGAGGGGAACGGTTTTTCCAGCACCGAGAAATCCGCCGGGATGCGGGCCGCCTCGGCGTGGCCGGTGACGAGCAGGAACGGCAGGGCCGGCCAGTGCGTCCGCACCGCCTCGGCGAGGTCGAGGCCGCTCATGCCCGGCATCGCCAGGTCGGCGACCACGAGGTCGAACGGCTCGGCCGCGAGGCGCTCCAGGGCCGCCTCGCCGCTCGGCACCTCGGCCTCGTCGTAGCCGAAGCCGTTGAGGAACGACGCGGTGACGTGGCGGACCTGGGGGTCGTCGTCGACCACCAGGACGCGGGCCCGGCGCGGCGCCGGCGCCGGCGCGGCGCCCGCGGCCTGCACCGGCTCGACCGCCTCGTGGGAGCGCGGCAGGTAGAGCAGCACCGTGGTGCCGTGGCCGACCTCGCTGTCGATGCGGATCGTGCCGCCGGATTGCTGCACGAGGCCGAACACCATGGCAAGGCCGAGGCCCGTGCCCTGACCGACGCCCTTGGTGGTGAAGAACGGCTCGAACACCCGGCCGAGGATCTCGGGCGGAATGCCGGTGCCGGTGTCGCGGATCGCGATCACCGCGTAGTCGCCGGGTTTCAGGTTCGGATCGGCGCTCGCCCGCACCACTTCGTTGCGGGTCGAGAGCGCGACGACGCCACCCTCCGGCATCGCGTCGCGGCCGTTGATGCAGAGGTTGAGGATCGCGAGTTCGAGCTGGTCGGGATCGACGCGGGCCGGCCACACGTCGTCGTCGAGGGCGCGCTCGACCTGCACGAAGCCCCCCAGGCTGCGCCCGAGCAGGTCGTCCATGCCGCGAATCACCGCGTTGACGTCGACCACGCGGGCCTGGAGGTCGCGGCGGTGGCTGAAGGTGAGCAGGCGCTTGGTCAGCGCCGCGCCGCGCTGCGCCGCCTGGGTGGCGTTGGTCATCAGCCGCGACAGCCGGGCATCCCCCGCCACCTTCGGCAGGGCGAGCTCGAGGCTGCCGAGGATCGCGGTCAGCAGGTTGTTGAAGTCGTGCGCGACGCCGCCCGCCAGGGTTCCGAGCGCCTGCATCTTGTCGGCCTGGCGCAGGCGCATCTCGAGCAGGCGCTGCTCGGTGACGTCGCGCTCGATCACCGCGAGGTTGACCACCGCGCCGGCCGCGTCGCGGATCGGCACCCGGGTGACCTGGCTCCAGGTCTGGGCCGCCTCGGGACCGCTCGCCACCATCGTCTCGGTCGGCGCGCCGGAGGCGATCGCCGCCAAATCGGCAGCGACCGCGGCCTCGGCGGCCTCGCTCCCGGGGCCGGCGACCTCCGCCTCGCGGCGGCCGAGGCACGCCTCGGACGAGGGCGCGCCGAGGCGGGTCGCCATGCGGGAGTTGAGCCGCAGGAAGCGGCCTTGCGCGTCCTTGAACGCGATGGCGTCGCCCGAATGGTCGAGGAGGCCGCGCAGCAGCGCCCGCTCGGTGGCGAGCTCGCGGGCCAGGCGGTGGCGCTCGTGGGCGGCCCGCACGGCGTTGCGCAGCAGCGAGGGATCCCAGGGCTTGGTGACGTAGCCGGTGATGCCGCCGCGGTTGAGTGCCGAGACCACCGCCGAGATGTCGGCGTAGCCCGTGAGCAGGATCGCCTGCGCGTCCGAGATCTCGCGCGCCTGCGCCAGCAGGGCGTCGCCGGTCAGGCCCGGCATGCGCTGGTCGGACAGGATGACGTCGATGTCGGGCTCGGCCGCGATCATCTCCAGGGCCTCGGCCGGCCGGCTGGTGGTGAGCACCCGGTACTCGTCCTCGAGCAGATCCTCGAGGGCCACCAAGATGTCGGGTTCGTCGTCGACCGCCAGGATCGTCCCGCGCAAGGTCGGCTTCGTCGCGTTGGTCGTCATGCCCACGCTCATGCGGCCCGCCTCGGAATGCTGATCACGAAGCAGGCCCCTCCATCCGGCGCCGATTCCACGGAGATCTGTCCGCTATGCGCCTGCACGACGCTGTATGCAATGGCGAGGCCGAGGCCGGTGCCGGAACCGACGGGCTTCGTCGTGAAGAACGGCTCGAAGATCCGTTCGCGCAGCGCCTCCGGCACGCCCGGGCCGGTGTCGCAGATCCGGATCACGTCGTGCTCGTCGCGGATCGCGGTCTCGATCGTGATCGCGCCGTCGCCGGGGATCGCGTCGGCGGCGTTGCCGAGGATGTTCATGACCACCTGGTTGAGCAGGGCCGGCGAGCACCGGATCTCGGGCGCGCCGGCGAGGTGCTTTTGCACGGCGATGCGTGTGCCGAGCTTGTGCTGGATCAGCGCCAGCACGTTCTCGATCGCGTCCGGCACGTTGACGGTCTGCATCTCGCCCTCGTCGAGGCGCGAGAACTTGCGCAGGTTGACGACGAGGTCCTGGATCCGGGCGAGCCCGAGCCGCATCGCGCCGACCCGGTCGCGGGCCTTGTCGAGGGGGCGGCGGGAGGGATCGCCCTCCGGCATCGTCGCCGCCACCTCGCCGATCAGCCGCTCGACCGTACCCTGGTGGGCGAGGATGAAGGCGAGCGGGTTGTTGATCTCGTGGGCGATGCCGGCGACCAACTCGCCGAGCGAGGCCATCTTCGCCGCCTGGACGAGCTTGGCCTGGGTGTCCTTCAGGCGGTGGTTGGCCTGTTCGAGGTCGTGGTTGGCCTGCGCCAGCGCGCCGGCGAGCGCCGCCTTGGCCTCGGCGGCGGCCGCCTCGGCCTTGGCGCGCTCGGCGGCGAGCGCGTGGCGGCGCACCTCCTCGGCGACCCGCCGGTCGTCCTCCTCCAGGAGCTTGCGGCGCACCAGGGTGCGCACCCGGATCGCCAGGAGGTCGGCATCCGCGCCCTTCGGGCCGGTTCCGTCCCGGCCCGCCAGATCCCTTCCGCCGACATCCTTGGCGACCACGTCGTCGGCCCCAACCGAGAACGCCTCGACCAGGAGGTCCTTGCTGGAGGCCGCCGCCGAGCCGATGCCGACGAGGGAGAAGCCCGGCGCCCCCGCCCCCGTCGCGGCGCCCCGCAGGGCGTCGATCCGGCGGCAGAGCGCGATGGCGTCGAAGCTGGTGCCCAGGAGGTCGACCGTGACGCAGTCGAAGCCCTCGCCGGGGGCCTGCAACGCCGCCATCGCCTGGTCGGGCCCGTCGGCGGCCACCACCTCGTGCCCCTCCTGCGCCAGGAGGGCGGAGAGGTACGCCCGAAAGGTAGCGCTGCCATCGACGACCAGGATGCGGGCGCGGCGGAAATTCGCCGCCCGGGCCGGCTCGCCCGCCGGCACCGCGGCGCGCTCGCGCAGCAGCGCGCGGATGCGCAGCAGCAGGAGGTCGCGGTCGGCGGATTTCGGTACGTAGGCGTCGGCGCCGCTCTCGAGCCCCTGGCGCTCGATGTCGCGGCCGCTCGCCTCGGTCAGCATCAGCACGGGCGTCGCCCGGGTGCGCATGGCGAGGCGCATCTGCCGGGTCAGCTCGTCGCCGTTCATTCCGGGGAGGTGGTAATCGGCGACGACGAGGTCGGGCAGGCCGTGGTTCATCGCCTCGAGGGCGGCCTCGGCGGTGGCGTGGCGCGTCACAGCGAAGCCGTTGCGCTCCAGGAAGAGGCGCAGCTGCAGGGCCTGGGTCTCGGAATCCTCGACCAGGAGGATGCGGGTCGCAGGCGCCGGGGGGCGCTCCGGCCCGGGAGCCCCTTGTGGGGAAACCTCCGGCCGAGAGACCCCTCGCGCGTCGGGCTGCGGCCCGGGCTGCGCGGCCGTCACGGCGCGAGACCCGGCTGCAGCGCCCGCAGGATCCGCGGGGCGATCAGGTCGAGGGGCAGCACGTGGCCCGCCGCCCGCAGGCGCACCGCCGCCGCCGGCATGCCGTAGACGACCGCCGAGCTCTCGTGCTCGGCGATGGTGGCGGCCCCCGCGACGTGCATGTCGAGGAGGCCGGCGGCACCGTCCTCGCCCATGCCGGTGAGGAGCACGCCGAGGCCCCGCGGCCCGGCGGCCCGCGCGACCGAGCGGAACAGCACGGTCGCCGAGGGACGCTGGCCGCCGACCGGCGGCTCGTCGACCAGGGCGAGGAGCCCGCCGGGCCCGAGGGTGAGGTGGCGGTCGCCCGGCGCCACGTAGACGTGGCCCCCTTGAGGCCGCACGCCCTCGCGGGCGATGACGACGGTGAGCGGCACGACGCCGTTCAGCCAGTCGGCGAAACCCTCCATGAAGGCCGCGCCCATGTGCTGGACGAGGAGCACCGGCAAGGCAAAATCCGCCGGGAGGGCGCCGAGCAGCTTGGCGAAGGCCGGCGGCCCGCCGGTCGAGGCCGCCACCGCCAGCACGCTCGGGGCCTGGGTGGCGGGAATCGTCCCGCGGAACTCCTCCCGGGGCGCGTCGGAGCGGGCCAGGCGCTCGGCGCCGATCGGCCGGCGCCGGATCACCGGCACCTGGCTCATGATGCGCAGCTGGGTGCAGATCTGGTCGGCGATCGCCTCGTAGGCGCGGTGGCCGGTGCCGACCGGCTTCTCGACCACGCTGAGCGCGCCGGCCCGCAGGGCGTTCATCGAGATCTTGAGCGAGGAATCCTCGATCGCGTCGGCGACGACGACGATCGGGGTCGGGCGCTCGGCCATGATCCGCCGGGTGGTCTCCAGCCCGTCGATGCCCGGCAGGCGGATGTCCATCGAGATCACGTCGGGCTGGACCCGGTGGATCTCGCGCAGGGCCTCCTCGCCGGAATCGACCGCGGCGACGAGGGCGAGGCGGGGATCGCGGCTGACGATGTGGGCGAGGAGCTGGCGCACCACCAGCGAATCCTCCACCAGCATGACGCGGACGGGGGTGCTCACAGCAGCTGACCGATCGTGTCGAGAAGCTCGCGCTGGTCGAACTTCTGCTTGGTGATGTAGGCGTCGGCCCCGAGATCGAGGCCCCGGCGGATGTCGGCGGGATCGCCGCGGGAGGTCATCAGGATCACCGGCAGCCGCGTCAAGCCCGGATCGGCCTTGACCGCCTGGAGCAGGCCGAACCCGTCGAGGCGCGGCATCTCGACGTCGGCGACAACGAGGTCGACGTCGCCGCCGTCCCGGCGCAGGCGGTCGAGGGCGTCCTGCCCGTCGACGCAGACGAAGACCCGGTAGCCATGCGCCTCCAGGATGCTCTTCTCGAGGGTGCGGGTGGTGATCGAATCGTCGACGACGAGCACGGTGCGGACCCGCGCCTTGCGGCGCTCCGGCGCCGCGACCGGCGCCGCCACCAGGCCGCCGGCCCGGGCGCGGACGCACAGGCCCTCGGGGTCGAGCACCAGGGCGGGGGTCTCGTCGGCGAGCATCACGGTGCCGGACATCAGCGCGGGATCGCCGCCGAGCGGCGGGGCCGGCCCGACGAGGAGCACCCGCACGTCGAGCAGCCGGTCGACCGCGACGGCGCAGAGCGAGGCGCCGCAGCGCAGCAGCACGGCGCGGACCACGCCGTCATGGAGAGGAAGGGGAACGACACCGGAACCGAGGAGAGACGCGAGGGGAACGAGCGGCACGACAACGTCCCGCCCCCCCTGGTTGATCCTCGCCGCCGGCTCTCCCGCCACGGACGCGAGGTCGCGGCCGGAAAGCCGCAGGAGCTGCGCGACGGCGCCGCTCGGCAGGCCGAAGGTCTGCGGCGGCGCCCCGGGGCTCAGCGCCGCCTCGACCAGCAGCACCGGCTGGCGCGCGGCGGAGAGCGGCACCGCGATCACGACCTCGGCGCCGTGGGGCGCGGCCGCCCGCAAGGTCGCGCGGCCGCGCAGCGCCCGGGCGGCCTCCGCCACCACCGACAGGCCCATGCCGCGCCCGGCGATCCGGTCGACGGCGGGGGCGGTGGAGAAGCCCGGCGCGAAGACGAGGTCGAGGATCTCGTCGGGGGTGGGCTCGGCCCCCGGCGGGACCAGCCCCTGGCGCCGGCCGGTCTCGAGGATGCGGGCGAGGTCGGGCCCCCGGCCGTCGTCCCGGATCGTCACGACGAGCTGGCTGCCCTTCGAGGCGACCGACAGGGTGACGCCGAGCGCCTCCGGCTTGCCGGCGGCGCGGCGCGCCGGCTCGGGCTCCGCCCCGTGGCTGATGGTGTTGCGCAGCGCGTGCAGCACCGGGTCCTTGAGGGCCTGGAGCAGGCCGCGATCGACCTGGAGGTCGAGGCCGTGGAGGCGCACCTCGACGGCGAGGCCGGCCTCGCGGGCGATCTCCCGCACCATCCGGCCGTAGCCGCCGAACACCGTCTCGGCCGGGACGAGGAGCAGGCGGTCGGAATCGTCGCGCAGGCGCCGGAGCGCGCCGTCGACCACGCCGGTGCTGCGGCTCTGCACCCGGGCAAGGCCCGAGATGCCGCGGATCACGCCGCGCAGGTCGCCGTCGAGGCGGCGCACCCGATCGACGAAGCCGTCGAGGGCGGCGCCCGCCGGATCGCCGGCCTCGCGCAGGCGGCGGGCGAGCGCCACCATCTCGCCGGTGCGGCCCTGCACCGTGTCGACGCTGCGGCGCAGGGTCCGGGCACCGGATTCGAGCCCCGCCACCGCGGCCGCGACGGTCTCCTGGCCCTGGAGCGCCGCGTTCAGGTCGTGCACCGCCTTCGACAGGGCCTCGACCTGGTCGCTGGCGATGCGCAGGTAGGCGACGGCCCCGTCCTGCGGGGTGGATGTCTGGATGGTCGTCTGGGCGGTCGTTTGGGGAGCTGCCGGCGCCGCCGGCTCGGGCGCCTGCTCCGTCGCCGCCGCGGGCTCTGCCGCCCCGGGGATCGGCGCGCCGGACAGGCAGGCGTCGAGGGCCGCGATGGCGTCCGCCGGCGCCGCCGGCTCGGGCGTCTCGGCGAGGCCTGCCACCAGGCCCTCGATGCGGTCGAGGGCGAGGTCGACCACGCCGGCGGTGGCCCGGTCGAGGCCGTGGCGACCCTGCACCACCCGGTCGAACAGGGCCTCGAGCCGGTGGGCGACCTCCTCCACCGCCGGCAGGTCCACGGCCCGGGCGGCGCCCTTCAGGCTGTGGGCGCGGCGAAACACGTCGTTCCAGTCCGCGGGCCGGCCGGTCTCGGCCGCGGCGAGGGCGACCCGGATCGCCGCGATGTGCTCGCGGTGCTCGGCGTCGAAGGCCGCGAGGAGGAGCTGGCGGATGTCGTCCATCGGCGCGGGCCGGGTTCCTCGGGTGGGCGCGTCAGAGCCGGTAACGCTCGGCGAGCGCCAGGAGGGCGCTGGCGAGTTCACTCAGGTTGGCGGCCGCGGCCTCGACCTGGCGGGTGCCGGCGGCGGTCTGCTGGCTCGCCTGGCGGATGTTCTGGAGCGCGCCCATCACCTGCTCGATGCCGAGCTGCTGCTGGTTGGTCGAGGCGACGATCTGCTGGAAGGTCTGCACGCTCTCCTGCACCCGGGCGGTGATCTCCTCGATCGTCGCGTGGGTGGTGTCGGTGCGCTCCTTGCCCACCGCCACGCGCTTGACCGCCTCCTCCGTCAGCATCACCGAGGCGTTGATGCCGCGCTGGATGTCGCCGAGGATCGCCCGCACCTGGCCGGTCGCCTCCTTGGCCTGGTCGGCGAGCGCCTTCATCTCGGAGGCCACCACCGCGAAGCTGCGCCCGCTCTCGCCGGCCGCCGCCGCCTCGATGGCGGCGTTGAGCGCGAGCAGATGCGTGCGCTCCGAGACGTCGTTGACGGTGGCGATGATCTCGCCGATGGCCTGCGTCTTCTCGCTCAGCGCCACGATGTTCTCGGCCACCGCCTCGCTCTGCTCGCGGATCGCATCCATGGCGCGCGCCGTCTCGTCGACGGCGCGAAGCCCTGCGCTCGACGTCTGAGCCGTGGCCTGGGCGGTGGCGATGACCTCCTGGGCCCGCTTGCCGATCTGGGCGCCCGCATGGGTGATCTCGTCGACGGTGGCGGCGGTCTCCTGCACGGCGGCGAACTGCTCCTCGACGCTCGCCGCCTGCTCCTGGGCCGAGGCGCGGATCTCGGCCGCCGCCGCGTTGAGGTTCGAGGTCGAGGCGCGGTTCTGGCTGGCGAGCTGGCGCAGGCCCTCGACCATCTGGTTGAGGACGCCCCCCAAGCGCCCGAGCTCGTCGCGGCTGGTCTCGGCGATGCGCCCGGTGAGGTCGCCGCTCCCGACCTTGCCGACGAAGGCCATCACCGCGTCGAGGGGCTGGACCACCGAGCGGCGGATCAGCACCGTGATGACGAGGGCCATGACGACGCAGACGGCGAGCGCCACCAGGGTCGAGAGCCGGCTCTCCTCGTAGATCGCCCCGACCCGGCGCTGCCCGGCGGTGATCGCCCCGTCGAGGGCGTCGCGGGCATTGCCCATGGTGCGCACGAAGTTGTCGCCCGACTGGTCGAGGGCGGTCTCGGCCGCCTGGATGCCCGGCACGTCGTTGGCGTTGAGCGCCTCGAACTGGCGCTCGGTGGCGGTGCGGGTGGTGCGCAATTCGGCGCCGGCCGCGACCAGCAATTCGGCGATGCGCTGCCAGGCGGCGGCGCGGTCGGCCGAGAGCGACTGCGCCCGGTAGTCGTTGGCGGTGGTGATCGCGCCGGCGAGCGCGGTCTCGGCATTCGCCGCGTTGCGCCGCCAGGTCACCGTCGGCTCCTCCTTGGCCGTCGGCTCGCGGCCGAGCGCGCGGAGGTAGTAGCGGGTGGTCGCCTCGTCGCGCAGGTCGCTCATCCGGCGCTGCGCCTCGCGGATGTTCTCGAGCTGGTGCATCACCGTCAGGTCGCGGGTGACGATGATGTCGGTGGCGTTGCGCACCTCGCCGATCTGCCCGACCGCGTAGACGCCGAGCGCCACGATCACCAGGACGACGGCGGAGAAGCCGAGGAGGATGCGGTTCCCGATCGAGAGCGACACGCGGGCTTCCCTGTGGTTGGAATGGCGGGCGGGGTCAGGCCGGCCGGGACGGGCCGGCGGCGAGGAGCGGCGCCAGCAGGGCCGATACGTCGATCACGGCGAACCCCGCGTCGGTTTTGTCCGATTCCCGACGGGAGCCCGTCGGTGCGGCGTCGACATAGCCCGCCACCGCCCGCCTGCCCAGCCCTTCGGCCTCGACCACCGCGTCGGTCACCGCCAGCACCCGCTCGACCCTGAGGCCGATGCGCGGGCCGTCGCGGCGCAGGACGACGACGTGGCCGCCGGCCGCCTCCGGGCGCCCGCCGGCCGGCTGGCCCAGCGCCGTCGCGAGATCGAGAACGCTGACGAGGAGGCCGCCCCGCCCGGTGAGGCCGATCAGCGCCGCGGGCGCCCCCGGCACCGGGGTGCAGGGCCGGAACGGAAACACCTCGGCGACCGCTTCCAGCGGCAGGCCGACCCGCTCGGTGCCGGCGCGGCAGAGCAGCAGCGCCCGGGTCGGGCGCGCCGGTGCCGCCGCGACGCGGGCCGCGAGGGCGCGGGTGCGGGCGTCCAGGATCGCGTCGATCCGGGCGGCGTCGAGGTCGGCCTCGCCGGGCAGGGCCGGGCCGGCGGCGGCGTTCCGCGGCATCAGGCGGCCTCGTCGCCGAGGAGCGGCCGGGCGGCGCCCGACAGCTCGGCGGCGGTGAGCCCGTCGCCCTCCGGCAGGGCCGCGTCGGCGGGCAGGGTCGCGGCGAGCCGCAGGGCGTTGGCCAGCGCGCGACGGCCGGCCTCGGCGCGGCCGGCGGCGACCAGGGTCAGCCCGAGATGGTAATGCGCCATGACGAAGCCCTTATCGAGGTAGAGCGCGCCGCGAAAGGCGCGTTCCGCCTCGTCCGGCCGGGCGCGGGCGCGGGCGAGCAGACCTTCGTAGTAGCGCAGGCGCGGATCGGTCGGGGCCTCGGCCAGAGCCGCCCGGCAGGCCCGCCAGCTCGCCTCGAGGTCGCCGGCATCGGCGAGCGCCCGCACGACGGCGAGGGGCCCTCCCTCGGCGGGCGGCACGGATGGCGGGACGGCGAGGGGCGCGCGGAGCCGGATCGGCGCAGCCCCGACCTCCCGGGCGGCCGACTCCGGCGGCAGCAGCGGCGCCCAGGCCGCCTCCGGGCCCGGGACCGTATCCGGGACCGGGTCCAGACGGGCCGGCGGCGGCAGGTCCGGCACCGCGCCCTCCCCCGGACGCCGGTAGGCGGCGGTGCCCGGGAGCGCGACCGCCTCCAGGAACTCCGCGAAGGCCGGGTTCGGCTCGGCATGGCCGAGGAGCAGCCAGCCGCCGGGCCGCAGGCGCTGCGCCAGGGCCCGCACCAGGGCCTGCACCACGTCCGGATGGAAGTAGATCAGGACGTTGCGGCACAGGATGAGGTCGTAGTCGGTGAGCGCCAGGGAGGCGGTACCGTCGAGCAGGCTCATCAGGTTCTGCGGCTCGAACCGGGCAAGGCCCCGGTATTCCGGCCGCAGCGCGAAGGTGCCCTCCCGCGGCCCGGGCCGGAAGTAGCGCTCGCGCTCCTCGGGCCCGAGGGTGCGCAGGGCCCAGGCGCCGTAGACGGCGCGGCGCGCCACCGCCAGCACGTCGCGGTTGATGTCGGTGCCGGTGAGCCCGATGCGCCAGTCGGGCAGGCGCTCGCCGAGGAGCTCGCGCAGCACGATCGCGACCGAGTGGGTCTCCGGCCCGGTCGAGCAGCCCGCGCTCCAGATCCGCAGGCGCCGCTCGTTGCTGCGCGCCGCGATGCGCTCGGGCAGGATCGTGCCGCGCAGGGCCGCGAACTGCTCGGCGTAGC
Source organism: Methylobacterium ajmalii (assembly GCF_016613415.1). Lineage (GTDB taxonomy): Bacteria > Pseudomonadota > Alphaproteobacteria > Rhizobiales > Beijerinckiaceae > Methylobacterium > Methylobacterium ajmalii. The sequence goes on along the minus strand of NZ_JACWCT010000100.1, from coordinate 29,128 downwards.
GGAAGAAGAACGTCTCCCCGATGGTGATCTCGGATTCGAGGGCCGCCCATTCGGCCTCGGATTCCTCCAGCAGCGCGAGGTAGCCGGCGGGATCGGGCACGCCCCGGACGCGCATGCGCCGGCCGACCCGTTCCCACAGGAGATCGTCCTTGTCTGCGTAGTAATGGTGGCCGGTGCGGGCGACGAGGCGCGATTTCAGCGCCGCGAAGGCCGGGTCGGCGGTCGGGGCCGGCCCCGGGATCGGCCGTGCGGTCGGCATGATCCGGCTCAGGCCGCCCACTCGGCGAGGCGCGCCTGCGCCTCCCGGGTCTGCGCCGCCAGGCGGTCGCGCTCCTCGGCGAGCAGGATGCGGTCGACCGAGAGGCCGTGGACCAGCCGGTCGCCGATCCGCATCTCGGCGGCGACGCAGCCGTTCAGCGTCGCCCCGTCGGCTACCGGCCGGACCCGCTCGGGCTCGACCCGGACGAAGTCGGCGACGCGGTCGACCATCAGGGCCAGGGGCGAATCGCCGTGGAGCAGCACCAGGTGGCGGTAGAGCGCCTGGCGGGCCGTGACCGGCCGGCCGAGGCCGAACAGCGCCGCGAGGTCGAGGACCGGCACCGCGGCGCCCGCGAGGTTGAGGAAGCCGGCGAGCGTCGGGGGGGCGCCCGGCGGGCGCCACAGGCGCGGCAGGGGCAGGATCTCCCGCACCGCCCGGCGCGGCAGGGCGCATTCCGTCCCGGCGACATCGACCAGAAGGTAGGCCGTTCCGGTCGTCATCCCGTCCCCCTCGGGCGGACCACACCGCCGCCGCGTCACATAGGGGAGCCCGGCGCGGTTTCCAAACCGCGCGGGCGCCCCTGCCGGCCGGCGCCGGGAATGGCGCGCCGCAGGGCCACGGGGCACCGGCGCTTCGCGGCCCGCGCCCGCATCATTTTCGTCGCCGAGCCGGTGACCCTCGAGGCGAATGATGCTTAAGAGGCGCCCGCCCGGACCGGGGCGGGAGCGGTGGCGTCGTGATCGAGATCAGGCAGGTCGGCCATGCCTTCGGGGAGCGCACCGTCCTGCGCGACCTCACCCTCGACCTGTCGGAGCGGCGCATCGCGGTGGTGGGGGCCAACGGCAGCGGCAAGAGCACCTTCGCGCGCCTGCTCAACGGCCTCCTGGTGCCGAACAGCGGCACCGTGCGGGTCGACGGGCTCGACACGCGCCGCGACGGCAAGGCGGTGCGCCGCAAGGTCGGCTTCGTGTTCCAGAACCCCGACAACCAGATCGTGCTGCCGGTGGTCGCGGAAGACCTCGCCTTCGGGCTGAAGAACCTCGGGCTGCCGAAGGACGAGATCGGCCGGCGCGTCGACGAGGCCCTCGACCGCTACGACCTGCGGCCCTTGCGCGACCACCCGGCCCACCTCCTCAGCGGCGGGCAGAAGCAGCTCCTGGCGATTGCCGGCGTGCTGGCGATGGCGCCCGAGGCGATCGTGTTCGACGAGCCGACGACGCTGCTCGACCTGCGCAACAAGCGCCGGATCGCGCAGGCCATCGACGCCCTGCCGCAGCGCGCGATCGTAGTCTCGCACGACCTCGCCTTCCTGGAGCATTTCGACCGGGTGCTGGTGTTCGAGGACGGCCGGGTCGCGATCGACGACCGCCCCGCGGTCGCCCTGCCGGCCTACGTCGCGATGATGTCGTGACCCCGTACGTCCCGGGGGATAGCCCGGTCCATCGCTGCCCGCCGGGGCGCAAGATCCTCCTGCTCGTCGGTGCCGGCAGCGTGCTGTTCGCATGGCCGCGGCTCGACCTCGCGCTCGCGGCGCTCGGGCTTGCGGGTCTGCTCTACGGGATGGCCGGCATCCCGGCCCGCCTCGTCCTTGACCAATTGCGCCCGCTCGCCTGGATCCTCGCCGTCCTCGTCCTCGTCCAGGTCGCCCTCGACGGCTGGCTCGCCGGGCTTCTGGTGGCGGCCCGCCTCGCCGCGCTCGTGCTGCTCGCCGGCCTCGTGACCCTGACGACCCGCAGCGCCGACCTCATCGAGGCGCTGCAACGCGGCCTCGCCTGGCTGAGGTTTGTCGGGGTCAACCCCGCCAAGGTCGGCCTCGCCATCGCGCTGACCCTGCGGTTCATTCCGGTGCTGGCCGCCATCGCCGCGGAGGTGCGCGAGGCGCAGCGCGCGCGCGGCCTGGAGCGCAGCCTCGTGGCGCTGACCGTCCCGGTCGTGGTGCGGATGCTGAAGATGAGCGACGACATCGCGGCGGCGATCGATGCGCGCTCCTACGACCCGGACGGAACCGACGGCCGCCCCCCCTCCCCTCGAACGAGGCTCTCCAAGGACCCCCATGTCGACCCGTGACATCGTCTTCGTCGCGCTCTTCGCCGCCCTCACGGCCGCGCTCGGCCTGTTCCCGCCCGTGACGCTTCCGGTCGTCGGCGTGCCGATCACCGCGCAGTCGATGGGGGTGATGCTCGCCGGCGCCCTGGCCGGCGCGGTGCGCGGCGGGGCGGCGCTCGCCCTGTTCGTCGTCCTGGTCTGCGCCGGGCTGCCGCTGATGGCGGGCGGGCGCGGCGGGCTCGGCATCGTCATGGGGCCGGGCGGCGGCTTCGTGCTGATGTGGCCGGTCGCCGCCTTCGTGATCGGCTACCTGTACGAGCGCGCCCTGGGCACGCTGACGGTTTGGAAGGAAGTCCTGATCCTCGTGCTCGGCGGCGTCGTGCTCACCTACGCGGTCGGCATCCCGTGGATCGCCGCGGTGGCGCGGGTCGACCTCGCCAAGGCGGCGCTCGGCTCGGCCTGGTTCCTGCCGGGCGACGCCGTGAAGGTGGTGCTCGTCGTGCTGATTGCGCGGGCCGTGCGGCGGGCCTATCCGACGCTCCGGGCCCGCTAGACCCGTACTTTCCGCCGTTGCCGAAACCGGTTGACCCTGCGAGTCGAGGCGCGTAGGGTCCCCGCCACTCTCTCAAGGGCAGGCTTTCTCACAGCATGCGTGCGGTCCTTATTGTAGCGGAAGCGCCACCGACGGGACGGGCTTAACACAGCTCGGCATCCCAAGGGTGGCGCGTGCAAGGGTCCTTCGGGGCCCTTTTTTGTTGCGTAAAACGGACCCGAGAGCGCGGACGAGACCAAGGAACGGGAGCGCGACGATGAGTGCGGGCGAGGTCATGACGGGCGCCGAGATGGTGATCCGGGCGTTTCAGGATCAGGGGGTCGACACCCTGTTCGGCTATCCGGGCGGCGCGGTGCTGCCGATCTACGACGCGCTCTTCCACCAGGAATCCGTGAAGCACATCCTGGTCCGCCACGAGCAGGGCGCGGTCCACGCGGCCGAGGGCTATGCCCGCTCGTCCGGCAAGGTCGGCTGCGTGCTCGTCACCTCGGGGCCGGGCGCTACCAACATCGTCACCGGTCTCACCGACGCGCTGCTCGATTCGATCCCGCTCGTCTGCATCACCGGCCAGGTGCCGACCCACCTGATCGGCTCCGATGCGTTCCAGGAATGCGACACGGTCGGCATCACCCGCAGCTGCACCAAGCACAACTACCTGGTCAAATCGATCGAGGACCTGCCGCGGATCCTGCACGAGGCGTTCTACGTCGCCTCGCACGGCCGGCCCGGCCCGGTGGTCGTCGACCTGCCGAAGGACATCCAGTTCGCGAGCGGCGTCTACCGCCGCCCGGTCGACAACAGCCACAAGACCTACAACCCGCAGACGCAGGGCGACCCTGAGAAGATCCGCGCCGCCGTGGCGCTGATGGCGGGTGCGCGCCGGCCGGTCTTCTATACCGGCGGCGGCGTCATCAACGCGGGGCCCGAGGCCTCCGAGCTGCTGCGCGAGCTCGCCCGCGCCACCGGCTTCCCTGTCACCTCGACGCTGATGGGCTTGGGAGCCTTCCCGGGCTCGGACCCGCAGTTCCTCGGCATGCTCGGCATGCACGGGACCTACGAGGCCAACCTGGCGATGCACGAATGCGACGTCATGATCTGCATCGGCGCGCGCTTCGACGACCGCATCACCGGCCGGCTCGACGCCTTCTCGCCGTTCTCCAAGAAGATCCACGTCGACATCGACGCCTCCTCGATCAACAAGACCGTCAAGGCCGATATCGGCATCGTCGGTGATTGCGGCTCGGTGCTCTCCGACATGCTGCGCGAGTGGCGCGCGATCACGCCGGAGCCCGATCAGGGCCGCCTGACCGAGTGGCTGTCGAAGATCCGCGGCTGGAAGGCGCGGGAATGCCTCGGCTACTGGCCGTCGGGCACCACCATCAAGCCGCAATACGCGGTCCAGCGCCTCTACGAGGCGACCAAGGACCGCGAGACCTACGTCACCACGGAGGTCGGCCAGCACCAGATGTGGGCGGCCCAGTACTACAAGTTCGACGAGCCGAACCGCTGGATGACCTCCGGGGGCCTCGGCACCATGGGCTACGGCCTGCCGGCGGCGATCGGCGCCCAGCTGGCGCATCGCGGCGCGCTGGTGATCGACATCGCCGGCGAAGCCTCGATCCAGATGAACATCCAGGAGATGTCGACCGCCGTGCAGTACCGCCTGCCGGTCAAGATCTTCATCCTGAACAACGAGTACATGGGCATGGTGCGCCAGTGGCAGCAATTGCTGCACGGCTCGCGCTACTCCGAGAGCTACTCCGAGAGCCTGCCCGACTTCGTCAAGCTGGCCGAGGCCTACGGCGCCAAGGGCATCCGCTGCTCCGATCCCGGCAGCCTCGATGCGGCGATCGCCGAGATGCTGGACTACGACGGCCCGGTGATCTTCGACTGCATCGTCGACAAGACCGAGAACTGCTTCCCGATGATCCCGTCGGGCAAGGCGCACAACGAGATGCTTCTCTCGGACTACCTCGGCGAGACCGGGGCGGATCTGGGCGACGTCATCTCGGACGAAGGCAAGATGCTGGTCTGATCGGGCGAGGGTTTGAGGACGATGAACGCCATGAACACCCACTACCCTGATCCGGTCCGCGTCGAGCCGGTGAACCGCCACACCCTGGCGGTCATCGTCGACAACGAGCCCGGCGTGCTCGCCCGCATCGCCGGCCTGTTCTCGGGCCGCGGCTACAACATCGAGAGCCTGACGGTCTCGGAGACCGAGCACGCCCGGCACATCTCGCGCATCACCATCGTGACGGCCGGCACCAACGCGGTGATCGATCAGATCAAGGCGCAGCTCGACCGGCTGGTGCCGGTGCACCGGGTGGTCGACCTGACGCTCCAGGGCGACTCGCTCGAGCGGGAGCTGGCGCTGGTGAAGGTCGCCGGCAAGGGCGACCACCGGGTCGAGGCGATGCGGCTCGCCGCCGCTTTCGGTGCCCGCACCCTCGACGCGACGCTGAACTCGTTCGTGTTCGAGCTGACCGGCTCGACGGAGGAGATCGACCGCTTCGTCAAGCTGATGGCGTCGGTGGGGCTGGTCGAGGTCTCGCGCACCGGCGTCGCCGCCATGGGGCGCGGCGCGGAGCCGATGTAACGCTTAGCTACTCGGCGGGCGGGGTTCCGGTGCGCCCCGCCCGGCCGTATTTCTTCTCGAAACGGTGAACGGCGTACCAAGTAAATTTTTTAGCTCAAGACTTGAGAGAGGCTGGGTCATCCCACCCTTCTGCCTCATCCTGATGTGCCGCGTAGCGGCCTCGAAGGAGGGTTCCAGGGATCTCGGCGAATTCTGGAGCCCTCCTTTGAGGTCAGTCGATCTTGGATCGACTAACACCTCAGGATGAGGCAGAAGGCAGGATATCTCCTGTTTATATTTATTTTTGAGAATTCAAACCAGCGCAAATTTGCTAGCCAACGCTGCGATGCCGGCTGTGCCAGCGACGGCCATTGCAATGGCGTTCACGTAGGCTGTCGACAGCTTGATATGTTCGTTCAGGCGCTTCGCCGTGTGCTTGCGGTGCGCAGCGATCTCCGTTGCATCGGGCGTCGCCTCGGTCACGCGAATGGCCTCATCGCTTCATGATCTGGCGCAATCGAACGCCCCTCCACCGTCGATGTCCGTCTCCACGCATAAAAATGCCTCCCCCGAGGCGGGGGAGGCAGGCCACGCTCGAATAGTTCAGCGTGGGTGGACAAATGTCGAACTCAGAGCCGGGGGCCGTCTCAATCGCGAGCCCCGGCGACCGAAAGCCCGCTCAGCGCGCGCCCTTGCCGTCCCCGTCACGCATCGCGCCGGTCGGCTCCTGGACGTGGGCCTCGAGGAACCACAGCTGCTTGTCGACCGCGCGGGAGACCTCGGTGAACAGGTCGGCGGTGCCGGCATCGCCCGCCTCGTCGGTCTGGTCGATGTTCTCGCGCACGGCGTTCGCGTAGGCCGCGTAGCGATCGATCAGGGCCGAGAGGTGGTCGGCGATGGCGTAGACGTCGGTCGGATAGGGAGCGAGCTTCGAGGAGGCGGCGACCACCGAGGCGGTGCCGAGCGCGGTGGCACCGAGCTGCACGGCCCGCTCCGCGACCTTGTCGTTGAGGTCGTCGATCTCGGTGCGGAACCCGTCGAGCATCTCGTGGATGCCGATGAATTGCGGGCCCTTCAGGTTCCAGTGCGCCTGCTTGATGTTGAGCGCCAAGTCGATGCCGTCGGCGAGGCGCGCGTTCAGGGTCTCGATCGAGACGCGCTTGGCGTTCGAGTCGGTGTCGTTGCGGGTACGGTGCTGGCGCGGCTCGCCGGCCTTGCCCTTGGAATCCGCCATGTCGGTTACTCCGTAGATTTCCCGCAACAACGGGGCCGGGGAGCGGCCGTTCCGATGCTGCGGCGAGGTTTCGTGTCCCATCCCGGTCTTTTCGAGCGGGCCGGGCGGACGGTCCCGAAACGGGTCCGTCCTTTGGAAAAAAAATTAGGGCGGGGTATCCGGCCGGACACCCCGCCGGGCGAAACCCTGACCTTCCGTCAGAGCATCGGCTGGCCACCGGTGACGGGCACGAGCGCGCCGGTCATGTAGCTGCCCTCCCGCGAGGCCAGCAGCACGTAGGCCGGGGCCAGCTCCGCCGGCTGGCCGGCCCGACCGAGGGGCGTGTCGGCGCCGAGCTGCTCCATCTGCTCGGGCTTCTTCACGATCGGCTGGATCGGCGTCCAGACCGGGCCGGGGGCGACGCAATTGACCCGGATACCCTTCGGGGCGAGCAGGTTCGACAGCCCGACGGTCAGGGTGCTGATCGCCCCCTTGGTGGCGGCGTAGACCAGCATGCTCGCATCCGCGACCTTGGCCTGCTGGCTGGTCGAGTTCACGATCGCCGAACCCGGCCGCATGTGCGGCACCGCTTCCTGCGCCAGGTAGATCATCGCGAAGACGTTGGCGCGGAACGAGCCCTCGACGTCGTGGGCGGTGACGTCGTCGAGGCCCTCGTTCACCACCTGCGCGGCGGCGTTGTTGACGAGCACGTCGATGCGGCCGAACTCAGCCACGGTCTTCTGCACGATCGCCCGGCAATGCGCCTCGTCGCGCAGGTCGCCCGGCAGGAGCAGGCAGCGCCGGCCGGCCTTCTCGACCCAGGCCTTGGTCTCCTGCGCGTCCTCCTCCTCGGAGTCGAGGTAGGAGATCGCCAGGTGGGCGCCCTCGCGGGCATACGCGATGGCGACCGCCCGGCCGATGCCGGAATCGCCCCCGGTGACGAGCGCGATCCTGTCGGTCAGCAGGCCCTTGCCGACGTAGCTCTCCTCGCCGTGGTCCGGGGCCGGGTCCATCGGGCCGGTGAGGCCGGGGCGCGGTTGCTGCTGCGCGCCCGGGAAGGGCGGCCGGGGATAGGCCGTGCGGGGATCGTCGCTCATCGGGGGCCTTTCAGGAACGCGCCGGCGGTGCGCAGCGAGAGCGCCATGATGGTGAGCGCCGGATTGGCCGCGAGCGAGCTCGGGAAGACCGACCCGTCGCAGATCCAGAGGTTCTCGACCTCGTGGCTGCGCCCCTCGACATCGACCACCGAGGTGTCCGGGTTCCGTCCCATCCGGCAGGTGCCGAGCGTGTGGGCGACGCGCTCCAGGACCCAGATGTCCGTCGCGCCCGCCGCCTCCCAGATCTCGCGCATCACCTTCGTGGCGTGGGCGTTGAGGCGGTCCTCGTTCGAGCCGTAGCCGAAATCGATCCGCGCCTTGCGCATCCCGATCGCGTCGGTCTCGTCCGAGAGCGTCAAGATATTCGCGTCGCACGGCAGGGTCTCGCCGTTGATGCCGATGCCGGCGACGCGGTTGTACCGCTTCAAGTAGTCGGTGAGCGCCGTGCCCCACAGGCCGCGGCCGCGGGCGACGGAGTTGGCCCAGGTCAGCGGCTCGACGCCGAGGCTCTGGACCAGGTAGCCGCCGGCAAAGTCCGCGCCTTCAGGCCGGGTGTAATCCTCGGTGATGAGCGAGGACGGGTAGCCCCGGTTCATTCCGACCTCGTCGGCGAAGGTGCCCCAGACCTGCGTGGCGACGTGGCCGATGTAGTTCCGCCCGACCTGGCCGCTGCCGGTGGCGAGCCCGAGATGGAGCAGGAGGCGGGGCGTCTCGACGGCGCCGGCGCACAGGATCAGGTGGGCGCAACGCTGGCGGTGATCGCGGCCGCCGCTGCGGTAGATCACGGCCGTGATCCGCCCGGCCTTGTCGCGCTCGACCCCGTGCACACGAGCCTCGGCGCGGATCTCGGCGCCCCGTGCCACCGCCAGCGGCAGGTAGGTCACGTCCATGCTGGCCTTGGCGCGGGTGCGGCAGCCCTGGTGGCAAAAGCCGCAATTGATGCAGGCCTTGCGCTCCGGCACCGACGGATCGACGGTGAAGTCGCGCGAGACCACCGCCGCCGGCGCGTCGGTCGCGGTGATGCCGAGGCGGTCGCACGCCGCCGCCATCAGCTGGGCCGGCCCGTTGCGCAGGACCGGCGGCAGCGGGAAGCGACGGGCCTCGTCCCATGGGTAGGGCGTCGGACCCGACGTGCCGATGAAGGCCTCGACCCGGTCGTAGAACGGCACCAGCTCGGCGTGGTCGATCGGCCAGTCGCAGCCCTCGCCGCTCTCGGTGTTGAGGCGGAAATCGCGCGGATCGGCCCGGGGCACGAAGGCGCCCCAGTGCAGGGTCGAGCCGCCGACGCCGGTGCCGCTGTTGTTGCCCCCGAAGGCCTCCGGGGTCGAGCCGCCGCTCAGGCGCTCCTCGGTCCAGTAGATCTCGTCGGCCAGCGTCTCGTCGAAGCCGTACCCGGCCGGATCGAAGTTCGGCCCGGCCTCCAGGGCCACGACCTTGAGGCCGGCTGCCGCCAGCTCGGCCAGCAGCGGCCCGCCGCCCGCCCCGGTGCCGACCACCACGACGTCGACGACCTCGTCGGTGCTGTAGCGCTTCTGCCCCGAGAGGTTCATCGGGCGTCTCCCACGGTGTCGAGGATCGGGGCTTCCCAGGGTTCGCGCGCGTTCAGGCCAGTCAGGCGGTAGCCCGGCAGGGCCTCGGCCTCGTCGCCCCCGGCACCGATGCCGGTGAAGCCGATCGCCGCGAGGCCGGCCGGATGGGCGAGGAAGGTGCGCACCGCCTCGCCCCGCAATTCCTCGAACCAGCAGGTCATCAGGTCGGGTGCGAGCCCGCCGGGGCTCTCGGGCAGGCGCCCGGCCGCAGCAGCCTCGAGGAGACCATCCCGGTCGGTGTCGTCGAGGTCGGCGAAGGCGCGGCCATGGGCGGCGCGGGCGGCGGCGTCGAGGCTGCGGAGCGCCCGCTCGTAGGCCTCCGCGTCCGGCGGCAGGGCGGCGAAGCGCCAGCCGTCGCCGGCGCCGGAGGCCAGCCGCGCGTCGATGCGGCGGGCGAGGTCGATCTTCCCCGCACCCGCCTGCGGCAGCACCCGGTCGAGGCAGGCGGCGAGCGTCGCGCGGGCCTCCGCGCTCAAGCAGAACGGGCCGTCGGGCTCGCGCATCCGCTCGCGCAGCGTCGTGCGCAGGCGGGTGTTGACCCGCTCCGAACCGATCAGGGCCGCGAAGGCCGGCGGCAGGGTCGGGGCCTCGGCGGTCTCCGGCGGCGCCGCCAGGAAGTCGCGGATCAGCCCGGCCATCTCGTCCGGCCGCTCGAGCGGCAGCAGGTGACCGGCGCCGAGCGCTACGACGTGACGGTGGCGGGCGAGGTGGGGCAGGGTCAGGGCGGCCTGCGCCTCCGGCCCGAGGTCGCCGTCCTGTGCCCCGCTCACCACCAGCGCCGGAATGCGAAGGGTGCCGATGCGCTCGCGCCAATCCTCGTTGGCGCCGCCCGCGAGCCAGGCTTTCCAGGCCTGCGGGTTGGCGCGCAGCACGTCCTCGACCGTTCGGGCGTGGTCCTCGGGAGAGAGCGGCGCGCCGACATTCGCCGACACGAAAGCCTCGGCCTCCCGCCGGCGGGTCTCCGGGTCGGCGTCGATCCAGGCGATCATCGCCCGGCGGCGCTCCTCCGCCATCGGCTCAGGGCATGGCGGCGAGCCGGCGAGCAGGACCAGCCCGGCGAGACCCGCGAGGGTGGGGTCGCCGTCCTCGTGGCGGCGGGCGAGCGCCAGGGCGACCTTCGCCCCCATGCTGTTGCCGGCGACGAGCCAGGGCCCGGACGGGCCCTCGGCCATGATGCGGGCGGCGACGTGGTCGGCCATGGCGGCGACGTCGCCGCCGGGATGGTCGGCCGCGTCGCCGAAGCCCGGCAGGTCGACGGCGACGCAGCGCGCGTGAGGCCCGAGACGCTCGGCGAGGGGGCGCCATTCACGGGCGCTGCCTCCGAGGAAGTGCAGGCAGAAGAGGACGGGTTCGTCAATCATGCCGGCGACATCGCGCGGTGCTGCGCTGCGTCAACGGCGCGCCGCCCGCGGCGCCTTGCAGCACCCCGGGATGCTATGTCGAGTATTGAACGTACGAGTCGGCAGCTACGGCGGAGTGTCGTCGGCACCCCGGGCGGGGCGTGAAACCGTCAGCCTGCAGCGTCACCATCGGCGTCGATTTGACGCTCGGTTCGAGATACCGAAGCGAGACGCGTCCCGTGCCGTCACGATCGGCCGTGGCCCCGTATACCGGGCAGCCCGCCCGGCGGCACGCGCCGCCGGTCGAGCCATCGGTTCCGACGGACAACGGCGCAAAGCCGCTTGCCCGCTGGTGCGCGGTGGAGATCCGGCGCGGCCGCTTACGCCGCCACCTGCCCGCTGCCCCCGGCCTCGCGGCTCTCGGCCGCCGCCAGGAGCACGCAGACCGCCACCACCTCGGCCGCGGCCTCGACCTCGGCGGGCTTCGGATAGGACGGGGCGAGGCGCAGCAGCTTGTCCTGCGGGTCGCGGCCGTAGGGATGGGTGGCGCCGGCCGGCGTCAGCGCGAGGCCGCAGGCGGCGGCGAGCTTGACCACCCGGGTGGCGCAGCCCTCCGGCACCTCGAGCAGGATGAAGTAGCCGCCCTCCGGCTCGCTCCAGCGCGCGACGCCGGTGCCGCCGAGGTGCCGGGCCAGGGTCTCGGTGACGGCCTTGAACTTCGGCGCCAGCAGGCGGCGGTGGCCGTCCATCAGCGCGTCGAGCCCGCCCTGGTCGCGCAGGAAGCGGACGTGGCGCAGCTGGTTGAGCTTGTCCGGCCCGATGCTGCGCTTGCCGGCATTGGCGAGGTACCAGCGGATGTTGCCCTCCGAGGAGGCCAGCATCGCCAGGCCCGCGCCGGCGAGCGTCACCTTCGAGGTCGACGCGAAGACGATCGCCCGGTCCGGGTTGCCGGCCTCCGCGCAAGCGTCGAGGACGTTGCGCAGGGTCGGGCGGCGCTCGGTCAGGTGGTGCAGCGCGTAGGCGTTGTCCCAAAAGAGCCGGAAGTCCGGCGCGCCGGTCTCCATCCGGGCGAGGCGCTCGACGGTGGCGTCGGAATAGGTCTCGCCACCGGGGTTCGAGTATTGCGGCACCGCCCACATCCCCTTCACCCGGGGATCGCGGACCTCGCGCTCGACCATCTCCATGTCGGGACCGTCGGCGGTCATCGGCACCGGGATCATGCCGATGCCGTAGGTCTCGCACAGGGCGAAGTGGCGGTCGTAGCCGGGTACCGGGCAGAGGAAGCGGATCTCCTCCTCCTTGGCCCACGGCCTCGTCCCGCCGGGCACGCCCTTCAGGAGCGCGTAGGCGATGCAATCGTGCATGAGCGCGAGGCTCGAATTGTTGCCGACGGCGATCCGGTCGGGCGACGCCCCGAGCACCGGCGCGAACAGGGCCCGCACCTCGGCCAGTCCCTGCACGCCGCCGTAATTGCGGGCGTCCTCGCCGCTCTCGGTGCGGTGGTCGCGGTTGCCCGGCAGGGTGAACAGGTCGTCGGACAGGTCGAGCTGCTCGGGAGCCGGCTTGCCCCGGGTCATGTCGAGCTTGAGGCCGCGCCCCTGCAGGTCGGCGTAACGGGCCTGGAGGTCGGCAAGCGCAGGAATGGCGGTCATGGTCGGACGTTCGCTGGTGGACGGAGAGGCGCGTCACCTTTGCGCCTCCCGCCCGCGGGAATCCAGCATTTTGCCGACAGAGCTCCCCTGCGGCATGCTCCGGCCGACGAGGCGCGGCCGGAGCGGCCGGGACCCTTCCGCTTTCCAGCGTCTCCCTGCCGGTCCCTGTTTGCCGGGGGCCTCCTTGCCGGGGGCCTACTTGCCGGCCTTCTCCGACAGGATGGCGCCGGTGCGGGGATCGGCCTTGAACTTCATCGGCTTGCCGTCCTTCATCCCCTCGCCCTCCCAGTGGCCGTCATCGGCCTCGATCTCGGAGATCTGGGTGTAGCCGGCGGCCTCGACCTTCTGGATCACCTGGCCGATCGGCATCCAGTCGGCCCCGACCTTGTCGGCGAGGGCTGCCGTGCCGGTGCCGGCGAGGATCAGGGCCGCGACGGCCGGGATGGTCAGCTTGGTCATGGGGTTCACGTCTCCCTTCGCTGGCGGTGGATGCCGCAGGGAGATCGTGCGCCGGCGCGCGAGGTTCCGCCCAAACAAGAAAGGCGGCCCGCGAGGGCCGCCTTGGAAGGTGTCGAGAGGGGGCGGATTACTCCGCCGGGGTCTCGTCGGCGACCTGGACCGGGCCGGAATCCTTGCCGCGGGCGTCGACGTCGCGATCGACGAACTCGATCACCGCCATCGGGGCGTTGTCGCCGTAGCGGAAGCCGGCCTTCATGATGCGGCAGTAGCCGCCCGGACGGCCCTCGTAGCGGGGGCCGAGCACGTCGAACAGCTTCTTGACCATCACCTCGTCGCCGCGCAGAGCCGCGATCGCCTGACGGCGGGCGTGCAGGTCGCCGCGCTTGCCCAGCGTGATCAGCTTCTCGACGACCGGACGCAGGTCCTTGGCCTTCGGCAGGGTGGTGATGATCTGCTCGTGCTTGATCAGCGCGGCCGACATGTTCGAGAACATCGCCTTGCGATGCTCGACGGTGCGGTTGAAGCGACGACCCCGGAAACCGTGACGCATGGCTCTCTCCTTTGGTTCTCGGCCGCCGTGCCACGGGTCGGCCGTCCTTTGTGGTGCGAGGGCGGTGAACCGCCACTCCGGATGCGCCCGTCATGGAGGCGCATCCGGAGTGGCGGCGCGGGACGTTGCGTCCCGCGCCGCGGGCCCGGCTCAGTAGTGCTCTTCGAAGCGCTTGGCGAGATCCTCGATGTTCTCCGGCGGCCAGCCGGGAACGTCCATGCCGAGGTGCAGGCCCATCGCGGCCAGCACTTCCTTGATCTCGTTGAGCGACTTGCGGCCGAAGTTCGGGGTGCGGAGCATCTCCGCCTCGGTCTTCTGGATGAGGTCGCCGATGTAGACGATGTTGTCGTTCTTGAGACAGTTGGCCGAGCGGACCGACAGCTCGAGCTCGTCGACCTTCTTGAGCAGCGCCGGATTGAAGGGCAGCTGCGGCGCCAGCGGCGCGGCCTCCTCCTTGCGGGGCTCCTCGAAGTTCACGAAGATCTGGAGCTGGTCCTGGATGATGCGGGCGGCGTAGGCCAGCGCATCCTCGGGCGAGACCGCACCGTTGGTCTCGACCGTCATGGTCAGCTTGTCCTTGTCGAGATCCTGGCCCTCGCGGGTGTTCTCGATGCGGTAGGACACCTTGGTGACCGGCGAGAACAGCGCATCGACCGGGATCAGGCCGATCGGGGCGTCCTCTGGACGGTTGCGGTCGGCCGGGACGTAGCCCTTGCCGGCCGAGACCGTGAACTCCATGCGGATCTCGGCGCCGTCGTCCAGCGTGCAGAGCACCAGATCAGGGTTGAGGATCTGCACGTCGCCGATCGTGGCGATGTCGCCGGCGGTGACGAGGCCCGGACCGGTCTTGCGCAGGGTCATGCGCTTGGGCGTATCGCTCGAGGAGCGGATCGCGATCGTCTTGATGTTGAGGACGATGTCGGTGACGTCCTCGCGCACGCCCGGGATCGAGGAGAACTCGTGCAGCACGCCGTCGATCTGGACGGCGGTGACGGCCGCGCCCTGGAGCGACGACAGGAGGACCCGACGCAGCGAGTTGCCGAGGGTGGTGCCGAAGCCGCGCTCCAGCGGCTCGGCCACCACGGTGGCGATCCGCTTCGGGTCGTGCCCGGGGGTGACCTCGAGCTTGTTCGGCTTGATCAGCTCTTGCCAGTTCTTCTGAATGACCACGTTCGCACCTCTCGCCAACTTACACAGGGGCGGCTCCGAGGAGCCCTCCCCTCGCGATCCCTCCCGCGCCCGGGAAGTCTCGCCGTCCTGACCTCTCACACGTTCGAAGCAGGGGCGGTCAGGACGCCGCGCTCCACTGCTCCGGGACCCAGGCGAAGCCGGCGCCAGCGCGCCGTACGTAGCCGAGGGCCGGAAACTCGAGATGCATCCCGGCGACCAGGCTCCGCTCGGCGGCGACCTGGTCGAGGATGCGCTTGCGGGTGGCGGCCGCCACCTCGCGGTCGACGTCGAAGGTCAGGCCGACCTCCGGACGGGGGAGCTGGATCGCCGGCAGATGAACCACGTCGCCCCAGATCAGCAGGGAGCGGTCTCCCGACTGGACCCGGTAGGCGGTGTGGCCCGGCGTGTGGCCGGGCGCCAGGATCGCCTCGATCCCCGGCAGCACCTCGCCCTCGCCGGCTCGACGGATCCGGTCGCCATAGGCCGCGACGAGCGCGTGGGCGCGACGGAAGCCCGCCCGGGCGCCCTCGGGAGCCCGCGCCTCGGCGCCCTCGGCGAGCCAGTAGGCGGCCTCCGCCTCCGGGATCACCACTTCGGCGTTCGGGAACGCCACGGCGCCGTCCCGCGCGATCAGGCCGCCGATGTGATCGGAATGCAGGTGGGTCACCAGCACCGTGCCGACGTCCTCGGGCGCCACGCCGCAGGCGGCGAGCGCCTCCGGCAGGTGACCCAGGGTCTCGGGGCCGCCGGAACCCATCCCGGCATCGACCAGCACGGGCTTGTCCCCGCCGAGGATCAGGAAGGCGTTGACGGTGATCCGCGGCGCGACGGTATCGCGGAACCCCTCTTCCTGCAGCCGCCCCGCCTCGTCGGCGGGAATGCCCTGCACCAGCCCGAGCGTGGCCACGAGATGGCCGTCGTTCAGGGCGACCACAACGCGATTGCCCAGCGTCCAGGGCAGGACGCCGGGCCGGGCGAAGTCGGCGGTGGGGGCTATCGACACGCAATCCTCTTCGCGGGCCGTCGGCCGGGGAGCCCGCGAAGGGCTCCCCGGGACGTGGGGACGATCAGACGCGGCGACGCTTGCGCGGACGGCAGCCGTTGTGCGGGATCGGGGTCACGTCGCGGATCGACGTCACCGTGAAGCCCGCGGCCTGCAGCGCGCGCAGCGCCGACTCGCGGCCCGAACCGGGGCCCGAGACCTCGACCTCGAGGGTGCGCATGCCGTGCTCGGCGGCCTTGCGGCCGGCATCCTCGGCCGCGACCTGGGCGGCGTAGGGCGTCGACTTGCGGGAGCCCTTGAAGCCCATGGCGCCGGCGGACGACCACGAGATCGTGTTGCCCTGAGCGTCCGTGATGGTGATCATCGTGTTGTTGAACGAGGCGTTCACGTGGGCGACGCCCGACACGATGTTCTTGCGTTCGCGACGGCGGACGCGGGTTGCTTCCTTGGCCATACTGTCTTTCGATCCTTCAGGCGCGCCCGTGGTGCCAGGCGCTCGGGACGTGTCTTGCGGGTGTCGTGAGCGGCGCTCACGCGCCGCCGGTGTCGGGCAGGCCCCGGGCCCGAGGCCCAGAACCCGCCGATCCTACGCTGATCGCGGCTTACTTCTTCTTGCCGGCGATCGGCTTCGCCTTGCCCTTGCGGGTGCGGGCGTTGGTGTGGGTGCGCTGGCCGCGGACCGGCAGGTTGCGGCGGTGACGCAGGCCGCGGTAGCAGCCGAGATCCATCAGGCGCTTGATGTTCATCGAGACTTCGCGACGCAGGTCGCCCTCGACGACGTAGTCGCGGTCGATGGTCTCGCGGATCTGCAGCACCTCGGCGTCGGTGAGCTGGTTCACGCGGCGCTCGGCCGGGATGCCGACCTTCTCGGTGATCTCCTCGGCCTTCTTGGCGCCGATGCCGTGAATGTACTGGAGCGCGATGACGACGCGCTTGTTGGTCGGGATATTGACGCCGGCAATACGGGCCATGGTGTCCTGCTCTCCATCGCGTCCGCGGCCGCGGCCGGGACGATGCTTCTGGGTGTCGCGCGCGTCCGGTGGAGCCCGGCCCCTGCGCGCCGTCCCGACGGCAAATCGGCCCGGAGCGGCCTCCAGAGAGGCACGCCGGGCCGTCCGGGTCTGAACGAAGGAGCGCCCACTAGCGCGGGCGCGCCGGCTTGTCAACCGCGAGCCACCCTCAGGCGGAGACGGCCTGGAACGGGGCCAGCATCGTCTCCAGCTGCTTCGTCACCTCGTCGATCGGCGCCATGCCGTCGACCTGCTGCAGAAGGCCGGTGCCGGCGTAATGCGCCGAGAGCGGCGCCGTCTGGGCCCGGTAGGCCTCGAGTCGGGTCTTGAATACCTCCGGCGTGTCGTCCTTGCGCACCGGCTCGCCGCGGGCGGCGGTCTCGGCGGCGCGCTTGGCGATGCGACCGACCAGGGCGTCTTCGTCGACCTTGAACTCGACCACCGCGTCGAGGCGCAGGCCTTTCTGCGACAGCATCGTCTCGAGGGCGACCGCCTGGGCGACCGTGCGCGGGAAACCGTCGAGGATGAAGCCCGAGCGGGCATCCGCCTCCTCGATCCGGTCGGCGACGATGCCGATCACGATCTCGTCGGAGACGAGGGCCCCGCTCTCCATCAGGGCCTTGGCCTTGAGGCCGACCGGGGTGCCGGCCGCGACGGCGGCGCGCAGCATGTCGCCGGTCGAGAGCTGCGGGATTCCGAACCGCTCGACGATGCGCGCCGATTGGGTGCCCTTCCCGGCGCCTGGCGGGCCGAGCAGAATGATCCGCATAACCTGTCTCTCCCCTTCGCCGCGTTCTGCCTGGGATCCTTCGTCCTCGGCGCGGCCTGTCTGCTCGTTGTAGCCCGGGATCGGTTGCACCCGAAATCCGACCATGCGCTAAGGCGCCGACCCCCGTCGGCGCATGCCCGGAGGGCGCAAGGGCTGCGACCATGCGCCAGAGCCGGGCTCCGGCGCAAGGGCGGTCTCGCGAGGGCGGCTCCCCCGCCCGGGACGGGCTCCGGGCAGTGGGCGCCCCGCGGGCTCAGCGCCGGCGGGCGCCGCGCAGCTTGGCCTTCTTGACCAGGCCCTCGTACTGGTGCGCCAGCAGGTGGCCGTGGACCTGCGCCACCGTATCCATGGTCACCGAGACCACGATCAGCAGCGAGGTGCCGCCGAAGTAGAACGGCAGAGAGGCGTAGGAGACCAGGATCTCCGGGATCAGGCAGATCACCGTCAGGTAGGCCGCGCCGATCACCGTGATGCGCGACAGGACCTTGTCGATGAACTCGGCAGTGCGCTCGCCCGGCCGGATGCCCGGGATGAAGCCGCCATGCTTCTTCAGGTTGTCGGCCGTCTCCTGCGGGTTGAACACCACCGCGGTGTAGAAGAAGGCGAAGAAGATGATCAGCGCCGCGTAGAGCAGCATGTAGAGCGGCCGGCCGTGGCCGAGATAGGTCGCCAGGGTGGCGATGATCCCGGTGCCGTTCGGATCGGTCTGGAAGCTCGCGGCGGTGGCGGGCAGCAGCAGCAGCGAGGAGGCGAAGATCGGCGGGATGACGCCCGAGGTGTTGAGCTTGAGTGGCAGGAACGAGGTCTGGCCCTCGTACATCCGGTTGCCGACCTGGCGCTTGGGGTAGTTGATCAGGAGACGGCGCTGGGCGCGCTCCATGAACACGATGAAGTAGACGACGGCCGCTGCCATCACCACCACGCCGAGGATCACCACGGTCGAGAGCGCCCCCTGGCGACCGAGCTCGAGGGTGCCGGCGATGGCCGAGGGCAGGTGGGCGACGATGCCGGCGAAGATGATGAGCGAGGAGCCGTTGCCGATGCCGCGCGACGTGATCTGCTCGCCGATCCACATCAGGAACAGAGTGCCGCCGGTCAGCGTGATGACGGTCGAGACCAGGAAGAACGGCCCCGGATCCTGTACGATGCCGCCGGAGCTCTGCAGGCCGACCGCGATGCCCCAGGCCTGGAAGATCGCCAGCACCACCGTGAGGTAGCGGGTGTACTGGTTGAGGACCTTGCGGCCGGACTCGCCCTCCTTCTTCAGCCCCTCGAGCGACGGCACCACCGAGGTGAGCAGCTGCACGATGATCGAGGCCGAGATGTACGGCATGATGTTGAGCGCGAAGATAGCCATGCGCTCGACGGCACCGCCGGAGAACATGTTGAACAGGCCGAGCACGCCGCCCTGCGCGTTGGCGAAGCTCTGGCGCAAAGCGTCGGGATCGATGCCGGGCAGCGGGATGTAGGTCCCGAGCCGGTAGACGATCAGGGCGCCAAGCGTGAACCAGATCCGCTTCTTGAGCTCTTCGGCCTTGGCGATGGCGCCGAAGTTGAGGTTGGCGGCGAGCTGCTCGGCTGCAGAGGCCATGGGTTAAGCGTCCTCGGGGTCGGGTCCGCGACGAGCGCGGTCTGGGATGCACGAGCATCCCCCAAAACACGTGCGGCGGCCTCGCGCTGGAAGCACGGGCCGCCGCCGATGATCGGTGACTTAAAGTGTGCCTTAGGCCGACGCAACCGCGTCGTCGGCGGCGGCGAGCGACTGGGTCACCGAGCCGCCGGCCTTCTCGATCGCCTCGACCGCCGACTTCGACGCCCGGGAAACCTGGAAGGTCAGCTTCGCGGTGAGCTCGCCGACGCCGAGGATCTTCACGCCGTCGCGGGCCTTGGAGACCACGCCGGCGGCGATGAGCGCCTCAACGGTCACGGGAGCCGAGACGTCCAGCTTGCCGGCATCCACCGCTTGCTGGATGCGCCCGACGTTGACCGCGTTGAGGTCGGTCGCGCCCGGGTTGTTGAAGCCGCGCTTGGGCAGGCGACGGTGGAGCGGCATCTGGCCGCCCTCGAAGCCCTTGATGGCGACGCCGGAGCGCGCCTTCTGGCCCTTCACGCCGCGGCCGCCGGTCTTGCCCTTGCCGGAGCCGATACCACGGCCGACGCGCATCCGGTTCTTGGTTGCGCCTTCGTTGTCACGGATTTCGTTGAGCTTCATGATGCCCTCCTCAAGCCGCGTCGTCGAGAACGCGCACGAGGTGATGCACCTTCGCGATCATGCCGCGCACCGAGGGGGTGTCCTCCAGCGTCGCGATGCGGTGCATCTTGTTCAGCTTCAGGCCGATCAGCGTCTGACGCTGGCTGGCCTCGCGGCGGATCGGCGAGCCGATCTGCTGCACGCGGACGGTCTTCTTGTCTGCCATCGGAGCGCCTCCTTACGCCGCGTCGGCAGAATCGGCCGAGGCGGCCGAGTCGGCGTCACGACGGCGGGCCTGGAGGGCCGACACCTTGAGACCGCGGCGGGCCGCGACCGAACGGGGGGAATCCTCGTTCTTCAGCGCATCGAAGGTGGCGCGCACGAGGTTGTAGGGGTTCGAGGAGCCGAGCGACTTCGCCACGACGTCCTGCATCCCTAAGGTCTCGAAGACGGCGCGCATCGGGCCGCCGGCGATGATGCCGGTACCGGCCGGGGCGGCGCGCAGGATGACCTTGCCGGCGCCGTGACGGCCCTGGACGTCGTGGTGCAGGGTGCGGCCCTCGCGGAGCGCAACGCGGACGAGACCGCGCTTGGCGGCTTCCGTCGCCTTGCGGATGGCCTCGGGAACCTCACGGGCCTTGCCGTGACCGAAGCCGACGCGGCCCTTCTGGTCGCCGACGACGACGAGCGCCGCGAAACCGAAGCGACGGCCGCCCTTCACCACCTTGGCGACGCGGTTGATGTGGACGAGCTTGTCCACGAACTCGCTGTCGCGCTCCTCGCGGTCGTCGCGGCGACGACCCTCACGCTCACGTGCCATGTGTCATGTCCATTCGACTGACGCGGGCGGCGGTCCCGCTCGCAAAGTTTCGATCCGCCGTAACGAGAGAGGGAGCCTCGTCGGCCCCCTCATCTCATGGGACATCGTGCCGAACCCGGACGGGGCGGCGCTCGACGAGCGCCCTCCCCTCTCGCGGGATCAGAAGTCCAGGCCGCCCTCGCGGGCCGCGTCGGCCAGGGCCTTGACCCGGCCGTGATAGAGGTAGCCCGAGCGGTCGAAGATGACCTGGCTCACGCCGGCCGCCTTGGCCCGCTCCGCCACCAGCTTGCCGACCTCGGTCGCGGCGGCCTTGTCGGCGCCGGTCTTGAGACGGCCGCGCAGGTCCTTCTCCAGGCTCGAGGCGGCGGCCAGCGTGCGGCCGGTCGCGTCGTCGATGACCTGGACGTAGATCTGCTTGGAGGAGCGGAACACCGAGAGCCGCGGACGACCGTTGGCCGCCTTGCGGATCGCCCGCCGGACGCGCGCGCGGCGCCGGTCGAGCAGTTCGATTTTGCGAGACATCGGCGGCCCTTACTTCTTCTTGCCTTCCTTGCGGAAGATGAACTCGCCGGCGTACTTGACGCCCTTGCCCTTGTAGGGCTCGGGGCCGCGATAATCGCGGATCTCCGCCGCGACCTGACCGACGCGCTGCTTGTCGATCCCGGTGACGATGATCTCGACCGGCCGGGGAGTGGCGATCGTGATCCCTTCCGGGATCGCGTACTCGATGTCGTGGCTGTAGCCGAGCGACAGCTTCAGGACCTTGCCGGCGACCGCGGCACGGTAGCCGACGCCGTTGATCTCGAGCTTCTTCTCGTAGCCCTTGGTGACGCCCTCGACCAGGTTGGAAACCTGGGCGCGGGAGAGACCCCACATCGCGCGGGCCTCCTTGGACTGCGACCGGGGCTGGACCGAAATCGCGCCGTTCTCGTGCGCGACCGACACCTGGTCGGGCACCCGGAACTGCAGCTCGCCCTTCTGGCCCTTGATCTTGACGTTCTGGCCGTCGACGGTGGCGGTCACGCCGGCCGGGACGGTCACGGGCTTCTTGCCTACGCGGGACATGCTCGTCTTTCCTTTTCGGCTGTCAGGGTCTGCAGGTCAGAAGACCTTGCAGAGCACCTCGCCGCCGACGTTGCGCTCGCGCGCCTCGTGGTCGGCCATGACGCCCTGAGGGGTGGAGACGATGGTGATGCCCAGGCCGTCGGCGACGCGCGGCAGGGTATCGACCGACGAGTAGACCCGGCGGCCAGGCTTGGAGACGCGCTCGATCGAGCGGATCACCGGCTGGCCGTCGAAGTACTTGAGCTCGATCGCGAACTCGGTGCGCCCGTTGCCGTAATCGGTCGTGGCGTAGTCGCGGATGTAGCCCTCGGACTTGAGGACGTCGAGGACGCGCGCCCGCAGCTTGGAGCCGGGGGTCTGCACGACGTTGCGACGACGCATCTGGCCGTTGCGGATGCGGGTGAGCATATCGCCCACGGGATCGTTGATCATCTGTGGCGCCCTCCCCTTACCAGCTGGACTTGACCAGGCCGGGGATCAGACCCCGGGAACCCAGGTCGCGGAGCGCGACGCGGGAGATGCCGAGCTTACGGTAGTAAGCGCGGGGACGGCCGGTCATCTCGCACCGGTTGCGGATGCGGGTCGCGCTGGAGTTGCGGGGCAGCTCCGCCAGCTTGAGGCGCGCCTCGAAGCGCTCCTCCATCGACAGCGACTCGTCGTTGGCGGTCGCCAGAAGCGCCTCGCGCTTCGGCGCGTAGAGCTTCACCAGCTCCCGCCGCTGCTTGTTCTTCTCGATCTTGCTCGTCTTAGCCATATCTAGCTCTCCAGTGTCCGCGTATGGGGGCGGTCGGCCCTCACTGCCGGAACGGGAAGTTGAAGTGCTTCAGGAGCGCCCGGGCCTCGGCATCGGTCTTGGCGGTGGTCGCCACGACGATGTCCATGCCCCAGGTGTTCTGGGCCTTGTCGTAGTTGATCTCGGGGAACACCAGGTGCTCCTTGATCCCGAGGGCGTAGTTGCCGCGCCCGTCGAACGACTTCGGGTTCAGGCCGCGGAAGTCACGCACGCGCGGCAGCGCGATGGTGATCAGGCGATCCATGAACTCGTACATCCGCTGCTTGCGCAGCGTGACCTTGCAGCCGATCGGCATGTTCTCGCGGACCTTGAAGGTCGCGATCGCCTTGCGGGCCCGGGTGATGACCGGCTTCTGGCCGACGATCAGGCCGAGATCCTCGGCGGCGACGGTCGCCTTCTTGGAGTCCTGGGTCGACTCACCGACGCCCATGTTGACGACGATCTTCTCGATCGTCGGCACCTGCATCGGATTCGTGTAGCCGAACTCCTCGATCAGCTTGGGACGCACCACTTCCTCGTAGTGCTTCTTGAGCCGCGGGGTGTACCCGTCCTTGAGCGCCTCAGCCATCGATCAGATCTCCCGAGCGCTTCGCGAAGCGAACCTTGCGCCCGTCTTCCAGAATGCGAAAACCAACCCGGGTGGGCTTGCCGTCCTTGGGGTCGGCGACCGCCAGGTTCGACAGGTGGATCGCCGCCTCCTTGGAGATGATCCCGCCCTCAGAGGTCTGGGTCTGGCGCGTGTGGCGCTTCACCAGGTTGATCCCCCGGACGAGCGCCCGGTCTTCCTTCGGCATCACCTGGATGACCTCGCCGGTGCGACCCTTGTCGCGGCCGGTCAGGACGACGACCTTGTCGCCCTTCTTCACCTTCGCAGCCATTACAGCACCTCCGGCGCCAGCGAGATGATCTTCATGTGGTTGCGAGCACGCAGCTCGCGCGGCACCGGTCCGAAGATACGGGTGCCGATCGGCTCCTTCTGGTTGTTGATCAGCACCGCCGCGTTGCGGTCGAAGCGGATCACCGAACCGTCGGCCCGACGGACGTCCTTGGCGGTGCGAACGACGACCGCCTTCATGACGTCGCCCTTCTTCACGCGGCCCCGCGGAATAGCCTCCTTCACCGACACCACGATGATGTCGCCGACGCCGGCATACTTGCGCTTGGAACCGCCGAGCACCTTGATGCACATCACGCGACGTGCGCCGGAATTGTCGGCGACGTCCAGATTCGTCTGCATCTGGATCACGGCCTAACGCCCTTTCCTTGTTTCAGGCAGGTCTCCGTCGGGCACGATTGCCCGGCGGACGGCAGCCTGATGGGGATCTCGCGTCCCCGTCCATTAAAAGACCGCGCTGCAGCGCGATTGCTCGCGCTGGCGCGGTCAACGAACGCGATGAGGGGCGCGTCACACGCCCTTCATGTTTCGGTGGAGGCCGGCCGTCTACAACGGATCGGCCGTCCTGGCAAGGCCCGGGACCGCCGGTGACGGCTCCCGGGTCCGAGCGGAGGCATCGGAAGCCCGAAGGCGTCCGACTTACGCCTCGACGGTCGCGGCGGCCTCGCCCTCGACCAGCTTCCAGGTCTTGAGCTTGGAGTAGGGCCGCGACTCCTCGATGAACACCGTCTGGCCGACCTTGGCGACGTTGTTCTCGTCGTGGGCGTGGTAGTTCTTCGACCGGCGGATGGTCTTCTTCATCACCGGGTGGGTGAAGCGACGCTCCACCTTCACGACGACGGTCTTGTCCTGCTTGTCGCTGACGACGACGCCCTGCAGCACGCGCTTCGGCATGGTGGTAACTCCCTTAGCCCTGCGCGGCCTGCAGCGTCTTCTGGCGCTGCAGAGTGCGGACGCGGGCGATGTCGCGGCGCACTTCGCGCACCCGGGCGACGTTCTCGAGCTGACCCGTGGCCCGCTGGAAGCGCAGGTTGAACTGCTCCTTCTTCAGGTTCAGGAGCTCCTCGCCGAGCTGATCCGGCGACAGCGCGCTCAGGTCAGACAGCCTCTGGCTCGACTTCATCTCGAATATTCTCCTCAGTCGGCGATGCGCTGGATGAAGCGCGTGCGGACCGGCAGCTTGGCGGCACCCAGGCGCAGCGCCTCGCGGGCGATGTCCTCGGCCACGCCGTCGATCTCGAACATGATGCGGCCCGGATGCACGCGGGCGGCCCAGTACTCGGGCGCACCCTTACCGGAGCCCATGCGGACCTCGGTCGGCTTCGCGGTCACGGGGACGTCGGGGAAGATCCGGATCCAGACCCGGCCCTGACGCTTCATCTCGCGGGTGATCGCGCGGCGGGCCGCCTCGATCTGACGCGCGGTGATCCGCTCCGGCTCCATGGCCTTGAGGCCGTAGGAGCCGAAGTTCAGATCGGTTCCGCCCTTCGCGGCGCCGTGGATGCGGCCCTTGAACTGCTTGCGGAACTTCGTCTTCTTGGGTTGCAGCATGGCAGCCTCTCAAAACTGAAGGGCGGGAGACGGGCGGCCCTTAGGCCGCCGCGTCCCGTCCGCCGCGCTCGCCGCGCTCACGGTCGCGACGTCCGCCCGAACGGCCGCCCTCCTCGTGCGCGCGCTTGTCCTGGGCCATCGGGTCGTGCTCGAGGATCTCGCCCTTGAACACCCACACCTTGATGCCGCAGGTGCCGTAGGTCGTGAACGCCGTGGCCGTGCCGTAATCGACGTCGGCGCGCAGGGTGTGCAGGGGCACGCGGCCCTCGCGATACCACTCGAGCCGGGCGATCTCGGCGCCGCCGAGGCGGCCGGCGCAGTTGATCCGGATGCCCTCGGCGCCCAGACGCATCGCCGACTGCACGGCGCGCTTCATGGCACGACGGAAGGCGACGCGGCGCTCGAGCTGCTGCGCGATCGAATCGGCCACCAGGGTGGCGTCGATCTCGGGCTTGCGCACCTCGACGATGTTGATCGTCACGTCGGCCTTGGTCATCGAGTTGACCAGCTTGCGCAGCTTCTCGATGTCCGCACCCTTCTTGCCGATCACCACGCCCGGACGGCCCGAGTGGATGGTGACGCGGCACTTCTTGTGCGGGCGCTCGATGACGATCTTGGAGACCGCGGCCTGCTTGAGCTGCTTGAGCAGCGCTTTGCGGATCGCGACGTCCTCGTGCATCAGGCGGGCGTACTCGCCCTTGTTGGCGTACCAGCGCGAGTCCCAGGTCCGGTTGATGCCGAGCCGAAGACCGATCGGATTGACTTTCTGTCCCATCGATTCCTCCTCAGGCAACTTCGGCCGGAACTTCGCGCACCACGATGGTGAGGTTCGCGAACGGCTTCAGGATGCGGGCGCCACGGCCGCGGGCGCGGGCGTGGAAGCGC
Organism: Methylobacterium ajmalii; assembly: GCF_016613415.1. Classification (GTDB taxonomy): domain Bacteria; phylum Pseudomonadota; class Alphaproteobacteria; order Rhizobiales; family Beijerinckiaceae; genus Methylobacterium; species Methylobacterium ajmalii. The sequence continues at coordinate 3,640 of NZ_JACWCT010000100.1, read as the reverse complement.
TTGAGAACCAGCGCCTTGCCGACATAGGCCTCCTTCACGACGAGATCGTCCACGTCCAGGTCGTGGTTGTTCTCGGCGTTGGCGATGGCGCTCTCGAGGCACTTGCGGACGTCGACCGCGATCCGCTTGCGCGAGAACTGCAGGTCGGCGAGCGCGTGCGAGACCTTCTTGCCGCGGATGAGCTGAGCCACGAGGTTCAGCTTCTGCGGGCTGACGCGCAGCATGCGCGCCACGGCCTTGGCCTCGTTCTCGGGGAGCGCGCGGGATGCTGCTGCCTTGCCCATCTTAGCGCCTCTTCGCCTTCTTGTCGGCCGCGTGACCGTGGAAGGTGCGGGTCGGCGAGAACTCGCCGAACTTGTGACCGACCATTTCCTCGGAAACGTAGACCGGGATGTGCTTCTGCCCGTTGTAGACCCCGAAGGTCAGGCCAACGAAATGCGGAAGGATCGTGGAGCGACGGCTCCAGATCTTGATCACCTCGTTGCGGCTCGCGCCGCGCGCGGCGTCCGCCTTCTTGAGGAGGTAGCCGTCGATGAACGGCCCCTTCCAGATTGAACGTGCCATGGGACGACGCCCCTACTTCTTGCGGTTGTGGCGGCTCGACACGATGAACGTGTCGGTGCGCTTGTTCGAGCGGGTCTTCTTGCCCTTGGTGGGGACACCCCACGGCGTGACCGGATGACGACCGCCCGACGTACGACCCTCGCCGCCGCCGTGCGGGTGGTCGACCGGGTTCATCGCGACGCCGCGGTTGTGCGGACGCTTGCCGAGCCAGCGGTTCCGACCGGCCTTGCCGAGCGAGATGTTCATGTGGTCGGGGTTCGAGACCGCGCCCACCGTGGCGTAGCACTGGCCGTGCACCAGGCGCTGCTCGCCCGAGTTCAGGCGCAGCGTGACGTAGCCCTGGTCGCGGCCGACGATCTGGGCGTAGTTGCCCGCGGACCGGGCGATCGCCCCGCCCTTGCCGATCTTCAGCTCGACGTTGTGCACGATCGTGCCGACCGGCATGCTGCCGAGCGGCATGGCGTTGCCGGGCTTGATGTCGACCTGGTCGCCCGAGACGACCTTGTCGCCGGCCTTCACGCGCTGCGGAGCCAGGATGTAGCTCTGCGCGCCGCCCTCGTAGCTGACGAGGGCGATGAATGCCGTGCGGTTGGGATCGTACTCGATCCGCTCGACGGTCCCGACCTTGCCGGCGTGCTCACGCCGCTTGAAGTCGATGAGGCGCAGCGTCCGCTTGTGGCCACCGCCGCGGAAGCGGACGGTGATGCGGCCGAGGTTGTTGCGGCCGCCGGTGGACGACTTGCCCACCGTCAGCGCCTTGACCGGCTTGCCCTTGTAGAGCTCCGAACGGTCCACGATCACGAGCTGGCGAAGGCTCGGCGTGACCGGCTTGAATGTCTTCAAAGCCATTGGCTTGTTTCCTTACGCCGTTCCCTCAGAGCCCGGTCGTGACGTCGATCGTCTGGCCCTCTTCGAGGGTGACGATCGCCTTCTTCACGTCCGAACGCTGACCGCGCTGACCGCGGAACATCTTGGCCTTGCCCTTGGTGACGAGCGTGTTGACGCTCTTCACCTTGACCTCGAACAGCTTCTCGACCGCTTCCTTGATCTGCGGCTTCGTGGCCTTCGGGGCCACCCGGAACACAACCTTGTTGAGCTCCGAGAGGTTCGTCGCCTTCTCGGTGATGACCGGGGAGACGATCACGTCGTAGTGGCGCGGATCAGCGCTCATTTGAATCGCGCCTCCAGCGCATCGACGGCGGCGCGGGTCAGCACGAGCTTCTCGCGGCGCAGGATGTCGTAGACGTTGATGCCCTGCACCGGCAGGACGTCGATCTGCGGCAGGTTGCGGGCCGCACGGGCGAAGTTCTGGTCGAGCTCGGCGCCACCGATGATCAGGGCGTTCGAGAGAGCCAGCTTGCCGAAGCGCTCCTTGAGCGCCTTGGTCTTGCCCTCATCGAGGCGGGCGTCGTCCATGACGATCAGCTCGGCGCTCTTGACCTTGGCCGAGAGCGCGTGGCGCAGCGCCAGCGCCCGGACCTTCTTGGGCAGGTCGTGGGCGTGCGAGCGGGTGACCGGGCCGTGGGCCCGGGCGCCGCCGCGGAACTGCGGAGCGGATGCCGCGCCGTGACGGGCGTTGCCGGTGCCCTTCTGCTTGTAGAGCTTCTTCGTCGTACGGGCGATCTCGCCGCGCTGCTTGGTCTGGTGGGTACCAGCCTGGCGCTTGGCGAGCTGCCAGCGGACGCAGCGCTGCAGCAGGTCGGCGCGGGGCTCGAGGCCGAAGATGGCCTCGTCGAGCTCGACCGAGCCGGCCTCGGCGCCGTCGAGCGTGGTGATCTCGAACTTCATCACGCGTTCTCCTCGGTGGCCGGAGCCGCGGGAGCCTCGACCTGGCTGTCCGCCGGCGCAGAGGTCTGCTCGCGGAACTTGCCCGGCATCGGCACGTCGGCCGGCAGCTTGCGCTTCACGGCGTCACGGACGAAGATCCAGCCGCCGTCGACGCCCGGGACCGAGCCCTCGACCAGGATCAGGCCGCGCTCGACATCGGTGCGCACGACGCGCAGGTTCTGGGTCGTGACCCGCTCGACACCGAGATGACCCGGCATCTTCTTGTTCTTGAAGGTCTTGCCCGGGTCCTGACGGCCACCGGTCGAACCGATCGAGCGGTGCGAGATCGACACGCCGTGGGTGGCGCGCAGACCGCCGAAGTTCCAGCGCTTCATGCCGCCGGCGAAGCCCTTACCGGTGGTCGTGCCCGTCACGTCGACGAACTGACCCTCCAGGAAGTGGTCCGCGGTGATCTCGGCGCCGACCGGGATGATCGCATCCTCGGTGACGCGGAACTCGGCCAGCTTGCGCTTCGGCTCGACCTTCGCGACGGCGAAGTGGCCGCGCTGGGCCTTTGACACGTTCTTGACCTTGGCCTTGCCCACGCCCACCTGGAGCGCGACGTAGCCGTTCTTCTCGACCGTGCGGTGGGCCACCACCTGGCACTGATCGACCTTGAGCACCGTGACCGGAACATGCTCGCCGGCGTCCGTGAAGACGCGGGTCATGCCGACCTTCTGTGCAATGACTCCTGAGCGCATGGTTCTCCCCCGCGCAGCCTAGTGAAGCTCCAAGCGATCCCGCGGGATCGCCTAGAGCTTGATCTCCACGTCGACGCCAGCGGCGAGGTCGAGCTTCATCAGCGCGTCCACGGTCTGGGGCGTCGGATCGACGATGTCGAGCACGCGCTTGTGGGTGCGCATCTCGAACTGCTCACGCGACTTCTTGTCGATGTGGGGCGAGCGGTTGACGGTGAAGCGCTCGATCCGGGTCGGCAGCGGGATGGGCCCGCGGACCTGGGCGCCGGTCCGCTTCGCCGTCGAGACGATCTCGCGGGTCGACGAATCCAGGATGCGATGATCGAACGCCTTCAGGCGAATACGGATGTTCTGGCCGTTCATGTGATGTCTACCTCGCGACGGGATGGGGCGGGCACGAGGCCCGCCCCGTCACCTGTCCGCTCGTGGAAGCGCCTGGACGCTTACTCGGTGATGGAGGCGACGACGCCGGCGCCGACGGTGCGGCCGCCCTCGCGGATGGCGAAGCGGAGCTTCTCCTCCATGGCGATCGGCACGATCAGCGTGACGTC
>NZ_JACWCT010000010.1 GCF_016613415.1 Methylobacterium ajmalii | reverse complement strand
GCGCGACACGCCGGAGGCGCGGCGGGCGGGGAGCGCGAGCCTGCGCCATCTCGGCCGCGACGGCCGCCCGGTCTACGACCGCGTCGTCGCCGGTCCGGCGCCGGCGGCGGAGCGGCGCACCGCCCTGCTGGCGCTGCTCGCAGGCCTCGCCCGTCCTCCCGAGGGCGCCGACGACCCGGCGAGCCGGGACGGCCTGTTCGTCGGGACGATCGGCGACCTCCTCGTCGGCACGATCGTGTCGAGCAGCGCGGCCGAGAACGGTGCCGGCGACGGGCCCGAGGCGCTGTTCCAGGACGTGGCGGCGCAATGGGCCAAGGCTCACCCGGCCCCGCCCGCCCCCGAAGCGCGTGAGACCGCACGCGAGACCGGGAGCACGGCCCGCAGTTCCGCCCGTCCGGCCTGGCAGAATCCCGGCGAGCGTACGGCCCCGAGCCTCACCGGCGTGCCGCGGGTGATCGATACCGGGCGGCTGCGCCTCGACGGGCAGGCGGTGCGGCTCGCCGGCGTCGAGGGCCAGGGCGGAAGCTACGCCCGCGAGTTCCGCCAGTACCTGCGCCGGCGCGAGGTGACGTGCCAGCCGGTCGGCGGCCCCGACCTCTACCGCTGCCGCGCCGGCGAGCAGGACCTGTCCGAGGTGGTGCTGTTCAACGGCGGCGGCCGCGCCGCGCCGGGCGCCCCGCAGGAATTGCAGGCGGCGGAAGCGAACGCCAAGGCGCGCAAGGCGGGGGTGTGGCAGTGAGCTCGGAAGCCGGCGTGAGGGCGCAAAGCCCTCACACCCCGAGATACGCCGCCGTCACCTCCGGGTTGCGGGCGATCTCCGCCGCCTGGCCCTGGAGGCGGATGCGGCCGGTCTCGAGCACGTAGGCGTAATCGGCGATGGCGAGCGCCGCGCTGGCATTCTGCTCGACGAGCAGGATCGTGCGCCCCTCGGCCCGCAGCGAGGCGATGATGGAAAAAATCTCGTCGACGATGAGGGGGGCGAGGCCCATCGAGGGCTCGTCCAGCAGCAGCAGCACCGGCTCGGCCATCAGCGCGCGGCCCATCGCGAGCATCTGCTGCTCGCCGCCCGACAGGTAGCCCGCCTGCTGGCGCAGCCGCTCGGCGAGCCGCGGGAACCGCGCCTCGACCGCCGCCTGGCGTCGCGCGGCCTCGGGGCCCGGGACGTGGTAGGCGCCGAGCCGCAGGTTCTCCGCCACCGTCATGTTGGCGAAGACCTGGCGGCCCTCCGGCACCTGGACGATGCCGCGGCGCGCGATGCGGTGGGCCGCCTCGCCGGCGATGTCGACGGGGGATTCGTCGCCGAACAGCACCCGGCCGGACCTGGGCTTCATCAGGCCCGACAGGCTGCGCAGGATCGTGGTCTTGCCGGCACCGTTCGAGCCGATCAGCGACACGATGCTGCCGCGCCGCACCGTCAGGCCGATGCCGTGGACCACGTCGGCCCGGCCGTAGCCGAGGCGCAGGCCCTCGACCGCCAGAAGTTCGCTCACGAGACCGCTCCCCGGCTCACGCTGACCTCGTGGCTGCCGGTGCCCAGATAGGCCTCGATCACCGCCGGGTGGGCGCGCACCTCGGCCGGCGTGCCGTCGGCGATGCGGCGGCCGAAATTCAGGACCGTCAGCCGGTCGCACAGGCTCATCACCAGGGGCATGTCGTGCTCGACGAGCAGCAGGGTCAGGCCGCGCTCGTCGCGCAGGCGCCGCAGGAGGCCGAGGAGAGCGTGGGTCTCGGCCGGGTTCATGCCGGCGGCCGGCTCGTCGAGGAGGACGAGGCGCGGCTCGCAGGCCAGCGCCCGGGCGATCTCGAGCCGGCGCTGGTCGCCGTAGGGCAGGTCGCCGGCGCGGGCGTTCGCCGCCTCCGACAGGCCGACGAAAGCCAGGAGGTCGCGCGCCTTGGCCTTGGCCTGACGCTCCTCGGCCCGGAAGCCGGGCCCGCGCAAGAGAATGCCCCAGGTCGAGGACAGGCGCGTGTGCAGGCCCGTCATCACGTTCTCCAGCACCGTCATCTCGGAGAAGATGCGGATGTTCTGGAACGTGCGGGCCAAGCCCAGCGCCGTGCGCCGGTAGGGCGCCAGCCCGTCGAGGGGCTGGTCGCCGAGGCGCACGCTGCCGGCGCTGGGAGCGAGCACGCCGGAGACGAGGTTGAACAGGGTGGTCTTGCCGGCGCCGTTCGGGCCGATCAGCCCGTGGACGGTGCCGGGCTGGACCGCGAAGTCGACCGAATCGACCGCGACGAGCCCCTGGAAGCGGCGGGTGAGGCCCTGGACGGTGAGCAGTGCCATGGTCGTCAGCCGGTCCGGGCGATGCGCCAGGGCAGGATGCCCCGCGGCATGAAGAGGACGGCGAGCACGATGATCAGGCCGTTCACCATCAGGCGGAAATCGGCGAGCGGGCGCAGCACCTCGGGCAGCAGGGTCAGGATGGTCGAGCCCAGCACCGGCGCCAGGGGCGAACCGATGCCGCCCAGCAGCGCGTAGCTCAGGATCGTCACCGCGGCCTCGAACCCGTACTCGTTGGGGCCGATGAACGAGGAGACGTGGGCCGAGAGGCAGCCCGCCACCCCGGCCATCGCCGAGGACACGACCAGCGCCACCAGCCGGTAGCGCGGCAGGTTCACGCCCATCACGCCGGCCGCCGCCTCGTCCTCGCGCATCGCCTCCATGGCGCGGCCGACGCGGGAGCGCGCCACCAGCGTCAGGCCGACGAGCAGCACGACGAGCGTGCCGTAGATCGCCAAGACGCCGCCGCGCTCCGGGATGCTGGAGAGGCCGAGCGCGCCGCCGGCATAGTCCCAGTTGAGGAAGACGATGCGGGTGATCTCGCCGAGCCCGATCGTCGCGATGGCGAGGTAGACGCCGGTGAGCCGGAGCGTCGGCCCGCCGACGACCAGCGCCAGCAGGGCCGGCACCACGGCCGAGGCCAGCATGGCGACGCCGAACGGCACGCCGAACTTCACCGAGAGCAGGGCGCCGGTATAGGCGCCGACGCCCATGAAGGCGGCCTGGCCGAGCGAGAGCTGGCCCACCGCCAGCACCACGTAGACCGACAGGGCCAGGATGCCGTTCACGCCGATCGCGTGGATCAGGCTCTGGTAGGTCCAGTAGAAGTCGTCGAGGGCTTCCCACATGACGATCAGGCCCGCTTGGCGGCGGCGCGGCCGAACAGGCCGAGCGGACGGAACCACAGGGTGGCGACGAGGAGCGCGAAGGCGATCATGTCCTTGAGGGTCGAGGAGAGGTAGGCGGCGGTGAGCACCTCGGCGAGGCCGAGGATGAGGCCGGCGAGCAGCGCGCCGCGCAGGTCGCCGAGGCCGCCCACGATGATGACGGCAAAGCCGCGCAGCATCATGTGCTCGCCCATGAAGGGCTGGATGGCGTTGAAGTTGAGCCCGACCAGCACGCCGGCCGCGCCCCCGATGGCGCCGGACAGGAACGACACCACCCGCAGCATCAGGGCGCCGTTGATGCCCATGAGCGCGGCGGCATCCGGGTTCTCGGCCACCGCCCGGATCGCGAGCCCGATCCGCGAGCCGCGCACGAGCGCGAGCAGCGCCAGCATCAGCACGATGGCGGCGGCGAGGATCAGGATCTGGGTCGTGCCGACCCGCACGTCGCCGAGGCTGTAGGCGCCGCCCGAAAACACCTCGGCGGGAAAGCGCCGGATCTCGGTGCCGAGCGCCGCCGCCATGCCGGCATAGAGGAAGAGCGTGGCGCCCAGCGTCACCATCAGGGACGAGAGCTCGGGCGCCTTGGCCTTGCGCAGGCGGGTGAGGAGCAGCGTGTCGAGGAGAATTGCGATGAGGCCCGCGATCAGCGCGCCGACGGGGAGCGCCGCCCAGATCGGCAGGCCGAGTCCTTGCGTGCTCCAGAGCGCCGCGAAGGCGCCGAGCGCGAAGTAGACCCCGTAGGTGAGGTTGATGACGCCCATCACCCCGAACATCAGCGTGAAGCCGATGGCGAAGAGGGCATAGGTCGCGCCGAGCACGACGCCGTTGACGAGCTGCTGCTCAAGCATGGGGCTGCTGGGAGTTCGATGGGCGCCCGGCGCCCGCTGCGGTCCGGCTTCAGGGCCGAACAGGATGACGAGGGCGCGACGTGGCCGATATCGCGCGGCGGGTCAATCGGTGGGGGGCACTGTCGGAGGACGGGAGGTATTACCACGCATCCCATCGTGAACCGGGTGCCGTGCGCATTCCCTCTCCCCGCGGGCGGGGAGAGGAGTTTTTCCGCGTCTCGACAGTAATCGAGTTTCTTACTGCAGCAGCTGGAACTTGCCGCCCTTCATCACCAGCACCACCACGCCGGAGGTATCGGCCGGGTCGCGGGTGTCGGAGAACGAGAACGGGCCCATCACGCCGGTGTGCTTCACCTTGATCAGCGCGTCCTTGATCTTCTCGGAATCGGGCGCACCGGCCGCGTCGATCGCCTTGGCGACGATGAACAGGGTGTCGTAGGCCTGGGCCGCGAACTGGTCGGGCTGGTCGCCGCCGTACTTGTCCTTGAAGGCGTTGACGAAGGCCTGGTTGGCCGCGTCCGGCTTGCCGATGAACCAAGGGCTGCCGACCAGCGTGCCGTCCGCCGCCTTGCCGGCGATGTCGCCGAGCTTGGGCGAGTTCAGGCCGTTGCCGCCGATGAAGAACACCTTGTCGGGAATGCCGAGCTGACGCGCCTGGAGCTCGATGCCCGAGGCCGCCTCGACCAGCGCCGACAGCACGATCGCGTCGGGGTTCAGCGCCTTGATCTTGGTGAGCTGGGCGGAGAAGTCCGAATCCTTCGAGCCGAAGGTCTCGGTGGTCAGGGTCTCGATGCCGAGCTTCTCGAGCGAGGCCTTCATCACGTCGTAGGCCGACTTGGTGAAGGCATCGTCGTTGCCGTACATTACGGCGACGCGCTTGATGCCGAACTTCGTCTGCGCGGTCTTGAGCGTGACCGGGATGACGTCGGATTCCGGCAGCGAGGTGCGGAAGACGTAGGGGCCGATCGCCGTGATGCCGTTGGCGGTCGTCGAGGTGCCGACGATCGGCACCTTGCGCTCGTTGGCGACGGGGCCGGCGGCGAACATCTCGTTCGACAGGGTGGGGCCGAGGATCAGCGGAACCTTGTCGCGGCCGATCAGCTTGCGGGCGGCGTTGAGCGCCTGCTCCTTGGCGCCGGCCGAATCCTCGTAGGCGAGGGCCAGCGGTCGGCCGCCGAGCACGCCGCCGGCCTTGTTGATGTCGGCGAGCGCGAGGTCGAAGCCGCGCTGGATGGCGATGCCGTAACGGCTGTTCGGACCGGTCAGGATCTCGATCGCGCCGAGCTTCACCGGGGTCTTGTCCTGCGCCAGCGCGCCGGTCAGGCCGCTCCCCAGCATCGCCGCCGCGAGCAGCATTCTCCTCGACATCGACCGCATCCCGGTTCCTCCTCGCATCCGCTCTTCTGGTTTAGGCCGCATCGGTACCGCGCCTGCGGCGGGAGCCGAGGCCCGGACCGTCGCGCCGGACGGACGAGAGCGCCTTAAAGCACTGGACCACGGAGGTAAATCGTTTCCGGCGGCCTTCCCATGCGCGAACGGCCCCGCCGAGGGGCGAGGCCGTCGTGGCATGCGGCGAAAGGATGATTCTCAGAGAGCGCGGTCGAAGCGCAACTCGCCGGCCTGGCTCTTGATCACCAGCTGCGAGCCGACGAGGTCCCACTGGCCCGAGGTGCGGAGCGCAGTGAAGAACTGCATCTCGGAGGCGCCGACCGCCTTGTCGCAGCTGCGCTTGGTCAGCGCCAGCGGGCCGACCGCGAGGTGCTGCTCCTTGAGCGGGAAGGCGGTCGCCGCGAAGGTGTTGCAGCCGCCGAAGCCGCGGGCGCGGTACTGCTTGTCGATGATGAAGCTCGGCCGGTCGGCGCCGGCGAAGGGCTTGCCGTTGAGGCTGACCGCGGTCCAGGTCGAATCGAGCGGGAAGACCTTTTCCTGCGCCTTCATCGGCGGGATGTATTGCGGCTGTGCCGCCTTGTCCCGGTTCTTCTGGCCGTAGCCCATCATGTTCTGGGCCGAAGCCTGCGTGGCGGACGCCAACAGCGCGACGGCACCGGCGGCCAGCGCAACCTGCATCGCCTTCATCGCATTCCCCATTGCATTGTCGTGTTGATCGCGGACCGTAGAGAGGGCCCTGCACGCCTGCAACCCCGGCCGCCGGCGCGGATGGCCCGCATCGGCATCTTGCCGACGACTGTTGCATTTATGCGGCAAGCTTGGCGGTAATGTGGCAGGTCTCACGAAAGCTTGCCGGTGTGGCAACGAAAGCGGGGCCGCGTCGTTAGCCAGGACGGCGCGCCGCCGAGGCGCGGCAAACCCATACCAGGCGGGGGACGAGAGTCAGTGAACGGCGGAGACGACATCACGGCGGCGCAGCTGCGCCGGGGGCGTGACCTGCTGGGCTGGTCGGAGGACGATCTGGCCCTGCGCGCCAACGTCGACGCGCAGAGCATCCGGCAGTTCGAGGCGGGCCAGTATCCGCCCTCGCCCCAGCAGCGCACCGCGATCCGCGGTGCCCTGGTCGCTGCGGGCGTGGAGCTGACCGGGGGCGCGGTCCCCGACGCCCGGCTGCGCCCGGACGACGCGCCCGACAAGGGCATCCCCCCGAGCGAGCTCACCACCGAGAACGACCGGTAGGGGGGTCCGGGGCGCCGCATCGGGGCGCCTCACCCCAGCGCCAGCGCCTTGAGGTCGAAGCCGGGATCCGCCGCCTGGTCGGGCGTCAGGCCCCGGCCGGCCTGGAGCAGGCGCCGGGCGATCATGTGGTCCGCCGGGCGGTTGAGCGATTCGACGCTCGCCAGCCGCCCGTCCCGGTAGCGGAAGACCGAGACGCCCGCGCCGGGTGCGTCCCGGCGCACCGCCTGGTCCTGCGGCCCGGACAGGCCGGCGATCTGGAGCTTGAGCGGGCCCTGGTCGCTCCAGAACCACGGCACCGCCGCGAAGGCGGCGGGCCGGCCGGCGAGGCGGGCGGCGAGGCAGCGGGCGCCGTCGACGGCGTTCTGCACCGATTCGATCCGCACCCGGGCACCGTCGGCATGCGGCGAGGGGAAGCTGGCGCAGTCGCCGATCGCCGAGATCGCGGGATCCTCGGTGGCGAGCATCGCATCGACCGCGACCCCGTTCTCGACCCGCAGGCCGGCCGAGGCCGCCAGCGCGTCGTTGGGGATCACCCCGATTCCGACGAGGACCAGGTCGGCGGCGACCTCGCGCCCGTCCGCCAGCGCGACGGCGCGGGCGCGCTCCGGCCCGACGATGCGCGAGACCGCACTGCCGAACAGGAACCGCACCCCGGCCGCGACGTGCGAGGCCTCGATCAGCGCCGCCATGTCGGCGGAGACCGCCCGGGCGAGGGGACGGTCCAGCCCCTCGATCACCGTGACGGGCATCCCGGCCTGGGCGCAGACCGCCGCGAATTCGAGCCCGATGAAGCCCGCCCCCACCACCGCGACCGAAGTCGCCCCGGCGAGGGCCGCCTTGAGGGCGTCGGCCTCCGCGAGCGTGCGCAGCTGGTGGACACCGGGCAGGTCGGCGCCCGGCACCGGCAACGGGCGGTTGCGCGCGCCCGCCGCCAGGACGAGGTGGTCGTAGGGCAGGGTCTCGCCCGAGGCGAGGAGGAGGCGGCGGCCGGCGCGATCGATGGCGGCCGCCCGCTCGCCGCCGCGCACGCTCAGCCGGTGCTCGGCGAAGTAGGCCTCCGGCCGCAGCGACAGGCCGGCCGCGTCGGTCTTGCCGAGCATGTAGGCCTTCGACAGGGGCGGGCGGCCATAGGGCAGGCCCGGCTCGTCGCCGACCAGGGTCACCGGGCCGGCATAGCCGTTCTCCCGCAGGGAGGCCCCGAGCTGAAAGCCGGCCTGGCCGGTGCCGACCACCACGATTCCGTTCATGACGAGCCCATATCCCGGATGCCGCGGCGCCGTCGAGCGCGGGAATGCGCGGCCAGGGGTACGGCCGGGCGCCGCAGGCTCTTACGACGTGCCGCAGGCTCTTACGACGTGCCGCAGGCCCTTGCGAGGCGCCCGGGACTACCAGGCGACGCAGAGCTTGCCGAAATGGCTCCCGCTCTCCTGGTGGCGGAAGGCCTCGGGCAGTTCCGCGAAGGCGTAGGTGCGGTCGATCACCGGGCGGATCCCGGTCCGGTCGAGGGCCGCGACGTAGTCCTGCTGCTGGCGCCGGCTGCCGACGATCAGACCCTGAAGCCGGGCCTGCTTGGCCATCAGCGCGGAGGTCGGCACCTCGCCGGCCCGCCCGGTGAGCACGCCGATCAGCGCGATGTGGCCGCCGACGCGGACCGCCTCGATCGACTGCGCGAGGGTACCGGGCCCACCGACCTCGACGACGTGATCGACGCCGACACCCCCGGTCCAGTCGCGCACCTGGCGGCCCCAATCGGGATGGGTACGGTAGTTGATCGTGTGGTCGGCGCCGAGCGCCTGCACCCGCTCGAGCTTGGCGTCGGAGGAGGAGGTGACGATCACCGCCGCCCCCATCGCCTTGGCGATCTGGAGCGCGGCGATCGAGACGCCGCCGGTGCCGAGCGCCAGCACCGTGTCGCCGGCCTTGAGCCCGCCATCACCGACCAGCGCCCGCCAGGCCGTGAGACCCGCGGTGGTGATAGTGGCGGATTCGGCCGGGCTCCAGCCCCGCGGCGCCTGCGTGAAGGCCCCGGCGGGCCGCACCGCGTGGGTCAGCGCGAAACCGTCGACGCCGTCGCCCGGGACGCGAGCGAAGTTGCCGACCGGCGCCTGCGGCAGCCCGTCGGTCCAATGCGGGAAGAAGCAGGAGACGACCCGGTCGCCCGGGACGAAGTCGGTGACGCCCGCACCGACCGCCTCGACGGTGCCGGCCCCGTCCGACATCAGGATGCGACCGTCCTCGGCCGGCGAGCGCCCGCTCGCCACGATCAGGTCGTGGAAGTTGAGCGAGGTCGCCCGGATCGCGACCCGGACCTCGCCGGGGCCGGGCTGGCCGGGATCGGGCCGCTCGGCGATCTCCAGGCGGTCGAGGCCGCCGGGTTGTCGGACGACGAAAGCCTTCATGCGATCCTCCTGACCGGTCGCCACCGCTTGAGGGCGGGACCCGGGTTCGAGCCAGGGGGACGCAGTTAGTTCATAGGCCGGCGGATTCGAGCGGAGCTAGGTGGATTTCGATCGGCCGTGGCCGTCCTCAATGCGCCGTCGCCGCCAGCACCGCCTCGGCCCGGATCTCCTCGGTGAGCTGCGCCTTCAGCCGCGAGAACTCGGGACTGGTCTTGAGGGTGTAGTGACGCGGATGGCCGAGATCGACCGGGACGTCGGCCTTGATGCGGCCGGGCCGGGCCGTCATCACGATCACCCGCGAGGCCATGAAGATCGCCTCCTCGATGTCGTGGGTGACGAAGATCACGGTCTTGCGCTCGCGCTCCCAGATGCCGAGCAGCAGTTCCTGCATCAGCCCGCGGGTCTGGTTGTCGAGCGCGCCGAAGGGCTCGTCGAGGAGCAGGATGGCGGGGTCGTTGGCGAGCGCCCGGGCGATGGCGGTGCGCTGCTGCATGCCGCCGGAGAGCTGCTTGGGGTAATGCCCCTCGAAGCCGCGCAGACCCACCTTGTCGATGTAGGCCGCGACGATCTCGCGGCGCCGGCCCGCCGGCACCCCGCGCTCGCGCAGGCCGAAGCCGATATTCTCCGCGATCGTGAGCCAGGGAAACAGGGTGTAGGACTGGAACACCATGCCCCGGTCGGGGCCGGGCCCGCGGACCTCGCGGCCTCCGACCAGGACGCGGCCGGCGCTCGGCCGGTCGAGCCCGGCGATGATGCGCAAGAGCGTCGACTTCCCGCACCCCGAGGGCCCCAGGATGGTGATGAAGTCGTTCTTGGCGACGGTGAGGTCGGTGGGGGAGAGGGCCTGGACGGGCTTCCCGCCGCGGTGGCCGGGAAAGACCCGCGCCACGCCTTCGACCGCGACCTCGATGGTGTCCCGCATCAGGCGAGCTTCCAGGGAAACAGGAGCCGGTTGGCCGCCTTGAACAGGAAGTCCGAGACGAGGCCGATCAGCCCGATGACGATGATGCCGAAGATGATCTGGCCGGTGGCGAGCAGGGCCTGGCTCTCGATGATCATGTGGCCGATGCCCGAGGACGAGCCGATCAGCTCGGCGACGATGACGTAGGTCCAGGCCCAGCCGAGCACGAGGCGCAGGATCTCGGCGATCTCCGGGGCGGTCGCCGGGATGAGCACCCGGCGGATGATGCCGGCGTCGCTCGCTCCCAGCGTGTAGGCCGCCTCGACGAGGTCGCGCCGGACCTGGCCGACCGCGACCGCGATCATCAGGATCAGCTGGAACACCGAGCCGATGAAGATGACGAGCAGCTTCTGCGTCTCGCCGATGCCGGCCCACAGGATCAGCAGCGGCACGAAGGCGGAGGCCGGCAGGTAGCGGGCGAAGGAGACGAAGGGCTCGAAGAACGCCTCGACCGGCTTGTAGGCCCCCATCATCACGCCGAGCGGCACCGCGATCAGGGAGGCGAGCAGGAAGCCGCCGACCACCCGGTACACCGTGATGCCGATATCCGACAGGAAGTCGAACCGGGTCAGCAGCAGCCAGCCGTCCTGCACCATGGTGACGGGGTCGGCCAGGAAGGTCCTGGGCACCAGCCCGCCGAGCGTCGCGGCGGCCCAGGCCGCCACGAACAGCACGAAGAAGCTCAGGCCCAGAAGAACCTTCGCCGGGCCGCCGACCGGCTGCAGCGGGCGCAAGCCGGTCACTGCACGAAGCGCGGATCGGCGAGGGCGGCGATGTCGGGCTTCTGCCGGATCACGCCGATCTCGAGCAGCAGGTCGGCCGCCTGCTCGGAGAACTTCTGGATCTCGCCGGCGAAGAACGCCTTGTTGGCGGCGCGATCCTGCCAGCGCAGGAACTGCGCCGACTTGCCGAAGGCCTCACCGGTCTGCTTCACGTCGGCGCCCATGATCTCGTAGGATTTTTGCGGATCCTTGGCGATCATGTCGAGCGCCTCGAAGTAGCTGTCGGCGAGCGCCTTGGCGGCCTTCGGATTCTGGTCGAGGAACTCGGGCGTGCAGCCGAAGGTGTCCATCACCATCGGGTAGTCGAGGGTGGTGGCGATGATCTTGCCCGATTGCGGCGCGGCGCGCACCGAGGACAGGTAGGGCTCGTAGGTCATCGCGGCGTCGTTCTGGCCGGCGATGAACGCTTGCGCGGCCGGACCCGGCTCCATGTTGACGACCTTCACGTCCTTGAGCGACAGGCCGTTGGCCTTGAGGATCCAGGCCAGCCCGAAATACGGGGCGGTACCGGGCACCGAGGCCGCCACGGTCTTGCCCTTCAGATCCTTGATCGCGGCGACGTCGTTGCGCACGGCGAGGCCGTCGGCCCCGTAGGACTTGTCGAGCTGGAAGATCTGCTTCGTCGGCACGCCGTTGGCGTTCCACACCACCCAGGTCTCGACCGTGGTGGCGGCGCATTGCACGTCGCCGGAGCGGATGGCGAGGTGGCGGCTCGCCTGCGGGATCTTCTTGAGCGAGACGTCGAGGCCGTTCTTCTTGAAGATGCCGGCTTCCTTGGCGAGCGTCAGGGGAGCAAAGCCCGTCCAGCCCGACAGGCCGACGGTGACCTTCGTCTCCTGGGCGAGCGCCGGCCCCGCCAGCGCGACCGCTCCCAGCAAACCTGCCGCCAACGCCTTCATCGTCCCCTCCCGCCCGGGCCTTCCGGTCGCGCCCGTCGTACCGGCGCCCGGCCCATGTGTATAGACATAACAGCGGGCAGACTGCCCGCCGATCCGGCACGTCCCCGTCTTCCCGAACTCCCTGCACCCGGAAGCGCCCCAGCGCGTTGTCGGGGCTGACGCAGGTGTCGCGAGGAGCAATCGGATGAGCGGAACAACGCGCCCCACCGTCGTGGTGACCGGCGGCAGCGCCGGGGTCGGGCGCGCCGTGGCGGCGGCCTTCGGGCGCCGGGGCTGGAACGTCGGCATCGTCGCGCGGGGACGGGCCGGGATCGCGGCGGCGGTCGCGGAGGTCGAGGCGGCCGGCGGCCGGGCGCTCGGCTACCGCGCCGACGTCGCCGACCCGAAGGCGGTGGAGCGGGCGGCGGATGCCTTCGCGGAGGAGTTCGGCGGCATCGACGTCTGGGTCAACAACGCGATGGTGACGGTCTACGCCGAGGTCGGGCAGATGACCGCGGAGGAGTTCCAGCGCGTCACCGACGTCACCTATCTCGGCCAGGTCCACGGCACGCTGGCGGCGCTGCGCCACATGAAAGCCTCGGACCGGGGCACCATCGTGCATGTCGGCTCGGCGCTCGCCTACCGGTCGATCCCGCTGCAATCGGCCTATTGCGCCGCCAAGGCGGCGGTGCGCGGCTTCGTCGACAGCCTGCGCACCGAGTTGCTGCATCGTCGCAGCCGCATCCGCCTGACGATGGTGCAGCTGCCGGCGGTGAACACGCCGCAATTCGACTGGGCCCGCTCGCGCCTGCCGCGCAAGCTCGAGCCGGTGCCGCCGATCTTCCAGCCCGAGGCGATCGCCGAGGAGATCGTGCGGGCCGCCCACGACGCGCCGCGGGAACTCTGGATCGGCACCCCGTCCTGGCTCGCGATCTTCGGCGCGCAGGCCGCACCGGCCTTCACCGACCATTACCTCGCCCGCCACGGCTACCGGGGCGAGATGACGTCGCATGCGGCGCGGCGGGGCCGGCCCGACAACCTGTTCGAGCCGGTCGACGCCAAGCGCGACCACGGTGCCCACGGCCGGTTCGACGCGCAGGCCAAGGACCGGGTCGTCGCCGCGGACCCGATGTGGCTGCATATCGGCCTGATCGCGGCAGCCGGGCTGATCGGCGGGACGGCACTGGCGGCGGCGCGGCGCAGTGGCCGGCGGGAGCCCCGCATCGCCGGCCGCTGAGGCCGCGACGGGCAAGGAGGGGCCTTGCGGAACCGGCGTCGCCACCGGTCCCCGCGAGGGCTCCGCTCTCAGGCCTCGGGCAGCTCGCGCACCACCACGCGGCCGCCCTCGGCCGACAGGGCCAGGCGGCCGGCCTTGAGGGCCAGCGCCTTCTCGCCGAACAGGCCGCGGCGCCAGCCGTGCAGCACCGGCACGTCGGCGGCGCCGTCCTCGGCCAGGGCCTCGAGGTCGTCCACGGTGGCGATGATCTTGGGCGCGACGCGCTCCTCCTCGCAGACCGCCTTGAGCAGCACCTTGAGGAGCTCGACCAGCGCGCCGTTGCCGCCGCTGCGGGCGCGGCCGCGCTCGGGGGTCGGCACCGAGGCGGGATCGCGCGACAGGCCGCGCTCGACGGCGGCCAGGATGTCGGTGCCGGTGCGCGAGCGCTCGAACCCGGCGGGGATCGTGCGCAGGCGCCCCAGCGCCTCGACGCTGCGGGGCGCCGAGGTGGCGATGTCGATCACCGCCTCGTCCTTCAGGATGCGCCCGCGCGGCACGTTGCGGGTCTGCGCCTCGCGCTCGCGCCAGGCCGCCACCTCCATCAGCACCGCGATCTCGCGGGCCTTGCGCATCCGGGAGCTCAGGCGCTTCCAGGCATGCTCCGGGTCGGCCCGGTAGGTGTCGGGGGAGGTGAGGACCGCCATCTCCTCGTCGAGCCAGGCGCCGCGGTCGGTCGCGATCAGCTCGCGCGCCAGCACCTCGTAGACCTTGATCAGGTGGGTGACGTCCGAGAGCGCGTAGCTCAGCTGCGCGTCCGAGAGCGGCCGGCGCGACCAGTCGGTGAAGCGCGACGACTTGTCGATCTTCGCCTTGGCGACGTCGTTGACGAGCTGCTCGTAGGACACCGAGTCGCCGTAGCCGCAGACCATCGCGGCGACCTGCGTGTCGAAGAACGGCTGCGGCAGGAGCCCGCCGAGCAGCCAGATGATCTCGAGGTCCTGGCGGGCCGAATGGAAGACCTTCAGCACGCCCTCGTCGCCCATCAGCGCGAAGAACGGCGCGAGGTCGATGTCGGGCGCCAGCGGGTCGACGAGCGCGGTCGATCCGTCCGGTGCCGCGATCTGGATCAGGCACAGCTTCGGATAGTAGGTCGTCTCGCGCATGAACTCCGTGTCGACGGTCACGAAGGGTTGCGTGGCAAAGCGCGAGCAGACCGAGGCGAGGTCTTCCGTCGAAGTAATCAGCTTCATGGGTCCGGCTATAGCGGAGCCGGTCGCCCAGCGCGAGACGCCGCGAGACGCCGGCACCGTGGGTTATGGGGATTGGGCGCCGCGGACAGCGAAAATCACGCGGCGCGGGCTTTCCCGCCGGGACGAACCGCCTCGGGCCGAGCCGCCTCGGGCAAGGTCTTCCGGCGCAGGGCCGCCGCGCGGGCCCGCCGCGCCGCTTCCGCCCGGCGGGTGAGCCAGTCGAGGATGTTGTGCTCGACCCGCTCGCCGGTGTCCCGGTCGGTCAGGCGGTGGATGCGGTCGGCGCGAAAGCCCCGGTAGCCGTCCCGGTCCCGGTCGGTGCCGCCGACCAGCACCCGGCCGGGACCGATCTTCAGCTCGCGCGCCTGCAGCCGGCGCACGCTCCAGGCGCCGTTGCCGTCCTCGTAGACGAGCTCGAACCGGCCCTCGATCGGCAGGACCCGCCAGGCGCCGTCCTGGCGTTCGACGAACGCGGGCGGGCGTTCGACGAATGCGTTCTGGCGTTCGATGAACGCGGGCGGGCCTTCGTGGACGGCGTCGTGGTGGTCGACGGGCATGGCGCAGGCCTCCGGTGGCGCAGTCCGGGTCGCCGCGGGGGCATCCCGGGGTGGATCCGGCAGGGTGTCGGGCAAGGGGTCCGGGTGCGGCTCGAAGGAGCCGAAAAAGCTGTGCTGATCCATGGGGATAATATAATTGTTCGCTTTTTGTTCCACAAGCGGGAATGCGCCCCCGCCGAGGCCCCGCGCTTGACTTCGTTCCCCCCTTCGCGAATGGGTGCCGCACACTCTGGCGTGCGGGCGGACTACCCGCGCGCCCGGCCTGCCAGCCCGGTCGAGACGGCCGAGATCCTGGCAAGGGTCCCGGCAAGACATCTGGCAAGAATTCTGGACAGCGAAGACACGCCCATGCACCGCTATCGTTCCCATACCTGCGGGGCGCTCCGCCCGTCCGACGTCGGCGCGACCGTCCGCCTCTCCGGCTGGTGCCACCGCGTCCGCGACCATGGCGGCGTGCTGTTCATCGACCTGCGCGACCATTACGGCATCACGCAATGCGTGATCGATCCCGATTCCGCGGCCTTCAAGGCGGCGGAAGCCGTGCGCTCGGAGTGGGTGATCCGCATCGACGGGCGGGTGCGCCAGCGCCCCGCCGGCACCGAGAACGCGGAACTGCCGACCGGCGCGGTCGAGGTCTACATCACCGACCTCGAGGTGCTGGGCGCCGCGGCCGAACTGCCGATGCCGGTCTTCGGCGACCAGGAATACCCGGAGGAGACGCGGCTCAAGTACCGCTTCCTCGACCTGCGCCGCGAGAAGCTGCACGCCAACATCATGCGCCGCGGCGCGATCATCGATTCGCTGCGCCGGCGGATGCGCGAGGGCGGGTTCTTCGAGTTCCAGACCCCGATCCTCACCGCCTCCTCGCCGGAGGGCGCGCGCGACTTCCTGGTGCCGTCGCGCCTGCATCCGGGCAAGTTCTACGCCCTGCCGCAGGCCCCGCAGCAGTTCAAGCAGCTGACGATGATCGCCGGCTTCGACCGGTACTTCCAGATCGCGCCGTGCTTCCGCGACGAGGACGCCCGGGCCGACCGCTCGCCGGGCGAGTTCTACCAGCTCGACATCGAGATGAGCTTCGTCACCCAGGAAGACGTCTTCCAGGCGGTGGAGCCGGTGCTGCGCTCGGTGTTCGAGGAATTCGCCGAGGGCAAGCGCGTCTCGCCGAGCTTCGTGCGCATCCCCTACGCCGAGGCGATGCTGAAATACGGTGTCGACAAGCCGGACCTGCGCAACCCGCTCGTCATCGCCGACGTGACGGACGAGTTCCTGCGCGAGGACGTGACCTTCAACGCGTTCAAGAACGCCATCAAGGCCGGCGGCGTGGTCAGGGCGGTGCCCGCCCCCGGCGCCGCCTCGCAGCCGCGCTCGTTCTTCGACAAGCTCAACGACTGGGCCCGCTCCGAGGGCGCGCCCGGCCTCGGCTACATCGTGTTCGAGGAGGAGGGCGGGACGCTCACCGGCCGCGGGCCGATCGCCAAGTTCGTGCCGGCGGAGGCGCAAGCCGCCATCGCCGCCAAGGCCGGGCTCAAGGCCGGCGACGCGGTGTTCTTCTCCGCCGGGCCCGAGGCCAAGGCGGCGGGGCTTGCCGGCAAGGCCCGCATCCGCGTCGGCGACGAATTGGCCCTGTCCGACAAGGACCAGTTCGCGTTCTGCTGGATCACCGACTTCCCGATGTACGAGTGGAACGAGGACGAGAAGCGGGTCGACTTCTCGCACAACCCGTTCTCGATGCCGAACTTCGACCACGACGCCTTCATGGCGCTCGATCCCGCCGACCACGCGACGATCCTCGGCATCAAGGCGTTCCAGTACGACATCGTCTGCAACGGCATCGAGCTGTCGTCGGGCGCGATCCGCAACCACCGCCCCGAGGTGATGGAGAAGGCCTTCGGCCTTGCCGGCTACCCCAAGGAGGTCCTGGAGGAGAAGTTCGGCGGCATGCTGAACGCGCTGAAGCTCGGCGCCCCCCCGCACGGCGGCATCGCGCCGGGTGTCGACCGCATCGTGATGCTGCTCTGCAACGAGCCGAACATCCGCGAGGTCGTGCTCTTCCCGATGAACCAGCGCGCCGAGGACCTGATGATGGGCGCGCCCTCCGAGGTCGGGCCCAAGCAGCTGCGCGAGCTGCACATCCGCCTCAACCTGCCGCAGAAGCAGGGCTGATCGGAGCCGGTGCCCGGTCTCGTCGCGGTCGTCGTCGCGCATGACAGTGCCGGCGTGTTGCCGGCCTGCCTCGCGGCGCTCGCCCGCGAGCACGTCCCGGCGCTCGTCGTCGACAACGCGAGCCGCGACGGCTCGGCGGACCTCGCCGCCACGCTGGGCGCGCGGGTGCTGCGGCTGCCCCGCAACGAGGGCTACGGCCGGGCCAATAATGCCGGCGTCTGGGCGGCGGGACGCGCCGAATACGCGCTGATCGTCAATCCGGACGTCGAGCTCCAGCCGGGCAGCGCCGACGCGCTGCTCGCCGCGGCCGAGGCCTATCCGGATGCCGGGCTGTTCGCGCCCCGCATCGTCGAGCCGGACGGGCGCTTCTTCTTCCAGCCGCGCTCGCTGCTCGCGCCCTACCTCACCAACCCGGGCGGTCGGCTCCATCCGCCGGAGGGCGATGCCTGCGCGCCGTTCCTGTCGGGCGCCTGCCTGATGGTACGCCGCGACCTCTTCCTGTCGCTCGGCGGGTTCGATCCGAACATCTTCCTGTTCTACGAGGACGACGACCTCTGCCGGCGCATCGCCGATGCGGGCCGGGCGCTCGTCCACGTCCACGGCGCGGTGGCCCTGCACGGCCGCGGCGCGTCGAGCGCCTCGGCGCCCGGCCGGGTGCGCCGCTCGCGCTGGCACCAGGCCTGGTCGCGATCCTACGTCTCGCGAAAGTACGGCCTGCCCGACCCCACGGGTGCGATGCTGGCGAAGAACGGCGTGAAGGCGCTGCTCGCCGCGCTCGCCTTCCGCCGCTCCGGGTTGGAGCGCTACGGCGGCTCGGTCGCCGGTGCCTGGGCGGCCCGCAACGGCCGCTCCGCGCTGGCGCAGGAGGGCCTGACGGAAACGCCGCCGCAGGAAGCCGCGCCGTGGTGACGGTCGCGGCCGGCCTCGACAGGCCGCACAACGCCTTCGGGGCGGTGCGCCTGGCGCTCGCGCTCCTCGTCGTGGTCTCGCACGGCTTCAGCGTGACCACCGGCGCCGTCCTCGACGAGCCGCTGGCGCGGCTGACCGGCTACACGCTCGGCGAGCACGCGGTGAACGGCTTCTTCGCCGTCTCGGGCTTCCTCGTCACCATGAGCCTCCTGCGCCGGGGGCCGCGCGACTACGTCGTCGCCCGGGCTTTGCGCATCGCCCCGGGGCTGGTGGCGGCGACGCTCGTCGTCTCGCTCGGCCTCGGCAGCCTGATGACGGCGCTGCCGCTCCCCGCCTACTGGGCCGATCCGGGCCTGTGGCGGTTCGTCCAGGGCACGCTCACCACCTTCAAGAGCAACGCCGCCCTGCCGGGGGTGTTCTCGGACAATCCGTTCCGTTTCCCGATGGGGACGGTCTGGACGCTCAAGTACGAGGTGCTGTGCTACCTCGGCCTCCTGGCGGCGGGGCTCCTGGGGACGCTGCGCTGGCGCTGGCTCTGCCCGTTGCTGATCGCCGGCCTCGCCGTCGCCCTGGCGGCGGCCGGGCTGCGCGCCGGCGAGATGCCGAAGGGCCTCGAGACCTCGTTGCGGCTGCCGCTGATCTTCGCCACCGGCGCGGCGCTCTTCCTCTACGCCGACCGGGCCCCGTTGAGCTGGCCGCTGGCGCTCGCGGGCCTCGTGCTGGCGGCTCTCCTGCACGGGACCGCCCTCTACCCGCCGGTGCTGTTCCTCGCCGAGGCCTACGCGGTGCTCTGCCTCGGCCTCATCCCCCCGGTGCGCCACCCGGCCCTCGACCCGCGGGCGGACCTCTCCTACGGCACCTACCTGTACGGCTGGCCGGTGCAGCAGGCCCTGCACGCGCTGATGCCCGCCGCCTCGGCCTGGGCGCTGCTCGGGCCGTCGCTGGTCCTCACGCTGGCGGTAGCAGCCCTGTCCTGGCACGTCGTCGAGCGGCCGGCGCTGGGGTGGAAGGCGCGGCTGATCGGGAAACGCGTGGCGGCGGCCTGAGGGCTTTCAATTGATCCGACAGCATTACGTCAGCCATGCGCACTAGAATCTATATCATAGGGCTATTATACATAATTATGTAGTGCGATAGTCCTCGTCGGCAACTCTGGAGGAAGCATGACGCGCCTTGCATGCAGATCGTGCGGGAGAATCTTGACTCTCTCGTGTGAGTGGGGCGACGTAGGCCAGCGAGATGAGTCCGTCGGCGACGAGCAGTCACCCGTTCCACCCGGATTAATAATTCGGATGAAAGAACGATCATCGAGCATGTTTCATGGGGGCGGCCATCAAACAAGCATCATTCGACTTGCCGCAATTAACGAATTCGCCTTAAATCCAAAATATGTAGTTGAAAATTCACTCGTATCTTGCGGAAAAGATTTCGGATGCTGCGGTTCCTCCGGGTGCGATGGGCCGAATCGAGCTTGCAAATGTGGAAAAGTCGTTGCAACTGAATGGAGCGATTGTTGGACATGGGCAGAAATACGTTTTATTTCAGATAATATCATAGAGACTGAATGATTCAGTCATATACTGCCGATCAAATTGAACACAACACGATCGTGATCTCGCCATGGTGGCAGTCTCAAAGGTCGCTTCGGGTGCCTCGACCCTGTCGGCATCGAGCACTTCCCGGAGCACCTGGTCAGCCCCCATCGGAGTGGTCCGCCCTGAAGTATGGCTTTGAGCCGACGGAGGACGGACGCGATGGGAACGAAGAAGCACAAACCGGAAGAGGTTGTGGCCAAGCTGCGGCAGGTGGACGTGCTGGTCTCGCAGGGGCAGAGCGTGGCAGACGCGATCCGGGGTATCGGCGTGACCGAGGTCACGTATTACCGCTGGCGCAAGGAGTTCGGCGGGCTGAAGTCCGACCAGGTGCGCCGGATGAAGGAGCTGGAGACCGTGAACCAGCGGCTGCGCAAGGCGATTGCGGATCTCACGCTCGACAAGCTGATCCTGCAGGAGGCCGCCCGGGGAAACTTCTGAGCCCCGCGCGCCGGCGCGCCTGCATCGAGCACGTCCGGACCGTGCTGACGGTCTCCGAGCGGCGCGCCTGTCGTGCACTCGGACAGCATCGCTCGACGCAGCGCAAGGTGCCGCGGGGGAGAGACGACGAGGCGGCGCTGCTGGCCGACCTGGTCGAGCTGGCGCGCCGGTACGGCCGCTACGGCTACCGCAAGATCGCCGCCCTGCTGCGGGCGGCGGGCTGGCTGGTCAACGACAAGCGGGTGGAGCGGCTGTGGCGGCAGGAGGGGCTGAAGGTACCGGCCCGTCAGCCCAGGAA
The DNA here is from genome assembly GCF_016613415.1 of Methylobacterium ajmalii. Taxonomy (GTDB): domain Bacteria; phylum Pseudomonadota; class Alphaproteobacteria; order Rhizobiales; family Beijerinckiaceae; genus Methylobacterium; species Methylobacterium ajmalii. Next base: position 369 of record NZ_JACWCT010000010.1, on the reverse strand, counting down.
GGGCCGGCTGTGGGACGGGGATGGCTCCTGTGTCCGGCTGCGGCCCGAGCACCGCAACCACGTCCGGTCCTACGACTTCGTCGAGGCGCGCACGCATGACGGGCGTAAGGTCCGCCTGCTGAACGTCATCGACGAGTTCACCCGCGAGTGCCTGGCGATCCGGGTAGCGCGCAAGCTCAAGGCACCGGACGTGGTCGATGTGCTCTCGGACTTGTTCATCCTGCGTGGCGTACCTGCGCACGTTCGCTCTGACAATGGACCGTAAGCGCTCGGTGAAGGCCGCCTTGTGGCTGTAGTGCTTTGCTCTGGATACAGGTGCTGGCGCCAGATGGCGCTGTATCGGCCCTGTGTCTGGACCTATGACCAACT
>NZ_JACWCT010000099.1 GCF_016613415.1 Methylobacterium ajmalii | reverse complement strand
GGCGAGGCCGCGCCCGACCAGGCCGCCCGCGACCCGGGCGTGCCGGCGACGACCGGCGAGGCGGGGCGGCGGGGCGCGGGCCTCGGCCTGCACGCCTCGACCCTGTCGCAGCTCTTCTCGCTCTTCCGCTCGTCCGAGCCGCGGGGATTTCGCGGGATGGTGGTGAGCTACCCGCCCGACCGGCCGCTCGAGAACCGCTTCCGCCTGCGCCTTCGCCTGCGCGGCTGGACCTGGCGCCTCGTCGACCTCGAGCTGCCCTCGGCCCTGCGCGAACGCATCAGCCAGCGGCTCACCGGTGCGATGCAGCGCTGAGGCTCACGGCCGGCGCATCCCCTTGATGCGCCGGATGCCCCTCCTCATATCTGGTTCCGGGCCGGCGGAGTTGCGGTCGGCCTCGACGGGTGCTGCGCTGGCGGGCCCGGATTGACCGAAGTGCCTCTCGCAACAGGGCTTCGCCGAGACCATGACGCGTCCTTCGCCGTTCGGGCATCCGTTCCTCCTGGGCTTCGACGAGATCGAGCAGGCGCTCGACCGCGTCGCCAAGGCGGCCAACGACGGATACCCGCCCTACAACATCGAGCGCCTGCCCCGCACCGAGCGCGAGCCGGAGCGGCTCAGGATCACGCTCGCGGTGGCGGGCTTCACCCGCGACCAGCTCGACGTGACCCTCGAGGAGAGCCAGCTCATCGTCCGCGGCCGCCAGGCCGACGACAAGAGCCGGACCTTCCTGCACCGGGGCATCGCCGCCCGGCAGTTCCAGCGCGCCTTCCTGCTCGCCGACGGCATGGAGGTGCTGGGGGCCGACCTGTCGAACGGCCTCCTGTCGATCGACCTCGCCCGGCCCGAGCCCGAACGCATCGTGCGACGGATCGACATCGGCGCGCGCGACGGCGACTGACCGTCCCCATATCGTCTTCATCGTACCGGCCAGCCGCTTCGGGGCTCTCTCGGCCGGTACCGTCCTGCCGCCTTTGAGAGGAGGGCGCATCATGTCCGACACCACCCTGAATCCCGACCTCGACCCGTCGGCGCTCGCGGCGCTCGGCGAGGGCCATGTGGCCTATGTCCGCGCCATGCGCTCGGAGGAGGTCAAGCGCCTCTTCCCCGAGGCGCCGGACCTCACCCCCGGCCTCGACTTGTTCGCCCTCCTGTCCGCGAGCGGCGCGCCGATCCTGCTCACCGACAGCCGCGACGCGGCCTTCGCCAATGCTTGGGCGCACGACCTCCAGGCGATGAGCGTCCATTAGCGAAGTCCAAAAGGCCGCCGCGGGCGCGACGGCCTTCCGCGCGGGCTATGCGGTCCGCGGCGCGATCCCCTCGACCGCCGCGACCAGGCGGTCGAGGTCGGCCGGGCCGGAGAGGCGGTGGTCGCCCTCCTTGATCAGGGTCACGACCACGCCCGTCTCGGGCAGCCGCTCGACGAGCCGCATCGCGTGGGTCCAGGGCACGTCCGGGTCGGCCATGCCCTGCAGGATATGCACCGGGCAGCCCGGGTCGATCGGCCGGTCCAGCATCAGGTGGCGCCGCCCGTCCTCGATCAGGGCGCGGGTCACCGGTGTCGGCTCGGGCGAGTATTGCGACTCGCGCTGCCACACCCCGTCCTCCATCACCTGCCGGCGGATCGCCTCGGGAAACTGCGCCCACATCAGCGCCTCGGTGAAGTCGGTGGCCGGCGCGATCAGCACCAGCCCCGACGGCTTCACCCGAGCGGCGGCGAGCAGCGCGATCCAGCCGCCCATCGAGGAGCCGACCAGGATCGGGCGCTCGGGCGCCAGGGCGGCCACGACGACCTCGGCGTCGGCGAGCCAGTCCGAGATCGTGCAATCGGCGAAGGCGCCGTCCGACTCGCCGTGGCCGGTATAGTCGAAGCGCACGAAGGCCCGGCCCCGCGCCGCCGCCCAGGCGTCGAGCGCCTCGGCCTTGCTGGCGCGCATGTCCGAGCGGAACCCGCCGAGCCACACCACCGGCGGCCCGGCGCCGGGGCGCACCAGGGTGGCGAGGCGGCGCCCCCGCACATTCAGCATCGTGGCGGGGACAGGCAAGGGCACTCCCGGGGTCGCCTCCGACGTCGATCCCGCAATGGTTCCCGGTACGGTTCGCGATTTGGCGTCCTGCATCGGTGTTATCCCCGCTATTCCGGCCGCCGCCCTGGTCACGGACGGGCGGCGCCCAAGGTTTACCGATCCGCAACGGGGTCGGGCGACTTTGACCCATCGTCCCGGTGCGGATCGTGTCCGGCAGCTTCTACACCGGCGGCCGTCGGCGCACCCTCACTTCCTGCGTGGAGCAGGCACCGTCATGCCGCGAGCGCTGCGATCAGAACCCTGACCCGGAGTCCCATGCCGTCGAGCCAGGCCACGCCGTTCCCGGCCGCGAGCCACCCGTTGGCCGGCCGCACCGTGCTGCAGATCATCCCGGAGCTCGACGCCGGCGGCGCCGAGCGCACCGCCGTCGACGTGGCGGCGGCCCTCGCCGCGGCGGGCGCCCGGGCGCTGGTCGCCACCGAGGGCGGCCGCCTCGTCGGTGAGCTGCAGGCCAAGGGCGGCGCCTGGGTGCCGTTCCCGGCCCGCAGCAAGAACCCGTTCGCGATGGCGGTCAACGTCGGACGGCTCGCCCGCATCTGCCGGGCGGAGGGGGTCGAGCTGATCCATGCCCGCTCCCGCGCTCCCGCCTGGGTCGCGCTCGGGGCGGCGCGCCGCCTCGGCCTGCCCTTCGTCACCACCTATCACGGCAGCTATGCCGGCCGCTCGCCGGCCAAGCTCCTCTACAACTCGGTGATGGCGCGGGGCGACGTGGTGATCGCCAACTCGCACTTCACCGCCGACGCGATCCGCAGGCTCTTTCCGCAGGTGGCCGGCGACCGGGTGCGGGTGATCCATCGCGGCACCGACCTGTCCGCCTTCACGCCCGGCCAGGTCGCGCCGCAGCGGGTCGAGGCCCTGCGCCGGGCCTGGGGCGTCGCCCCGCACGAGCGGGTGGTGCTGCTCGCCGCCCGCCTCACCGCCTGGAAGGGCCACCGCGTGCTGATCGAGGCCGCCGCCGCGATGCGCGCCCAGGGCCTCGGCGACTTCACGGTGGTGCTCGCCGGCGATCCTCAGGGGCGCACCGGCTACCTGCGCGAGCTCGACGCGATGATCGCCGCCCACGGCCTCTCGGACCAGGTCAAGCGCGTCGGCCATTGCAGCGACATGCCGGCGGCCTACCGGGCCGCCTCGGTGGTGGCGGTGCCCTCGACCGAGCCGGAGGCCTTCGGCCGCGCGGCGGTCGAGGCCCAGGCGCTCGGCACGCCGGTCGTGGTCTCGGATCTCGGCGCCGTGCCCGAGACCGTGCTCGCGCCCCCGGAGGTGCAGGCCTCCGAGCGCACCGGCTGGCGCGTGCCGGCCGGCGACTCCCAGGCACTCGCCGGCGCCCTCGCGGATGCCCTGCGCCTCGGCGCCAGCGCCCGCGACGCCCTGGTGCGCCGCGCCCGCCGCCACGTCGAGGCGCATTTCTCGCTGGAAATGATGCTCGCCGACACCCTGGCGATCTACGCCGAGCTCCTCGGCGCGGCACCGGCAGGGGAGGGGAGGTAGCCGCGGGTGGCGGGAAACCGGGCCGCAACCAAGTCCGCCTGCCGCGAGTTGACAAACCGGGCGATCTCGCCAAGGTGCTAGTGTACACCCGAGTATGCCCGCGCGGTGGTTCGGGGCCGCCCCTCAGGGGGATGCGGCCCGCGGGCCGCCGCCGGACGACGTGACTGAGGAGATTGAAGCCATTCGCAGACCTATGAGAGCCATGCCGGCCCCGCAGAAGGACGGGCCGCGCGCGAACCGGGACATCCGCGGCGTCCGCGAGGTGCAGCTCATCGACGATACCGGGCAGAACCGCGGCGTCATGGGCTTCTTCGAAGCGCTGCAGGTCGCCGAGGAAGCAGGCCTCGACCTCGTCGAGATCGCGCCGAACTCCGTGCCTCCGGTCTGCAAGCTTCTCGACTACGGCCGCTTCCGCTTCAACGAGCAGAAGAAGCAGGCCGAGGCGCGCAAGCGGCAGAAGACCGTCGAGGTCAAGGAGATCAAGCTCCGGCCCGGCATCGACAAGCACGACTACGAAGTCAAGATGAAGGCCGTGCAACGGTTCTTCGAGGAAGGCGACAAGGTCAAGGTGACGCTCCGCTTCCGCGGTCGCGAGATGGCGCACCAGGACCTGGGTCTGCGCCTGCTCGAGCGCGTGAAGGCCGAGACGCAGGAGATCGCCAAGGTGGAGAGCGAGCCGCAGCTCGAAGGCCGCCAGATGATCATGATCCTGGCGCCGCGCTAACCAGCGCACGGCGCCTCGCCGCGCGTCTCGCGCGGCCGGGATCGGTTGACCGCTCCGGGCGCGGGCGTCTCCTTCGGAGAACCCGCGCGGGGAGCATCGAAGGGCCGGGCATGTCCCGGCCCATCGCTTTTTTGCGGGCTACTTCAGCAGCACCACCTGCGCGTCGCCGGTCCGGCGCACCACGTTGACGGTCACGTCCTGGCCGTGGCGGTGCAGCAGCAGGTCGACGTGGCTGTCGCCGAGCTTCAGGTTGCGGATCAGCACGTCGTCGAGGAAGGACGGCAGGATCGGGTCGCGGAAGCGGATCCGGTTGCGGTCGTGGCGCAGCTCCAGCCCGAGGCAGGCCGCCAGGAACGCGAAGGGCGCGGCCGCCGCCCAGGCCTGCGGGCTGCAGGCGACGGGATAGTTCGTCGGCCCGCGCTGCTTGCGCTGGATGAAGCCGCAGAACAGCTCCGGCAGGCGCCGCCCCTCCTGGTAGAGCGAGGCGCCGTGCTGACCCTCGAACACCCGCGCGGCTTCCGCCTTCAGGCCGTAGCGGGCGAGGCCGAGAGCGACGAGCGCGTTGTCGTGCGGCCAGATCGAGCCGTTGTGGTACGACATCGGGTTGTAGCGCGCCTCGCCGACCGCGATGGTGCGCACGCCCCAGCCGTTGAACCCGTCCTTCGACATCAGCACCGCGGCGACGCTCTCGGCCCGCTCCGGATAGGCGATGCCGGTGAACAGCGCGTGGCCGGCATTCGAGGAGCGCACCGCGCAGGGGCGCTTCTCGCCGTCGAGCGCGATGGCGTAGGTGCCGATCTCCGGCAGCCAGAACTTTTCGTCGAAGGCCTTGCGCAGCCGCTCGGCCTCGCCCTTCAGCCGCTCGGAGAGCGCCTGGTCGCCCATCAGCGCCGCGAGTTTCGCCGCACCCTTCTTGGCGGCGTAGACGTAGCCCTGGACCTCGCACAGCGCGATCGGCCCCTGCGCCATCCGGCCGTCGGCGTGGAAGATCGAATCGTGGCTGTCCTTCCAGCCCTGGTTGGCCAGGCCCTTCTCGGTCTCGCGGGCGTATTCGACGAAGCCGTCCTTGTCCCGGTCGCCGTACTCGTCGATCCAGTTGAGCGCCGCCAGGATATTCGGCCAGATCTTCTCGACCGTCGCCTGGTCGCCGGTCTGCTCGTAGTACTGCCCGGCCAGCATCACGAAGAGCGGCGTCGCGTCGATGGTGCCGTAATAGAGCTTGAACGGCACCTCGCCGAGGATCGCCATCTCGCCGTTGCGGGTCTCGTGCAGCACCTTGCCGGGCTGGGCGTCGGCGGCCGGATCGACGGTGGTCGCCTGCGTCGCCGCGAGGTGACGCAGCACGCCCTTGGCGATCTCCGGGTCGATCCACAGCGTCATCATGGCGGTGATGATGCCGTCGCGCCCGAAGACCGTGCTGTACCAGGGGATGCCCGCATAGGGGTAGATGCCGTTCGGCGTGCGGCTCAAGAGCATGTAGAGGTCGGCCGTCGCCCGGCAGGCGGCCTCGTTGAACTGGTCGTTCGAGCTCTCGATCGTGGTGATGTTGGCGGTGGCCTTGCGCAGGTCGCGCCGCGCGTCGCGGTAGGCGAGCGCGAAGGTCATGCCCTCGCCCTTCGGGTGGCCCTCCTCGCGGCGCGGGTTCGGGTAGGCCGCGTGGGTGAACGGGAGCGCGCTGCCGATCACCGCCTCGCCCTCGCGGCCGAGATCGACCGTGTCGCAGATCGCCCGCACGAAGATCGAGGCCCGCCCGCCGGGGGCGAGCTTGACCTCGAACTCGGCCTTGTTCGCCTCGAGCCGCGCCGGCTTGGGGCCGAAGCGCAGGCGCGTGGTGCGCCGCCGCGCGTCGAGCCCGTCATAGGTGAACGTCACCTCGTCGGCGGCCGTCACCTCGACGCTGCGCTTGCCGCGATGCGCCCGGTCGCTGCCGCGGACCTCGAACAGGTCGCGAAAGTCGGCGTCGAAGCTCAGGGACACGCGCAGATGGCGGGGCTTGGTGTCGTAGTTGCGCAGGCCGATGCGGTCGTAGCAGGTGCCGCGGAAGAGAAACTTGGTCCGCTCCAGCGCGATGATCTCGCGCGGGATGCTGGTCTCGTCGTTGGCGTCGAGCCGGATGTCCGGCGTCGTCAGGTCGACCGAGAGGGCACCGTTGTCGTCCTGCACCACGGAGCCGAGCAGCATCGGCCGCTGGCCCTCGACGGTCAGCTCCAGCCGCGACAGGAAGCGCGTGTCCTGGAAGTACAGCCCCTCGGGCCCCGGGAAGACGCCGATGTCGCCGTAGCTGTCGAGCACCGCGAAGGCGTCGCCGTGCTTGAGCGAACGCAGCTGGCGCTCCACCAGCGAGGTCTGGGCCTCGATGTGGTATTGCGGCAGCGTCTCGTCGTCGGGGGCGGTCGCGACCATCGGCACAGCTTCACTCCTGGGGTCTTCGCTGCGCGACGCGGGGCGGGGCGTCGCGGGGATCGGGGCGAGGTCTCGGGGCTCCGGGCGGAGCGCCCGGACGGCAGCGGGAGGCGGGACCCGCGGCGATTCGCGGGTCGGACCCCACGCTAGAGCGAATGTGGGCCATCGTGCGGCGGGCGCCAGGGGGATGCGGCGCGGGTTCGGCACGGATTTCGGGCAGCACGCTTCCGTCCCGGACAGCCGTGCGGCAAACGCTCCGGCCGCACCGGCCGGCGATGCATCGCGCAAGGCAAAGGCCCGGCCCCCTCGCGGGGACCGGGCCTCGTCGTCGTCAGAACGTCGCCGGGCGGATCAGACCGCGCGCAGCACCGGGTGGGAGACGCCGTTGGTCGCCCCGTTGAGGGCGGCCGGGGCACCGATCGTCAGGCCCGGGATCTTGATCGCGTCGAGGTCGCCGGCGAGCAGCGACTCGTAGGCGGCGACGTAGGAGCGGGCCATGACGCTCGCGGTGAAGCGGGTCTCGAAGTAGCGGCGCACGCCCTCGCGGCTCATCGCCTTGCAGGTCTCGACCGCGGCGATGGCCTCGTCCATCGACTCGACCACGACGCCCGAGACGCCGTCCTTGATGACCTCCGGCACGGAGCCGTTGCGCCACGCGATCACCGGGGTGCCGGCCGACATCGCCTCGATCATCACCAGGCCGAAGGGCTCCGGCCAGTCGATCGGGAAGGCGAGCGCCAGGGCGTTGCCGAGGAATTCGTGCTTCTGGTCCTCGTTGATCTCGCCGATATACTCGATCAGCGGGTGATGGGTCATCGGCTCGATGACCTCGTCCCAGTATTCCTGGTCGGCCTTGTCGACCTTGGCGGCGATCTTCAGCTTCACGCCGGAGGCCTTGGCGATCTCGATCGCGCGGTCCGGGCGCTTCTCGGGCGAGATGCGGCCGAGGAAGGCGAGGTAGCCGCCGTCCTTCGGGTTGGGCGAGAAGCGGCAATTCTCCGCCGGCAGGCCGTGATGGATGGTCTGGAGCCAGTTGGCGTTCCCGGGCATCGGCCCGCGCTGGTGGTCGGAGATCGACACGAGCGGCATGCCCGTGAAGGTCCGGTAGACCGGCATGAAGTCCGGCACGTCGAGCCGCCCGTGCAGGGTGGTGACGCACTTGTGGTTGAACTCCTCGAACAGCGGGTACTGCAGGAGGTCAATGTGGAAGTGGATGACGTCGAACTCGTCCGCCCGCCGGCGCAGGTGGTAGAGCATGGCGAGGTGGCTGGCGACGTGGTCGCGGATGCCGGCGAGCCGCAGGCCCTCCGGGCAGCAAGCGACCAGCTTGGCGCTCGTCTCCGAGTCGCCGCTCGCGAACAGCGTGACGTCGTGGCCCTGGCGGACCAGCTCCTCGGTGAGCCACGACACGACACGCTCGGTGCCGCCGTAGAACTTCGGCGGAACGGCCTCCGCGAGGGGGGCTACCTGGGCAATGCGCACGAGGAAATCTCCTGAGACGCCAAACGGGCGGATCAACGTTGGCGGGGATCAAGCAGGATGGGGCCTGAGCGGCACATGAACGAAACCGCGCACCGGAGCTTATTGTTCCGGTGCGGCGCACAACGCCAGGGCGAGCCGGGCTCTGTTCCCGCCACACACAGGAGACGGTCGTCGCCGCCGCGACGATTGCGTGACGCCGCGGTCCCTGCTATGGCACGCACCTCGCTGAACCGCCCGGCCGTGAGGGCTGCCGTGGCGGTTCGTGTCGCTCCACCATCGATCGATCGACGATCGTCGGGATCCGCCCCGTGGCGGGACTCGGGAGGTGGAGTTCGCGTCAGGAGAGCAAAATGCCCAAGCTGAAGACCAAGTCGGGCGCCAAGAAGCGCTTCAAGATCACCGGGACCGGCAAGGTCATGTACGCCCAGGCCGGCAAGCGCCACGGCATGATCAAGCGGACCACGAAGCAGATCCGCAACCTGCGCGGCACGACCACCCTGTTCGAGGGCGATGCCGCCAACGTGAAGAAGTACTTCCTGCCGAACGCCCGCTGAGAACCGGCTTCGACAAAGAAGACGCTTCGTCCCGCATCTGTTTCGTAGACATCCCAGGAGATCACCATGGCCCGCGTCAAGCGCGGCGTGACCAGCCACGCCAAGCACAAGAAGGTTTTCAAGGCCGCCAAGGGCTATTACGGCCGGCGCAAGAATACGATCCGGATCGCCAAGCAGGCGGTCGAGAAGGGCATGCAGTATGCCTACCGCGATCGTAAGAACAAGAAGCGCAACTTCCGCGCCCTATGGATCCAGCGCATCAACGCCGCGGTCCGTCCGCACGGCCTGACCTACTCGCGCTTCATCGACGGCCTGGCCAAGGCCGGCGTGCAGGTCGACCGCAAGGCGCTCTCCGAGCTCGCCATTCACGAGCCGGCGGCCTTCGTCGCCGTGGTCGAGAAGGCCAAGTCGGCCCTGCCGGCCGAGCTCGTCAAGGCGGCCTAACGCGGTCGCCTCCCGGGCCGGCACCCTCGCGCGGGCCCTTCGAAGAGACCACCATCACGGCCCGCCCGCGCGGGCCGTTTTGCGTTGCGCGGGTCGTTTCCGGCGCCCCGGGTTGACGGGGCGGGGCGGCGCGTTGCAGGGCATCCGCGAGCCCGATTGAGCAGACCATGACCGATCTCACCAGCCTCGAAACCGATCTCCTCGCCCAGGTCGCCCATGCCGCCGACGAGGCCGCGCTCGAGGGCGTGCGCGTCGCCGCCCTCGGCAAGAAGGGCGCCGTCTCCGAGCTGCTGAAGACTCTGGGCGCCATGTCGCCCGAGGCGCGCAAGGAGCAGGGCCCGCTGATCAACGGCCTGCGCGACAAGGTCCAGGGCGCGATCCAGTCGCGGCGCGAGACGCTGGCGGAGGCCGCGCTGACCGCGCGTCTCGCCGCCGAGCGGATCGACGTGACGCTGCCGGTGCGCGAGGGGCCGGAGACGCGCGGGCGCATCCACCCGATCACCCAGGTGATGGACGAGATCACGGCAATCTTCGGCGACATGGGCTTCTCGATCGCGGAAGGGCCCGACGTCGAGACCGACGACCTCAACTTCACGGCGCTCAACTTCCCCGAGGGCCATCCGGCCCGGGAGATGCACGACACCTTCTTCCTGCGGCCCGACCGGGACGGGAAGCGCAAGCTCCTGCGCACCCACACCTCGCCGGTGCAGGTTCGCACCATGCGCTCCGTGCAGCCGCCGATCCGGGTGATCTGCCCGGGCCGCACCTACCGGCACGATTCCGACCAGACCCATACCCCGATGTTCCACCAGGTCGAGGGCCTGGTGATCGACAAGCAGGCGAACATCGCCCACCTGAAGTGGGTCCTGGAAGAGTTCTGCAAGGCGTTCTTCGAGGTCGACAGCGTCAAGATGCGCTTCCGGCCGTCGTTCTTCCCCTTCACCGAGCCGTCGGCCGAGGTCGACATCCAGTGCTCGCGCAAGGGCGGCGAGATCCGCTTCGGCGAGGGCGACGACTGGCTCGAGATCCTCGGCTGCGGCATGGTCCACCCGAACGTGCTGCGCAATTGCGGCCTCGACCCGGACTCGGTCCAGGGCTTTGCCTGGGGCATGGGCATCGACCGGATCGCGATGCTCAAATACGGCATGCCGGACCTGCGCCCGTTCTTCGAGGCGGATGTCCGCTGGCTCGAGCATTACGGCTTCCGTCCCCTCGACATCCCGAGCCTGGTCGGCGGCCTGACCGGCTGAGCGCATCCGCTTCGCCTCCGGTGACGGGCGGGCCGGGTCGCTCCCGGTGATGCCCGTCTTCGTGCCCGACCGCCCTCCGCATCACGAAGACCCGGCTCGCCTGAGCCGAGAGGTTTAGCCCCATGAAATTCACCCTCTCCTGGCTCAAGGACCACCTCGACACCGACGCTTCCCTCGACGTGATCGTCGAGACGCTGACCCGCATCGGGCTGGAGGTCGAGCGCGTCGAGGACAAGGCGGAGGCGCTCGCCGCCTACCGCATCGCCGCCGTGCTCACCGCCGAGCAGCACCCGAACGCCGACCGGCTGCGGGTCTGCACTGTCGACACCGGCGAGGGCGCGCCCGTGCAGGTGGTCTGCGGCGCGCCGAACGCGCGGGCCGGCATGAAGACCGTGTTCGCGCCCCCCGGCACCTACGTGCCGGGCAAGAACATCACCCTGTCGGTGGGCGTGATCCGCGGCGTCGAGAGCCGCGGCATGCTGTGCTCGGGCTCCGAGCTCGGCCTGTCGGACGACCACGACGGCATCCTGGACCTCCCGGCCGACGCCGCCGTCGGCCAGGCCTACGCGGCCTTCGCCGGGCTCGACGACCCGGTGATCGAGATCAACCTGACGCCGAACCGCCCCGACTGCACCGGCATCCACGGCATCGCCCGCGACCTCGCGGCGGCCGGCATCGGCACGCTCAAGCGCGGGCAGCTGGCGCCGGTCAAGGGGGAGGGGGCCTGCCCGGTCGCCGTCACCCGCGACTTCGCGCCGGAGGACGCGCATCTCTGCCCGCTCTTCGGCCTCCGGCTGGTCCGCGGCGTCAAGAACGGTCCGTCGCCCGAATGGATGCGCCGGCGCCTGACCGCGATCGGCCTGCGGCCGATCAATGCGCTCGTCGACATCACCAACTACGTCACCTTCGACCGCGGCCGGCCGCTGCACGTCTTCGACGCCGCCAAGGTGAAGGGCGCCCTCACCGTGCGGCGCGCCCGCGACGGCGAAGAGATCGTGGCCCTCGACGGGCGGACCTATCGGCTCGACGACAACGCGATCGTCATCGCCGACGAGGCCGGCGTCGAGTCGATCGCCGGCATCATGGGGGGCGAGCATTCCGGCTGCGACGAGGGCACGACCGACGTGCTGATCGAGTCGGCCCTGTGGGACCCGCTCACCATCGCCCGCACCGGTCGCCGCCTCGGCATCGTCACCGACGCCCGCTACCGGTTCGAGCGCGGGGTCGATCCGGCCTTCGCCCTGCCGGGGCTCGATCTGGCGACGAAGCTCGTGCTCGACCTGTGCGGCGGTACCCCGAGCCAGTCCACCGTCTCGGGCGAGGTGCCGGACACCGACCGCATCATCGACTTCCCATGGACCGAGGTGCGCCGGCTGTCCGGCCTCGACCTGCCGCGGCCCGAGATGAAGGTGACGCTGGAATCGCTCGGCTTCCACGTCGCCGGCTCGGGGGATCGCGCCAAGGTGCTCTCGCCGTCCTGGCGCCCCGACGTCGAGGGCAAGGCCGATCTCGTCGAGGAGATCGTGCGCATCGCCGGCCTCGACCGGATCGAGCCCAAACCGCTGCCGCGGATCGACGCGACGGTGATCCGCCCGGTGCTGACGGTGATGCAGAAGCGCACCCGGCAGGCCAAGCGCGAATTCGCTGCCCGCGGCCTCGTCGAGGCGGTGACCTGGTCGTTCATCGCGCATGACGACGCCACCCTGTTCGGCGGCGGCAAGCCGGAACTGGCGCTGGCCAATCCCATCGCCGCCGACCTCTCGGACATGCGCCCGAGCCTGGTACCGGGCCTCGCCCGCGCCGCGCAGCGCAACGCCGACCGCGGCTATGGCGACGTCGCCCTGTTCGAGGTCGGGCAGTGCTTCGCCTCCGACCAGCCGGAGGGCCAGACCACCAAGGCGACCGCGCTCCGCCGCGGCTCCGCCCGTCACGGCGGCGCCGGCCGGCACTGGGACGGCGCGGCAAAGCCCGTCGACGCCTTCGAGGCCAAGGCCGACGCGCTGGCGCTGCTCACCTCCCTCGGCGTGCCGACCGGCGGCCTCCAGGTCGTGGCCGGCGGGCCGGACTGGCTGCATCCCGGCCGCTCCGGCACGCTCCAGTTCGGGCCGCGCAACCAGGTCGGGTTCTTCGGTGAGCTGCACCCGCGGGTGCTCAAGGCCCTCGACATCAAGGGCCCGGTGGTGGTCTGCGAAATCACGCTGGACGCCCTGCCGTTGCCGAAGCACCGGCCGACCAAGATGAAGCCGGCCGCCACCCTGCCGGACTTCCAGCCGCTGACCCGCGACTTCGCATTCGTGGTCTCCCGGAGCGTGGCGGCGGGCGACATCCTCAAGGCGGCGCAAGCCGCCGAGCGCAATCTCGTGACGGGCATCGAGGTGTTCGACGTCTACGAGGGCGCGGGAATCGGCGAGGACCAGAAGTCCGTCGCCGTGGCAGTGCGGCTCCAGCCGACCGACCGCACCCTCACCGATGCCGAGATCGAGGCGGTGAGCCAGAAGATCGTCGCAGAGGTGGCGCGCAAGACCGGCGCGACGCTGCGGGGCTGAGCCCGACCAAGCCGGCGGCGCGCCCCGCGCCGCCGGGCGGCAGGAACGAGGAGGCGGGCATGGTGGACACCGATCTGGTCCGGGAGCTCTCGGCGGCGACCTACCTGCCGGAGAAGGCGATGGAGCGGGCGCTGGCGGCGCCTGGCTCGATCGCCGAGCCGGTCCTGGCGATCCTCGACCAGGCCGCCGACCGCGAGGGCGAGGCGCTGACCGAGCCCGAGCGCAGCCTGCTGTTCTGGGGCATCCACGTCCTGGCCTCGGCCCGCGACACCCGCATCCATCAGCCGCTGATGCGCCTCCTGCGCCGCGACGACGACGCGATCGCGGCGGCGCTCGGCGAGGATTACCCGAATACCCTCGCGTGCCTCGTCATCGGCTCGTTCGAGGGCGATGCCGAGGGACTGCTGGCGGCGATCGGCGGCGAGGCGCCGGTCGGCATCGCCCGGATGCAGCTTTTCCACGCGCTGGCGCTGCTCACCGTCGACGGGCGCATCGACCGTGAGGCGGCCAAGGCCTTCCTGGTCCGGTTCGATACCGAGCGTCTGGCCCCGCCCGAGGCCGAGGAGGTCTGGCAGGGCTGGGAGGACGCGGTCTCGCTGATCGGCTTCGACGACCTCGTTCCCCGCCTCAAGGCGGCGCGCAAGGACGGCCGCAACGCCGGCAACGTCATCGACTGGGAGACGGTGCAGGAGACCCTGAAGGAGGCCCGCCTGCGGCCGAAGAGTCGCGCGCGCTTCGACGACCTGCTGATCGGCCATCTCGACGACCCGGTCGGGGTGCTCGCCCACACCCGCGAGGGCGCACAGACCTTCCAGCCCGACCTCGACGAGGACGGTTTTCCGATCCCCGAGCGCAATCCCTACCGCGACGTCGGCCGCAACGATCCCTGTCCCTGCGGCAGCGGCAAGAAGTTCAAGAAGTGCTGCCTCGACAAGGTCGAGCAGGGATTCGCGGCCCTGCCGCCGCTGCCGCCGGGGCGCTGACCGCTGGCGGGTCCAGACTGCCGTCGCGCCCCGGCGGTACCCCGCCGGCGCCGCGCGACGCGGACCAACCGGTCTTGCCATGTCATGACAACCGCTGCGGGAATGACTTGCTCCGGCGGCGGATCATATTTTATGCATTCTGCCCTGATATGAGGCAGGGACGTGACTGGCGGATATTCGTTCTCATCCCGCAGATGCTCGGTCTCGCGCGCCGTGCCGGCCGCCTCGTCCGGCGAATTGATGTCGCGGCAGTCTCGCGCGATGATTTAGTCATGGTTTGAAACGTCGCTGTTCATTTGTTGCAGCTTGCGACACATTTACGAAACGTTCCGGAATGTGCCGTAACGTCCATTCGATTGTAGTGGTCGATGGGACGGACGATCCGATGAGAATTCCCCTGCGTGCGCGACTGTACGGCGGTTTCGCGCTCTTGGCGGTGCTGGTCGCGGTGATGGGCGGTTTCTCGTATCGGCAGACCGACAGCCTCGACGATCTGTTCACGCAGAAGGCGCAGCTCGAGCAGGCGGCGCGCGAACTCTACACGCTGAACGGCCTGACCGACCGCTTCGCGGCCCAGAGCCTGAAGTACCGCACGACCCAGACCGACGAGATGGCGGCCGGGATGCAGGCGAGCCTGTCGGACGTCGCGCAGCTCGCCGAGGGGCTGATGCAGCGGGCGCTCTCGGAGGATCGGCGCGTCCTCTATGCCGGCCTGCGCGACCAGGCGAACCGCCTCATCGCCGAGATGCCGCGGTTCGCCGCCCTCGGCGTGCAGATCCGCGAGAACAAGGCCGGCGTCTACACCTCCGGCGACGACCTGACCAAGGCCTCGGGCACCCTCGTCGCCCAGCTGCGCGCGGGCGGCGACGACGCGGTCCTCGTCCAGGCGGTGGAGATCGAGCGGACCCTGCTGCTGTTCCGCGTGATGAACTGGCGCTTCCTCGCCACCACCGATCCGAAGACCCGCGCGCTCTCGGCCGCGCAGTTCACCAGCGCCGAGGCGACGATCGCGAAGCTGAAGACCCTCGACCTCAGCCCGGCGCAGCGGCGCGACCTCGGGGCCGTGGAGGAAACGCTCCATCGCCTCAACCGCCACATCACCGCGGCGGCCGCGGCGATCCTGGAGAGCGAGGCCCTCTACGAGCGGACCCTGAAGCCCCAGGCCGAGGCGATCGCCGCCGCCGGCGGCGTCGTGCGCGGCAAGCTCGATGCCGCGCTCCAGGAGGTCGCGGCCCGCAGCAGCGAGACGATGGACTCCGCCAAGCGGGTGCAGGCCGGGCTCCTCGGCGTGATCCTGGCGATCAGCCTCGCGCTCGCGATCCTGATCGCCCGCGGCATCACCCGCCCGATCTCCGGCATGACCCGCGCGATGAGCCGCCTGGCCGCCGGGGAGACCGCCGTCGCGGTCCCGTCCCAGGACGCGACCGACGAGATGGGCGAGATGGCCCGCGCCGTCGAGGTATTCCGCCAGAACGCGATCGCGCGGCTCGAGCTCGAGGCCGACCAGGCGGCGCAGGCCTCCGCCCGCCAGCGCCGCGCCGACCGGGTCGACGCCCTCGTCGCCGCGTTCCAGCAGCGGGTCGCCGGTTCGCTCGGGATCGTGACCTCGGCCGCCACCGAGCTCGACGCCACCGCCCGCTCGATGAACCAGGTCGCCGACGGCACCAACGCCCAGGCGGTCGCCTCCAGCGCCGCCGCCGAGGAGACCTCCGCCAACGTCCAGACCGTCGCGGCCGCCGCCGAGGAGATGGTCGCATCCCTGCGCGAGATCGAGCGCCAGGTGATCCAGTCGCGCGAGGTCGCCGGCCACGCCGCCCACGAGGCCGCGGCCACCAACGGCGCCATGGCGAGCCTCGGCAATGCCGCGACCCAGATCGGGGCCGCCGTCACGACGATCTCGGCCATCGCCTCCCAGACCAACCTCCTGGCGCTCAACGCCACCATCGAGGCGGCCCGCGCCGGTGACGCCGGCCGCGGCTTCGCGGTGGTCGCCGCGGAAGTGAAGGAGCTCGCCGGCCAGACGGCGCGGGCGACCGAGGAGATCGGCGGCCAGATCGCGGCGATCCAGGCCGCCACCGATCAGGCGACCACCGCCATCCGGCAGATCGGCGGCACGATCGCGGCATTGAACGAGATCAGCGGCGCCATCGCGGCGACGGTGGTGGAGCAGACGGCGGCGACCGCCGAGATCTCCCGCAACGCCTCCGAGGCGGCCCGCGGCACCCAGGACGTCTCGTCGAGCGTCGCCCGCGTGCGGTCGCTCGCCGACCAGACCGGCGGCGCTGCCTCCCAGGTGCTCTCGGCCGCCGCCGAGCTGGCGACCCAGTCGCTGACCGTCAAGCAGGAGGTCGACGGCTTCCTGGGCGAGATCCGGGCGGCGTGAGGACGGCGCGGGGCGGGCCTACCGGTCCGTCCCGCTCAGCGGGTTGCCCGGGTCCCAGGCGTAGGACAGGGTCTCGAAGCGCAGGGAGCGGGCGTCGACCATCAGCAGGCGTCCGACCAGCGGCTCGCCGAAGCCCGCGACGGCGCGGATCACCTCCAGCGCCATCAGCGATCCCATCAGGCCGGCGAGCGCGCCGAGCACCCCGGCCTCGGCGCAGGTCGGCACGGAGCCCGCGGGCGGCGGGCTCGGGAAGAGGCAGCGATAGGTCGGGTTCGGCCGGCCGTCGGCTCCGGTCTCGTGGGCCCGGATCGTGGTGAGCGAGCCGTCGAACTGGCCGAGCGCCGCGGTCACCAGCGGCCGGCCGGCCCGGTAGCAGGCATCCGAGACGGCGTAGCGGGTGGCGAAGTTGTCCGAGCCGTCGGCGACGAGGTCGTAGCCGGCGATCAGCCCCTCGGCGTTCTCGGGGTTCAGCCGCAGGGCGTGGGTCTCGACCCGGACGTTCGGATTGAGCCGCGCGATGGCCTCCGCCGCGCTCTCGACCTTCGGCCGGCCGAGATCCGGCGTGCCGTGGATCACCTGGCGCTGGAGGTTCGAGAGCGAGACCGTGTCGTCGTCAACGAGCCCGATCGTGCCGATGCCGGCGGCGGCGAGGTATTGGATCAGCGGCGCGCCGAGGCCGCCGGCGCCGATCACCAGCACCCGGGCCGCCTTGAGCCGGACCTGGCCGGGGCCGCCGACCTCCCGCAGCACGATGTGGCGGGCGTAGCGTTCGATCTCGTCGGGGCTGAGCGCGGTCATGGGCCCTGGTTAAGCGAGAGGCGGGGCGCGGGGAAGGCCCCCCGGGATGCGCGGTTCTCACGCGCGGCGTTCGGCGCTAGGGCTCGCGGCGATCCACTCCTCGCCTTTCTGCGGATGCGCCCCGTGACCGATGCCCATTCTCCCCTCGCCCTGGCCCAGGGGCTGATCCGCTGCCCCTCCGTGACGCCGCAGGAGGGCGGGGCGCTCGCCTACCTGGCGGAGATCCTGGCCGCGGCCGGGTTCACGGTCGAGCGGCCGGTCTTCTCGGAGCCGGGCACGCCCGACATCGAGAACCTCTACGCCCGCCTCGGCGAGGGGCCGTGCCTGCTGTTTGCCGGCCATACCGACGTGGTGCCGCCGGGCGACGCCTCGGCCTGGCGCCACGACCCGTTCGAGGGCGTCATCGAGGGCGGCGAGCTGTTCGGCCGCGGCGCGGTCGACATGAAGGGCGGCATCGCCTGCATGCTGGCGGCGGTGCTGGCCTTTCTCGGCCGGCGCGGGCCGGATTTCGGCGGCGCCGTCGCGTTCCTGATCACCGGCGACGAGGAGGGGCCGGCGGTGAACGGCACCGTCAAGCTCCTCGACTGGGCGCGGGCGCGGGGCGAGCTTTTCGCCCACTGCCTGCTGGGCGAGCCGACCAACCCGGACGCGCTCGGCGAGATGATCAAGATCGGCCGGCGCGGCTCGCTCACCGCGAACCTGATGGTGCACGGGGTCCAGGGCCACGTCGCCTATCCGCACCGGGCCGAGAACCCGATTCCCGGCCTCCTGCGCCTGGCGCAGGGGCTGCTCGCCGAACCGCTCGATGCGGGAACGGCGCATTTCGACGCCTCGAACCTCGAATTCACCACGATGGATGTCGGCAATCCGGCAACCAACGTGATTCCGGCCGAGGCGCGGGCGACCTTCAACATCCGCTTCAACGACCTCTGGACGCCCGAGACCCTGGCCGCCGAGCTGGAGCGACGCCTGGCCGCCGCCGCCGGCAACGCGGTGCGCTACAGCCTCGACGTCCGCCCGACCAACTCCGTCGCCTTCCTCACGCAGCCCGACGCCTTCGTCGAGCAGGTGGCGGATGCGATCGAGGCCGAGACCGGCCGCCGGCCGGCCCTCTCGACCACCGGCGGCACCTCGGACGCGCGCTTCATCAAGGATGCCTGCCCGGTGATCGAGTTCGGCCTCGTCGGGCGGACGATGCACCAGGTCGACGAGCGGGTGGCGATCGCCGACCTCGATCGGCTGGCGGCGATCGTCGGGCGGGTGCTCGACGCCTATTTCCCCGAGGATGCTGCGACGCAGCGACAGGCTTGACCGGTCTTAGACGAAAGTTGAATCTGGCGGCCTCGATCCCGGAGGCCGCCGATGTTCCTGAGTGCTGACGAGGTGGCCCGCTCGCTGCGCGGCACCGCCGGGCTGATCGGCTGCCGGCCCGACGCCCTGCGCCATTTCGACGTGAGCGAGCGCGGCTTCTGGCGCTCCTTCGGGGCGGTCTGGCTCACCGCCCCGGCGGTCACGGTGGCGCTCGCCCTGGAGCGCGGGACCGGCACTGCGCTCTTTCAGCTCGACCACGTCACCCTGGCGGCGGTCGCCGGGATCGTCGCGGGGTTCCTCGCGGTGCCGGTGGCGATGATCGCGGTCCTGCGCCGTCTCGGCCGGACCCGGGCCTACGTGCCCTTCGTGGTCGTCACCAACTGGTGCCTGGCGGCGGGGCTGACGGTGCTGGCCCTGCCGGGCTGCCTGCTGCTCCTCGGCCTCGCCACACCGGGCCTCGCGGAGCTCTACGCCGCCGCCTTCGGGGTGGTGGTGCTGTGGCTGCACGCCCGCGCCGCCCGGGCGATCCTCGGCCTGCCGGGGCCGATCGCGGCTCTGGTCACGCTCGCGTGCTTCGGGCTCGTCCTGGGCTTTGCCGCAGGGGCGCACGTTTTGGTGTAAGCGGAGTCCAGGCCGTGACGGCAGCGTTCAATGGCCGGCGGGCGGCAAGTAGCGGAAGGCGGCGATCATGATACCGATGCCGGCCGCGACCGATGTGCCGAGCTTCATCTCGGCTCCGACATTGGCCGAGATGAGGTCCGCCTAGATAACTTCACGATCGCGTTGCAATCGCGAAGCTCTCCAAGTCTTTGTTTTGGCGCATTTTCTGCGACGAACCGGTTTCCACTTCGTCGGAAAATGCTCTGGTGGGAAAGACCTGCGATTTTGGCGTCCAGGCGAGCTTCGGTCTCCCGCAGGTCCGCCTTCAGCGCAGAGATGTCTTCCCGCATGTCGGTCCGCAGCGCAGCCGCGGTCTCCCGCAGGTCGGCCTTGGTCGTGAGCAAAGCCGAATCCGTTTCGCGCCCGTCCTCAGCACGCCCGTGATCGCTTCGGCCTGATCCTCCGACAGGCCGGACGCCTTGAGACGGCGGACCAGGGCATAGGTACCGGAGGCAACCGCGGTCATGGTCGGGTGCCCGGCTCTCGTATCGCCGACGATGTCAGAAACGTCGGACCCGGACACGCGGCGCGATGACGCTGGGTCAGACGAGGTCCGCCGGATAATCCACCCCGATCAACGTCAGCCCGCCCGAGGGCGCCAGCGGCCCGCAGCGGGTGCGGTCGCGGGAATCGAGGACGTCGCGCACGCCCTGCGGCGTAAGCCGCCCGCCGCCGGCGAGCATCAGAGTGCCGACCATGCCGCGGACCTGATGGTGCAGGAACGAGCGTGCCGCTGTGACGACGACGATCTCCTCGCCCTCCCGCGCCACGTCGAGCCGATCGAGGGTGCGCACCGGGCTGTTGGCCTGGCACTCCGCCGCCCGGAAGGCGGAGAAATCGTGCCGGCCGAGCATCAGCTGCGCCGCCTCGTGCATCAGGCCGGCATCCAGCGCCCAGGGCACGTGCCAGACGAAGCCGCGGGTGAGCGCCGGGGGTGAGCGGCGGTTGAGGATGCGGTAGCGATAGTGGCGTTTGATCGCCGAGTGGCGGGCGTCGAAGTCCGGGCCCACCTCGGCGGCCGCGATCACCGCCACCGGCTCGGGGCGCAGGTGGGCGTTGGCGGCGTCGCGCACGGTGTCGGTGCGCCACGGTTTGTCGAGGTCGAGATGGACGACCTGATGGGTGGCGTGCACGCCGGCATCGGTGCGCCCGGCGCAATGCACCCGCACCGGTCCGCCGACGAAGCGGGCGATGGCCTCCTCCAGCGCCTGCTGCACCGAGCGGTCGGCGGCCTGGCGCTGCCAGCCGGCGAAGGCGGTGCCGTCATACTCGACGACGAGCTTGTAGCGGGGCATCAGGCGAGGCGGGCGCCCGGGGCGAGCTGTCGGCCACGGGAAAAATCCTCGAACGGCATCGCGCCCTTGCCGGCGGGCTGGACCGTGACGAGCCGCAAGGCCCCCTCGCCGCACGCGACCGTGCCGGCGGCGTCGAGTAGCGTGCCGGGCTCGCCCGAGCCTTCCGCCCGGCGCGCCCGCAGTACCTTCACCCGCTCCGGCCCGCGGCCGAGATCGGCCATCAGGTAGGCGCCCGGGAACGGCGACAGGCCGCGGATCCGGTCGTAGAGGTCCTTGGCCGGCTGCGAGAGGTCGAGCCGTGCTTCCTCGTTGGTGATCTTGTGGGCGTAGGCGATGCCCTCCGGGTTCTGGGCCCGGAACTGCAGGTTGCCGCGCTCGAGCGCACCGAGCGCCCGCGCCATCAGGTCGGCGCCGAGCGGCATCAGACGGTCGTGCAGCTCGCCGGCGGTCATGTCGGGGGTGATGCCCACCCGCTCCAGCATCCCGACCGGGCCGGTATCGAGGCCCGGCTCCATCTTCATCACGGCGACGCCGGTCTCCTCGTCGCCCGCCATCACGGCGCGCTGGATCGGCGCGGCGCCGCGCCAGCGCGGCAGCAGGGAGGCGTGGAGGTTGAGGCAGCCCAGGGCCGGCGCGTCGAGGATCGCGGGCGGCAGGATCATGCCGTAGGCCACCACCACGGCGACGTCGGCCCCGTGGGCGCGAAACGTTTCCGCAGCCTCCTCGGTGCGCAAGGTCGTCGGCGTCAGCACGGGGAGCCCGAACTTCTCGGCGAGCGCCTGGACCGGCGAGGGCCGCAGGGCCATGCCGCGGCCGGCAGGGGCCGGCGCGCGGGTATAGACCGCCACGACCTCGTGGCCGCCGCCGACGATCTCGGCCAGCGTCGGCACCGCGAAGTCCGGGGTGCCCATGAACACGACCTTGAGCGGCATGTCAGGCGGCTTCGCGCTTGGCCGCCTTGGCGAACTTCTTCATCACCCGATCGCGCTTGAGCTTCGACAGGTGGTCGATGAACAGCACGCCGTTGAGGTGGTCGATCTCGTGCTGGAGGCAGGTGGCCAGCAGCCCGTCGGCCTCCTGCTCCACGGTCTCGCCGTCGAGGGTGCGGAAGCGGACCCGCACCCGGTCGGGCCGGATCACCTCGGCATAGTAATCGGGGATCGACAGGCAGCCCTCCTCGTAGGGGCGGGTCTCTTCCGATGACCAGACGATCTCGGGATCGAGGAGGACGAGCGGCTTGCGGTCCTCCTTCTCCTTAGAGGTGTCGATGGTGACGATGCGCACCGCCTCGCCGATCTGGATGCCGGCCAGCCCGACGCCGGGGGCGTCGTACATCGTCTCCAGCATGTCCTCGGCGAGCTTCCGCACGTCGCCGGTGATCGTGCCGACCGGCGCCGAGATCTCGCGCAGGCGCGCGTCCGGCAGGATGACGAGGGGACGGATGCTCATTCGGGCGCCAGCAAAGTCGGGGGGCCGGGCGCCGCAGCGGCGCCCGTGAGGTGTCCGGGAGATAAGGATTCGTCTCTCCGGGGTCAAACCCGATGTGGCGGCGCGGTCAGAACGCCGTGCGCTGCCGGATCGCTGCCGACAGGGTCCCCTCGTCGAGGTAGTCGAGCTCGCCGCCGACCGGCACGCCGTGGGCGAGCCGCGTCACCTTGATCGGCAGGTGGGTCAGGAGCTCGGTGACGTAATGGGCGGTGGTCTGGCCGTCGACGGTGGCGTTGAGCGCCAGGATCACCTCGCGCATCTCCGGTGCGCTCACCCGCTCGACCAGGCGGCCGAGATTCAGGTTCTCGGGCCGCACCCCGTCCAGCGCCGAGAGCACGCCGCCGAGCACGTGGTAGCGCGCCGTCACGGCGCCTGAGCGCTCCAGGGCCCAGAGGTCCGACACGTCCTCGACCACCACCAGCATCGAGGGGTCGCGGCTTTGGTCGCGGCAGATCGTGCAGGGATCCTGCGTGTCGACGTTGCCGCATTCGTGGCAGACGACGATCCGGTCGGAGGCGACCTTCATGGCGTCGGCGAGCGGCGCCAGCAGCGTCTCGCGCTTCTTGATGAGCTGGAGGGCGGCCCGCCGGGCCGAGCGCGGCCCTAAGCCCGGCATGCGGGCCAGGAGCTGGATCAGCCGCTCGATCTCCGGACCCGCGACGGCCTGGGGCATGAAACTTGGGCCTGCTTTGAGGACGGGGCCGTTTCCCCTCCCCACAAGGGGGAGGGGAGGGAGCTAGAACGGCAGCTTCATGCCGGGCGGCAGCGGCAGGCCCTTGGTCAGGTCCTGCATCCGCTCCTGGGCCGCCCGCTCGGCCTTGGCTTTGGCGTCGTTGAGGGCGGCGACGATCAGGTCCTCGAGGATCTCCTTCTCGTCCGGCACCAGCAGCGCGGGATCGACGGTGAGGCCCTTCACGTCGCCCTTCGCGGTCATCGTCACCGAGACGGAGCCGCCGCCCGACGCGCCCGTGACCTGGACGCCGTCGAGCTCGGACTGAAGGTCGGCCATCTTCTGCTGCATGGCCTGGGCCTGCTTCATCAGTCCCATGATGTCCATGGCGGCGTCCTCGCGGTGTGAGAGAGAAGTACGTCGAACGGGATGTGGGGCGCCGAGGGCCCGCCGGCTACAGGTCCGGGTCGTCGGAATCCGGCGGCGGGATGTCGTCGGGCTCCGCCGGGTCGGCGGCCTTGTCGCGCACGTCGACGATCTGGGCGCCCGGGAAGCTCTTGAGCACCGCCTGGACCAGCGGGTGGCTCGCCGCGCCCTGGTGGCGGCTCGCGACCGCGGCCTTGGCCCGGGCGTCGAGCGTCGCCTCGCCGGTCTCCTGCGACAGGGCCACCACCCAGCGCCGGCCGGTCCAGGCATGGAGCGCGTTGGCGAGGTCGGTCGCCAGCGTCGCCCGTCCGCCCTCGGCGAGGCGCAGCTCGATCCGGCCGTCCTCGAACCGGACCAGGTGCGCCTCGCGCTCCAGCGCCATCTTGAGGCCGATGTCGCGGCGCTCGTCGGCGAGCGCCACCACATCCTCGAACCGGCGCAGGCGCGGGCCGGTCTCCGCCTTCGGCGCCGCCTGCGGGACAGGCCGGGGCTCCGGCGCCGACGGCACCAGGGTCGGGCGCGGCATCGCCGGGGCCGGGGCGGGCGCGGGCGGCATCTCGGCGCGCGCC
>NZ_JACWCT010000098.1 GCF_016613415.1 Methylobacterium ajmalii | reverse complement strand
CCGATCTACGGCCCCTGGCGGTACTACGGGATGCCGCTATCAACCCTGGAGGCCGATTTGGAGGCGGGGCTACTGTGAGCCCCTATCAACCCCGAATGACGAAGAACCAAAGATACAATGGCCCTGACGCTGCCCTTGCGGAGGCCCTGCGCGTCATTGGGCGCGATCCCGACGCCCAAATCGAGCAGTCTGTCCAGCAGCCGACCGCGCGCTCGCGTAAGCGCAAGCCGGCCGCTCCGGTCCAGCTCTGCCTTATAGAGCACATCGCCTCGCTCCCACCCATCGAGGTGCCCCCCATGACTTCGGCAGCTCCGCCTGCCGCGCCGGTTTAGCCCGCCCACCAGCCGTAGGAGGGCAACGCTATAAATACCGCCGCCGAACGCCTGAGTGCCCGCATCGCCGACCTAAGCTGGGACATCGACTACCTGTCCGCGCTCATCCTGTTCTACGCCGGTTCCGGCAACGACAGCGCCAACCTCGAAGCCATTGCTAGGAGCGAACTTCTCTGGGTCGAGCGCGAGGACTTCCGCGCCGAGCTGCTCCTTGCCCTCCAGTCCAAGGCCGCCTGACGTGCGCATAGTGCTCCGCCCCGACATCGAATCTCCTGTGCCCGGCGCCCTGTGCGTCGGTACTGCGGACGGCCAGCCACTATCCTACGTCGGCCGGGTCCCACACATCGGGACAGAGCCGGTAGAGCACGCCGAGATCGCGCGGGCACTGGCCGACGCCGTCGACGAGGCTGCGTCCGCGGTTTTCGGGGGGGAGTGGAGCACCGACCTCGCGCGCGTCACCGCCCTCAACAGGCGGACTGTGACACACGACCGCATAATGAAATACGGGCTGCCGCCCTGGGCGCTCGTCCTCGTTGGGCGAGCTGCGGCGGATCCCTGCCCGCGAGCGCGCGGATTTTACTTGCTCGGAAACGCGGAGCTCATCGACCGCGGCCCGTGGTCCGCTGGGACCGTGATGGTGCAATCCGCGCCCTTCCGGGACTGGCACGACGCCGAATCGCACGCACGGCGCTCCCTCGAGAGAGCGTTCTCTGACCTGGACTACGCGCGCAAAGAACGGGCGAAACACCGTGTTTCGAAAGACGACCTAAGCAATCCTTAGGGTGCACTCCTTAGAACTGGCCACATGAGCGTCTGCGGTTTCTCCCAGGCGCGGGTAAGGAACACCGATGATGACCAGCCCCCTCGAGGAGGGCGCGCGCGCCTGCGCGCTCGAACGATATCTCAGCGGCGACGCCCAGCCCCCCAAGCGCGGGGACTTCCCGTTCGCGCCCGCCGCCTTGCTGCTGGTCGCACGCTACGGCTACGGCGTCCCATCGCTCCGGAACGCAGCCGCGTTCGGCGAAGACGTCCGCGTCGTCGGCATGTACCGCGCCATGCGGTTGGCGTTCGACGCCTACGCTGATGCCGTGAAGCGCGACCGGCGCGAGGCCGAGCAGACGCTGGCCGTCCAAGTCACCGCGGCTTTTGACACGGTCCTCAGATGGCTGCGCGAGAGCGGGTTCGTCTCAGATTTCAGCTTCGACTACACGGACGAGCAGCAGACGACGGATGAGCACTTGCGCCTGCTCGCCGGCATCCTGGCGCTCTGCCTATGGGATTGCGGCCATCCCCCGGCGCGCGAGTACATCCGCGGGCTGATGCCGGAGCTTCTCGGCGGCCACGACGGCTGGCGCTACGTCAAGGCGACCGTCGGAATGGCCGAGGACGTCCACGCGGCGCTGGACTGGCGGCCGGGGCACGGTGCGCTCGGGAGCCTCCACCATGCCCTGCTGCGCGGCGGGCGCCTGATCGAGGACGCCTATGTGGGCGCGCCGGCGCCGGAACCGGCCTGGGCGAGCGAGGCTCGCGAGAAGGCCGCCGCGGAGAAGGCGGCGAAGACGGCACTGGAGACGGGGCCGAGCTTGCTCGTCCTGAGCTCCGTCGAGCATTTGCCAGGTCTCGCGAAGGCGGGCGAGAGCCGGCCCGGCGGGCACACCGGCTCCACCCCGCGGGCGGAATGGGCCCCCTTCGCCGGCCGCCGCTGGCCCCTGGCGCCTGTCCCGGACCTCGCCGCGGCGCGGGCCGTCCTCGTCGGCGAATTCCCCTATGCGACCGGCATCATCGATTCCGTGCTGCGCGACCTCGCCGGATGGGGCTGGGTTTACATCCGCCCGATCCTCATTGAGGGCCCGCCCGGGTCGGGCAAGACGCGCCTTGCCCGCAGAATCGGCGAGGTCCTCGGCCTGGGTGTGCAGGTCTACGGGTGCGGGGGTGCCTCCGATGCCAGTATCCTCTCGACCAGTCGGCAGTGGAGCACCGGTCGGGCTTCGACGATGCTCCAGCTTCTCAAGCGGCTGCAGGCGGCGAGCGCTCTTCTTGTCCTCGATGAGATCGACAAGGTCGGCGAGGGCAAGAACAACGGCTCAATTCTGGACGGAATTTTGCCGCTGCTGACACCGGACGCGGCGCGGCACTTCGACACTTATCTCGAATGCCCGGTCGACTTGTCGGGCATGAGCTACATCGCGACCGCGAACGACATCACGGGCTTGCGGCGGATGCATGGCGCCTTGCTCGACCGCTTCCGGTGCTATCGGATGCCCGCGCCGCGGCGCGAGGACCTGCCGGTGCTGGTCCGCGGCGTCCTGGCCGAGATCTGCGCCGAGCGCGGCGTCGACGAGGCCTGGGTATCGCCCCTTACCGGGGAGGAACTCTCCCTCGTCGAGCAGCACTGGCGCGGCGCCTCCGTCCGCGGGGTGCGCCGGCTCGTGGAAGCCGTGCTCGCCGGTCGCGAGCAGCTCGCGACCCGGATGTGAGGGAGGCCAGCATGTGCAATTCCTCCGCCCGCCTTCCCGCAATCCCGGCCGAGTACGCCGCCGCGGCCGCCCGCATCGAGGCCATGTGGGAGGCCGGTCGCGTCTGCCCCTTCGTCGGGCGCGGCCTACGGGCCCGTGTCGTCGAAGCGGGTCGCCTCGCCGCCGGCGGTGAGGTTTTGGCCGACGACGCCCGCCGCGTCGCCCTTGAGGCCGAGAACGTCGCGACGGCCTTCGGGCCCTTGAGGAGGGCGTCATGACCATCGACGTCTACCGCAACTTGGTCCGGCGCGCCTGGTCCATCCGCGAGGCCGGCCTCGTTGTCGGGCACGAGCAAGCGGTCGCCCTGCGCGACGTGCGGTTCGTGGTCAGTGAGGCCGCTCGGCAACGGACGCTCCGGCTACGGCAGCGGGCCGTCATGGCGTGGGCGACCGGGACGCGCTGCGAGGCGCCCCGGTACCCGTCGGCCATCCGCGTGCGCTTCGACCCCTATGCCGGGCCCAACTTCACCACGGAGGACGGCACTGTCGTTCTCCGCGCTTCCCTGGTTCGCTTCGAGGAGGATGGATCATGCTGGTGCGTTCTTTGACTTTCACCGCCATGGTGCTCGCCGCGGCTCCGGCCGCCGCCGTGGAACCCGACCGGTTCCCGACCCCGACGGACCGGTGGCTCTACGACATCCGCGTTCCGGCGGGGCCCGGGCGGCAGCGCTTCAGCCGTGTCGACGCGGTCCCCGGGAAGGGTAATGGATGGCGAGTTACGGTGACGTGCGGTGTCGTCTCGACGCGCACGGGCCGCGAGACGAATGAGCTCGTCGCCCGGGGCGAGGCCGGCCGTGGGTCGATGATCGCCATCGGGGGCGGATGGGATTCGCCGCGCCCAGGCGGGAGCTTCATCATCGACGAGAGGACCGAGGCGAAGAAGAGCCAGTTCACCGACGCGCGGTGCGCGAGCGGGGCCGGCGACCTTTCATCTGGCGACTGATAGCACCACGGAGATGACCTATGATTAAGACCCCTTTTCCAGAGCTTCCTGGCCCCGACCCGTACACGGGGTTCGATACGACAGATCTAAATACCAGACAGCGCATCGCTGGATTACAGAAAATTCGCAAGAATATCTATGACCTGTGCGTCAAGGAGATGCACCCCCGCGATGGGTATGCCATCATGGAGCTCGTCGATAAACGCATCGCTATCTTGGAGGATCTCGACCGCGAGGAGCAGGAGGCCGCGGCGTACTGCACGTATGCGCGCCCGGAGGACCATACCGATTTAATGGCGGATCTCCCCGCTGCTGCCGAACGTCTGCAGGCTGCTTGGGAGGCTGGGCTCCTGCCGGACTCAGTGGGGCGCGGCGGCAGAAAAATTCTGCTGCAATTCCAGGATGCCCTCAGGCGGGGCGTGCTCACGTTGTGGAAGGTTGACGATCTGCGGCGCTGGATTGCTGAGATTGACGAAGCATACGCTCGCATCCCCGCCAAGGGTTCCACGATGTCGGCGAAGACCATGCGAGAAGATTGACATGGCTTGCAGCTTGCGCCCGCCGCAGGGCACCCCACGAGTCGTCGACGCATCTCCCAGGCAACATCCAAAAGGCCCTCCGACGGCGGGGGCGTGACAACCCGAACCGGGGCTCTACTAAGAGAAACGGGGGCCCCTATGCGGAGGGGTCTACATAAGGGTCGGGCCGGAATTGGTCCTTTCGGGGCGGCGGGGTTCCGGTTCTCGCCCTGGTGTCTCATCAGGCCATGCAGGCGAGCGGTCTCGGCAACCGGCGTGACAACTCGAACAGGGGTGTAGCCGAGGGGAGCGGGGCGCTTTGTGCGGATGGGCTCATATAAGGATCGGGAAAGGCGCGGTCGGTCGGGGGACCCGCGGGTCGGGGTTGCCCCTGTCCGGTTCCGTCTAGGCTCTCGGCGAGGCGCTCCGGTAGCCCGGCGTGACAACCTCGAACTCGGAAAAGCTGCTCTTTCATAAGACGAAATACGTATTTCAGAGTTGTGGTGTGCGGATAAGTTCATATAATGGTCGGTGGGGAATGGTCCCCGGAGCCCGGTCCTCTCAGTGTCGGCGTCAACCGAGATTTTCGAAACTCTTCGCCTTGAGGCCGCGGGCTTCACGCGCCACGTCCACCGGACGACGGGCGCGCGGGTCACGCCTCAGGCTATGACGACGTTCCTCGGCGAGGCGGTGAAGCGGTACGTGGCCGCCGGCGGCGTCGCCGAGTTGACCGACGCGGTCGTCGCGGACACGTGCCGCAGCATTACCGCGTTCTGCGTCCGCCAGCCGGTGCGGGTCTACAGCGACGCGCGTCAGAGGCTTTTCCGGGCGATGCGCCCGAAGGCGAAAGCATGGGCCACGGCGAACCTTCGTGCCCAGTGCGCGGCAAGACGGGACGTGCAGGTCGTGGAGGTCGACCGCGTCGGGCTCGGGGCGTACGTCGAGCGCGAGACCACCGCCTTCGTGGCGGTCCCCGGGCAGGCGTGCAGCGACAAGGAGCGCGAGGCCGTCTGCGCCGCCCTGACCCAGTTCTTCGGGCGGATGAAGCCGGGCCAACAACGCCCGGTCGTCCGTCCGAACAGGACGACCGTAGGAATGCAGGAGACGTCCTACCAAGTCGAGACCGTGGTGGGTTACGAGGACGCCTTGGCGGCGGAAGACGGGAGGGCGGCCCGCCTGCTCTCCATCGACGCCATCCTGGCCCGGTTGCAGTCGGACCACATCGTCATGTCGGGCGAAACGACGCCCGAAGGCCTGACCGATGTAACGACAACGGTGGGCTTGAAGGGCGTGACGCGGGCATCTGTCCGCGGTGCCGTCGAGCGCCTGCGGGGCCAGCCCCGGCGCGCCGCCGCCATCGACCGCCTGCCCCCGACGGCGAGGGATCTCGTCGGCGCCATTGAAGCCGAGCTTCCCCAGAACCGCATCTCGGTCGTCGAGGTCGACGCCGTCTGCCGAAAGTTGTGGGCACCGCCGAGGACGCTCGAAGGGCGTCGCCAGCATGTACGCCGGCTGCGCGTCGCCGCTGAAGCCATCGCGGCCGCCGACATCGCGCTGCACGTCGCCGTTGTCGGTTCGCACGTCGTCTTCGGGCGCGGCCGCCGGCTCCCCGAGGGGGAGAAGCTCCAGGCCATCGTCGACGGCGCCCTCGCCCCTAAGCGCGGTCGTCGAGGCGTCGTAGCTCTGTCCCACGGCCTCGTCCCGGCCCGGCAGGGGCTGTGGGGGACCGAGGAGGGCGAGATCGCCAAGGCCGTTTGTCGCGTCGCCGCGAGCCAAGGCGGGCACGACGACGTTTGGACCACCCTCGCCGCCGTCGGCAAGACCGGGGCAGCGCAAGATTTCTCGACGGTCTGGGATGCCGCCGGCGAGCCCGTCCAGGCCGATTCCCTCGTTCTTGCTGACGCGGTCGAGAAGGCGGCGCGGAGCGACGTCTACGGACGGCTTTCGGAACAGGCGCAAGGCGGCGTCGACCTCGTCCGCACCGTCGTCAACCACGCTCGCGAGGTCGGGCTCGATCAGGCCTGGGCGCTCTATGCCGCCAAGGGCGACATGGCCGCCCGCCTCCGCGATATGCGGCACGCCGGGGCACGCGAGCGTATCCGTCGCATCGGGGCGGCGCTCAGCAAGGCCCCGTGTGTCGAGGCATGGGAAGCGGCGATCCTGGTCGATGCCTACGCATCCCGGCCTGGTCGTCGCCACCGCCATCCGGTCGTCGTCATGCCCCGCGCCCCCAAACCCGTCGCCGCCCCGGCGCCCGCCCCCAAGCCCCAGTTCTACCCAACGTATGTCGCGGACGCGGTCCTCAGCCTCGAGATGGCGGAGGAGGTCTCGATGCACTGGTCCCGGAACCGGGTGAGGGAGGCGTTCCGCGCCCTCCACTCGGTCTACCTGGGCTACGACGTCGAAGACACGAAGCTCGTCGTTCTCGACGACCTGCCGCGCCCTTCAACAGTCGAAGAGGTCACCGAGGGCATGCGGCGCATCCTGCGTTGGTGGAAGGCCTCCGAGTTCGTCATGGTGGCGCGCGTCGACCAGGACCTGCATGGCGCCATACAGGCAGCCATCATGGCCGCCGGCCTTGCCCTGCGCGAGCACGGCGCCTGCGCCCTCTACCATGCCGCCAGCACGCTTTCGACGATCTGCATCTACTCCTCCAGCGTGGAGGCCCTGCAGGGCCTGCCGCGCCGCCTGTCGCACATCCAGCAGCACCTGCGCTGGTCGCTCGCGCAGGCTCCCTCGGCGGCCTGATGCCCCAATGGGGGTTGTCCGCTGCATGACGGGGCAGCCCCGATGCCGGGGCCATGCGCCTCGCCACAGCCTTCCTCGACGCGCTCCCAGCCGCTACTGCCACATGGCGACCCGATGCCATCGTCAGCACCTATTCCCCGTTCCAGCCGATGTAGGCGCCTTGGGGGACCGTGGCTGCCTCTTGCCTTTCTCGATGCAGAGGGGTCTGCCACCGTGGAGCCCCCTTGTCCTGCTCGCCCGCGAGCCTCAAGGGTTGGGAGCATGCAGCATCGCCTTGGACCGGCCGGCGCGGGCCTCGGTCAGTCGTCGCAACGTCGTCGTAGCGAGGGCGTCGTGCGCCTCGTCGGGGATGGGGTACACCGAGCTCGCGTTGATCTCGCAGAGCACGTAGGTGTCCTCGCCGGCCGCATCCTTCGGCCCGAGCAGGAAGTCGGCGTCCCAGACGGCCGGCAGGTCGTCCGGCCCCAACACCAGCCGTTCCGCCATCTCGGGTATCCACGCCGCTTCCATCAGGCCGCGCAGGCGCTGGAACCGACCGTCGTCCGGTCCCGAGTAGAGGCGTGGCGGCGCGCGCCCGTGCTCCGGCGGGGCGAGCGCGGTCACGTGCTGGGCACCGAATCCCGCGACCCGCGTGCCGCTCACGTAGCAGCGGACCATCCCCTCCAGGTGCCGCGCCTGGAACGGCTGGTCCACGAGGGTGCCGCCGGCCCCGAAGTCGGCGGCGCGCTCGGCCAGGAACGCGTCGAGCGTCACCGTGCGCCGGGTCCGGTCGCGCGCTTCCTGTGCCAGGACGTCGGGGCCCGCGGCGCGCTCGACCTTCCAGACGCCGATGCCGCCGTTGCCGCGGCTGCGCTTCAACACCCGCGGCCCCTCGGCCATGCGCCCGGGAAACCCCGCCGCGAGGGCGGCTTGGCTCGCGTAGAGGTGCGTGTCCGTCCCCCAGCCCATCTCCCGCGTCCGGACCAGCACCTCCTTGGTGCCGATCCGGTCGACCACGTCAGGGTGGCCGCTGACCAGGACGCAGGCGGCGGCCACCTCCCGCAGCACAGCGTCCAGGGCGGCGCGGCCCTCGCCGGTGTCCTCCGCCACCGGGTTCACCCAGACCAGCGCCGCGTCCGTCGTCAGGAGCTGGGCCCGGAAGGCGTCGGCCTGCCCCTCGGCCCAGACGGCGGGCTCGGCGGCGAGCCCGTGCCGCTTTAGGGCGGCGAAGACCGCCGCGAACCGGCTGGTCTCGGGGCGAGCCTCGGCGCGGGCCTGCGCATCGCCCCGCCAGACGACTGCGACCTTGAAGGGAGGGGAGCCGGAGTTCGCCATCCGCGTCAGCCCTTCGCAACCTTCACTCGGTCGAGGGCGTCCCGCAGGCCCTTGGCCAGCTTGCCCGTGTCGTCGTTCGCTCAGAAGTGCATGAAGAACAGCCGCGGCTCGTCGTCGAGCATGTGGTTGTGCAGCGCCGTCACCTCGATGCCGCTCGCCCGCAGCGCCTTGATCACCGGGTTCACCTCGTCGGCGGTGAGCACGAAGTCGCCGGTGACGGCCGCCTTGCCGCCGCCGGTCGGCTGGAAGTTGATGGCGATGGCCGATCCCATGGCCTCGGGGACCACCATGCCATGGTCCTTCGGCGTCTCGGACCGCGGCACGCTCACGGCGTAGACGCCGCCGTTGACCTTGCCCTTGCGCCCGATGGCAGCGTCGATGGCAACGGTGTCGAGGTCGGGGTCCGGCGCGGTCGCCTTCGCCGGCACCGGTCCCTCGCCGGCCGAGGCCGGTTCAGTTTTCCCGGAAGGCGGGGAGCCGCCTGCGGTCTCGCCGCCGATGGGTGTCCGGCTGGCCCCGAGCGCCCCGGCCAGGACCGTGGCGAGCTTGCCGGGCTCGCCTTGCCCCGAGACGTGCATGTAGAGGGTGCTCGGCGAGGCCCGCAGCAGGTGGTTGTGAATGGCGGTGATCTCGACCCCGTTCTCGACGAGGCGCCTCATCACCGGGCTCACCTCGTCCTCGGTCAGGACGAGGTCGCCCATCACCATCACCTCGTTCCCGCCCCCGTGCCGCACGAAGGCGAGCCAGGAATCCAGGGCGAAGGACGGTTTTAGTTGCATACCGTCGAGGGTGACGTTCAGGTCGGGCCGGGGCAGGCCGACGCAGTAGACCCCGCCCGGCATGGCGATGCCGGGCTTGCCGAGCCCGGTGGCGATGGCGTTTTGCCAGGGTTCGCCCGCCGACGCGGCGAACGCGAGCGAGACCGTGCCCAGCACGGCAAGGGATGCAAGCAAGCGGCGCATGGTTGTCTCCTCTCTGGGTTTCGCGTTCCTCAGCGCCGGCTGGCCGGCGCCTGCAGCACACCCTCCTCGGGCAAGGTCCCTTCGCCGTGCCTTAATTCGATGCAGTCCCCGGCCATCCAGACCTCAACGCAGGGCTGGCTATCGAGGCAGAGCCCGTCGCCGTCGATCCGCCACCGCGCGGCGCGGGTCCGCCCGAGCGACACCACGCGCAAGCCGCCTCGCTCGAAGGCATAGGCCCAGTGCACGTCGTCCGTGACCTCCTTGCCGACGGGACGAGCCCGGATCTCGGAGCCGGACAAGCGCCGGAACGTCTCGCCGGCGAACGCCGGGCCTTCCATGACGACGAGTATGACGGCCAAAGCAGTGACGCGTCCGGCGCCCATCAGACCAACCCCGCCAGGTGCAGGGCCACTCCGGCCACGGCGCAGGCCGCTAACGTTGGGACCATGCCGACCTTGAAGCGGAACACCGCCAGCACCGCCGCGGCCGCCAGGGCGAGCGCCCACGGGTTCAGGCTCGACGGCACCGGCACGTCGAACCGGATCGGCCCGGCCGTGAACGGCCGGGTCTCGGCGAAGACGGTGTGCAGGGCGAACCAGACCGCGAGGTTGAGGATCACGCCGACAGCCGCCGCGGTGATGGCCGAGAGCGCGCCGGCCAAGGCCCGGTTGCCGCGCAGGCGCTCGACGTAAGGGGCGCCGACGAAGATCCAGAGGAAGCAGGGCGCGAAGGTCACCCAGGTGGTCAGCAGACCGCCCAAGGTCCCGGCAAGCAGGGGCGGCATCACGCCCGGGGACCGCTAGGCGGCGAGGAATCCCACGAACTGCGTGACCATGATGAGCGGGCCTGGTGTGGTCTCGGCCATGCCGAGGCCATCCAGCATCTCGCCGGGCTTGAGCCAGCCGTAGTGCTCCACCGTCTGCTGGGCGACGTAGGAGAGCACCGCGTAGGCGCCCCCGAAGGTCACCATCGCCATCTTGGAGAAGAACACCGCGACCTGGGCGAAGACGTCGTCCGAGCCGAGGGCGAGCAGGATGGCCGCGACGGGAACCAGCCAGATCGCTCCCCAGACGAGTAGCATCCGCAGGGTGTGCCCGGCGGCGGCCCGCTCTCGGGGGAGTTCGTGGTCGTCGAGCAGGAAGGGGCCCGCCACCGCCTTGCCGCCGGCCCCGTGCCCGCCGGCCTTGAACTGCGGCAGGCCGGCCCGGCCGCCGAGGTAGCCGATGACGCCGGCTGCCAGCACGATCAGCGGGAACGGCACGCCGATGAAGAAGATGCCCACGAACGCGGCAGCCGCGAGCTCGACCATGACGGGGGCCCTAAGCGCGCGCTTGCCGATGCGTATCACGGCCTGGAGCACGATGGCGAGCACCGCCGCCTTCAGACCGAAGAACAGGCCGGCGACGAGGCCGACGTTGCCGTAGAGCGCATAGACCCAACTCAGCGCCATGATGGGGAGGACGCCCGGTAGGACGAACAGGCCGCCGGCGACGAGGCCGCCGCGGGTGCCGTGCATCAGCCAGCCCACGTAGGTCGCAAGTTGCTGCGCCTCCGGCCCCGGCAGGAGGGTGCAGAAGTTCAGGGCGTGCAGGAAGCGGTTCTCTGAGATCCAGCGCCTCTCCTCGACGAGGACGCGGTGCATCACCGCGATCTGCCCGGCCGGGCCGCCGAAGGAGAGCGCGGCGATGCGGGCCCAGACCGGCAAGGCTTGCGCCAGTGTCACAGGCGGCGGCGCGCCCTGGGTGATCACGCCCGGCCCGGGAGCGGTCTGGATGCGAGCAGTACCGGCCATGGTCACGCCTTCCCCTTGGTGCGGTCGCGTTCCCAGGAATGGCGCTCCGCCGTCGCGTCCCGGCACCAGCGATAGAAGGCGTCGTAGAGAAGCATCCCGGCGTCGAGCTGCTCCAGGTCGTCCGCGTGTATGCGCGACAGCCCAAGTCTGCCTGTATCCATAACAGCTCCAGTTTGACCCAATTGGGCTACAACGGGAGCTGTTTTTCACCTAAAAGGCCCATCCATTCGCTAGTTTACACCCATATTGATTAGGACCCGTCTGGTTGCCGCTGCTGAGCGGCTCGCTTCCGAGTTGCAGCACAACGGCCTCCGCAGCAAGGACCATCCGAATAATTTCGGCTATCGGGAAATTTAGGGTGATACCCGTGTTTCCCGACTCTCCGTCGCGGCGGCCGTCCCGGGGTGAGCCGGGCGCTTCACCGCCGTCGGCCGGAGCACGAGCCCCGGTCGACGGCGGTGGCCAAGGCGCGACACCGCGTGGCTCGGCCCGCTGGCGCGGGACGTGCCACCGCACCCGGAGGTGACCTCCGGGTGCGGTCGGCGGACGCCAAGGGCCGCCGATTTGATTTCCCGATGGACCGCCCGCCACGTCCCCACCTGTCGCAATCGCGCGAGCGCGGCCGCATTGGGCACGCTCGAATCCTTCCACAGGCTCAGGAACGCCTCAGGGCATGGGAATGGCAGGAGGTCCTTCTCCACCCCGCCCTTGGGCAGGGAGCCGTTCAGGCGCGCCGCGCGGGTGCGCGCGCCAGTCCAGTTCGGCCAGGCCGCGCTGCCCGATCTCGGCGGCCGCCGCGCAGGCCTCCGGGAGGGCGAAGGTCACGTTGCCGATGGTTGTCGAGTAGCCGGCCCACACGGTCACCAGCGACGCCTCGCGCAGGCCCAGCCTGTGCTCCAGCATCGCCTTCAGCCGGTTCCGGTCCCACGAGTTGAGCTTGTGGTTCAGCGAGCGCGAACGCCCGCCGGAGCGGAGCTTTCCGAGCCCCTCTTCCATCGCGACCAAGCCGACGCCGTGCACCTCGCACAGACTCACGGCCAAGCCCGCGACCTTCGCCAGCGCCTCGGTGACGAGCTCGGGCGAGGCGCCGCGCGGCAGGTCGAGCCTGACCAGGCGATGGTCGATGACATGGGTGGCGGGGAGGCTACGCAGGTCGCCGCGGTTCTCGACGACGGTGAGACCGATCCAGCCCGGGTTGAGGTCGATGCCGAGGCAGCGGCCAGGCAGCGCCGTGATGGCCGGCCCCCACTCGGGGTGGACGGGGCGGCGGACGTCCGCCCAGCGGAACGGCGGCGGCTTCCAGCCCTCGCCGCGCGGGTGGCCTCGGGGCTTGTGCCCCGTGGCGGCGAGGCGGGCGTCGTCGTGCTGGAGCGTGACGCCGGCCGGCAGGCGGCGCAGGTCGGCGGGGTCGAAGACGACCGACAGCCTGTCGTGACCGAGCCTGAACTCGACGTTGATCTCGCCGGCGGCGGCGGCGAGCGCGGCGACGGCGCGGAGGAGCTCGCCGCGCTTGCCGCGCATCTCCGGCAGGGCCAGGACGACCGCGTTCACCGTCGAGACGACCGAGATCGTGGCGATCACGCCGCCCGTCGGAGAGGCGGTGGGCGGCGACCTGGGCGTGGAGGCGCTGCTGACGCTGTCCACCGGCGAGCGCATCCCGAACGTCCGTTCCGCTTCGCGCCGCGAGCGCGAGATCCGCGTCTCCCGCCGGGGGCTCGCACGATGCCGCAAGGGCTCGAACCGGCGGCGCAGGTCAAGGCGCGGCTGGCGCGGCAGCTTCGCGCCGTCGCCAACACCCGCGACCAGCATCTCCACCGCGCCTCGGCGCGGCTGGTGCGCGAGCACCCGCTCGTCGTGCTGGAGGACTTGCGCATCCGGAACATGACCCGCTCGGCCGCGGGAACGGCCGAGGAGCCGGGGACGAACGTCGCACAGAAGAGGGGGTTGAACAGGTCCATCCTGGACGCGGGATGGGGCAAGCTCGTGCAGTTCGTTCGCTACAAGGCCGAGAGAGCCGGTGGCGGGTTGATCTGCGTCGATTCCCGTGGAACGTCGCAGGAGTGCCGGCGGTGCAAGGCAGTGGCGGCGAAGCCGCTGTCCCTGCGCCGGCACGTCTGCCCGTGCGGGTTGGACGAGCATCGTGACGTGAACTCGGCCGGGGTGATCCGGGACCGAGGTCTTGCGGTCAAGGCCGCAAGCGAGGGCGTCAGCCCCTCGGGGACGCCGACGTGGGCCGTCGGGCCGTGTGTCGTCCCGGGACGCTCCTCGCCGCCTGAGGGCAGCGCTGGAGAACGTTAGGAGGGGTCATCAACCCCGAATGACGAATGACCGAAATTTTCGGGTCATTGAGACGCCTGTACGCCCTCTCCCGGGTGCCGACCGGCCCGTTGCGGTAGCAGGACGATGAGCGCCACGATGAAGGCCGCGATCACGGCGGAAGCGAGCGGCCGGCTCAAGTTCAGCCCGCCGTTGGCGACCGGCTTGTCAAGGAAATCGCCCACCGTGGCCCCGAGCGGGCGGGTCAGGATGAACGCCGCCCAGAAGAGCGTGACGCGCGAAACCGAGGTTCGGTAGTACAGGGCGATGACGACCGCGAGCGCCGCCGCGAAGACGAGGGCGCCGCCCTCGTAGCCGAGGCCACCGGTGTCTGCGAGCCAGTCGCCGAGCGCGGTGCCCAACGTCTGCGAGAAGGTGATAGCCCCCCAATAGAACGCTTCGACCCGCGGGGTCGAAACAGTGTCCACCGACACGGCGCCCTCGGTCGCGTACCAAAGCCCGAGCACGGCCGCGAGGCAGGCGAGGAGCAGGGTCGACCCGCCGGTGTATCCGATGCCGAGCGACCGGTCGGCGAAGTCCGCCATCGTCGTACCGAAGGTGGTCGAGGCGACGATCGTGGACCAGTACAGGACTGGGTGGAACCGCTTCGCCATGACCTGTGCGACCACGAGGCCGACCAGCACCAGGGCGAATAGGACGGTTCCGGCGAGGTAACCCCAGGCGAGGGTCATGGTGACGGTGTCGCCGCCGGTCTCGCCGAGCGTGGTGGCCAGGATCTTGATGACCCAGAAGCCGAGCGTGACCTCGGGTACCTTGCTCAAGGCGCGTTCACGGACGTCGTTCATCGGGTTGGATCCTTGGGCTGGAGGTGGGCGTCAAGCGGCATCGGACCCGACCGCATGGCGACCGGCCCGCTGCGGTACGAGGAGCACGAGCGCCATCATGGCGAGCGCGAGCACGCCGGAGATCGTGATGTCGTCGATGCCCAGGCCGCCCGATGCAGCGGGCTTGTCGAGCGAATTGGCGAGGGTGGCGCCGAGCGGCCGCGTCAGGACGAACGCCGTCCAGAACAGTATCGGCCTGGAAACGCGCGTTCGCAGGTAGAGGGCTGTGACCACGGCCAGCGCGACGAGGATGAGGAGCGCGCTCCCGTTGTACCCGAGCCCGCTGCTGTCGGCCATCCAGTCGCCCAACGCGGTGCCGAGCGTCTGGGAGAACATGACCGTGGCCCAGTAGAAACCTTCGGCCTGCGGGGATCGCACCGTCTCGACGGCGACCGTGCCGAGCGTGCGCTTCCACAGGTTCAGGGTCGCGACGACCGATCCGAGCAACGCCAGGGACTCGCCCGCATAGCCGATGCCGAGGGACCGGTCGCAGAAGTCGGCGAGGGTCGTGCCTGCGAGCGTCGTCGCGGTGACCACGGCCCAGTACAGGAGCGGCTGGAAGCGGTCCGCCCGGACCTGTGCGGCGAGCAGCACCGCCAGGGCGGCCCCGAAGATCGCCGTGCCGGCGAGATAGCCGAGGCCGAGCGTCAACGTGACGGCGTTGCCGCCGACCTCGCCCAGGGTCGTGGCCACGATCTTGATGGCCCAGAACCCGGCGGTGGCTTCTGGCACCTTGGCGGGTTCGACGTGTCCGGGTCGCTCGGTCGGTTGCATCGGGCTGCCGTGGGAAAGCGAGGGCTGGCTCACGCGGTGTGGGTCTGGTCGATGATGGCGAGCAGGTCGTCGACCGCGCGACGGCAGGCGGCCGGATCGGGGTTCGACGCCCGCAGCGCGTCGAGGGCGCGGTCGATGGCCTTGTCCACGACGTGCCAGTCGGCGGCGGCTCGCGGCTTCAGGCCGGCCTCGGACGCGTCCCAGGACAATTCCAGGTCCTTGATGCGGGTCTTGGCGGCGGCGAGGTCGCCCTGGTCGGTCATCGTCTTCACGTCGACGACGATGGTCCGGAACTTGGAGAGGTCGCCTAACTTCGAGGCCGCCATCGCCTCGGGCGTCGCTCCGACGGCGGCGTCCTGCATCGCCAGCAGGCCCAGGGGGGCGGCCGTGGCACCGATGACCGTCGCGGCGATGGCGGCGAGGAGGATGTTTCGCATGGTCGTTCGCTCCGTGTCGTGCGGCGTTGGAAGGACTGGAGGATGGCGATGCGGGAGGCGGCGGACGGTCAGGCCCGCCGCTGTCCGGCCGGCTCGCCAGGGCGGCCGGAGACAAGGCTCAGGGACGTCACCAGGGCGACGATGACGGCGAAGAAGACGAGGCTGGTGGAGGCCGTGCCGAAGCCGAGGCCGCCGTATTCCCGTGCCTGCGACAGCAGATCGCCCAGCGATGCGCCGAGGGGACGCGTGACGATGTAGGCGAACCAGAAGGTCGTCACCGGGTTCGCGCCGAGGCGCCAGGCGAGGGCGAGGGCGGCCAGGATCGTGCCGAAGATGACGACGCCGAGATTGAAGCCGAGCCCCAGCGCCTCCGTGGCCAGGTCGCCCGCGGCCGTGCCGAGCGCGAAGGTCAGGAGTATGGCGAGCCAGTAGAACGCCTCGCGGCGCCGGGTCACGATGGCGTGGATCGAGAGCGTCCGCTCGGTCGCGTACCAGAGGGCGAACACGGCGGCGAGGGCGGCCGCGAACACGCCGGTGCTGACGAAGAGGCTCACGCCGAGCTTGTCGGTCAGGATGTCGGTGACCTGCGTGCCGACCACGCTGACGAGGACGACGGTCGACCAATAGGTCCAGGGCACGTAGCGCCGCTCGC
Source organism: Methylobacterium ajmalii (assembly GCF_016613415.1). GTDB lineage: Bacteria > Pseudomonadota > Alphaproteobacteria > Rhizobiales > Beijerinckiaceae > Methylobacterium > Methylobacterium ajmalii. Next base: position 45,937 of record NZ_JACWCT010000098.1, on the reverse strand, counting down.
GCACCTGCAGGGCGAGGACGGACGCGAAGAGGCCGGCCGTGATGGTGGCGGTAACGGCGGCACCCAGGCCGACGTTCACCGCGAGGTAGTCCGCGCCGGTCTCGCCGACGGTCGTGGAGAGAATCTTGATGACCCAGAAGGCTGCGGTGACCTCCGGTACCTTGTTCAAGGCCTGGCGCTGGATCTCGCTCATCCCCGTCTCCCGTCCGTCATGGTCGGGCACGGTGATAGCGCGCCAGAATGAGGGCAGAATGAGCTTCGTCCGGAGGAGCCGCGGGCTCGGCCTCAGGCCGGCAGCCTGACGGTTGCAAGGGTCCCCTGCCCGTCACGTCGGTTTTCAACCGTCAGGCCGAGATCATTGCGCTCCGCGATGCGGCGGGCGATGGCGAGCCCGAGCCCCGTGCCTTCGACATCCGGTGGCGCGGCCCGGAAGAAGCGGTCGAACAGGCGGCCCTCGCTTCCCGGCGGCAGCCCGCAGCCGGTGTCCCGAACCGTGACGACGCACGCACCGTCCAGGCTCAGCAGACAGACGTCGACCTGGCCTCCCGACGGCGTGTAGCGCAGGGCGTTGTCGACCAGGTTGGCGAACAGGACGCGGACCTCGTCCTCCGACGCGTGAAGCGTCGCGGGTGTCTCGATATGCACGCCCAGGTCGATGTCCTTGCGCTCGGCGAGCACGACGTGATCGGCGACGCAGTCGAGCAGGAGCTGGCCGAGGTCGACGGATGCAGGACGCGCCTCGGCACCGTCGTCGAGCCGGGCGAGACGGAGCAGTTGATCCACCAGCCGGTTCGCCCTCCGGAAGCCGTCCGCCAGCGCCATACGCCGCGCGTCGCTCCCGCCACCGGCAGTCCCGCCGAGGGAGTCGAGTTGGATCTGCATCGCGGCGAGCGGCGTACGCAGTTCGTGCGCCGCGTCGGCGACGAACCGCTTCTGGGCGGCCAGAGCGGCCTGCAGGCGAAGGATGAGCCCGTTCATGGCCTCGACGAGGGGCGCCACCTCCGTCGGCACGCCGCGCGTCGGCAAGGGGCCTTGGGCGGCGGCGCCGCGCCCGGCGAGGTCATGCACCAAGCCGTCGAGCCGCCCGAGCGCCCGGTTCATCGCCCAGCCGACGACGATCCACGACAGCGGGACGAGGAGCAGCAGGGGGGCCACGGCACCGAGCGCCGCATTGCGTGCGAACTCCGCCCTCACGACGTCGCGCTGGGCGACCCGGACCGTCGTTGTGCCGTTGGCGGTCGTGTATGTGCGCCAGAGCTCGCCGCCCATGACGACGTTCGCATATCCCGTGCGGCCGGGGTGGCGGACGTCGACGCCGCGGTCGTCGCGCAGGACCTGCCCGTCCTTCCAGATGGTGACGGCGAGTTGGTCCTCCGGGTCCTGGTCGGCGGCGGGCGGCGCGTCCGCGTCCGTTAGCCCGGGACCGGCGTTGAGGGCGACTTGCCGCAACTGCCCGTCGAGGAAATCGGCCGCCTCGATCCGCGCGAGGGCATAGGCCGCGACCATCGCGGCCAAGCCGATTCCGGCGAGCAGGGCGGTCATCCAGACGAGCGTCGTGCGGCGCAGGGAGGCGGCCCTCATGGCTTGGGTACCATCCAACCTGCGCCGCGGACATTCAGGATCACGCCCTTGCCGACCTTTCGACGGACCGTGAGGATCAGGGCGTCCACCGCGTTGCTCTCGACCTCCTCGCCCCACCCGTAGATGCGTTCCTCGATCTGCGCACGAGAGAGGATGCGCCCCGGTCGCTCCATCAGGGCGTGCATGAGGGCGTATTCGCGCGCCGACAGGACCGCGACGGTCCCGGCGTGGGACAGGACGTGGCTTTCCGTGTCGAGTTCGGTCTCGGCGGCCACGAGCCGCGCGCTCGCCCGCCCGGCCCGCCGCCGCAGGATGGCCCGCATCCTGGCGAGCAGCTCGCGCATCTCGAACGGCTTGACCAGGTAATCGTCCGCCCCGAGGTCGAGGCCTGCGACGCGGCTTTCGAGGCCGTCCCGCGCCGTGATGATGAGCACCGACGTGTCGATCCCGGCCGCCCGGGCGGATCGAAGCACCCGAAGTCCGTCCCCGCCCGGCAGGCCGAGGTCGAGCAGCGCGAGCGCGTGGCCGCCGTTGAGCAGGGCCGTCTCGGCCTCGCCGCCGTCGCGGACCCAATCGACGGAATAGCCCTCGGCCGAGAGGCCGTTCGACAGCCCTTCGCCGATCATCCGGTCGTCCTCGATCAACAGCACGCGCATCGGTCGGTCCGTCCGGTTTCGAGCCCTCGCCCTGGACTGCGCCGCGACGCATCCCTTCCCGCCGGCTTCATCCTCGATAGGCGACGAGCACGGCCCCGGCGGCGATGAGGGCGACGCCGAGCCAATTCGGTGGAGATAGACGTTCGCCGAGGAAGACGACCCCGAAGACGGCCACCAGCACGACGCTGAGCTTGTCGACCGGGGCCACGCGGCTGGTCTCGCCGAGCTTGAGGGCGCGGAAGTAGCAGATCCATGAGCCGCCGGTGGCGAGGCCCGAGAGCACCAGGAACACGTAGGTCCTGGCCGAGACCGACCCGACCGGTACCCACTGGCCTGTGCCGACCAGGATGGCGCCGAGGGCGCAGAGTATGACGACCGTGCGGATGAAGGTGGCGAAGTCGGAATTGACGTTCTCGACGCCGACCTTGGCGAAGATCGCGGTCAACGCCGCGAAGGCGGCAGAAAGCAGCGCCCACAGCTGCCAGGATCCGAGCAACGTTCTCATGCCGTGTTCCCCTCGATGCGGACCTGCCGCGACGCAATCCTCACGGCCCCCGACAGACCATCGGATGAGGGATGTCCGGCACCCGACGCCCCCCCTGAGCGTCGCCGTTCCAACGCTCGCCGTGTGGTTCCTAATTCGCCCTGGACGGCCATTGCCGATGCAGGTCGTCGATGACGAAAGCATGCTCGTGCCGGCCCTGACCGATCCCCCGCACGTGGGGGTGGGACGGGTCGAGGTCCGCGTGGGCATGTGCGACGACGTCCGGGTCGGATGCAGGCCAAAGCATGGCCGCCGCCGCGACGCCCGCGACGGTCAGGGCGCCGAGTGCCGCCAGGGTCGCGGGCATCCCGACGGCGGCGCCGAGGCAGCCCGCCAGCGGGTAAGTGAGGAGCCACGACGCGTGCGAGAGCGCGAACTGGGCGGCGGAGTAGCCGATCCCAAGGACGAGCCAGGTCCCGAGCAGTACCGGCCAGCCGATGGCCCCGCACCAGGTCAGGGCAGCGACCCCGACGAGGACGACTCCGAGGAAGGCCGCGGACGGCAGCATCACACCCCTGTCGGACAGGCGGTCCAGGACCCGCGGTAGGACCAGGGCGGCGGCCATCGAGCCCGTGCCGAAGGGGCCAAGGGCAAGGGCGACGTCGTGCTGGGGGCGTCCGAGCAGCGCCTGGACGATTACCACGGTATTGACGATGACCATGGCGCCGGCCGCCGCGACGGCGAAATTCAGGGCGAGCAACCCGCGCAGGCGCGGTGTCGCCAGGAAGATCCGCCATGCCCAGTTGGCACTCGATACGGAGACGCCTAAGCCTCAGTGACGGGCCGGGCACCGAGCACAGAAAAGGCGACAGGCGCGTCAGGTCCGCGGGACCTCTGCTCTCCGTCACCAACACTCGATAACTGATAAATGGTCTCATCGGATTTCAACCAAGAGATCTACGCAAATCTTGGACGAATGCCTTCGCGAGCGCCGGCGCCTCGGCAACGACCTCTTCGTAGAACTTGGTCCCCACGGGGCTTGCCTGGGAATAATCCGGGGGCAACTCACCGATTGTCGCCGCGATCTCTGCGAAAACCTCTTCCCGTTCAGGTGCTGAAAGTTTTTGCATGAGAAGGGTCATCATGGCGATGGTCGATGTTCTCAGAACCGCAAGCATCGCCGTTGTCGTCACGGCAAAATGGTGTGTTTGTAGATCATTCATCGAAAACACCTTGCATAGTCAAGCATCATTACTCAGGCATCACTTCATGAGGTGCTTGAAGTATTGGAGAAACAATACGGCCAGAGGCAATCCGATACAGATCGCTATCATCATTCGATCCGCGACTTTGCGGACGTATGGCCTGACCCGTCGCTTGCGCCGAGGATTTGGCGCCCACTCGGTCTGCAGCCGCGCCGATTTCTTGCTCATGCCGGATGCTCGCCGTCACACGGGCAGGCGCGCGGCCTCGGCCGAGAGCGCCTCGTCCTCGACCTGGACGGTGACGTGCTCGATGCCGTGTCGCTCCTTCACCAGACGCCGGACCGCGCGGATGAGGTCGGGTCCGGCGGCGACGTCGTCCATGACCACGTGGCCGCTCATCGCGTCGAAGCCGGAGGTCAGCGTCCAGGCATGAAGGTCGTAGGCGCGCCGCACGCCAGGCACCGCCTCGATCTCCGTTCGTAGCGCGGCAAGATCGACACGAGGAGGCGTTCCCTCCAGCAGGATGTGAAGCGCCTCGCTCAACAGGCGCCAGGTGCGCGGCACGATGAACAGGCCGATGCCGGCGCCGACCAGCGGATCGACCCATCGCCAGCCCGTCGCCATCACCACGAGGGCCGCGGCGATGACGCCGACCGAACCCAGCATGTCGGAGAAGACCTCGAAGTAGGCGCCCTTGACGTTGAGGCTTTCCGACGATCCGCCCGCGAGGAGCCTCATGCTGGCGAGGTTCACCCCGAGGCCGACGAACGCGACCAGCATCATCGGCCAGCCGAGGATCTCGGTCGGCTCGAAGAAGCGCCGGTAGGCCTCGTACAGGATGTAGGCCGTCACCCCGAGCAGCACGACGGCGTTGGCGAGGGCCGCCAGGATCTCGAAGCGCATGTAGCCGAAGCTCTTGCCCGGCGACGGCGCCTTGGCCGCGTAGTGGATGGCGAGCAGCGACAGCGCGAGGCCGCCGGCATCCGTGACCATGTGGGCGGCATCGGCCAGCAGCGCGAGGCTGCCGGTGAGCAGGCCGCCGACGACCTCCGCGGCCATGTAGGTCAGCGTCAGGGCGAGCGCCCAGGCTAGGCGCCCCTTGTTCCTGCCCGCCGCCGAGCCCGCGGGTATGCCGCCGCCGTGCGAATGCCCGTGGCCGCCGCCGTGCGCGTGTCCGTGTCCCATGTCGCTCCCAGTCTTTCGTTGCCGTCCCGGACCGGCCGCCTCAGGGGCCGGAGGAGCCGATGAGCTCGGCCACGTGCGCGCCGGCGGGGTGTCCGGTCGCGGCGAGGTGGGCGGCAGAGCAGGCCGCGTAGCCGGGACCGAACGCCGCCATGACGAGCTCGTGCCGCCCGTCCGGAGCCTCGCGGCTGGCCAGGAGAGCCCGACCGCCGGGCCAGAGCTCGGAATCGGCCGATGGCCCCGGTGTCGGCTCGCCGTAGCGGCGCACCCCTTCGTCGTGGATGGCGCGGCGCACGCGCGCGAGTTCCTCGCCCGCCAGGGGGAGCCCCACCCAGACGACCTCCTGCAGACCCTCCTCGCGGCAGACCACCAGCACGACCTCGGCCGTTGCCGACCCGACGGCCGGCCGCCAGCCACGCGGGTAGTACAGCGCGGTCAGGTTGGCCTCGCGGTCGGCCTTGAGCGGGCGCGGCACGTCGGCGACGGGCCCCCACGCGAGGCCGAACGGAGCCTCGCCGACGCCTCCGTCCGCGCCCGGAGCCGCACCCGTCAGCGCGAGGAAGGCGAAAGGAGCCGCCAACCAGGTCGGGACGCGTCGCATCTCGTCTACTCCGCCGCCTTGAGGTGTCGTGGCCCCGGCTCCCGCGGCCGCTCCGCGACCTTCGGGACGACAACCTTGCCGAACCGGGCGTACAGGGCCGGCAGCACGATCAGGGTCAGCAGGGTGGCGCTGATCAGGCCACCGATGACCACGGTGGCGAGCGGCCGCTGGATCTCGGCGCCGGTCTCGGTGGCGATGGCCATGGGCACGAAGCCGAGCGAGGCGACCAGCGCCGTCATCGCCACCGGCCGCAACCGGGTCATGGCGCCCTCCAGGATGGCCTCGCGCTTCGGCCGGCCCTCCGCCACGAGCTGCTTGATGAAGGTCAGCATGACGAGGCCGTTGAGGACCGCAACGCCCGAGAGCGCGATGAACCCGACCGCTGCCGGTACCGAGACCGGCATGCCGCGCAGCCAAAGCGCGAAGATGCCCCCGGTGAGGGCAAGCGGCACCGCGCTGAACACCAGCAGCGCGTCCCGCGGCGAGCCCAGGGCCGAGTACAGCAACAGGAAGATCAGGAAGAAGCAGACCGGTACCACCACCATCAGCCGCCGCTTGGCCGAGGCGAGGTTCTCGAACTGCCCGCCCCAGGTGAGGTAGGAACCCGGCGGCAGCTGCACCTGGCTTCCAACCTTCGCCTGCGCCTCCGCGACGAGCGAGCCGATGTCCCGCCCGCGCACGTTGGCCGTGACCACGACCCGCCGCTTGCCGTTCTCGCGCGAGATCTGGTTCGGTCCCTCGGTGACCGAAAAGCTCGCAACCTGCTTGAGCAGGACCGAGCTCGCCCGGCCGTTCGGGCCAGCCGGCAGCGGCACCGGGATGTTCTCCAGGGCCTCCCGGTCCTCGCGGACCTTGTCGGTCAGGCGCACGACGATGGGGAAGCGACGGTCGCCCTCGAACACGACGCCGGCGTCCCGTCCCCCGATGGCCGCGCCGATGACCTCCTGGATCGCCCCGGTGCTCAGGCCGTAGCGCGCCGCCTCGGCCTTGTTGATCTTGATCTCCAGGAACGGCAGGCCCGCCGTCTGCTCGACCTTGACGTCCTCGGCGCCGTCGATGCCCTTCAGGACCGCCGCGACCTGGTTGGCCGCCTTCAGCATCGGCTCGAACTCGTCGCCGAACACCTTCACGGCGAGGTCGCCCCGGGTGCCGGCGAGCAGCTCGTTGAAGCGTAGCTGGATCGGCTGGGAGAACTCGTAGACGTTGCCGGCGAGCGCCCCGACCGCCTTCTCGATCTGCTCCTGCAACTCGGCCTTGGACAGGCTCGGCTCGGGCCACTCCTCCTGGGGTTTCAGGATGACGAAGGTGTCTGAGGAGTTCGGCGGCATCGGGTCGGAGGCGACCTCGGCGGTGCCGGTCTTCGAGAAGACGTAGGCCACCTGCGGGAACTTCGAGACCACCTTCTCGACCTTGAGCTGCATCGCCTGCGACTGGGTGAGGGAGGTCGATGGGATTCGGGTGGCGTTGAGGGCGATGCTCTTCTCGTCGAGCTGCGGGATGAACTCGGTCCCGAGGCGGGTGAACAGGATGCCCGCCCCGACGAGCAGCAGGAGCGCCGCGCCGACGAAGACGAACGGCGCCCGGACCGCCGCGCCGAGCACCGGGCGGTAAGCGGCCTTGAGCGCCCGGATGATGAGGTTGTCCTTCTCCGTGACCTTGCCGGTGATGACGATGGCGATGAGCGCCGGCACGAAGGTCAGCGACAGCACGAAGGCCGCCACGAGCGCGATGATCACGGTCAGCGCCATCGGCTCGAACATCTTGCCCTCGACTCCGGTGAAGGTCAGGAGCGGGACGTAGACCAGGATGATGATCGCCTGCCCGTACAGGGACGGCTTGATCATCTCCTCGGCCGAGGCGCGGACCGTCTGGAGGCGCTCCTCGGTGTCGAGCCCCCTGCCCAGCTCTTGCTGCTTCTCTGCGAGGTGGCGCAGGGCGTTCTCGGTGATGATCACCGCCCCGTCGACGATCAGCCCGAAATCGAGGGCGCCGAGGCTCATCAGGTTGGCCGAGATCTTCGCCTCGACCATGCCGGTCATGGTCATCAGCATGGCGACCGGGATGACCAGGGCCGTGATGATGGCGGCCCGGATGTTGCCGAGCAGCAGGAACAGGATGACGATGACGAGAGCCGCGCCCTCGGACAGGTTCTTCACCACCGTCTTCACGGTCGCCTCGACGAGCCGGGTCCGGTCGAGGACGGTCTGGACCTCGACGCCGGGCGGCAGGCTCTTGCGGATCTGTTCCATGCGCGCGTCGACGGCGGCCGCCACCGTGCGGCTGTTCTCGCCGATCAGCATCAGGGCGGTGCCGACGACGACCTCCTGGCCGTCCTCGCTGCCCGAGCCCGTGCGCAGGTCGCGCCCGATGCGGACCTCGGCGATGTCCTTGATCCGCACCGGCACGCCGCCCCGGGTGGCGACGACCACGTCGCCGATCTCGTCCATGCTCTCCAGGCGGCCGGCGGCGCGCACGACGTAGCCCTCGCCGTTGTCCTCCAGGTAGCGGGCGCCCTGGTTGGCGTTGTTGGCCTCCAGCGCCCGGGCGACGTCCGAGAAGGACAGGTCGAGGGACGCGAGCCGCGTCGGGTCGGGCTGGACGTGGTACTGCTTCTCGAAGCCGCCGATGCCGTCGACCCCGGCCACGCCGGGCACGGTCTTGACCAGGGGGCGGATGATCCAGTCCTGGACGGTGCGCAGGTAGGCGGTCTGCTCCAGCTCGGTCTTCAGGCGCTGGCCCTCGGGGGTCAGGTAGCTGCCATCGGGCTGCCAGCCGGGCTTGCCCGCCTTCGAGACCGTGCGCTCGCCGGGCTTCGCGTAATGGATCGACCACATGTAGATCTCGCCCAGCCCGGTCGAGATCGGCCCCATGCTGGGCTCGGTGCCGGGCGGCAGGTCCCGCCTCACCTGCGCGAGGCGCTCGGCGACCTGCTGGCGGGCGAAGTAGATGTCGAGCTTCTCCGCGAAGACCGCGGTGACCTGCGAGAAGCCGTTGCGCGAGAGCGAGCGGGTGTACTCAAGGCCCTTGATGCCCGCGAGCGCCGTCTCGACCGGGTAGGTGACCTGCTTCTCGATGTCGACGGGGGAGAGCGACGGCGCCGTCGTGTTGATCTGCACCTGGTTGTTGGTGATGTCGGGCACCGCGTCTATCGGCAGCTTGGTGACCGAGTAGCCGCCGAAGCCGGCGGCCAGCAGAGACAGGAGCAGAACCAGCCAGCGCTGGTGCACGGAGAAGTCGAGGATACGGCTGATCATGTCGGGCTTCCTCAATGGTCGTGGTCGGCTTCGCTCTTCCCGAGCTCGGCCTTGAGGAGGAAGGTGTTGGCCACCGCGATGGTCTCGCCGAGCTTCAGGCCCGAGACGACCTCGAAGCCTTCGTCGTCGGAGCGCCCGAGCTCGACCTCGCGCTTCTCGAAGCCCTCGTCCGTGCGGACAAAGACGACGCGCTTGCCCTCGACGGTCTGGAGCGCCGACTTGGCGACCCGCACCGGCACTTGGTCCGTCGCGGTCTCGACCTCGGCGGTGACGTAGGTGCCAGGCCGCCAGGCCATGTCCTTGTTGGGCAGCGAGACCACGACCCGGGCGGACCGGGTGTCGGCGTTCAGCAGCGGGCTGACGAACACCACCTTGCCCTGCTCGCTGCGGCCGCCGCGGTTCACGGTGACCCGCGCGCCCTCCCGGACCTCGGCGAGGTCGGAGGTCGGTACCGCGAGCTCGATCCAGACGGTCGAGAGGTCGGCGACGGTGTAGACGTCGGCCGGGTCGCCCTCCTTGCCCACCGCCGTGCCGACATCGACCTTGCGCTCCACGATGCGGCCGGCGATGGGCGCCCGCAGCTCGTACTGGCGCAGCGTCGAGGCGTTCGGCGTCGCCTCGTCGCGTTTCTGCGCGGCGGCGACCTCGGCGGCGTTCAGGCCCAGCGCCGAGAGCTTCTGGCGGGCGAGGTCGACGCGCAGCTGGTTCTCCTGGAACACGGCCTTTGCGTTGTCGAACGCCGCCTGGGATGCCGCCGCCGACGCCACGAGTTTCTGCTGGCGCTCGAAGTTGATCTTCTGGAGGTCGGACTGGACCATCGCGGTGAGGTACTCGCTCTTGGCGTCGGCGACTTCCCGGCTGTCGAGGAGGGCGACCACCTCGCCCTTCCTGACGTCGTCGCCCAGGCGCTTGCGCATCTCTGACACCGTACCGACGACGCGGGCGGGGACGCGGGCGATCCGGTCCGTGTCGGGCGTGATGGTGCCGGGCACCAGGACGTGTCGCGAGAGCGTCCCACCCTCGGCCTTGGCGACGCCGATGTCCTGCCCCTCGACCTGCTCGGCCGTCATCTTGACGTGGCCTTCCTCGCCCTCCGCCTCGGAATGCTCGTGCTCGCCGTGAGCGTGGGCTCCCTCGGCCTTCGGCGCGGCGGCCTTGCCGTGGTCGTGGCCGTCGCTTTCGGCATGGTCGGCCTCGTCCTTCGGCGCCTTCCCGCCAGGGGGCGGGCCGGCGGCGAAGGTGAGGATGGCCGGCGGCAGCCCGGCCGATGTCAGGAGGCCGCGGACGAACGCGGATACGGCGGGGACGGCGGCGCCGACGACGATGCCGGCGGCCACGAGGACCGCGGTGATGAGGATGCGCATGAGACCTGCTCGGCCGGGATCGGGCGCCGTTCGGACGGACGCGGCAGTCCCGCTTCTGTGGCGTGAGGAGTGGCCCGGAGCGCGGGCTCCGGGTTCGGGACGCGCCTCTGCGGCGTCACCTCAGGCGCGGGGGGGCCTCGGCAGGCGGTCCGGCGAGACGGAGGAAACCGTCTGGCTCAGGTGCGCATAGGCCAGCCGGGCGACCCCGAAGACCGGCTCCGAGAAGTCGGCCACGGCGGGTGCCGCCTGGTGGCAGCCACAATGGAGGTGGCAGGCCATGCCGGGGTCGGTCGCGCCGGTGTCGGGCGCGGCCTCAATGCTCGCGATCTCCGTGACGTGCCTGCCGCCGCCATCGTGGTACGCGACGTCGGCGGCGAGGCCGGCGGCGGGTGCGACGAGAGACAGCGCGAGGGCGAGGGAGAGCAGGCGTGCGGCGAACGCCCACCATCCCCGTGCCGCCCACCGGCGGCTATGCCCGCGAACTGAACCCATCTCCGGCCTTATGTGCGATTCACCCCGGATCAGGCAAGGCATCGCCCTGGCCCCTTGACCCCGGTCTGAGCAGAATTTGTCGCCGCCATGCGAGGTCTGCCGCGGTCACGACGCGAAAGCGGCCAAGCCGTTTCTCGCTCGGCCGACACGAATACCGAGCGGTAAAATCCGGGGACGGTTTCGTGGTAGGCCGCATTCCCGGCACGACCACGAAACATGGAGATCCTCGGATGAAGATCACGCTCGCCGCCGCTGCCGCCGTCGCCCTGGCGCCGGTCGGTGCGCTCGCCCGGCACGTGGACGTCGGCCCCGGCGGGGTCGGGGTTCACGGCGACGGCCACCACCGCGATGTCGACCATATGCACACCACCGTCGAGGAGTACCATCGCGACCGGCCGGTCGTGCACGAACACCATGACGACCATCACGACAAGACCGTCGTGGAAGTGCACCGCCACTGAGCGCCTGACATCACGACGGGGCCGGGCCGGGGGGCGGTGACCTCCGGACCGGTCCCTCGCGTTTTAGGACGTCGGCGAACCTGGAGTGACGGCTTCCTGAACGGCGGTCTCAGGACCTGTTCAACCGCCGCCGCGCAAACCGCCGCAATAGGAATCCCCGTAGGAGACAGCGATGCGACGGCACCTTGCAGGCTTGATGGCGGCGGCCATCCTCCTCGCCCCGGCCGCGGCCTCGGCCCAGTATTACGAGCGCGGCTACGGCTACGGCGAGCGGCGGCCGCACGACCATGTCGACGTCTACCGCTACGGCAACCATGACGACGTCGTGGTCCGGCACCATCACCCGCGCCGCGAGGATTACGGGCCTGGCCGGTTCGAGCAACACCATCACCATCACGACGCGCGAGGGGTCGGCGCATCGTGAACGACGTGCCGGGCAGGCTCGGCGAGCGCGTAGCCGATCCCCGCGGCCAGGAGCGCGAAGACGACGAGCAGGGGCAGCATCCGCATGTCCGCGCCTCCCGCCCCCGCGGCCTGCCCGGCGAGCTCACTTCTTGCCGGGCTTGTCGTGGCTGTGCCCGTGGGCATGCCCGTCGTTGTCCGAATGCGCCGGCTTGCCGTCGGGCCGCTTCTCACGGGCCTCGCTGACGCGTGGGTCGTCGCGATGGGCCGGGCCGCCCGACACGCCGCCGGTGTTCGGGACGGCGCGCTCGGGGTTCGAGGCATTGCCGTGGCCGTCCAAGGCGAAGGCGGACCCCGTGGCCGCGGCCAGCATCCCGGTGGCGAGGACGGCGGCGAGCGTGCGCTTCATCTGTCGGTCTCCTGTTCGGCGCCGACCGCGTCGGCCGCTTCGAAGACCGAGATAGCCAAGCCGTTTGTCTCCGGGACGCCGCGTTCGTGACGAAGTGTGTCAGCCGCCGCGCCCCGCCCGGGGCACGCGGATCTCGGCCCGCAATCCGCCCTCCGGCCTCGTGGCCAGGATGAGCGTGCCTTCCTCCGCCTCCACGGCCCGCCGCGCGATGGTCAGGCCGAGGCCGGTCCCGCCGGTGTTTCGGTTGCGCGACCCCTCCAGGCGGATGAAGGGCTCGAAGGCGCGGGCGACGTCGCATGCCGGGATGCCGGGCCCGTCGTCGTCGATGCGCATGACCAGCGCTGTCTCCTCGGCCGCCAGGGCGATGCGCACCCGCGCGCCGTAGCGCACGCCGTTGTCGACGAGGTTCTCCAGCGCCCGCCGGAAGGCGACCGGGCGCACCGTCGCCAGGGCCCGGCCGGGACCTCCGTATGCGACCGCCCGGCCGGCATCTGCGGAGGCGTCGGCGACCCCCATCAGGATGCTCGCGACGTTGGTGACCTGCCGCGGCTCCGGGTCGGCGTCGCCCCCCAGGTAGGCCAGCGTCGCGTCGACCATCGCCTGCATGTCGTCGAGGTCGGAGGCCATGGCGCGGCGCCCGGCCGGGTCCTCGACGTGGTCGAGGCGCAGGCGGAGCCGGGCGATGGGCGTTCGCAGGTCGTGGGACACGGCGGCGAGCGCCTGCGTTCGCTCGCCGACCAGCCGGTGAATGCGCTCCTGCATCGCGTTGAGGGCACGGCCGATCCCTCGGGTCTCGTCGGGACCGATCTCGGGAACCCGGACGGGGGCGCCGTGCCCGATCCGTCCGGTGGCCCGGGTCAGCTCCCGCAAGGGGCTGGCGATCCGGTGCATCAGGACGACCGCGGCCACCCCGACGAGGATGGCCATGGCGGTGGCGAGCGAGGCCCAGGGCGCGACGGGGACGAGGCTCGGGGCATGCGCGGACCGGAAGGTCAGTGCGCTCCCGTCCGGGAGGGGGATGATCCCGCGCAGGTCCTGCCGGTGGAGCGGCTCGTCCGGCGCCTCCAGGTTCAGGACGAGCCCCGCCCCGAGGACCGGTTCGAGGGCGAGGAGGCGGTCGCGCAGGTCCCGGAGCGCGGGATCGGTCGCCCCCGGGGGGCGAGCCGGCGCCGGGGCGTCCCAGCCGATCTCGAAATGGTTCGACGAGAGGGCCTCGGCCTCGTCGGCCCGCTCCTCCGGCGGGCGCCGCGACACGGCCTCGCGCGCGATGACGAGTTGGCGGGCGACCTCGGTGGCGAAGGCCTCGTCGGCGGCGGCCGCCGCCGAGAGGCGGTAGATCGCCAGCGCGCCGCCATGGACGAGGAGCACGGCCAGGAGCAGGACGACGACGGTGCGTCCCTCCAGGCTGCTGGCGAGCCCGAGGACGCCCCTCATGTCCGCTCGACCTTGGCGGCCAGCATGTAGCCGGTGCCCCGCACCGTCTTGATGACGGGGGCCGTCCCCGCGGGCGGTTCGAGCTTGCGCCGCAGCCGGCTGACCAGCGTGTCGACGCTGCGGTCCGACGGCGCGGCGAGCCGCCCGCGGCCCATCTCCAGGATCTGCTCGCGGCCGAGCACCCGGCCCGGGTGTTCCAGGAACACCAGCAGCAGGTCGTGCTCGGCGCCCGACAGGTCGACGGCGGCGCCTTCGGGATCGGTCAGAGCGCGGCTGCGCAGGTCGAGCCGCCAGCCGGCGAAGGCGAGGGATTCCGGCCGCGACGCCGCGCTCGGCACCGGCGCGAGGGCCGACCGGCGGAGCACCGCCCGGATCCGGGCGAGGAGTTCCGGGCGCCCGAACGGCTTGGCGACGTAGTCGTCGGCGCCCAGTTCCAGGCCGAGCACCCGGTCCGCCTCCTCGTTGCGGGCGCTCAGCATGATGACCGGGACGGTGCCCTTCGCCCGCAGGGCCCTGAGCAGGGCGAACCCGGACGCGCCCGGCAGCATGACGTCGAGGAGGACGAGGTCAACCGGCGTGTCGGGCAGGAGCGACCACATCTCGGCGCCGCCGCGGCAGCCCGTGCCCCGGAAGCCGCTCTCCCGCAGGATGCGGCCGACGAGCACGCGCATGCCGTCGTCGTCCTCGACGAGCAGGATGTGGGCCTCGTCCGGGAGAGACCTGGTTTCGCCCGCGGCAAGCATTCCGGATCCAGCCTAGCCGATCATCCCGTCGAGCAGGAGCAGCAGCAGGAAGCCCGCGAAGAACATCGCCGTCACCCAGGGGCGGTCCTCGGTCTCGTGCGCCTCGACGAGGAGTTCCTCGGTCACGAGGTACAGCAAGGCGATCAGGCCGAAGGAGAGGAAGCCGGCCTGGACGGCGGCGGGCAGCGAGCCGACGGGCCCGCCGAGCAGGGCTCCGAGCGGGAGCAGCAGCACGAGGGCGGCCGTCAGGCCGACCACCTTGCCCTTCGACGCGCCGCCCTCGCCGAGCTCGTTCGCCACGGTCAGTCCCAGGAACAGCACCTCGATGGTCAGCGCGACGGTGAGCAGGATGCCGGCCTTCGCCCCGGCCGCGAAGGCGATGCCGAGGACGAGGCCGTCCACCAGGATGTCGATGCCGGTGACCGACATCAGCCCGGCCGGCCCCTTCACCCGCTTCTCCAGGATGCGGACGAGGAGCATCGCGGCGACGCCGAGCGCGCCCCCGGCCAGCATGGCCCAGGGCGATCCGGCATGCTTGAGGTCTGGCAGGATCTCGCCCGCGGCCGCCGCGAAGACGACGCCCGCGGCGAAGTGCTGGATGGCGCTGACCAGGACGGGGCCCGGCCGCAGGTTGACCGCCGCCGCCGCGCCGACGACGGCGGCCGCGGCGGGGATCAGGGTATAGGACCAGGCTTGCATGCCGCGCTCAGACCACGTGGTCCGGAGCCAGGGCGCAGGCGGTGGCCTCGCTCGTCTCCACCTGGAGGGTCGTGTGGCCGATGCCGAACCGCTCCCTGATGCCGGTGGCCGCCGCCATCAGGAAGGCGTCGTCGGGACGGCCGCCGGGCATAAGGAGGTGCGCCGTGAGGCAGGTCTCCGTGGTGCTCATCGCCCAGATGTGCAGGTCGTGCAGGGCCGCGACGCCGGGCAGCCCTTCGAGGTGGCGGCGGACGGCGACCGGGTCGATGCCCGGCGGGACGGCGGCGAGGGACAGCGTAAGACTGTCGCGAAGGAGTCCCCACGTGCCCCAGACGATGACGGCCACGATGGCGAGGCTCACCACCGGATCGAGCCACGTCCATCCGGTGTAGAGGATGACGAGGCCGGCGATGACCACCCCGGCCGAGACGGCGGCGTCGGCCGCCATGTGCAGGAACGCCCCGCGGATGTTGATGTCGCCCTTGGCCCCGGAGGCGAACAGCCACGCGGTGATGCCGTTCACCAGGATGCCGATTGCGGCTACGACCATCACGGTCTTGCCTGCGACCGGGACGGGCTCGCCGAACCTCTGGATCGCCTCCCACGCGATGGCGCCGACGGCGACCAGCAGGAACACGGCGTTGAAAAGGGCCGCCAGGATCGACGAGCCCTTCATCCCATAGGTAAACCGCGCGCTCGGGGCGCGCCTGGCCAGCACCGTCGCGATCCAGGCCACGATGAGGCCGAGCACGTCCGAGAGGTTGTGGCCGGCATCGGCGAGCAGGGCCACCGAGTTCGCCAGGACCCGTAGGTCGCCTCGACGGCCACGAAGCCGACGTTGAGCGCGATGCCGATGGCGAATGCCTTCCCGAAGCTTGCGGGGGCATGGCTGTGCCCTGGCCCATGGGAATGCCCGGCATGGTCGTGACCCGCCTCGCCGTCGTGGTCATGCGATCCGTGGTCATGTCCTGCGCGTGCGTCGTGCGATGTCATGGTCGTCCCTGTATCCGTCTTGGTCTGTCCGCGGATGGGTGCGCACCTTATCCGGACGCCGCGGTTCGCGTCGTGACGGCGCCTTCGCGATACTCCGCCCAGGCCTGCCGCAGGATCTGCACCGACGAGGTCAGGAAGATGCCGGCCATCACCGCCGCGACGGCGAGGTCGGGCCAAGCCGACGCGGACCCCCAGACACCGAGCGCGGCCACCATCACCACGACGTTGCCGATGGCGTCGTTGCGCGAGCACAGCCAGACCGAGCGCACGTTGGCGTCGCCGTCCTTGTAGGGGCGCAGCAGCAGTACCGAGCCGAGGTTGGCTGCCAGGGCCATCAGCCCGATGACGCCCATGACCTCGGCCTTGGGCACCCCAAGCACCAGGACGTGGTAGGCAGTCGAGCCGAAGACCCAGACCGTCATCACGCTTAGGGACAGCCCCTTGGCGAGCGCCGCCGTGGCCCGAGCCCTGAGGGACGCTCCGATGACCGCGAGGCTCAGGCCGTAGGTGACCGTGTCGCCCAGGAAGTCGAGGGCGTCGGCCTGTAGCGCCTGCGAGCCGGCGAGGTGCCCGGCGGCCATCTCGGTCAGGAACATGGCGCCGTTGACGGCGATGACCGTCCACAGCACGCGCTTGTAGCGCAGGTCGACCCCGTCGAAGACCGGCACGCCGCCCGAGCAGGCGCAGGTGCCTCCGGCGTCGCCGTTGGCGTCGGACCGGGCCGGTTCCACGTCCGGTGAGTGGGGTGCCTCGTGCGCCTTGTGGTTGTGGCCCGTGCCGCAGCAGTAGTCGGCCATGGTCCCTCCTTCCGGAAACATCGGAAGCTCCTACTTCCTCTAGCGGCTAGAGGAGCAAGGCCGAGAATGGATTTCCCGATAGGCGAGCTGTCGCGGCGAGCCGGCGTGCTGGTCCCGACCGTGCGCTACTACGAGCAGGTGGGTTTGCTGCCGCCGGCGCCGCGGACGGAGGGCGGCCGCCGCCGCTACGGGCAGGCGGACGTCGAGCGGCTGGCCTTCATCCGGCACGCACGCGAGCTTGGATTCGGGATAGAGGCCATACGGGAGTTGTTGGCGCTCGTCGCGCAGCCTGACCGCCCGTGTGCCGAGGTGGATGGGATCGCCCGGCGCCACCTCGTCGGGGTCGAGCGCCGGATCGCGCGGCTCACCGCGCTGAAGACCGAACTGTCGCGCATGATCGGGGAATGCGGCCATGGGCGCGTCGGCGAGTGTCGGGTCATCGAAGTGCTCTCGGACCACGGCCTTTGCGTCGACGACAGCCATTGACGGCTTGCCCTGGTGGGCCGCCTAGGCTCCCCGGGGCGCGAACAGGATTAGGCAGCTTCCCACCAGGCACACCAAACCGCCGATGAAGTCCCATCGGTCGGGTCGGTGGCCCTCGAAGCCCCATAGCCAGAGGATGGCGGCGACGATTTAGATGCCGCCGTAGGCCGCGTAGGCGCGCCCCGCCGCCTCGGTCTCCACGAAGGTCAGCAGGTAGGCGAACAGCGCGAGCGAGGCCATGCCCGGAATGAGCCACCATGGGGACTTGTCGAGGCGCAGCCACGCCCAGGAGGCGAAGCAGCCGGCGATCTTGGCCAGGGCGGCCGCTGCAAAGGCGGGATAGGTGAACCTGGGTGCTTGTGCGCATGGCCCGTACGCGCCGCCAAACGGTGACAGCGGCAGGCGTCGCCGGTACTGGCCATCGCGCATCGGCCCGGTCTTTCGCCGGATCGGCCTCGGCGTGCGTGACCGCAATTTGGCGTACCCGACGCGGGAGCTCGCGCGCGAGGGCAGTCTTCCGATAGGGCGTCATCTTCCGCCATGCGCGGATCTCCGGGACCGTGCGGCCGCAGCCGAGGCACCAGCCGGTACGCCCGTCCCACTGGCAAACCCCGGTGCAGGGGTCGTCCTTCCTCATGCTAGGGCCTCCCCGCCACGCGACGCATCGGCCGCTGGACATAGATAGGATACCCCCCTATGTATTGCGAGGACGAGGACGCCATTCATGGCCCACACGATCAAGGACAGGACCAAGCTGCTGGCGCGGGTGCGCCGGATCAAGGGTCAGGCGGAGGCCGTCGAGCGGGCCCTGGAGGCCGAGCACGGCTGCGCCGACGTGCTGATGCTGGTCGCCTCGGTGCGCGGGGCCATCAACGGTCTGACCGCCGAGCTGATGGAAGACCACATCCGCCACCACGTCGTGAACCCGGACGCCGAGCCGGACGCCGAGCGCGCCCGGGGCGCGGCCGAGCTGATCGAGGTGGTGCGGACCTACCTCAAATGACGAGAGGCGCCCCATGAGAGTGTGTCCTGCGCAGACGCGCGCATGGATCGGCATCACCGAGGCTGCCCGGGCCGAACGAGACGGCGCCCACGCGGCGGGACGGCGTAACCCGATGCGTGCCGCCGCCATTCAAAGCCTTTGGGAACGCCCAGTCTCGGGTCGCGTCCCGCCACCGTGGCTCGACGGATCGAAGCCAGATCCAGGTCCACATGCGGCTGTCCGCCCGGACTTCCGACCGGCTCGGATGAAAGGTCGCCGCCCGGCGGCCTCATCAAAAGACCCTGGGCATCGCAAGGGGCACGTCGGTGGTAGAGACTGCTGAGCCAGGCTCATTTCGGCAGGCGCCGCGCCTTCCGAGCCGCCCGTCGGGGGCAGCCGGCGCGCGGCGTCGATGTCTCCGAAGGACCGGGGCGAGGCCACCTCGCCGCGGGTCACGCCCATGGCCTCGTGGCCGGGTTCGCCGGCCGTCCTCGGCGGCGGTGGGGCCGCCGGGGCGCTCGGCTCTCAGGCTGGCCAGTTCGCTGGGCGACCCAGGAAGCCGCGGCCCGGCATGCCGCGGAGCCATGTCACGAAGGCGCTCACCCGCTCGGGCGTGAACTGGTTTCGATGGCCCTGCGTGCTGTGCACGAGATCGCGCAGTTCCTGGGGGACCAGCGGGCCCGACCCGCCCCAGTAGGCGTATTCGCGCCCGAGAAGCACCCTGTCCGTCCGACCGGTGTCGCGCACCAGGTTCGGCAGGCTGGTGACGCCCCCGGGCTCGCTATGGAAGGAATCCGCCTGGACGAAGGTGCCGTCGGCCGAGCGGCGATAGATGTTGTCGCCGTAGATCTGCATGCGGCTGCCGGACATCACGGGTCGCTTCGCGCCGAAGCGAGCGTCGTCCCAATACTGGTCGAAGGTGAGGATCTCGTCGACCCGCATCCAGTAGACGACACGGTCCTTGATCCCGTTCGGGATCGAGCCAGTTCCGACCACGAAGTCCCCGACGCTCGCGTGCTGCCGGATCAGCGGTTTGCACGCGCTCAGCGTGCAAACCCGGTGAAACGGATTGGGCGCGAACCCGAGGTCGTGGTCGATCACGTAGGAGTGGACGCGCACGCCGGCCTCAGCACTTGTTCCGCTTGGTCTGGCGCTCCGCCCGCGGCTGGGCGTCGGGCTTCAACCACTCGGGCTTCGCGTTCCTCCGCGGGAAGGCGCCCCGCAGGCTGCCTGCATCCCAGGGAACGGTATCCCCGCCGTAATCCTCGAACGCGCGCGGCAGCGTCTCGTCCTGGGTTCCAGGAGGCCAGATCCCGATGACGCGACGACCCTGGGCGGCGGCCCGCTGCATCACGCGCCCCAGCTCCTCGTCCGCGAGGCAATCGGGAGACAGCACGATCACCCCCAAGTCCTCGTCCGGCGTCTCGGCGTGACCGGCCGCAATCTCGTCATCCGCGGGTGCGGGCTCGCCGTTTTCCGGCGCAACGGGATCCTCGACGTGCTCGCCGTCTTCCCCCTCGTCGTCCTCCCCTTCGTCGGGCTCGACCACGGCGACCTCCTCGTCCACGACCTCGCAGCCCGCCTCGGCCAAGAGCTTGAGCAGGGCCGTGCGTTCCTCGTCATCGACAGGACCGAGCACGCAAACCTTCGGCATGTGCGGCTTCTCCCCGGTGCCCAGGTCCTTCCGTTGCGCATTCCGCCCGGGAGCCTGGCTCAGTAAAGCTTAGGTGGTCAGCCGCGGTCGGTATGGCAAGGGTGCGTCCGCTGCCTGTGTGGGAACAGGCAACCCTGGACTGAGCGCCGGAAAGGGCCGACGATGGCAACCTGAGGATATGCCAACCCGGAGCGGGGAGGGGACATGGATACGGCGCCGCTTAGCCTGAACGGTTATCAAGCCGGGGCGATCCGGACGGACCGGACGCGAGGGAAGGGCACCGGCCTCGACCTGGCCGTGCTCGGCCTCTTCGGCGAGACGGGCAGCCTGCTGAGCGAGACCAAGAAGAAGCAGCGCGACGCGCGGTCCTATCTCGGCTATGAGGCGAGCGTCATCGAGGAAATGGGCGACGCGCTCTGGTACCTGGCGGTGATCGCCGATCACGCCGGCCTCCGCCTGGGCGAGCTCGCCGGCCGCGATCTCGCCGGGGGACCCGAGCCGACCTTCGCGGACGTGCAGCCACAGCGCGCCTTGCCTTTGCACGTCCCGACCGTCGCCTTCGAGCACACCCTGCTACAGCTGGCCGGGGCCGTCGGCCGGCTGGCCGCCCTGGGGGCACGGGGCGACCTCGCGGGAAGCCCGGACCTCCCGGAGCGTCTCTCCGCAGTGTTCGGCCTTCTCGTCGCGGCCGCGAACGAGGCCGGCGTCACCCTGGAGCAGGCCGCCATGCGCAACCTCGCGAAGGCCGAGGACCGTTGGCCGGCGACGCGCGTGGCCCCGCCGCTGTTCGACGAGGCGTTCCCGGACGAGGAACGCCTGCCCCGGGCGTTGACCATCGACATCTTCGAGCGCACCGGCGGCAACGACAGGCGGTACGTCGTGCAGCGATGCAACGGCATCTTCATCGGTGACCGCCTGACCGACAACATCATGAAGCCGGACGATTACCGATTCCACGACGCCTTCCACTATGCCTACGCCGCCGTCCTCGGCTGGTCGCCCGTGACGCGCGCGCTGTTCCGCCTGAAGAGGAAGAGCGAGGCCCGCGTCGACGAGGGGCAGGATGGAGCGCGCGCGATCCTGATCGAGGAGGGCGTGGCGACCTTCGTCTTCGGTGAGGCGAAGCAGCTCGGCTTCTTCGAGGGGCAGCGCCCGGGCGACCTGGGCTTCGCCTTCCTGAAATCGGTGAGGCAATTCCTGCGCGGCTACGAGGTCGAGGCCTGCCCGCTTTGGCTCTGGGAAGAAGCCATCCTCGCCGGTAACGAAGCCTTTCGTTTCTTGCGGGAGAAGCGCCGCGGGCGCCTTCGGCTCGATCTGGTCGGGCGGAAGATGCTGGTCGAGGACCTGCCGACATGACACCTGGCGCCTTCATCGAAGCCCTCGCGGCGCTTCGCTTCAGCGACACCTTCAACCCCTACGCCGAGGCCTGCCCGGACCACGACGGCGTCGATGCGCCTCAAGTCCGGCGTGAGAACCTTCGCCTCGTCCTGGAGGCGGCCCTCGCCGGAGGCGTCGATTCGATCTGGATCGCGCGCGACCTCGGGTACCGTGGTGGGCGGCGCACGGGCCTGGCGCTCACGGACGAGGCCCACCTCTCCGCCCATGCCGGCCTCTACGGTCAATTGCCGCTGGCGCGGGCAACCCGCGGCCCCGCGATGACCGAGCGCACGGCGACGGTGATCTGGCAGGTTCTCCGGGACCTGCGGCGCCCGGTCTTCCTCTGGAACGTCTTCCCGCTCCATCCGCACGCGGCCGGCGACCCGCTGTCCAACCGCTGCCATACCCGTCGGGAACGGCAGGCGTCCCGCCACCTCCTCGAATGGCTGGTGTCGGAATTGCGGCCCCGGGTCTTGGTCGCCATCGGGAGGGATGCCGAGGCAGCGTTGGCGGACTTGGGTATGGCGGCCGAGCGGGTCCGGCATCCCAGCTACGGAGGGCAAACCGAGTTCGTCGCCCGCATGGGCGAGCTGTACGGCCTACCCGTCAAGGTGTCTCACGAGGTGCAACTCACGCTGAGCTGAGAGAACCGGGAACCGCATCTCCGGGTCGTCGACGGCTGGCGCCCCTGGGCATGATGCACCGTCCCTCGCTTCGCGGACCGGCCTGGGATCACGCATCGGAGCCCATGATTTGCCGGGACGATCTCGCGGGCCCATGCGGTCGTGGATCGCCGGGCTCGATGCGCTGATGCACCCACGGTCTTGGCAGGAAACGCCGAAGCGCCACACTCCACCTTGGGTTTGACGCCTATCTAGTCTCCGCGCGGGCAAGGGGGACGTGCGACAAGATTCGATTTGATTGCGGTGTTCGTGCGCGCCTGTTCTCCGACGCCGGAGCCAGGCGCCTCGTCATGCTCCATGGCGTAGGCCCTGCGCCGCCACTCCGCTGAGACCGCTGCCTTGCTTCCGTGTGCCCCGCGCGGACCGGGTGGGATGGGCTGCCCGCTTGGGAGCACCGGGGCAGGGGAGGAGCCCCTGGTCCTTCGGAATACCCGTGCGCCAAGACGGTCAGCGTTCGCCATCCGCGATATCCGGTTGCGCAAGCACCTCAAGGAGACGCCCTCCGTGGGAACGTCCACGGCCGTATTCGGCCACAAGACGCCCAAGCTCGGACCGGAGTGCCGTGAGCAGGGCGATCCGCCGGTCCGTTTCATCCCTGTGGCGCAGGGCCAGCCTGGCAGCTTCCTCGGGCGAGCCACTATGCCCTGTTCCCAGTTCGAGGAGTTCGCGGATCGCATCGACCTCCAATCCGAGTTCTCTGGCCTGTCGGACGAAGCTCAACCGAACCACATCCTCCTCAGTGTAGCGTCGCTGCTGGCCCTCGGTTCGAGCCGGGGCCGAAATGAGGCGATTCTGCTCATAGTACCTTATTGTAGGTATGCGCACGCCCGAGCGTCGCGACAGTTCACCGATTGAGATCGTCACCCGAAGGCCTCTTCCACTTCCGAGGCCGTGGACCTTAGCGCATGAGGTGGGCGGAGGACATGGTCCGAGTTCCCCGCTTGCAGTGCCTGCCATGTACCCTTACCCGGTAGTGGTACACCCATGGCCGAAAGCGGCTATGGTCGGAATGGCCGCCGTCACCCTGGGGCCGACACGCCCAGGGCCGACGTAGCCATTGGCGTCGACCTGAACGGTTTCTTCGACAATGAACCTCATCCTTGGCGCGCGCCGGTGGATTGCCAGGCGCGGCTTCGAGCGGACCTATCCCGTCCTGATGCGGGACCCGGCCTGCACCGAGCCCCTTATAGCCGCCCTTGCTCCCGAGGCCGGCGAGCGCATCCTCTATGTCAGGGGGCCGCAGGCCGAACCCGTGCTCGGGCTCGCGAGGAGGTTTCCGGGTACCGGGTTCGTCGGCTTGGAAGCGGATGCCGAGCGCGCCGCCGCGACCCGGGCCGATGCGGCGGCGGCGGGCCTCGCGAACGTGAAGGCGTTCGCGTACGAGGCCCGCGGTCGCATGCCGTTCCCTCCCGCCTCCTTCGACAAGGCGGCTTCGGTGATGGCCCTGCATTGCGAGCCGCAGGAAGGAAAGCTTCGGATCGCGCGCGAGTTGTTGCGCGTCCTGCGGCGGCAAGGAAGCCTGCTCGCCTCGGATCTTGATGCGGCGCGTGGGGCGCAGGAAGGCGCCTTGGTCAAGGTCGCGTCCATGATGCTCGGCGAGACGCGCCTCCGACAACACATGGACGGAACGTGGCCCGACATCCTTTCCGAAGCTGGCTTCGCGCGCGTCAAGCGCCTCGGCTCGCATTCGGTGCTCGTCGCAAGAGTGGCCGTCGTCCGGGCATCCAGGCGCTGAGACGCTGCCATCATGCCGCCGTCGATGCCGGGCGCCTGCACCTTGACGGAATGTCACGCACGAGGCGCTGGAGATCATCGGTCGAACAGAGCGCGAGGGCCGCCCGAAGGCGTTCGCAGTTGCTGGCCAATGGCCGTCATCATCCGTCTACCGCTTGCCAGGACGCACTCGCGACCAGGTTCCCGACCCGAGCGGTGACGGCACAGCGTTCTACGCCTTGGTCCGTTTGACTTGCCGAACGCAGGTCCCGGGCGGCGCCTCATGGGCGTTTGCCCTTTGGGCAGGGTGATGTCCATCGACCGCATCCGGCTGCCGGAGCGCACGGCACATGCAGGGTCAGGCGCCGGCCCGCTCAGTGCCCCACCCATTCGGCCTGTTGCATCGCGAGGCTACGGCGATGGCCTCCCGCTCCACGGAGGCGAGCTTCTCGGGAGGCTTGGCGACGCATCCGCGACGCAGCTCTTCAGGTATCGGAATTGGCTTGCGTGATGGCCAGGGTCGGCGCCTTCGTCCTCTTCACGATGGCTCCGGCGTTGGGCGAAGGCGACCCGGTACGTAGGGCCGAGCAGGTCCCGCGGTGGGCGGAACTCGTACCGGCGCGGCCGCTCATCGGGGCGGG
The DNA here is from genome assembly GCF_016613415.1 of Methylobacterium ajmalii. GTDB lineage: Bacteria > Pseudomonadota > Alphaproteobacteria > Rhizobiales > Beijerinckiaceae > Methylobacterium > Methylobacterium ajmalii. The sequence goes on along the minus strand of NZ_JACWCT010000098.1, from coordinate 21,647 downwards.
TCGAAGCTGAACGGGTAGCTCAGCGTGTGCTGGATGCCTGCCACGAACCGGAAATCCTGGTTGCGGTCGCCGCCGAACCCGACGCCGGCGCTGCCCGAGAGGACGGTTTGGGGCGTCAGCAGGTAGCGGACACCGACCTCGGCCATGTTCGACGCGCGCCTGCGGTCCCTGTCCGTCTCACGGTAGACATCCGCGACGACGACCAACTCGTTCGTCACGGGCTGGCTGTAGGCGACGCCGACGCGGTAGCGGTCCGTCCTCTCGGCATCGCGACCCGTGAGCGGGTCGAAGTTGTGGAACCAAGACGCGTTGAAGTGGATCTGACGCGGCACGTAGGAGAATGGCGACGTGCCTTCGGGGTCCGGCGTTCCCAGCGACTTCGTCGCGAGGAACTTCAGCTCGGTCTCGGTCCCGCCGTTGCGGTACCCATAGGGTTGGCTCACGCCGGCCGCCACCGCGAAGGCCGGCAGATAGAGGCCTTCCGTGTTGAGGTTGTAGAGGCCCTGAACCGTGGCGGCACCCTGCTTCGTCTCGCTCGCATCGCCAACCGCGTATGGCGTCTCGACTGACAGTTGGAAGTTCTTGGTCGCGCCCCACTCCACGCGCGGGACCACGAACAGGCGATTCCGGCCGTCAGGGTCACTCCGGGGAGCCCTGTCGTAGCGGAGGTACCCCTGGATCTCCAGGCCGTTCTCCTTGATCGGGTAGGCATCCTCGATGACGACGGGCAGGCCCTGTTCGAGGTTCGTATGGTCGGCGGCGCACACCGGGAGGGCGTCGCAGGCAATGATGGCGAACGCGGCGGCCCCGGCGGCCAGGCGCACGTGATGCTTCATGACGGAGTTCCTGTCGGGCGTCGGGGCAGTCAGCGGGAGGCGACGCGGGCGGCGCCCAGCGAGGGCTCGACGCCCATGTCGATGGGAGCGATGTCGGGCATGCGCTCGGCCTTCCGTCGCCAGTTCGCCTCCATCGTCTCGGTCATCATCCGTGGCGTCTCGCCCGGTTCGGTCGCGCCGGGCATCATCCTCATCCTGGAGGCAACCCGCATCATGGCGTCGTGCAGAGAGCCCGGGATCTCGCCCGGCTCGATGCCGAGCCGCCCGTTCTTCATCATCTGCTGCATGACGGCGGACTTCTCCGCCTTGGATAGCCCCCCAGGGTACATCATGGGCAGCATCTCCATAAGCATGTCCATCATGATCATGCCCATGGCACCCTGTGGCGAGCGCACCCAGTTCGGGTAGGTGCGCGGGTCGTATGCGGGATGGGGCTCGCCGAACTTGCGGGCATAAGCCTCGTCCCCCGGTTGGTACCCCATGGCCTGGATGACGCGGTACATCTCGGCCCGCTTCTCCTCGACGGACCAGCCCTTGTAGGCGAGGATCGAGTAGGCGATGCCGTGGAGCATGTGCAGATTGTCGAAGATGTTCGCGCTCTCCGGGCTCATGCGAGAGTAGCGCGGCATGATCTCGCGCGAGAGCACCATCCGGCCTGGGCGGTTCGGGATGACCTCGCGATGCATGACGTCCTCCACGCCCTTGATGGCGGCCTCCTGGTCCTGGTTGCCCGAGATCATCTGCGCCTCGTAAACCGCCGGGTGCCACCAGTGCGCGACGTAGAATAGGCTTTGGTCGAGCGGATAAAAATTCCGGAAGTAATTGAAGTAGGGCTTCATCATGATGCCCGCGCGCCGCATCGTCAGCTCCAATGGCGCCGGACTACGCGGGACACCCTCGGTCTGCATGGTCAAGTAATACTTGACCGCACGATCTGTCCAAGCCTTCTTCTCGGCCCACGGGATCTCACGAAAGGCCATCACGTCGTAAGTCTGCTCGTGGTGCATATGCGTCCAGTCGATGGTCCGAAACAGCGTGTGCATCGCCCGGTCGACATAGGACGAGTAGAACGGCATCTCCGGCTCGGTCGCCGGCGGGTTGAGCAGCCACTCCAGAGCTTCCTGGTCGAAGCGCGCGTCGACCGCGGCGTGGTCCTCGAAGCGCGTCAACTGCAGCAGGTCGTGTTGCTTCGAGTGGAAGAAGTGCATGCCGGCCCCGATGCGGTAGGCCAGGTTGTGCCGGTAGAAGAATGCCAGGTTGTAGGGGCCTCGCAGGAAGTCGACGCCGTTGCGCTGTTCGAGCGCGAACGCCCGCCTCGCGCCCGCTCCTTGCGCCGCCAGTGCGACCGCGGATGCCGCGGCGCCACCCAGGAACGCTCTCCGCGTCGCCATCCTCATTTGTCCCCTCCAAGATTATACCCCAATGGGGTAAAACCGTCGGGAACCGGGGTCAAAGGCTATTCACCCGTGATCCCTTGGGCGGTTCTCATCGGGCCGAAATGTTGCCTCACCGCCACTCTTGAGGGCGAGGGACAGGGCGGGCCTTGTCGGCCATGCGCCGGCTTCCGCCGCCTGGAGGTGTGCCGGGACCGATCCCCTCAGTCCGCGGCGGCTGGTCGGCCTGCCAGGACCGAGCCGACCATCGCTATGCATGGCCCAAGGCCCGCGGCCGTTCCAGGGCCGCATCGCGCTTGGACGCCAGGGGGCGTACAGGTTGTGCCGCCCGCGGTCCCGCGGCGCCGGTCGGCCTTCGGGACCGCGCATGCGTCCGGGCCGCAACGCCGGGATGCGGCACGAGGGGCGACCCGGTCGTGGCAGGGCGCTCGCAGCGCCTGACATCCGACAGTCCTGCCCTCGGCTACACGATCCTGCCGATAAGGCTGCCGATCTCGTCGGCCAGGCGCTGCCGCTCCTCCTGCGAGAGGTTGCTCGCGACGGAGGCTTGCACCAACCCGTGCATATGGTCGCGGATCATGTCGGACTGCACTCGGCGCAACGCGGCGATGACGGCATCGATCTGGTGCGCGACGTCGACGCAGTATCGCTCCGTCTCGATCATTTGCTGGATGCCACGCACCTGCCCTTCGATGCGACGCAGCCGGGGGAGTTGCTGCTTGTGGTTGACCGTGACCCCACCGTGGTCCTTTTCGGAACCCGACATGCTGCCTTGCGCCTCTGATGGGACGGGCGGCCGCCGGCCCAGGGTTTTGGAACCATACCCTGCCAGGGTATGTTGCCTCTTCGTCGTGGGCCCGCTCCGCGCGGGCGGGCCCACGCAGCCATAGTAAGGCTTGGCCGAACGTCCAACAATGCGAGCGACACAATGCACCAGATGAGACCGGACATGCAGGCATGCATCGACGAGTGCCTGCGCTGCTACCAGACCTGCCTCGGCATGGCATCCAACCACTGCCTGCCCGCCGGCGGGAAGCACGTCGAGGCGGAGCATCTTCGCCTCATGCTCGCCTGCGCCGAGATCTGCCGCACCTCGGCGCACTTCATGCTCCTCGGCACGAGCCATCATAAGCACACCTGCCGCGAGTGCGCCGACGTGTGCGAGGATTGCGCGCGGAGCTGCGAGCAGGTGGGCGATATGCAGCACTGCGTCGACCAGTGCCGCCGCTGCGCGGAAAGCTGTCGGAAGATGGCGGCCTGAACCGCTCGTCCGGGGCGGCTCAGGACACGGCCGCTCGGCGGCATTCCCTGCGCGCCGCCTCGTCCCGGTTGTCCCGCCGGCCCTTCTGACCGATGCCCTGCCCGGGCCGGCTTGGGAGGTGTCAGGTGCAATCGCATCGGGCCTCATGGCACATATCACTGCCCCCGCGCCCGGACAGCCGAGCCGGCCAGTCCGCCGGAGGGATCCACCAGGCTTCGCGGCGAGTTCATCGGTTCGTCGGACGCCATCCTTGTCGGGGCCGGGCTGGCCCCGGGCTGCGCCAGGCTCTCCGGCATCCCAGAGGCTCCCCGCTCGCCTTCATGGGCGTGGAGGAATTGCGAGGAAGGCCGACCAGCTCGTGCCGCGTGCCGCTGGGACCACTGGCGGCGCAGCGTCCTCGAACGGCGTCGCCACGGCCAGCGCACCGCCGGCCCGCGCGGGGCGAGATCCCCGCATGCCGACGATGCACGTACAGGCACGGTGCCGGACCGTCAGCGCCCGGGCCCAGAACATGCGGATGGGCGGGACCAATCGGCGCGGCGGGACCGCCTCGCCTGCGTGGCGGTCGCCGTGGGCGGCCCCCGGGTCTCGCGCCGTCGGCCCCGGCCTTGATGCGCAACGGACGCAGGCCGCAGTGCGCCCGTCACCTTGCGCCGCGGACTCGCCCACGGCAGTCCGCTTCTCATGTGTGCGGGACCGCCGGTTAGGAAAAGCTTCACGGGATGAGCCGCGGCACTGATCTCCGGGAGCTGCTATCGGCATGCCGCCTGGGCGCGTGCGCCCCGCCATCACCGACGCCTCTCGCATCTGTTGCACGGTTGCGACACCCTCCCGCCATCATCGGAAACCCTGCCTGCGCGTCCACGGCCCTGTGGTGCCTGATACCCCGACCAGGCATATTCGGGAGCCACGACCACCAAGCCCCCGAATATGACGAACGTGAACGACGCCTGGATCGGCAATCTCATCCGGCACTGGCGCGAGGACCCAGGCGCCTCCTACAGAACGTGGTTCCTGTGGGAGGAGCGCATCAAGAACTTCCGCTCGATCCGGCGCGGCATCCAGGCGGTCATAGACGAGATCCGGTCCGACACCTTCGGCAACGCCTACCGCGGCTCCTCGCTGGAGACCATCGTCTCCTCCATCGCCGAGCAGCGCCAGGTGTTCAAGGGCGCCGACCATGCCTTCCTCTGGAAGCCCAAGCTTCGCATCCCTGACATCTACGAGGATCGGGCCAACCAGCTGGCCTTTGGGCGCTTCCTCGACGCCTGCCTTTGCTGCAACGCCGAGGCGCAGGTCCTGGCGGCCATCCGAACGCTCGACCAGTCGCGCATTAAAGGGCTTGGCCCGGCCGCGGCGAACCTGCTGTACTTCCTGCATCCGACCGTGGCCTCCCCGTTCAACACCGCCATCGTCAAGGGCTTCAACGCGCTCATGGGCGCCAACGTGAAGCTCGGCAGGTGGGACGAGTACCTCGCGATGCGCCAAGGCATCCTTGCCCTCAACGCCGCCCACCGGACGCTCCTGTCGAACGACCTCGGCGCCGTGGCCGGCTTCCTGTTCGACGTCGGGTCGGGGCGCTACCCGCTTCCCGAGCGGGATGCCACCGGGGCGCTGGAGCGATGGCGGGAGGATCTCGAACGCTTGCGGGCGGAGGCGGCCGGCGCCGCCTCGAAGGCGGCCCAGGCCGCAAGCGAGGCCGACCATACCCACACCGAGATCCAGGGCTGGCTCCGGGACCTCGGGCTCGCGCTCGGTTTCGACGTCTGGGTCGCCTCGAATGACGGGGGCCGTCCTTACGCAGGCGGCAGGCTGTCCGACGGCTGCCTCGACCGGTTACCCGAACGGCTCACCGCCAACGGAACGGCCGAAACGGTCCGGCTCATCGACGTGATCTGGCTCGAAAAGGCGAGCAGGGACGTGGCGGCGGCCTTCGAGGTCGAGCATACGACGAGCATATACTCCGGGATCGTGCGGATGCTCGACTTGGCGCTCGGCGTCGAGGGCGGGACGGCCCGCAACCTCTTCCTCGTCGCGCCCGACAACAGGGAGGAGGACGTCCGGGCGCAGTTCGCCAGACCTGCCTTCTCGCGTGTGAGCGAGCTGGATCTTCGTTACCTGCCGTACAGCGAGCTGCGGGGGCATCGCGAGACCATCGCGCGCTTCGGAACCGGCCTCAAGGGAGTGCTGGCCATCGCACGGCCGGTCGGCGCGCCCAGGTGATGTCCAGGCCGCGCGGCCCCTCTCTCCGGCCTAGTGAGACATCACGAGCGTTCGTGCCGGCCGCGCCGGCCAAAGCCGACTCGGGCACCCCGTCCCCTCGACGAGGCTGACGCTTGGCCCCGGCTGCTTCGTAAGGCGCATCCGGGCAAATCGCGGGGGATGCGGACAACTACCGCCTTGGGCCGGTGGCCACCTTTCCGCGGTCAACCTGATCGGGCATCCACCCCGGTGGTCGACGCCGTCAGCACCCCGCCGCGACGAAGGGCCCACTCAAGAGTGGGATATACCCCGAGGGGGTTCGGGACACGTATTCCGAACACCTGCCCGTTTCCTGGAACCAGGTGTCAAGGCGTCCGGAGCGGCGGGACCGTGGCAATCCGTTCCGACGCGGAGCGCACGGCGGGGCCTGCGTCAAACCGCCCCGCGCCGCGGTAGGGATGAAACAGCTTCGCGGGCGGGGTGTTGGAAGCCTGCCTACCCCGATGGGGTATAGGCGGATGCGCAACCCGGGCGGGTTGGCTTCCGATTCTTGGCTCATCGGCAGGAGATCCCTCATGTCGCATCGCTCGCACCACCAAGTCCCTGCGAACGACCACAACGTTCAGGAGGACTTCGGCGACTACCGATTGCTCATCGGAGAGCGAGATCCCGACGCCTACCCCGGCACCGGCCGGATGGACATCGCCTTCGGCCGAGGCGGGAGCGACTATCTCGCCGGCCGAGGCCAAGACGATGACCTGCAGGGCGGCAAGGGCAACGACGTCCTCCTGGGGGGCGCCGGCATGGACCACCTCGACGGCGGCAAGGGAAACGACGTCCTGATCGGCGGCGGGGCCGCGGACGCATTGCGTGGCGCCGAAGGGAACGACTATCTCAACGAGGGCGTCGGACACGGCGATCTTGAGGGCGGTCCCGGCAACGACATCCTGACAGGCGGTCCGGGAGGCGATGCCTTCGTCATCTCGCCCGACAGCGGCAACGACGTCATCACCGACTTCTCCGCCGGTCCCGGCATCCTGGACCACCTCGCGGTACGGGACCTCGCGCCCGAGGACCTCAGATTCCAAGACACTTCCGCCGGTGTGAAGATCAGCTGGGACGTGACCGGGGGCGAGGGCTCGGTCCTGCTGGCGGGCGTCCGGAAGACGGACCTCGCGCAGGACGATTTCATGTTCACGGACGACAGGATGCTCATTCAGCCGACGAGCGCGGACGCGGACCACGTCACCGCCTTGAGCTACGCGAAGGACGAGGGCTTCAACCTCGGTGCCCCGAACCCGGGGAGTGACACCGGTTCCGCAAACACGTTCCGCTTCGACGAGTTCAACGTAAGGGAAGGCTCCAGCCAAGCCGATACGTTCCAAGGCACCGGCGAGCGGGACTACTACTTTGGCCTAGGCGGGAACGACCTGCTGTTCGGGGCTGCCGGGGACGACGATCTACGCGGCGATGCCGGCGACGACGTCCTCGACGGCGGTGCGGGCCAGGACGACCTCAGGGGCGGCGCCGGCTCGGACCGGTTGTACGGCGGCGATCAGGCCGACAACCTCATGGGCGAGCACGGCAACGACAAGCTCTACGCCGGCGCCGGCCACGACATGCTCGACGGCGGCAAGGGGAACGACGAGCTGAACGGCGGCGACGGCGCCGACGCCTTCATCGTGGGACCCGATACCGGGAACGACGTCGTCACCGGCGGCTTCGACGCCGGCCCGGGCGCCTTCGACCATATCGCATTCCGGGACATCCTGCCGAGCCAAGTCACCGTTGCCGACGGGGTCTCGGCGCACGACGACGGGCACACCGGCGTCCTGGTCAGCTGGCAGACGGACCAGGGCAACGGGTCGATCTTCCTTGAAGGCCTGACGAAGAGCCAGATGGCCCAGGACGATTTCATGTTCAACGCGGACGACGGACGGGCAGGCGCCTTCGTGAACGACCCGGCCATCACGTCGGTCGGCTCCCAGCTCATCTTTCAATAGCCGGCGATACCTGCGGCTGGCGAGCCTCACCTGCCACGGTGTCTGAGGCAGGATGGTGCCCGCGGCACGGCCGCGAGCGCCCGACCATTTCCCCGAGCCGCCGGACCGTGCGTTCCCACGCCGGCCTAGATCCCCGGACCACCCCGTAGCAGGGCCGCCACGATGAGCCGCATCGAGAGTTCGTCCACCCCCGGGGGTGCCGAGGTCGGGGAGGAGGGGGGAAGGCCCGCTCCGCGGGGCCGAAGCCGCGCTTCCCGCGGTCGGTCTGCTCAGCGCCTTCGCCAACCTCCTCCGCCTGTCGACGACCATGCGGGGCGGGCGTTCGCGGAGGATTGACGCCGTCGACATGCGGGCCACGTCGCCTAGGCGTCCCAGGCCACGGAGGGGCCCTGCCTCGGGTGGGGGCGGTCAGCAGGAGAAGGGAATGGAGCGGATGCCGGCGCAAAGCCCAGTCCTGGGTGATTTCGGGTTCGTGGCCCTCGTGCTGCTCATGGCCATGGGCCTTGCGCTGCTGGCCGTGGCCGCGTTCGCGCGCGCGCCAACGCGGACCGTCCGCGCTCCCCCCGCGTGGGCGCAGTTCCGCTTCGGTTACGCGGTCTACGCGCTGATCTTCCTCGCCTTCGACATGGAGATGATCTTCATGTACCCGTGGGCGGTCGTCTTCGCCGACATCGGCATGAGCGCCTTCCTCGACATGCTGGTCTTCATCGCGCTCCTGTCGGCTGGCATCGCCTACGCCTGGGGCATGGGCGGGCTGCGATGGGAGTAGCGGCGGCCTTGGCGGTCCTGGGCGCCCTGCTCGGGGGGGCTGCCCTGACGCTCGCGGTCGAGCACGCGTTCGTTCGCATCGACCAGGAGGCCGGCCCGGCGCGGCACACCGAGCTGCGGCACAACCTCCAACTGCCCAACGCCGACCGATGGCTGCTGCCGGCCGGTCCGGTCGTGGCGCTCGCGGGCGTCGCGCTCGCCATGGTCGTGCTGCCCCTCGGCCCCGGGTTGATCGGGAGGGACCTCGGCATCGGCCTCTTCTACGTCATCGTCGTGGTGGATTTCGTGGTGCTGGGCCTGGCTCTCGCCGGCTGGGGCGCGAATACCCCCGAGGGGGTCGAGGCATGCTACCGCATCGTCGCCCAGCTCGTGGCGTACGTCGTGCCGCTCGGGCTCGCCTACGTCGGCGTGATCATGATGGCCCGTTCGTTGTCGACCGTAGTGGTGGTCGACGCGCAGCGCGGCCTCTGGTTCGTCGTCCTACAACCCTTGGGCTTCCTGCTCTACGTCGTCACCGGGCTGATGCAGTCGTATCGCGCCCCGTTCCTGGAGCCGTTCGCGGCCTCGCTGGGCGGCGGCGTGCTCGGTGTCGTGGGCGGCTGGTCCGCGCTCGTGTGGCGGGTCGCACTCGCCGGCGTGCTCCTGGTCGTCGCCGCGGTCGGGGCGGTGCTCTATCTGGGAGGTCCCTCGGGTCCCTGGCTCCCGGGATGGGCCTGGATGCTCGCCAAGACGTACGGCCTGATGGCGCTGATGCTCGGGCTCGGGCGCCTCGTTCGCCCGCTCTCGACGGCGGAGACGCTGGCCCTCTCCTGGAAGATCCTGATCCCACTCGGCCTCGTCAACGTGCTCCTCGTCGGCGGCCTGATCCTCCTCGGGGTGGGGCCCGGCGCATGATGGCCGCCTTCGATATCCTTGCCTTCGGGGCCTGCTCCTTCGTCGCCGTCGCCGGCGCGCTCGGCATGGCGACGACGATGAGTATGTTCCGCTCCGGCATCTTCCTGATGGCCTCGTTCATCGGCGTCGCCGGCCTGTTCATCCTGCTGTCGGCCGACCTGATCGGGCTGCTCCAGGTCATGATGTACATCGGGGGCTTCCTCGTCATGATCCTGTTCATGGTGCTGGTCATGCACGATCCCGGCGGGGCGATGATGGCCGGCATGGAGCTGTCCCCGCTGGAGCGCTGGTTCAGCAAGGGCCTGGTGCCGCGCGACGAGGCCACAAGCGCGGGACAGGACGACCCTGCGAGCGGCGAGGGCCGCAGCCACGCCGGGAACCGGCACGAGGGCCATGCCATGCCGCACGGCGAGGGACGGCACGGCCACGCGCGCGACCACGGGGGCGGTGCCATGCCACACGGCGCCCACGGCGGACATGCGGAGCACCGGCACGCAGACCACCAGCACGGGGATGGCGGCCACGGCGGAATGGACATGTCCATGGTGACGCCCGTGCGCCCCCTCGCGGCCTGGCTCGCAGCCGCCGCCGGGGTCGTCCTAGTGGGCATGCTGTTCCTGCGGCCGGCTTGGCCCGTGACCGACGCGGTACCGGATCCCGACTCGGCCCGGCGGGTCGGCAACCTTCTCATGGACAAGTACATGGTCGCTTTCGAGGGCGCAGGCTTCCTGATCCTGATTGGCATCTTCGGCGCCGTGCTGCTTGCCCGGCCCTCGACCCACCCGGACGACCCCTCGCGCGCCGCAAAGGCCGCCGTCGACGCGAAGCCGGAGGCCATCCGGGACGACCGATTGGCTCCGCTCGCGGAAGCGGGCGGCGCGCCCGAACCGGAGCACCACGGGAGCCACCACGGACACGAGGACCACGTCGGATGACCGTGCCGCTGACCGCCTATCTCGTCGTCGCCGCGCTCCTGTTCGCCATCGGCGTCTACACCGTCGTCGCCCAGCGCTCGGCGGTCATGGTCCTGATGGGGGTCGAGGTGCTCCTCAACGCCATCGGCCTGAACGTCGTCGCGTTCTGGCGCTTCACCGCGCCGACCGACTACTCCGCGCAGGTCCTCGCCATCCTGGTCGTCACCGTGGGGGCTATCGAGATGGCCATCGGTCTCGCCCTCGTACTGCTGCTCTACCGGCAGCGCCGGACCGTCGAGGTCGACGCCTACACCGACCTGAACGGATGACGGCGCTCCTGGCCATCCCCCTCCTGCCGCTCCTCGCGGCAGTCACGGCCCTCGCCGCCGGCCGGCGCCTGCCATGGGGCGGCGGCGAACTCGTGGTCGCCGGGGTCGCCCTCTCCCTCGTCGCGCTCGCGCTGGTCCCAACCGGGGCAACGATGACCGTGAGCTGGTTCGAGAGCGGGGACTACCGGCTGACCGTCGGGCTCGCGGCGACCCCTCTCACCCGGTTCGTCGCGATGGTCGTCGCCGGCGTCGCCGTATGCGTCGCCACCTACGGGGTCGGATACATGGGCGGCCGCCCGGACCGGCCCCGCTTCTTCGCCGAACTCGGCCTGTTCGTAGGGGCCATGCTGGCCCTCGTCCTGGCGAACTCCCTCGCGCTCCTGTTCGCGGCCTGGGAGATGGTCGGTTTGGCGTCCTTCCTGCTGATCGGCTTCGAGCACGCCGCGCCGGGGGCCGCCGGTGCAGCCTCCAAGGCGTTCCTGATGACGAGGGCCGGCGACGTCGGCCTCCTGCTCGGATGGTTGCTGGCGCTCGCAGCCACGGGGACCACGGACGTCGACGCGCTCGCCGGGGCCGTCGAGGCGGGCAGGGTCGCTCCCGGCGCGGTGACCGCGATGGCGCTCCTCATGCTCGCCGGCGCGCTCGGCAAGAGCGCCCAGCTGCCGTTCTCCGCGTGGCTCCCCGACGCCATGGTCGGGCCCACCCCGGTCTCGGCCCTGCTGCACTCGGCCACCATGGTCGCCGCCGGCGTGTTCCTCGTCCTTCGCCTCGACGCGGTCTTCGCCGCGGCCCCGCTCGCGATGGCTGCCCTGTTCTGGGTCGGTGCGGTCACGGCGGTCTTCGCGGCGCTCGTCGCGACCGCCGAGGCGGACCTGAAGCGGGTGCTCGCCTGGTCCACCTGCTCCCAACTCGGCGAGATGATGGTCGCGCTCGGCCTCGGCGGCGCCCGCGCCGCGGCCTTCCACCTCGCGGTGCATGCGGCCTTCAAGTCAACCCTGTTCCTGGCGGCAGGCATCGTGCAGGAGCGGGCGGGCACGCGCGCGCTCGACCGCCTGGGCGGTTTCCTCCGCGCCCTGCCCCTCGCGGGAGCCGCCTTCCTCGTCGCGGCCCTCGCACTCGCCGGCGTTCCGCCGCTCTCCGGATTCTGGAGCGAGGAGGGCATCCTCGCCGTCGCGTCGCAACACGGTCCGGGGGCGGGGGCGCTCGTCGTGCTGCTCGTCCTTCTCGGCGGGACCTACATCGGTCGCGCGGGGACCGCAGCCTTCCTAGGCCGGCGCCGAGACCGGGCCGGGACCGGCAAGACCGCCTGGACGATGCGCGCGGGCACGCTCGCGCTGGCGCTCGCCGCGGCGGTACTCGGCTGGCTGCTGGCCGGCAGCCTCGGCGCCCTCCTGCCGTTCGAGGCCGACCCCGGGGCGGAGGTCTCCTTGCGGAACCTCGGCATCGCGGCCGGCCTCCTCGGCCTCGGCATCGGGGTTGCCAGGGGAAGGGGCGGATCACCCGCGCTCGGCCCGTGGCCGGCTCGGCTCGCCGCCGGGCTTTCGGCGGCCACGGCGGCCCCGGCACGCTGGACGACGCAGCTCGCCCGGCGCCTCGGACCCCTTGAGGACGCGCTCGACGCGGCGGCCCGACGCGTCGCCGGGTGGACCTGGGGCGCCGGCGAGGCGGCCGGTCGCATCGAGGTGCGCGGCTTCGCACGCCTGGGGGACGGGCTCGCGGCTTGGCTGGCCGCCGGGGGCGAGCGGCTCCGCGCGCTCCAAGCCGGCCGCCTCTACCTCTACACGCTCGGCCTGTTCGCCTGGGCCACGGCCGCCCTGGCGGCCGGCGCCCTCCTGCTCTGGCCCTGAACCCGAGTTGACCCGATGCTCACGGCGACGATCTTCCTCCCCCTCCTGACGGGCCTCGTCGTGCTGGCGTTGCCGCGCGGCCGCCCGGGTCTCGCGCGTCACGTCGCTCTCGGCGGCGCGATCCTGACGCTCGCCGCGGCGCTGGCGCTCTGGGCCGGATTCGAGCCAGGGGGAGGCCTGCAATGGCGGGCGACCCTGCCGTGGATCCCGTCGGTCGGGGCGGCGTACGACGTCGCCGTCGGCGGCCTCTCCCTGTCGCTGATCCTGCTCACCGCCCTCCTGCTCACGGTGGTGATGGTCTACGTGCTGGGCGAGCACGACCGGGCGCACGCCCACGCCTTCCTCTTCCTCCTGCTCGCGACCGGGCTGATCGGATTGTTCGCGGCGCAGGACCTGCTGCTGTTCTACCTGTTCTTCGAGGTCGGCCTGGTGCCGATGTACTTCATCGTCGGCATCTGGGGCGGGGAGCGGCGGCGGTACGCGGCGCTCAAGTTCTTCCTCTACACCCGCGCCGGCAGCCTCGCCATGCTGCTCGGCTTCCTCGCCCTCTACCTCGCCATGGAGCCCCACACCTTCTCGCTTCCAGCCATCGTCCAGGCGCGGCCGCTGGACCGGACCCCGCTCGCGGGCGGCCTCGTCTTCCTGGCCCTCCTCCTCGGGTTCGGGGTGAAGCTCCCGGTGGTGCCGCTGCACAACTGGTTGCCCGACGCGCATGTCGAGGCGCCGACCGAGGGCAGCGTCGTGCTGGCCGGTCTCCAGCTCAAGATGGGCGGCTACGGCATGCTCGCCGTGCTGCTGCCGACCCTGCCGGACACGGTCGCACGGTTCGGCTGGCTTCTCGTCGCGCTGGCGTTGGCCTCGCTCCTCTACGGGGCCCTGGCGGCGCTGGCGCAGTCCGACATGAAGCGGCTCGTCGCCTACACCTCCGTCAACCACATGGGCTTCGTCACGCTCGGCGTCGCGGTGGCGGCGCTGGCCGGCAACGAGGGCGTGCGCCGGCTGGCGCTCAACGGCGCCGCCGTGCAGATGGTCAGCCACGGCTTCCTGACCGGCGGCATGTTCCTGCTCGTGGGAATGCTCCAGCACCGCGCCGGCACGCGGGAACTCGCCCGCTTCGGCGGCCTGATCGGCGCGATGCCGGCCTTCAGCGGGCTGTTCGGCCTGCTCGCCTTCGGCTCGCTCGGGCTCCCGGGCCTGTCCGGCTTCATCGCGGAGTTCCAGGCCATCGGCGCCGCCCTGCAGCTCTCCGCCTGGGTCGCCGCGCTCGCCGTCCTCGCGCTCGTCGTGACGACCGCGGTCTACCTCCGGTTGATGACGGGCCTGCTGATGGGTCGGGCGCCGCCCGACATGCCGGCGCTGCCGCCCCTCACGGCGGCCGAGGCGGGCGCGGCGGGGGCGCTCGCGGCCCTGGCGGTCGGCATCGGCGTCCTGCCGGCCGTCCTCGTCGCGCTGCTCGACGGCACGACCGCAGCCCTGGCGCACCTTCCATGACCGGCGGGCAGACGATGGGCGGCTGCATGGATCTCGGCGCCGTCGCGCCCGAGATGGTCCTGGCGGGAAGCGCCCTCGCGCTGGTCCCGGTTGCCGGCTGGGTCCGGGGCCGGTGGCGCCGCCTGCCCGCCGCCGTCGCGCTCCTCGCCCTGCTCGTCGCGATGGGCCTGACCGCGCCGATGCTGACGGCCCCGCCGCGCGAGGCCTTCTGCGGCACATACGCCGTCGATCCGTTCCGGGGCTTCTACCAGTTGGTCATCGAGGCCGGCGCCCTGGTGAGCCTGCTCGCGCTCGGGTCCCACTTCCGCGGGAGCGAGCAGGAACCGCACCACCCGGTCGCGCTGCTCATGGCGACCGTCGGTGGCATGGGGCTCACGGCGGCGACGGATCTCGGCCTCATCATCCTGTTCCTGCAGATGGTGAGCTTCCCCTCCTACCTGCTCGTCCTGCTCGTGCGGAGCGACGGACCGGCCCAGGAGGCGACGCTCAAGTACTTCCTCTACGGCGCCGCCGCGCTGGCGGTGATGGCCTACGGCCTCACCTTCCTGTTCGGCCTCACCGGCAGCCTGAACCTGCGGGCCATCGGGGCGGGGTTGGCCGGCGCCGACCGGGCCTGGGTGGCGCTGGCCTTCGGCTTGGTCCTCGTCGGCTACGGCTTCGAGATGACGCTGGTGCCGTTCCACGTCTGGGCCCCGGACGTGTTCCAGGGCGGGACGGCCCCCGCCTCGGGCTTCGTCTCGGTCGTGCCGAAGGTGGCAGCCTTCGCCGGCCTCATCCGCTTCCTGCTGGCGGCGATGCCGGACGGCCTCGCCGCCTGGCCGACCGTGCTCGCGCTCCTGGCCGCCGCGACGATGACCTTCGGCAACCTGGTGGCCCTCCGCCAGGCGAGCCTGAAGCGCCTGCTGGCCTATTCGAGCATCGCCCAGGCCGGCTACGTGCTGATGGGGGTTGCGGTGGCCGGGCAGGCCCCGGACGCCCTGCCGGCCATAGGCTATTACCTCGCGGCCTATCTCCTGATGAACCTCTCGGCGTTTGCGGTGGTCGCGCAGGTCGAGCGCATGACCGGGAGCGACGCCCTCGCCGCGATCCGCGGCCTCGGACGGCGGGCGCCGGGGCCAGCGGCGGCGCTGGCGCTCGCCCTCCTGTCGCTCGCGGGCGTCCCGCCGTTGGCGGGCTTCGCCGGCAAGGTCTTCCTGCTCGTGGCCGCCATCGAGGGCGGCTTCGCTTGGCTGGCCGTGGTGGCCGCCGCCAACATGGCGGTGGCGCTGTTCTACTACGCGGCCGTCATCGCGGAGACGTACTTCAGGGACCCGGACCGTGCCGAGGGGCCGGCATCCGGCTCCGGCTACGCATGGGCGCTCGGCTTGTGCACGGCAGGGACGCTGGGCCTCGGCATCGCGCCGGGCCTGGGGCGCGGGCTGGCACAGCTCGGCGCGACGCTGCTGCGGTAGGAGCGGCCGTGCCGGAGGGTGAGGGAGGTGCCGCCTCCCAGGGGCGCCCGGCCATGCGGGATGGCGTCGTCGCGCGGGGCCGGACGCCATCTCGCGAGGCTCCGGCGCTCGCCGGCTTCGCTCAGGCCGCCCGAACGGTTCGGTCGCGCGCTGACCTCTCCGTCGCGCGATCCCCATGCCCCGCCGGCCCGAGGGCCTTGGTGACCTCCTCGAAGCGCGCGCTCGCGTCGGACCAGGCTTGGGCGAAGTCGAACAGCTCGCGCATGGCCGGGGCGATCTCCTTGTAGGCGGCCAGGGCTGCGACGAGCGCGCCGAGCGAGAGCTGACCCTGCACGACGAGGTAGCCGCCGATCGAGAAGAAGAAGAACGGGGTGAGGTTTGAGGTGTAGTTGTAGAGGCCCTTGAGCCGGCCCTTCAGGTCGTTGATCTCGATGCGCACCCCCTCAAGCTTCCGGGCCTGCCGCATCTGCCGGCTCAGGTCGGAGGGCTCGCACGCCTCGCGGCCGGCCTGCCGCGCGAGCGCGGGAGCGGTGAGGAGCGCCCCCAGCTCCCGCGTGGCATGCACCCTTTGCCGGACCTTCGCGTTCAACCGCCCCTGCAACCGCGGCAGGATACTCAGCTGGACCGGCAGCATGATCAGGGCTGCCATGGCCAGGGCGGCGTTCTGCAGGAGGAGGAACACGATGCTGGTCACGAGCGTGCCACCTTGGACGAGCGGCACCACCACTAGGCTGCCGCCGAAGTAGCCGATGGGCTCGATCTCCTGGACCGCGACGGCGGCTAGCGTGGCCCCCCGTTCGGGGGAGCGCTCGCCGCGCGCGCGACGGACGACGGCGAGGCGGAGGCGGCGCACGAGGCGCTCGTTCACGCGCCCCCGGACCCGACTGACCGCGTACTTGGCGAGACCGCTGAGCGTGAGCACGGCCAGGTAGCTGGCGCACAGCGCGAACAGCAGCTCGATGCGGCCCAGATGGAGGCCGACGAAGGCCATCTTCGGGTGACCGTCGCCCGCGTCATCGGCAAGCGCGTGGTTGATGATGTGCTTGGGGATCTCAAGGAGGAGCCAGGCCGCCGGCAGCGTCAGGACGGAGAGGAGCACGAGACGGACCTGCAGCCGCGACGTCGCACGCACGACGTAGGACTCCAGCCGCGCCGCCACGGCCGGACGAGAGCTCGGCCGTCCCGGCTCGTCCATGGCCGCGGCGGGTGGCGGAAGCGCCGCCATCCCGCGGGTGCGATGCCACCGGGCGGCGGCCCAGCGCAGGCCCGACCGGGCAGCGAGCCAAGCGGTCCAGCCAGGCGCCACGACGAGGACCAGGACGGTGACGAGGTCCACCCACCAGTGGGTGCGGGTGTGGTCGAGGCCCAACGTCTGATGGATCAGGTCGTGGATGATCGGCGGGGTAAGCAACGGGTACTCCTGGCGACAAGGCTCTGGCGGTTGTCCGGGCAGAAGGGCGCAGCGCGCCTAGCCCGAATACCTCCGAATAGGCTAAGGCCTGCCTCTCCCGGGACCGCCGGAGGGGCGTCCGGCAGAACGAAGGCCGATCACGTTGGCTCCCTTTCCGCGGCCCGCCCGCATGCCTGGCGTAACGGCCAAGCTCTGGACGGCGTAGGCTACCGCGAACCGCAGCGCGGCCGTTCCCGACCGGGCGATTTGGGGACCAGCCCCTTCAGCCCGGTCTTGAACCGCCAGGACTGACGACGAGCGTTCGTGCATCGTCCGCGACGATGCGGACAACAGCCAACGCGTCGCGGCCGCGCTCTCCAAGCGTCCCGTAGAGGCCGGCCACCTCGGGCTCCCTACGGACGCGTAGGGCTTCGTCGATGATGCGATGCCACTCCGGCTGGAAAGTGATCAACCCATACAGGCCGGCGTTGCTCTTCGAGGGTACGACCTCGGTTGCGAGTACGTAATGGAGCCGGCACATACCGAGGACGAACCGTTCGACCCCGTCCGCCGCGAGGAGTGTCTCGTCCGCCGTATCGGGTCCGAGCCATATGCCCCAGCATCCATTGGCGCTGGCCAGGGCCCATCGTTCGAGATGGGCCGCACCACGCCAGAGCCCGGTGCCCGCGCAGAGTGGACCGCGAACGGTGACTGCGCTGGCCCTTAGGACGCTCCAAGTGAGCGGATGCTGGTCGTGGCACCCGGACTCGAAAAGTCGCCCCCGCTGGACGCAGGGGCTGTTCGGGACGGCAAGCGGGCCGGCCCGCAGGTCGTTCCAGGTCAGGTAGATGCCGTCGAGCGCCGGGGCCGGCCAACCGAGCGCGAGGTCGGCGTGGGCCTCGGCGAGGGCGGCCAGCTCCCCCCGCCCCGGGCGAGCCAGGGACACCGCCACGAAATTCACGTCGCTGAGCGGGGGCCGGAAGTCGCCCATGGCGGCGGAACCGACGAGGTACAAGGTCTCGACGAACTCCGGGACGACGGCATCGACCAGGGCGAGGTAGGCGTCCGCGACGCCGAGTGCGAGCGGGTGCGTGGTCACGGTCTCCACGGGCTCATGCGGTTGCTCGGAGGGGGAGGGGGCACGTCCCCGGCTTCGACTGCGCCGGGCCTGCACGCCGCGGGTTGGGCGAGGTCCGTCGGCGAAGGATGGCGATGCGCAGGTCACGGCCGCGTCTCAGCCGAACCGCGCCGCGCGCAGGCGCAGGGCGTTGCCGATCACGCTGACCGACGAGAGCGCCATCGCGGCCGCCGCGATGACCGGCGAGAGAAGGATGCCGAGGAACGGGTAGAGCAGTCCGGCGGCGACCGGCACGCCCAGCGCGTTGTAGATGAAGGCGAAGAACAGGTTCTGGCGGATGTTGCGCATCGTTGCCCGGGACAGGCCCCGGGCCCTGACGATGCCGAACAGGTCCCCGCGGAGCAGCGTAACGCCCGCGCTCTCGATGGCCACGTCGGCGCCGCCGCCCATCGCTATGCCCACGTCCGCCGCGGCTAGGGCCGGCGCGTCGTTGACTCCGTCACCAGCCATCGCCACGACCGCGCCGTGACCCTGGAGCGTCCTGACCACCTCCGCCTTGCGGTCGGGAAGAATCTCGGCCTCGACCTCGTCGATGCCGAGCGCCTTGGCGACGAACTCGGCCGTCGTCCGGCTGTCGCCGGTCAACATGACGATGCGCAACCCTTCCTCCCGAAGCCGTCGGAGGGCCTCGAACGTGCTCGTCTTGATGGGGTCCTCGATGGCGATGACGCCGGCCGGCTTCCCGCCCACGGCGACGAGGACCGCCGTCGCGCCTCGGCTCCGCACCTTCTCGGCCCGCGCCTGGAGAAGCGCCACGTCCGTCGCATGCTCCTCTAGGAAACGCGCGTTGCCGATGGCTACGCGACGCCCCTCGACCGTGCCGAGCGCCCCCTTGCCGGTCGGTGCCTCGAAGTCGGACGCCACGGCGCCCGGGACGACGCGCGCGTCCGCGGCCCGGACGATGGCGAGGGCCAGGGGATGCTCGCTCGCGCGTTCGACCGCGGCGGCGAGGCGCAGCACGTCGGCGTCCGTGAAACCGGGGGCCGGGAGCACGCCGGTGACCTTGGGCCTGCCCTCGGTTAGGGTCCCGGTCTTGTCGATGACGAGCGTGTCGACCTTCTCCAACCGCTCCAGGGCCTCGGCGTTCTTGACCAGCACCCCGTCCCGGGCGCCGCGACCGACCCCGACCATGATCGACATCGGCGTCGCCAGGCCGAGGGCGCAGGGGCAGGCGATGATGAGGACCGCGACCGCCCCGAGGAGCGCGTAGGTGAAGCGTGGCTCCGGCCCGAAGGCCATCCAGGCGACGAAGGCGAAGGCGGCGACGGAGATGACCACGGGGACGAACCAGGCCGCCGCATCGTCCACCAGGCGCTGGACGGGCGCGCGCGAGCGCTGGGCCTCGGCGACCATCGCGACGATGCGGGCCAGCGTGGTCTCGGACCCGACTCGCGTTGCGCGCATGACGAAGCCCCCGGTCGTGTTCAGGCTCCCGCCCACCACGAGGGAACCGGGCTCCACCGAGACGGGGAGAGGCTCGCCGCTGATCATCGACTCCTCCACCGCCGAGCGCCCTTCGACGACCTCGCCGTCGACCGGCACCTTCTCGCCGGGCCGGACGCGCAGGTGGTCCCCGAC
Organism: Methylobacterium ajmalii; assembly: GCF_016613415.1. Lineage (GTDB taxonomy): Bacteria > Pseudomonadota > Alphaproteobacteria > Rhizobiales > Beijerinckiaceae > Methylobacterium > Methylobacterium ajmalii. The sequence continues at coordinate 2,151 of NZ_JACWCT010000098.1, read as the reverse complement.
AGCCACCGCCGAGACGAGCACCTCCTCGTCGGCCCCTCCCGTCCCGAGACGCAGGGCCTTCTGCGGGGCGAGGTCGAGCAGCGCCCGGATCGCGCCCGAGGTGCGCTCGCGGGCCCCGTGTTCCAGCACCTGCCCGAGCAGCACCAGGACGGTGATGACCGCCGCGGCCTCGAAGTAGGCCGGCACCGCCCCGTCATGGCCGCGCAGGCCTTCGGGGAAGAGCCCCGGCGCCACGGTCGCGGCGACGCTGTAGAGGTAGGCCGCGCCGGTCCCGAGGGCGATGAGGGTGAACATGTCGAGGCGGCGGTTCACCAGCGACTGCCAGCCCCGCTCGAAGAACGGCCACCCCGCCCAGAGGACGACCGGCGAGGCGAGCAGCAACTGGACCCAGTTCGAGGTTTGCAGGCCGAGGCGGTCGACGAGGCCGGTCAGATGTCCCCCCATCTCCAGGGCGAAGACGGGCAGGGTCAGGACGAGGCCGACCCAGAAGCGGCGGCTCATGTCCTTGAGCTCGGCGTTCTCGACCGGACCGCTCGTCGGCGTGAGCGGCTCCAGCGCCATCCCGCAGATCGGGCAGCTGCCCGGTCGGTCGCGGCGGATCTCCGGGTGCATCGGACAGGTGTAGATCGCCCCGCCAGGGGCTTCCGGTGGCCCTTTGTCAGCCGCCAGGTAGCGTGCCGGCTCGGCCACGAACTTCGCGCGGCAGCCCGCCGAGCAGAAGTGGTAGGTCGCGTGCTCGTGCTCGGCATGGTGGGGCGTGACCGAAGGGTCGACCTGCATGCCGCAGACGGGGTCCGTCGCGGTTTCCCCGGCAGCGCACGCCGCGCCGTGGCCGTGACGGTTCCCGTGGGCATGGTGCGCATGGTGGGCGTGGGCCATGGGTTCAGACCTCCAAGCTGCCGCCGACGGCGGGCGGGACCGGGCTGGAGCGGACGTTCACGTGGCTTGCTCCGACAGGTTCTCAGCCGCCGCGCATGATGCGGTCGATGCGCGCCCCGATGCCGCGGACACGCGCCGCATGCTCGGCCCACAGGCGCCGAGCGATTGCCGAACGGGGATCGCTTTCCGTGAGGCGTGCCGCGGAAACCCCGCGGACGCTCCCCCGGAAGGAGGGTGAGGCGGTCCCGGCGAGGGAAGCGTCGGTCGCCGCGAGGCGGACCCGCACCCGCTGGCAGTACGTGGCGGAGCGCGGGCTCATCCGCTCCTCGCCGTGACCGGCCCTGTACTTCATCAGCGTGCGGCAGAGATCGCCCTTCGTGAGCTTCCAAGCTTGTGCGAGGTAGGCGACGCCGAAGCGGACGTTGGTCGCGGGATCGAGGAGGGCCCCGGCGGGACCCGTGTGACCGAGCATGGCCGCGGTCGTCGGCCGGACCTGCATCAGTCCGAGCTCGCCGACCCCGCCGACCGCGCCGGCATCGTACCCGCTCTCCACGTACGCGACGGCATCGGCGATGGCCGGGGGCACTCCGCGCGCTTCGGCCTCGCGCGCGAGCATCCGCCGATAGCTGGCCTGATCCGACGCCGTGCGAGCCGCATCGCCCGCGGATGACGTTACGGTAGGGGCGGACGCGCCCGCGGGCGCGTCCCCGACGGCGACCGCCGGGGATGAAAGGAGGAGTGCCGCGCACGGGACGAGGAACAGCCGGGGACGAGGCAGGACGAGGGCGCCCGGCACCCCCCCTCGCATGCCGGCGGCCGCTTCCGCGGACAGGGACGCCGCCCTCGTCGGGGATGATTGCCTCATCGCGGCTTCCGGAAGCGCGCGACCCCGAAGGGCGGCAGCTTCATCTCGGACATCGAGCGCATGCCGGTCGCGGTCATCCGTGGGTTCCCTTTGGGGGTGAGTCCGTGGGCGGGCGGGGTTTGGTTACAGGGCTCGCGCATCACCGCCCTCCCGTGTCGCGCTTGCCGCCCATGCCGGGCATGGTCATGCCGGGCATGCGGGAGTGGTCCATGCCCTCCATGCCGCCCGAGCCGGACCTCGGTGTCACGGCGCGGTTGAGCTCGCGCCAGTCCTTGGGATCGACCACGTCGTAGCGCGTCACGCCCGCGGTGACCGCGGAGTAGCGCGGCGCGCGCACGGCGGCGGCGGGGTTGGCCGGGGCAACCAGCCAGTCCGGCGCGGCGGTGGGCACGCAGGCCGCGAGCGGC